>CAWKET010000023.1:0-167500 GCA_963848585.1 uncultured Alphaproteobacteria bacterium | reverse complement strand
AACCGCCCAATCATCTTGGGGCGGCGATCTATCGTCTTGTCCCGGGAGAACCGTTGAACCGGCGAAGCGTTGTCCGCCGTTCGTGTTCTCTATCTAGCCGTCCGAACCGCCTCTGTCAAGCTATTCGGCGAAACTTTTTTCAGTCACTCGCATCCAAACCGAAGTCTGGATGCCGAACTTATATAGATGCGGAGCTTTACTTCCGTCAACAGTTGACTCCGCCTTACTTAAGCTGACCCATCTGCCGCCGGCCGAATACTCGACCTATATAAGAGCCCCACTTGGTCTTGTCCAGCTTTTGACCGGGCCGTTCCGTGTGGGAGGCGCCTTATATGGGAGACTGCACGATGGCTGTCCAGATGAAAACTTAACGCACCTGTTTTTTCCGGACGGCCCCGCTCTCCGCCCCATATCCGGCATCGCGGCGGAAAAAGGCCATAAGGTCGCTGAGATGGCCGGCTTGACCGGTAAGGGTGCGGGCGGCTTCGGCGCTCTGGTCGGCAAGATCGGCGTTGCTCTGCGTCATCGTGTCCATGTCGGCGACGGCGCCGTTGATCTGCTCAAGGCCGATCGCCTGCTCGCGGGTGGCGCTGACGATGCCGATGGTCCGGTCGGCGACGATCGTGACCGCCGAGGCGATCTCGTCCAGGGCACGGCCGGCGGCGGTCACGAGGTCCACGCCGCTGGCGACCTGACTGCCGCTTTCCTGAAGCAGGCGCTTGATGTCGCCGGACGCGTCGGCGGCGCGGCGCGCCAGCATGCGGACCTCCGCCGCGACCACGGCGAAGCCCCTGCCCTCCTCGCCGGCACGGGCGGCCTCCACGGCGGCGTTCAGGGCCAGCAGGTTGGTCTGGAAGGCTATCTCGTCCATCAGGCCGATGATATCGGTCACCCGCTTGGACGACTGCTCGATCCTGTGCATGGCGCCGACGGCGTCGCCCGCCACCTTCCCGGCCGATCCGGCAAGGCTGCGGGCCTCATCGACCGCGCGGGTGACTTCCGCCGCGTTCTCCGCATTGCTGCGCACCGAGGCGGTGAGCTGCTGCATGGCGGCCGCCGTGCGCTCCAGATGCTCCGCCTGATTTTCCGTGCTGCCCGACAGCGCGCGGCTGCCATCGGCGACACCGGAAGCGGTCTCATCGATGCTGTCGGCGGCGTCGCCGATCTCGGCGACGATCCGCGCCAGTTCGTCGGCCATGCGGTTCGTGTTGGCCTTGATCGTCGCGAAGACGCCCTGGAAATCGTCTTCGATCCGGCGGCCGAGATCGCCGTGCGAGATCGCCGAGAGCACGCCGTCGATCGCCGCCAGACTGGAGCGGATGGTCGCGGTCAGATCGTTGATGCCGTTGCACAGCCGGGCCATGGAGCCGTCGGCGGGCTTGAGCCGGCGGGCGAAATCGCCGCGCGACGCCGCTTCGACCAGATCGGTGATGTCGTGCTCGACCTCGGCCAGTACCCGGTCGCGTTCGGCCATGTCATCGACGGAGCGGTTGATCGTTTCGGCCACCGAGCGGTAGCAGCCTTTCAGGCCGGTCACCGTGACCTTGCGGTAATAGAGCTTGCGGCTGGCGTGATCCATCGCCGCTCCGACCTCCCGGCTGAAGCAGTCCGCCAGATCCAGCACGTCGTTGACCCGCAGGAACAGGGTGCCGAGAGACCCCCTTCCGGCACCGCCGTGATGCGGCGGTCGTAATTGCCGACCGCCGATTCGTCGCAGACCGCCAGGGCCTGCGCTATCGCCCGCTCGACCCGGCCGACCAGGACGACGATCGCGAGCGCCGCCGGCAGCAGCAGGAGCGAGGGCACCGCCAGCCACCACGCCGACGCCGGTTCCGTGAGGAACGGCAGCGAGGATGCCCGCCGCCGCGATCAGCGCCGCCGCGAGGCTGAGCCGCCTGATCCTAGAGAGAGAGGACGAACGTGTCATAGTCACACCCCTTCTGCTCCAGGACCTTCAGGAGCAGCGCCGTCGAAGCCGCGATGCCCTCCCGCCGGTCGGCGGTGTTGGTCTCGATCTCGATCATCCTGTCGTAAAGACCTTGCGCCGCCGCGACGGCGTCGCGCCGCGCCCAGCGCCGGAACGAGTGATAGCCGGTGATGGCGCCGCTGGAGTCGAAGCTGGGCGTCACATGGGCGAAGACCCAGTAATGGTCGCCGTCGCGCGCCATGTTCTTGACGTAGGCGAAGATTTCCCTGCCGCCCGCGATCGTTTCCCAAAGCAGCTTGAAGACGGCGCGCGGCATGCCGGGATGGCGGATCATGCTGTGCGGCTGGCCGAGAACGTCTTCCTCCGCATAGCCCGCAACCCTCAGGAAAACAGAGTTGGCGTAGGTGATCCTGCCCTGGAGATCGGTCTTGCTGACGATGATTTCATCTTCGCCGAACATCCGTTCGCGCCCGGTGGGGGCGGCAGTCGGTCGTGCCATGCGATCACTCCCCTTGCTACCCGCAACGGTATAGTGCCGCGCAAATTATATTGTATTTGATTTAAGTCAACAGGATTTCAGCCGAACTCGAACAGCGTGCGCGGCAACGCCAGCGAAATCCCTACGCGATCACCGTCCTCGCGCATGGTCAACCGGGCATCGAGCTGGTTGACGAGCGCCGACATGACCGTAGACCCCAAGGCGGAGTGGCCGCCGATCTGGAACGGCCCGGATGCCGCCGGCTGACGGTCGAATTCGAAATGCAGGACCAGTCCGGTTCCGTCGGGGCGGATCGATACCTCCAAGCCCGTTCCCGGCATTCGGACCATCTTCGGGATCGGGATGTCGTCAGGGGACAGAGCGTCAGGCGGAGCCGCGAATTCCGAAGCCGTGAACAGGATCTCACCGATCACGAGGCCAAGCGGCCCGGCCATGTCGAGTTCCAGCGACAAGGCGCCGACATCGACCGCCGCGCCGAAGCTGCCGGGCGGCGTCGAAGCCGCTGACCAGACTGGTGCAGAGATCGACCAGATAAGAGTCGAACTGGACGCTGGTGATCCGGCTTGGCCCAAGCAGATTGCGGAACAGCAGGCCCAAGGCCGTCGATGCGCTGCTGGGTGCGGCGGAATCCGTGCCGCAACTCCCCTTCCGGCATGCCGATGGTCTGGAGATAGAGGACGGTGCTGATGACCTGAAGGTTGTTGCGCACGCGATGGTGAAGTTCACGCAGGAGCACCTGACTTTCGGCCAGGGCGTCACGCAACGCGCTCTCCATGTCGCGGCGGGTCGTTATGTCGTGCGTCACCATGGAGAAGCCGGCCAGCCGGCCGGCGTCGTCGCGCATGGATGTCACCAGGATATCGGCGTGGAAGCGGGTGCCGTCCTTGCGCACCCTGACATGCTCGCCATGGACGCTGCCGTCGGACGCGGCGGTCTTCAGCATGGCCGCGACGCCGGACGGAGCCGGCGCCGGCCCCATCCGCCGGATCGAGCAGCCACGCGGGCTGGCCCAGGATCTCCGCTTCCGAATAGCCCAGCAGCCGCTCGGCCCCGGTGTTCCAGCTGGTCACCTGACCGGCGGGGTCGAGCATGACGATGGCGTAGTCGCGCACCCCTTCCACCAGAAGGCGGAAACGCTCCTCGCTCTCCCGCACGGTCTGGCGGTGGATCACCAGTTGCTGGGCGCGCAGGCGCAGCAGGTTGCGGGCACGGGTCTGGAACTCCCACGGATCGACGGGGCTCAGGATGAAGTCGGTGGCGCCCGCCTCCAGCGCTTCGCGGCGGATCTCGTGGTCCTCGTAAGCGGTCACGACGATCACCGGCACGTCGGCGGTGCTGACCCGCCCGCGCAGGTTCCGGATGAAGCCGGCCCCGTCCATCAGCGGCATCTTGAAATCGGTGATGACGAGGTCGGGCACCGTCCGGGCACAGGCCTCCAGCGCATCCACCGGATTGGGAAAGGCGGAGACGGTGATGTCGTCACCCACGGAGGAGGCGAATTTGGTCAGAATCTTCCGGTTGACGCTGCGGTCATCGATGATGAAGACCTCGGCGCCCAGGATCGAGACCCCGGTTTCTGAAAGGGAAACCCTCAAGCAACTCACCCTAATGCCTGTCCCTCTGTGCTGGTATTCCCGATTGAGGTCTACAATAGTACGCCAAGCCATTCATCGTGACATGACCGGGATCAACTCACACACAGGTTCGACCCATGATGGCTTCATAAAACTTTACCGAAAGTAAATACCATACTGCCCGTAATCCTTACTCATTAAGTCTAGAACGATCGCTCTCGATAAATCAAAGCCAAGCTATAGCAAAATAGATCAAATTAACATTTTCTTAGGCTTATACCCCAAAATATCGGATGAGACCTGCGTTACCCTGTCCTTGGCGATTGGAACCGGACCCGGCCGTCGCTTTCCACAATACTGAAGTGATGGAGATAATCATGCTCGAACAGATTGCCGCCACTCTGAACAATTCAGTTAAAATTGATGGCAATTCTGGCCTTCGGGATCAGCCGCGGCGGGCTCCTGTTCAGCTTGATGGCCAGTTCCGGGAACTGGATCTCGATTTCGACGCCAATACGGGGGTTTTCTGGTGCCGTTTCCAGTTCAGCAACCGGCCCAGCTTCACGCCGGAGGTCCTGAGCGAACTGCGCCGGATGCGGCAGTTGCTGGCGTCCCGGCCGGACGCCGCCGGGCAGCCAGGACGACCGCAGGTGAAGTACATGGTCCTGGGCGTCCCGCATGCCGGGTATCTTCAACCTGGGCGGCGACCTTCACCTGTTCGCCGAACTGATCCGGCGGCGCGACCGGGCGGCTCTGACGGCCTATGCCCGCGCCTGCGTCGCCGAGGTCCATGCCAACTCGATGGCGCTCGACCTGCCGATCATCACCATGTCGCTGGTGCAGGGCGACGCCCTGGGCGGCGGGTTCGAAGCGGCGCTGTCGAGCAACGTCATCATCGCCGAGCGGAGCGCCAAGTTCGGCCTGCCGGAGATCATGTTCAACCTTTTCCCCGGCATGGGCGCCTACAACTTCATCGCCCGCCGGACCAATGCCGCGACGGCCGAACGCATGATCATGAGCGGCCGCATCTATACCGGCGCCGAACTGTATGACATGGGCATCGTCGATGTGCTGGCCGAGGACGGCCAGGGCGAAGAGGCGCTCAACGACTATGTGCGCAAGAACGCGCGCCGCCACGCCGCCCACCGGGCGATCTTTCAGGCGCGCCAGCGGGTCAACCCGATCACCCTGCAGGATCTGAACGGCATCACCGACCTGTGGGTCGATACCGCGATGACGCTGAGCCCGATCGGACCTGAAGATGATGGAGCGGCTGGTCGCGGCCCAGGGCCGCCGCCGCGCCCGCGCGGAATCCGGCGTGGAAGATCTGGCCATGACCGGCTGCGGCGACTGATTTCAGGCGAGTTCGCGAAGTGCCGTGCGAACGCGGGCGAACTCGGCCTGGATTTCCCGGACGCGGTGGTATCCTTCCTCCGCCAGTGTTTCCCGCGATACGTCGCGGCAATACAGCAGAAGACGCACCATCCGGCTGGCGCCGACATACGATGCGCTGCTGCGCAGCGAGTGGGCATGGTCCTTGAAGGCGTAGAGATCGCCGCAGGCCCAGGAATGCTCCAGCTCGATCAGCAACTCCTCCCCATCATGCAGGAATTCGTCCGCGATCTGCGTGATGAACGCCGGATCGTCATCGACCGAGCGCAGCTTGTCCAAAGCCGCGACGTCGATGCTGGGTTCGTTCGACGCCGGGATCGGTCAGGTCGGCAGGATCCAGGCAGCGGCGACGGATCGGGATGGAGCAGTCGCCGGACGCCAGGCTCCGGCCTGGAGCTGGCCGGGCTGGGACCGGCTCGGCCGCCGACCAGCCGGTCGATGGTCGCGAACAGGGCTTTCGGATCGACCGGCTTGGTCAGGAACGCGTCCATGCCCGGCATCGGCGCATTGCCGGCGGGCCGCTTCGGTCGCCTCGGCGGTCAAGGCCACGATCGGCAGATGCGGGCGGTCGGTGTGGGTGAACCGGTACATGCGGGCGACATCCAGCCCGCTGATGGCCGGCATGTTCATGTCCATCAGCACGATATCGAACTGCATGCGGTCGAGCAGATCCAGCGCCTCGTCGCCGTCGGCGGCGAAGATCGCGTCATGGCCGGCACGCTGCAGGATCTTCTCGATCACCCGGCGGTTGATCGCATTGTCCTCCGCCACGAGGATGCGCCGGCGTTTGGCGGCGGCGACCGACTCGGCGGCGGGAGCGGACGGCGCCGGCCGCGATGCCGGCCAGCCCGCGCGCGGCGGCCAGCGCCTGCGCCGCCCGCGCCGCCTCCATCGGGCAGGTCAGCACCAGTTCGCTGAGCCATCCCCGGCAGCGCCTTGCCGCTTCCAGCGCCGATGCTCCCATCAGGATCGGAGATCGAGCGCTCCACGCCGTTGCCCGACTCGAGCCATGTTTCCAGCCCGGATGGACGGATCGTCCAGCGCCTCCGACCGGGATCAGAAGCACCGGCGTCACGCTGTCCGAGTTCGCGCAGGATATCCGAGAGGAGGGTATCGGCCTCGACCGAATCGGCGATTTCGGCATGGGGGCCGAGGCCGGAGCGGATGCCGGCCATCTGCGCCGCGGCGCCGGCGGTCACCAGCAGGGGCGTCACGGCGGCGGCCGGATTGAGCGGCTCGGGTCCGGCTCCGGCTTGGCCGGGCGGCAGGGCAAGGTGATCCAGAATTCGCTGCCGCGATGAAGCTCGCTGGAGACGCCGATGGCGCCGCCCATCAGTTCGACAAGCTGGCGCGAGATCGCGAGGCCGAGGCCGGTGCCGCCGTAGCGGCGGTTGATATCGTCCTCCGCCTGGGTGAAGCGGTCGAAAATCCGGTCGAGATGCTGGGGCGCTATGCCGATGCCGGTGTCGCTGACCCGGAATTCCAGCACGGCCCGTTCGGCGGCCGTCGGGTCAGACGCCTGACAGACGGACCGACAGGGTGACGGCGCCCCGTTCGGTGAACTTGACGGCATTGGCCAGCAGGTTGGTCAAAGCCTGCTGAAGCCGGCGGTCGTCGCCGACGATCCGGCGGGGCACATCCGCATCGATCACCAGCCGCAGCGCCAGCCGCTTCATCCTGGCCTGCCCGCGCAGCATCAGCCGGGTGTTGTAGAGCACGCGGTGAAGATCGAACGGCGCCTGATCGATGGTCAGCTTGGCTTCCTCAAGCTGCGAGAAATCGAGCACGTCCGTGATCAGCGACAGCAATTGCCGGGCCGATGCGTTGACGGTGGCCGCCATCTCGCGCTGCTCGCCGTCCAGGCGGGTGTTCATCATCATGTCGCCCATGCCGATGATGGCGGTCAGCGGCGTCCGCAGTTCGTGGCTGACGGTCGCGAGGAACCGGCCCTTGGCGCGGTTGGCGGCTTCGGCCTGCGCCTTCGCCTCCGTCAACTGGCGGATCAGGCGGACGACATAGGCCGGCAGCACCACCAGCGCCGCCAGCAGGCCGTAGGCGACATACGGGATTTCCCGCCAGACGGGGGTGACATGGATCACCAGGGCGAAGCTGGCGGCGCCGAGGACGGCCGACGACATCCAGGAACCGGGTGCCGTAGCGGAAGCCGTTGCCGAACGTCACCCAGAGATAGATCAGGTACCAGGGCGCCGCCATGGCGCCGCCGACCAGAGAAAGGCGCTGACCATGGACATGTCGAGCAGATTGCCCAGGACCCGCCGGGGGACCGACGGCGCCGGGTGCGAGCATCAGCAGGACCAGCAGCAGCCACGTACCGGCGAAGCTCGGCGGCAGGATCAGCACCGATCCGATGAAGGTTTCGGCGAGGTTCCGGCATGGGCCGCCGGCCAGGATCAGCACCAGCACATAGGCGAGGTTCAGGCTGACCAGCAGGATGCGGATCATGACCTGCTCGTGCTCGCTGTCCGGACGCGCCGCGAACATCGCGCCCGAGCCGGCGGAGACCGATGCGGAACGCCAGCAGGCCCGTCACGACCGGCGGCACGGCCAGCGTGACGGTCAGCCCGGCCGCCTCATAGGGTGCGGTGGACCACAGGCCCGTGCGGATGAGCATGAACTGGAAGCCGCCGAAACCGAAGACCGCACAGCCCAGCAGAATTGCGTACCAGGAATGAATCACCGCGCGTCGCCCGTCCCTTCGGTCGGTTCCGTCCGACCGTTCCTTACTGCCGATTGTTCACTGCCGATTGTGGGGGACCGGCACGGCGGGCGCAACATCGCGGCCCGATATGTTAAGCTGCCGCCCATGTTCGAGATCACCTTTCTGGGCACCGCGGCAAGCGTCCCCACCATGGACCGCGGTCTTTCGTCCCTGCTGGTGGAGCATGGACGCCACCGTTTCCTGATCGATTGCGGCGAGGGAACCCAGCGCCAGCTGATGACCAGCGGGCTGGGATTCCGGCGGCTGGACAAGGTCCTGCTGACCCATGGGCACCTGGATCACCTGCTGGGGCTGGGCGGTCTGGCGGGGACGCTCAACCTGTGGCGCAGCACCGACAGGCTGGCGATCCATGCCGGCCCGGCCCCCTTGCGGCTGGCGCGCCGGCTGCTGGAGGATATCGTCTGGCCGGACGGCCCGCCGCGCATGCGGCTGGACTGGGTCGAGCTGTCGGCCGGCCCGGTCTTCACCGTGCCGGACCTGAAGGTGTCGGCTTTTCCGGTCCGGCATGCGGCGCCCGACTGCTTCGGCTTCCTGTTCGAGGAGACGCCGCGCCAGCCGCTGAACGGCGAACGGCTGGCGGAGCTTGGCGTGCCGGAGGGGGAGGAGCGCGGCCTGCTGGCGCGCGGGCAAGCGGTCACCCTGGCGGACGGGCGGCGGGTCGAGCCTGAGGAAGTGCTGGGGCCGGAGCGGCGCGGCACCCGGATCGCGGTGGTCGGCGACTGCGAGAGCACCGACGACCTGCTGGAGCATGTCCGGGGCGTCGATCTGCTGGTGATCGAGGCGACGTTCCTGAATGCCGACGCGGACAAGGCGGAGGCCCGGAGCCACCTGACCGTCGGTCAGGCGACCGCGGCTGGCGCGGGACGCCGGGGTCGGGGAGCTTTGGCTGAACCATCAGTCCAACCGGTATCGCCAGGGGAGTGGTGGAGGCGGAGGCCAGGGCGGGTTTCGGGAATGTGCGGGTGGCGGCGGATTTCGACCGGGTTACGGTTGGCTGAGGGCGGAACCACGCCGGGCGGGTCATGTTGTCGTCAGGGTCCGGACATCGTCCGATCACGCCAGACCGAGGAGGTCCCCATGGCCGACACGACCGTGCATGAAGGTTGATTCCGCCCATTCCCCCAAGGGTGACCAGGGCCAGAAATATCTGGCTTCCGGCAAGACCCTGTCGATGCGCCTGTGGCAGGACGAACCGCCGGCCGACGCCAAGCCGCCGTCCCGCCGCGACTATGAGACGGTCGGCTACGTCATCTCCGGCAGCGCCGAGCTTCACATCGAAGGACAGATGATCAAGCTGGAGCCGGGCGATAGCTGGGCGGTGCCGAAGGGCGCCGAGCATACATATAAGATCCTGGAGACCTTCACCGCCGTGGAGGCGACCAGTCCGCCGGCGCAGGTTCACGGGCGGGACTAGGATGGAGCCGACCGGGGACTGGCAGCGGATCAGGGAGAGCGTCCATGAAGATCATCTACAGCTATGAGGGCGGGCGGAACGAAGGGCTGGAAAGCTCGGTGCTCCACGATGTCGAGGAGCGTTTCGGGCAGGCCGGACAGACCGCCAGCCATTCCGGCGAGGAGGGTCTGACGACGGTGACGCTCGACCTGCCCGATACGGGACACTGGCAGAAGGTGGTCGAAGCGCTGGAAAGCCGTGGCGATCTGGTGGAAGTGGCGCCCGAGTCGTTCGGCGAAGGCGCCTGAGCGATGCGGGCGCCGCTGCTTGCCCTGCTTCTGAGCGCCGTGGCGCTGACCGCGTGCGGCACGCTGGATGAGCCGCCGATGCGGCTGCCGGCGGCGGTCACCATCACCCATCCGGCCGACAGCGCTCCGGAAGAGGCGATCGATACCGACGCGGATGGGGTTTGCCGCACCTGGGGGCGCACCGCGGCGCTGGTCGAGCGGTACGAGAACGAGTACCGCAACAGCAGGGTTTCGGCCTTCAACTGCGTTCAGGGCTGATTTCAGGGTCGGAAGGTGCGCGGCCGCCGCCGTGACGCGGGCGGCGGTGGTGATCCAGCACAGCGCGCCGAAGCCCCAGGCGAGCCATGGGAAGGCGTCGGGGAACAGGCAGAGTGCTACGAACAGCGCGATGGTTTCGGTACCCTCGGTCAGGCCGCCGATATAGTAGAGGGACTTGGCGCCCCGGATGTCGGTGGTGATGCCGCGCTTGGCGGCGAAGATCGCATAGGCCAGGAACGACGATCCGGTGCCGACGAAGCTGAAGATCAGGAACGCGGCGGGGAGCGCCTGTTCCGGCCGGCCCACCGCGAAGAAGAACACCACGCCCGAATAGAACAGGAAGTCGCAGACGATATCCAGGTAGCCGCCGAAGTCGGTGGCGCCGGCATGGCGCGCGACCGCTCCGTCCAGCCCGTCCATCACGCGGTTGAGCAGGATCAGGGCGAGGGCCGCCGTATAGGCCTGCATCGCCAGCGCGGGAAACGAGGCGACTCCGACGGCGAAGCCCGCCAGCGTCACCGCATCGGCCCCGATCCCGCGCCGCCCGAGGGCGGCGCCGATGCGGTCCAGGGGCGGATCGATCAGGCGGCGCAGGCGGGCGTCGAGCATCGCTGAGCTCCGGCCCGCCGTCAGCGGGTTTCCGGCGAGAACGGGCCGGCTTCGTCCTCTTCTTCCGGCGCCGCGGCGGCAGCGGCGGCGTGAAGCTTTTCGGCTTCGCGTCTCAGCCGGCGGTACTGGCGGAAGCTGAACGGCAGGCTGATCAGATAAGCGATGCCGATCATCGCCAGCGTCAGCCAGGGCGTGCTGACGAGCATGGCGGCGATCAGGCCGACGCCGGCCAGAACGGGGATGACGAATTTCTGCGGGACCCGGATGCCCTTGAACGAGAAGGTCGGCAACTGGCTGACCATCAGCAATGCGATGGCGCCCGCCCATAGCCCGACGAACACGGGATGGCCGAACACGGTGGTGCCGGCTTCGAACGAGAACACCAGCGGCAGCAGCACGAGCCCCGCCGCCGCCGGAGCGGGCACGCCGGTGAAATAGTTGTAGGCGTAGGGCGGCAGGTCGCTGTCGCCGAGCTTGCTGTTGAACCGGGCGAGCCGCAATGCCGCGCAGACGCTGAACGCCAGGACCGCGATCCAGCCCGGCGTTCCGGCCCCGGCCAGGACCCACAGGTACAGGGTGATGGCCGGAGCGACGCCGAAGCTGACCACGTCGGACAGGCTGTCCAGTTCCTCGCCGAATTTGCTCTGACCGTTGAGCAGGCGGGCGATCCTGCCATCCAGCGCGTCGAGCACCGCCGCGACCATGATCGACACCACGGCGGCCTCGAACCGTCCCTGGATGGCGAACCGCATGGCCGTGACCCCGGCGCACAGCGCCAGCATGGTCAGCATGTTCGGCAGCAGCCGGTTGAGCGACAGACCGCGCAGGCGCGGCGGACGGTTCCGCCGGCGGGTACGTTCGCTTCGGATGTTCATGTCAGCGCACCTCCCCAAGCCGGGCCGGCTCGGTCGAGTTCAGGTCGGCGATGATGGTTTCGCCTCCGATGGTGGTCTGGCCGACGATCACCTGGGGATGGACGCCGTCCGGCAGGTAGATGTCGGTCCGGCTGCCGAAGCGGATCAGGCCGTAGCGCTCGCCGGCGGTGACGGTCTGGCCCGGCTTCAGGTGGCAGATGATGCGCCGGGCGACGAGGCCGGCGATCTGGACGAAGGCGATCTCCCGGCCGTCTTCCAGGCGCAGGCGGATCGCCATCCGCTCGTTCTCCTCGCTCGCCTTGTCCAGCGCCGCGTTGAGGAACTTGCCCTTGTGGTAGGCCGCGGCCTCGACCGTGCCGGCGGCCGGCGTCCGGTTGACGTGAACGTTGAAGACATTGAGGAAGATGCTGACGCGCAGGCGGGGCTGGTCGCCCATGCCAAGCTCCGGCGGCGGCACCGCCGGCACGATCATCTGGACCGTCCCGTCCGCCGGGCTGACCAGCAGGCCCGGACGGGTCGGCACCACGCGGTCGGGATCGCGGAAGAAATAGACGCACCATGCGGTCAGGATCGCTCCGACCCATCCCAGAGGCTGGGCGATGAAGGCAAGGACGGCGGTGACTGCGGCGAACACCGCGATGAAGGGCCAACCGGCCCGGTTGATCGGAACGACGACGGATTGCAGTGCGGACATGGTCGGAGGCTTGTTCCTGCGGTGGGCTGGCGGCGGTGAATCTAGTTGGTCAGGCGTGATCGAGCGCGCCGGACCCCGTTACTTATGACACCGGAGAGGCAATGCAAACCAGCGCAACCGGTTTGGATGGCGTATTTACCGCATATTAAGTCGCGAAACGTGATTCTGCCGCGCCAGGGCCGCGGGTTGATGCGGCCATTCCTTTTTCCCACGCGGTGTTTCCGGGACGGGCGAGTGATCGAATGCAGCCTCTTGCTGAAGTATCCCAGGCGGCTCTGCCGCTCCGGCTGGGCACCGTCCATGTCAACGCGGACGGCCTGCTCGGCATCGCCGCCACCCCGGCCCCGTCGAAGCAGCGTTTCGTGATCGACGACGTGCTGTACCACGTCTCGATCGATCCGGTCGGCGACGGCAGCCGGTTCCGGATCTGGGCGGAGCTTGGCTGGGTGCCCTACACGGCGCAATCGCCCCAGCGCCGCCGCGACGTCCTGGCGATCCTGCGCGCCACCCAGCATCTGGAGCGCTCCTGCTTCGTGCTGGACGGCGGCCAGAAGATCCTGGTGATCGGCGAGTCGCATGTCGATGAGCATATCGACGTCACCGGCGTGGTGTATGAAACCGTCCAGTTCCTTCAGGAGGTCCGGCCCTACCTGCGCATCCTGTCCGATTTCCTCTGACGGGTCAGGAGTCAGGGGTCAGTTCACCTGGGGAACGGTGAAGATCTGGCCCGGATAGATCAGGTCGGGATCGCGGATCTGGGTCTGGTTCGCCTCATAGATCAGGCTGAAGCGGATGCCGTCGCCATAGGTCCGCCGGGCGATGCGCCACAGGCTGGCGCCGGGCTGGACCACGATGTTCTGGCCGGCCGGAAGGTTCGATGCGGCCTGATCGGCCATCTGGAACGGAATCTCCGCGCGGGCGCTGACCCGGCCGTCGCCGGAGACATGGTCGGCCCGCAGGGTATAGCGGCCGGGACGGACCGGCTGATCGGGCGTCAGCCCCCAGCGCCCCTCGGCGTTGGAAACGGAGTGGCCGATCAGCATATTGTCCAGATAGACCTGTATCCGGGCGTTGGCGGCGCGTGCCCGCCGATATTGACCCGGCCATCGGCACCGTAATCGACGACATCGACCGTCACGCCGCCCGGAGGAAGCAAGGCCGCTCCCAGTGGCCGGAACCGCGTTGCCGGAGGAGGCCACGCGCTTGCCGCCGAACGCCGGCGGCGCCTGGAGCAGCGCCGCGGGGCCGGTGCCGTCCCTGGGAACGGCAAGCGCCAGCGCGCCGGAACGTTCGGCAGCCGGCTGTCCCGCGACATCCTTCGCCGGTTCCGGGACGACCAGCACGACGATGTCGCTGGACTGCAGGGCTTCCGCCGCAGTCCGGCAGCTTTGCCGACAGGCTGAGCTGCCGGCCGCCGGGTTCGAGCGGTTTTTCGGGAAGCAGGACCCATTCGCCGCGCTGGTCGGCCGTCGCCCGCCCGATCGGCCGGCCGCCGTCCAGGACGGTGACGAGGGCATGGGGTTCCGCCCGGCCGGCGATCACGGCGTTGCCCTGCGGATTGACGCGGACGACGTCGAAGGTGGGCACGGGAACTGGGCGGGAAGCCTGGAAGCCGCCGGGGTCTGCGGAGGCGCCTGCGGCGGCGTCGCCGGCGCGGCGGCGCTGGGAGCGGCCGTCGGCTGGGCGCGTCGCTTGCTGCGGCTGCGGTTCGGCGAGACTGGGGCGAGGTCAGGGCCGCCACCTCGGGCGGGTCGGCCTGATTGGCCGAAGTCAGGATATACGCCGCGCCAAGGAACGCGACGCCGATGCCACCGATGATGAGCGCTCTCTGCACAGCCGCCCCGCTTCCTGTCCGCCGGCAGACCAGACCAGAAACCGCCAATTCCGCCGGTGGACGATCGGATGGTTATTCAGTCCAGATCAGAATGCGAAGAAGTTACGTCAATAGCCATCGCTTTGTCCGCCGAAATAATCTTTGCCGGAATCATGTCGCACCGGATGGGGACCGCATGGGCGGCACTCTATCGGCGCGAAAGGCAGGGAGCGGACATCCCTGAAGTGTGTTGATCCCACGGAGCGTCACGCTGGCGCTTGGCGTGGACGCGCGACCGTGAGACGCTAAGCGTGACAGACGGGATCGACCGCGGGTGGCGAGGGCCTTGGGAACAGGCGTCCCGACCGCCCCGGTCCGCAAAGGTGATGGAATGAAGGACGTCTTCTCAGTTTGTGTTTATTGCGGCTCATCCGCGCCGGGTCAGCGACACCTATAAGGACGCCGCCCACCAGCTCGGCACGCTGCTGGGGCAGAACGGCCACCAGCTGGTCTATGGCGGCGGCCGCGTCGGCCTGATGGGGATCGTCGCCGACGCCACCCTGGCGGCGGGCGGTTCGGTGGTCGGCATCATTCCCGAGCACATCCAGGTGCTGGAGGTCGAGCATACCGGCCTGACCGAGCTGCTGGTGGTCGACAGCATGCATACCCGCAAGCGCATGATGGTCGACCGGTCCGACGCCTTCGTCGTGCTGCCCGGCGGTCTCGGCACGCTGGACGAGACCTTCGAGATCCTGACCTGGAAGCAGCTCCGCCTCCACGACAAGCCGATCGTCGTCGCCAATATCGACGGCTACTGGGACGCGCTGGAAGGAGTGCTGGACCACATGATCGGCCAGGGGTTCGCACAACCGGCGCACCGCAAGCTGTTCACCGTGGTCAACCGGATCGAGGACGTGCTGCCGGCGCTGTCGGCCCAGCCGGAACCGGTGATCAGCCCCGATACCAAGTGGCTGTGAGCGCCGCCCCCTGCGACTCGAGACCGCTGGGCGTCAAGTGCGGCTTCTTATGAGCAATGGTCGGTGCTATAAGACGCGCCGTCAAAACCAATGGCACGTCGCCAGCCGGCACGTCGAATGACGCCTGAACCGACCCGCCGGGTGGCAATCCAGAGCGCCCAAGAACCTCACGCTACCCGCCCACCCGGGAGAATATTACATGGCAAAGATTAAGGTCGCTAACCCGGTCGTCGAACTCGACGGCGATGAGATGACCCGGATCATCTGGCAGTTCATCAAAGAAAAGCTGATCCTGCCCTACCTCGACATCGATCTGAAATACTATGATCTGGGCGTCGAATATCGCGACAAGACCGAAGATCAGGTCACGGTCGATGCGGCCAATGCCATCAAGCAATATGGCGTGGGCGTCAAGTGCGCGACGATCACTCCGGACGAAGCAGCGCGTCAAGGAATTCAACCTCAAGAAGATGTGGAAGTCGCCCAACGGCACGATCCGCAACATCCTGGGCGGCACCGTCTTCCGCGAGCCGATCATCTGCTCCAACGTGCCGCGCCTGGTTCCGGGCTGGACCAAGCCGCTGATCATCGGCCGTCACGCCTTCGGCGACCAGTACCGCGCGACCGACTTCCAGGTCCCCGGCCCCGGCAAGCTGACGATGACCTTCACGCCCGACGGCGGCGGCGAGCCCACGACCTACGACGTCTTCCAGTTCCCGGAAGCCGGCGTCGCCATGGGCATGTACAACCTGGATGAAAGCATCCGTCGGCTTCGCCCGCGCCTGCTTCAACTATGGTCTGTCGCGCAAGCTGCCGGTCTACCTGTCGACCAAGAACACGATCCTGAAGGTCTATGACGGCCGCTTCAAGAACCTGTTCCAGGAGGTCTTCGACGCCGAGTTCGCCGCCGAGTTCAAGAAGCACGGCCTGACCTACGAGCATCGCCTGATCGACGACATGGTCGCCAGCGTGATGAAGTGGGACGGCGGCTTCGTCTGGGCCTGCAAGAACTACGACGGCGACGTGCAGTCCGACACCGTGGCGCAGGGCTTCGGCTCGCTGGGCCTGATGACCTCGGTGCTGCTGACCCCCGACGGCAACACGGTGGAAGCCGAGGCCGCCCACGGCACGGTGACCCGTCACTACCGCGAGCACCAGAAGGGCCGTGAGACCTCGACCAACCCGATCGCGTCGATCTTCGCCTGGACGCAGGGCCTGTCGTATCGCGGCCGCTTCGACAACACGCCCGACGTGACCGCCTTCGCCCAGACCCTGGAAAAGGTCTGCGTCGACAGCGTCGAAGCCGGCTCCATGACCAAGGACCTCGCCATCCTGATCGGCCCGGAACAGCCCTGGCTGACCACCAAGCAGTTCCTGGACAAGCTGGACGAGAACCTGAAGAAGGCCATGGCCTGAGCCCTGAGCCTGAAACTGGCGACGGCTTTGCCCCGGCAAAGCCGTCGTTTTGCCGCAACCCCGCCCGATTCGTTCGGGCGGGGTTGCTTTTTGCGGGCTTGCGGGTAAATCTCACCACGGCTTCGCGAGATGGTGTGGATCAGATGCGCCAACACGCCGAAGAGTTACTGTGACATGCCGTGCTGAGGAATTGCAAAGATGCCACACAAGATCAGAATCGCGATAGTCGGGGCAGGTGAAACCGGCGCACCACTGCTCGAACAGCTCCTTTCGGCAGATTTCGTCAAGGTTGTCGGCATCGCCGACCTTAATCCCGATGCCCATGGCATGGTAATCGCACGGTCCCATGGTGTGAAGACCTACGGCGATTTTCTTGAACTTGCCAGACTTGGCGAAGACATCGATATATTCATCGACGTCACTGGAGTTCACAAAGTCCGAGATGCCCTTCGGCATTACATGCAGAAGACGGATAACCATCACACCGTTATCATGCATGAGCTGATAGCCGTCTTGCTACTCTCTCTCTCGAAAGGAAAGCTGGTGAATTTCAAGCACGACGATTTGGACTACTGAACCTTAGACCTATCCGCATTAGCCAAGCATATTTGTTGATGCGGCATCTTGTTTTTCGAGTATCATGATATTGATTGCCTCGCTGCTACCGCGTTTACATGGAAGCGCCGGCATTCCGGGCTTGTGCCGCAAAGCTTGTGAAGGACGTTTGTTTTCGGCAGGTTACTCCGCGTTCTGAATGTTACGGGGTAATTTCCGTTCTTCGGATCTTAGTAGGAACCGTGCCCGCGGCGTATGTGTTTTCAGCACTGGACTCTCGCGTGTACGCGTTACGTTGATGCACCAATTCAGCTCAAGGGAGAAGGTCGTGCGCCTTAATCAAATCGCTGCCTCGGGCGTCTTTGCGTTCCTGGCGATGTCGGTGGTTGCGCCCGCCAGCGTGCTGGCTCAAAGCGCTCCGGTGAAGTGCAACACGGTGGTGGATTCCACCGGTAAGCCCGTGATTGCAGCTAACAACACCGCCGTTCTCCACGCCGGAAGCTATGACTGCCCGCCGCCGCCGGCAGCCGCCGCCGCTCCGGCCGCCGCCGTTCCGCCGGCAGCTCCGCTGGCGAACGCCGTGTACTTCGTGTTCTTCGACTTCGACAAGTCGGCCATCACCCCGGCCGCTCAGGACATCCTGAACACGGTCGTGTCGGATGCCCGCCGGACCAACGCCAGCCGCCTGAACGTCGTCGGCCACACCGACACCTCGGGTTCGCCGGCTTACAACCAGGCGTCTGTCGGAGCGTCGCGCCAGCGCCGTGCGTGAAGCCCTGGTCCAGCGCGGCGTGCCGTCCGGCCAGATCGCGACCCGTGGCGTCGGCGAAAGCCAGCCGCTGATCGCGACCGGCGACGGCGTGCGTGAGCCTTCCAACCGTCGCGCCGAAATCCGCTTCCAGTAATCCTGGCAGCCGGTCTTCATCGACGGAAGGTTTTGGACAGGCCCTGACGGGCCTGTCCGATGCCGCCGAAGACGATGTAAGCGGAAGGGGCGCCGGTTGGCGCCCCTTTTCGTTTTTCGGGATTCGTTTTCCGGCATGGGGATGGCGACCAGAGCGCAGCAAAAAAGAAGCCCGCTGGCGGGTACCAGCGGGCTTATCAGCGGATCTATGGAGATAGTTGGATCAGGCGGCGCCGACCTTGCGCTCACGCTCCTCGTCACGCTTCTTGGAGCTGGGCTGGTAGGCGATGGCGGCGTGTTCCGCGCAGTAGGGCATGCCCGCCTGCGCCGTCTTGCCGCAGAAATGGAAATCCGCATGCTTGGGATCGCCGACCGGCCATTTGCACATGCGCTCGGTCAGGGCGAGGATCGTGGCCCCCCGCGACGGCTTTTTCTTGATCGGCGAAGGCCGTCCGGAAAGACCGAGGCGGTGAGCCTTGCCGATTACCGCGTTGCGGGTGACGTCGCCGAGGGTATCCGCGATCTCGCTCGCGCTCATACCCTGGCCCCAGAGTTGCTTCAACTGCTCTACCCGCTCATCAGTCCAACTCATGCGCTGTCTCCACTCATCCGGGTCCCTATTTATTTTAGCCAGCAGGAGTATGGTGGGCCGCATATCGCGTGCCGCTTTCCATAAGTCCCTATATCTAGTGCCGACGCGAAACGAGGCTACCAGATAAGCCCGCTCTATGCCTAGAGGGTTGCTGTTACATTTATATGCAGAAGTGGTAAACCATTTGTTTAAATCACAGGCTCGAGGAAATATTCAACGAGCCTTCGAGCAATGACGGCCTTGAGAAAACCGGCCGCGAAACGCCTTGGGAAGCCAATCAAATCAATGAAATCCCAGTCGATATCGCTGACCGGACCCTGAGATGAGCCGAGCAGGTAGCCGTCAGCTTCATGCCATCGAACAAGCTTGTCTTTCCATATTTCAGAAGCGAGTCGGACAAAAATGCCGCAGCATCGTGGCATTGGCGCAACGGTTTTTCAGGGCGTTCGGAGCCGGTACCGGTGGTCAGCGGCTCAGTTCCTTCATCCCCGCATCCAGCCCGTCGAGGGTCAGGGGATACATCCGGCCATCCATCAGCCGCTGGAGGATGCGCGTGCTCTCGGTATAGCCCCAGTAGTTCTGGGGGGCCGGATTGAGCCAGATCGAGCGGCTGTAGGTCTGCAGCAGCCGCTGGAGCCACACCTGCCCCGCCTCCTCGTTCCAGTGCTCGACGCTGCCGCCTGGATAGACGATCTCGTAGGGGCTCATGGCGGCGTCGCCGACGAAGACCAGCTTGTAGTCGGCAGCAAAGGTGTGGATCACGTCCCAGGTGGACATGCGTTCGGCATGGCGGCGGCGGTTGTCGCGCCAGACGCCTTCGTAGACGCAGTTGTGGAAGTAGAAATATTCCAGGTGCTTGAATTCCCCGCGCGCGGCGGAAAACAGCTCCTCGCAGATGCGGATATGGTCGTCCATGGAGCCGCCGATATCGAGGAACAGCAGCACCTTGACGCTGTTGTGCCGCTCCCGGACCATCTTGAGGTCGAGCGTCCCGGCGTTGCGGGCGGTCGAGCGGATCGTATCGGGAAGGTCCAGCTCCTCGGCGGCGCCCTGCCGGGCGAACTTGCGCAGCCGGCGCAAGGCGACCTTGATGTTGCGGGTGCCAAGCTCGACCGTGTCGTCGAGGTTCCTGAACTCCCGCTTGTCCCAGACCTTCACGGCCCGGCGGTGGCGGCTCTTGTCCTGGCCGATGCGGATACCTTCGGGATTGTAGCCATAGGCGCCGAAAGGCGACGTGCCGGCCGTCCCGATCCATTTGGAGCCGCCCTGGTGGCGGCCCTGCTGCTCGGCCAGCCGCTGCGCCAGGGTCTCCATCAGCTTCTCCCAGCCGCCCAGCGACTGGATCTGCCGCTTCTCCTCCTCCGTCAGGTACTTTTCCGCCAGCTTGCGCAGCCACTCCTCCGGGATCTCGGCGGTGACGGGCTCGGTGCCGTCGGCGACACCTTCCAGCCCCTTGAAGACGTGGGAGAAGACCTGATCGAACCGGTCGATGTTGCGCTCGTCCTTAACGAGGCAGGTGCGCGACAGGTAGTAGAAATCCTCCACGCTGTAGTCGGCGATCCCCTGCCGCATCGCTTCCATCAGCGCCAGATACTCCTTGAGGGAGACCGGCACCTGAGCCTTGCGCAACTCGTAGAAGAAGGTCGTGAACATGGGTCCGCGCTCCGACCTTTCCCTGCCTCAGTCCCCTCCCCGCTCCCGGCGGCTGAGGAAGGCCAGACGCTCGAACAGGTGGACGTCCTGCTCGTTCTTCAGCAGAGCGCCGTGGAGCGGCGGGATCAGCTTCTTGGGGTCGCGGGTGCGGAGCGTCTCGGGCGACACGTCCTCGACCATCAGCAGCTTGATCCAGTCCAGCAGTTCCGACGTGCTGGGCTTCTTCTTCAGGCCCGGCGTCTCGCGGACCTCATAGAACAGCGTCAGCGCGTCGCGGATCAGGTCGCCCTTGAGGCCGGGATAATGGACCTCGACGATGCGGGCCATGGTTTCCGGATCGGGGAAGCGGATGTAGTGGAAGAAGCAGCGGCGCAGGAAGGCGTCGGGCAGCTCCTTCTCGTTGTTGGACGTGATGATCACGACCGGGCGCTGGCGCGCCTTGATGACCTGCCGCGTCTCGTAGACGAAGAACTCCATCCGGTCGAGTTCGAGCAGCAGGTCGTTCGGGAACTCGATATCCGCCTTGTCGATCTCGTCGATCAGCAGGACGGAAGGCTTGTCCGCCTCGAACGCCTCCCACAGCTTGCCCTTGACGATGTAGTTGCCGATATCGCGCACCCGCTCGTCGCCAAGCTGGCTGTCGCGCAGGCGGCTGACCGCATCGTACTCGTACAGGCCCTGCTGGGCCTTGGTGGTGGACTTGATGTGCCACTGGATCAGCGGACGGTCGAGCGCCTTGGCGATCTCCTCGGCCAGGATGGTCTTGCCGGTACCCGGCTCGCCCTTGACCAGCAGCGGCCGCTGAAGCGCCACCGCCGCATTGACGGCGACGCGGAGATCGTCGGTGGCGACGTAGTTTTCGGTACCGGTGAACTTCATCATGCCGGCACCGCCATCGCCTGCTCGATCGCCGCCAGGGCGTCGTTGGCGTTGGCGCCGTCGGGGCCGCCCGCCTGGGCCATGTCGGGACGGCCGCCGCCGCCCTTGCCGCCGACGCGCCGCGGCGCCGACCTTGACCAGATCGACCGCGCTGAAGCGGCTGGTGAGGTCTTCCGTGACGGCGACCACCAGGGAGGCCTTGCCGTCGTTGACCGCGATCAGGGCTATCACGCCGGAGCCGACCTGCTTCTTCATCTCGTCGGCCATCGGCTTCAGGTCCTTGGCGGGCATGCCGTCGAGCACGCGGGCCGCGAACTTGACGCCGGCGACTTCCTTCTCGCCGCCACCGGCGGGGCCGGAGCCGCCGCCCATGGCGATCTGGCGGCGGAGGTCGGCGACCTCGCGCTCCAGCTTGCGGCGCTCGTCCACCAGGGCCGCGACGCGGGCCGGGACTTCGGACGGGGTCGCCTTGAGGGCTGCGGCGGTCTGGTGGAGCAGGTGTTCCTGCTCGTTGAGGTAGGCTGCGGCGCCGTAGCCGGTCAGCGCCTCGATGCGGCGGACGCCGGCGGCGACGGCGCCTTCGCCGACGATCTTGAACAGGCCGATATCGCCGGTGCGGCGGACATGGGTGCCGCCGCAGAGTTCGATCGAGAACTCCTTGTTGGCATCCGGGTCGCGGCCGCCCATGGAGACGACGCGGACCTCGTCGCCGTACTTCTCGCCGAACAGGGCCATGGCGCCGAGCTGGACGGCCTCCTGCGGGCTCATCAGGCGGGTCACGACGTCGCTGTTGCCGAGCACGCGGTCGTTGACCTCGCGCTCGACGATGGCGATGTCCTCGGCCGTCAGGCCGATCGGCTGGCTGATGTCGAAGCGCAGACGCTCCGGCGCCACCAGGGAGCCCTTCTGGGTGACGTGCTCGCCCAAGCGGCGGCGCAGCGCCTCGTGCAGCAGGTGGGTGGCGGAGTGGTTGGCGCGGATCGCGGAGCGGCGGGCCGTGTCCACCCGCAGTTCGACCACGTCGCCGACCTTCAGCGTGCCCTTGGCGACCTTGGAGACATGGACCCACAGGGCGCCCAGCTTCTTCTGGGTGTCGATGACGGGCACTTCGCGTCCCGTCGGGCGTGAACATGACGCCGCTGTCGCCGACCTGACCGCCGGACTCGCCGTAGAACGGGGTCTGGTTGACGATCACCTGGACGTCGGTGCCGGCGGCGCGCCTCATCGACGCGCTTGCCGTCGACGATCAGGGCCAGGACCTTGCCTTCGGCGACTTCGGTGTCGTAGCCGAAGAACTCGGTGGCGCCCAGCTCGTCGCGCAGTTCGAACCACAGGGTTTCGGTCGCGGCCTCGCCGGAGCCGGACCACGCCTTGCGGGCCTCGGCCTTCTGGCGGTTCATCGCCTCGTTGAAGCCGTCGATATCGACCGTCCGGTTACGGCCGCGCAGCACGTCCTGCGTCAGATCGACCGGGAAGCCGAAGGTGTCGTACAGCTTGAAGGCGACCTCGCCGGCCAGGGAGCCGCCTTCGGGGATGCCGGCGGTTTCCTCGTCCAGCAGGCGCAGGCCGCGCTCCAGGGTCTGCTTGAAGCGGGATTCCTCCAGCTTCAGCGTCTCGGTGATCAGCGGCTGGGCGCGGACCAGTTCGGGGTAGTGCGGCCCCATGAGCTGGACCAGCGTCGGCACCAGCCTGTGCATCAGCGGCTCCTTGCAGCCGATGATGTGGGCGTGGCGCATGGCGCGGCGCATGATCCGGCGCAGCACGTAGCCGCGCCCCTCGTTGGACGGCAGGACGCCGTCCGCGATCAGGAAGGACACGGAGCGCAGATGGTCGGCGATGACCCGGTGAGAGACCGCGTGCGGACCGTCGGCGCTGACCTTGGTGGCGTCGGCGGAGGCCAGGATCAGGGTGCGCAGCAGGTCGATGTCGTAGTTGTCGTGCTTGCCCTGGAGGACGGCCGCGAGCCGTTCCAGGCCCATGCCGGTGTCGATGGAGGGCTTGGGCAGGTCGATCCGCTTGTCCGGCGTCACCTGCTCATACTGCATGAACACGAGATTCCAGATCTCGATGAACCGGTCGCCGTCCTGATCCGGGCTGCCCGGCGGGCCGCCGGGCACGGCGGGGCCGTGGTCGAAGAAGATCTCGGAGCAGGGGCCGCAGGGGCCGGTGTCGCCCATCCGCCAGAAATTGTCGTCGGTCGGGATGCGGATGATCTTGCGCTCGTCCAGCCCCGCGATCTTCTGCCACAGGCCGAACGCCTCGTCGTCGGAGGAATGGACGGTGACCAGCAGCTTGTCCGCCGGCAGCCCGTATTCCTTCGTGATCAGGTTCCAGGCAAGCTCGATGGCGCCTTCCTTGAAGTAGTCGCCGAACGAGAAATTGCCGAGCATCTCGAAGAAGGTGTGATGCCGGGCGGTATAGCCGACATTGTCCAGGTCGTTGTGCTTGCCGCCAGCGCGCACGCATTTCTGGCTCGTGGTCGCCCGCTTGTAGGGCCGGGCCTCGGCGCCGGTGAAGACGTTCTTGAACTGCACCATGCCGGCGTTGGTGAACATCAGGGTCGGATCGTTGCGGGGAACCAGCGGGCTCAACTCGACGATCTGGTGACTCTGCTTGGCAAAGTAGTTCAGGAAGGTGGCGCGGATGTCGTTGGCGGTCTGCATGATGGCGCTCAATTCCCAGGACGCAGGATGATACGGCCCGTTTCTTCAACAGTTTCGGCCGACAAGGTTGAAATGCTTGTACCGTGCGGATGGGGGCCATGTCCACCGATGCACACCGGATTGGCTCACAGGAGCACAAACGTCATGAAGCCGCGCGGGTCGTGGAATGACCCGCGCGGCTTCATGACGCTTCCGGTAAGGACGCGGCTGGACAGCCGGGCATCAGTCCGGGGTGCTGGCTTCGGCGTCGGCTTCCGGCGTGCCCATCATCGCGTTGGCGACGAGGCCGGCATTGGCGCGGATCTTGGCCTCGATCGAGTCGGCCACTTCCGCGTTGGCGCGCAGGAAGTTCTTGGCGTTCTCGCGGCCCTGGCCGATGCGCTGGCCTTCGTAGCTGAACCAGGAGCCCGACTTCTCCACCACGTTGGCCTGGACGCCGAGGTCGAGCAGTTCGCCCACCTTGGAGATGCCCTCGCCATACATGATGTCGAACTCGACCACGCGGAACGGCGGGGCCATCTTGTTCTTGACCACCTTCACGCGGGTCTGGTTGCCGACCACGTTCTCCCGGTCCTTGATCGCGCCGATGCGGCGGATGTCGAGACGGACGGAGGCGTAGAACTTCAGCGCGTTGCCGCCGGTCGTGGTTTCCGGGTTGCCGAACATCACGCCGATCTTCAACCGGATCTGGTTGATGAAGATCACCATGGTAGTGCGACTTGGAGATCGAGCCGGTCAGCTTGCGGAGCGCCTGGCTCATCAGGCGGGCATGCAGGCCGACATGGCTGTCGCCCATCTCGCCTTCCAGCTCGGCGCGCGGCACCAGGGCCGCGACGCTGTCGACCACCAGCACGTCGATGGCGCCGGAGCGCACCAGCGTGTCGGTGATTTCCAGCGCCTGTTCACCGGCGTCGGGCTGCGAGATCAGCAGCTCGTCGATATTGACGCCGAGCTTGCGGGCGTAGCCGGGATCGAGCGCGTGTTCCGCGTCCACGAAGGCGCAGGTGCCGCCGGCCTTCTGGGCCTGGGCGATGGCATGGAGGGCCAGCGTGGTCTTGCCCGAGCTTTCCGGGCCGTAGATTTCGATGATGCGGCCGCGCGGCAGGCCGCCGATGCCGAGCGCGATATCGAGGCCGAGCGAGCCGGTCGAGATAACGTCCGCCTCCGCCGGCGCTTCGCGCGCGCCGAGCTTCATGATGGAGCCCTTGCCGAATGCGCGTTCGATCTGACCGAGGGCCGCGTCGAGTGCCTTTTGCTTATCCATGGGACTTTCAACCAAACGCAAGGGTGCGGACGACATGCTGGGGCCCTCTTCTCTCATACGCCGGACAGGAGTGCAATGTGAAGAGAATGTACTGCTTCCGTTCTCCTCTGCCAAGGGTTAATTGGAACAAAAAGAGAACGAGGGCCGGTTTGGGAGCTTCTGGTGTTCTGCCCGGAGCTTGGCGACGCAGCTGCGGACGGCGCTTGATCCTGGGCGCAACGGCCGCAACCTACGAGGCGGAGCTCACAGTAGAAGTTGACGCCGGGAGATACCGATCAAGCGGAGACGTCTTCACATATTCGTATCAGATTCTCCCTCACCCGTCCCGCAGGACCTCCTTCACCTTGCCGGCGAGCTGCTTCAGGCTGAAGGGCTTGGGCAGGAAGTGGATGTGTTCGCCGGCGTCGATCTGGTCGCGGAACTTGTCCTCGGTATAGCCGGATATGAAGATCACCTTCATGTCGGGCCGCTTGTCGCGGACGTGGCGGATCAGGGTCGGACCATCCATGTGGGGCATGACCACGTCGCTGACCAGCAGGTCGATGCGGTTGGTCTCGGAATTGAGCACGCTCAGCGCCGCCTCGCCGCTGCGGGCCTCCAGCACCTGATAGCCCTTGTTCCGCAAGGCGCGGGCGCTGAAGACGCGCACGGCGTCCTCGTCCTCGACCAGCAGGATCGTTCCGGTTCCGGTCAGATCGCCGGCCGAGCGCTCCCGCGCCTCGCTTTCGGCCTCGGCCGTGACGGCGGCCGCCGCCTTGGCCGCCTGATGGCGCGGCAGGTAGATGGTGAACTTGGCGCCCTCGCCCGGCGCGCTGTCGACGAAGATGAAGCCGCCGGTCTGGCGGACGATGCCGTAGACGGTCGAGAGCCCCAGCCCGGTGCCGGAGCCGACCTCCTTGGTGGAGAAGAACGGCTCGAAGATGCGGGCCAGATTTTCCTTGGGAATGCCGGTGCCGGTATCGAGCACCTCGATCGCGACATATTCGCCGGGCGGCATTTCCTCGTGTTCGCGCCGGGTCGGCTCGTTGGTCGATACGTTGCTGGTCTGGATGGTCAGGCGGCCGCCGCCGGACATGGCGTCGCGCGCGTTGACCGCCAGATTGATGATGACCTGCTCAAGCTGCCCCTGGTCCACCTTGATCAGGCCAAGGTCGCGGCCATGGGTCATCTTCAGTTCGATGTTCTCGCCGATCAGCCGGCGCAGCAGGTTCGACAGCTCGGCCAGCACGTCGGTGATGTTCAGGATGCGCGGCTGAAGCTTCTGCTGGCGCGAGAAGGCCAGCAGCTGGCGCACGAGGTTGGCGGCCCGGTTGGCGTTCTGCTTGATCTGCATGATGTCGCTGAACGACTGGTCGCCCGGCTTGTGGCGCAGCAGCAGCAGATCGCAGAAGCCGATCATCGCGGTCAGCAGATTGTTGAAGTCGTGGGCGACGCCGCCGGCCAAGCTGGCCGATCGCCTGCATCTTCTGGCTCTGCGCGAACTGGGCCTCCAGGCTCTTCTGCTCGGTCAGATCGATGAAGTGGAGGATCATTCCGGAGCCGGAATCAGCGCCGCCGGCCTCACCCGCCGCCCCGGCCAGACGGCGGGCGTAAAGCTGCGCCATCTTCTTCTCGCGCCCCTGGGTCCGGAGATTGACCTCGAACGGCGCTATCATTCCGGAACCGAATTTACTTTGGTCGAGCTTGGCGAGCACGCTGGAACGCTCGCCGGGGCTGAACAGCTCGGCCAGCGGGCAGCCCAGGATGCTGCGCGACGGGCGCCCGATCATGGTCAGGAAGGCGTCGTTGCACTCGGCCAGCTTGCCGCTGTCGTCGATCAGCGCGATGCCGATCGGGGCATCCTCGAAGAAGCTCTGGAAGCGCTGCTCCGACCGGTGCAGCGCTTCGCGCCAGTCGCGCTCCGGCGTCAGGTCGCGGACCACGGAGCGGGTCCGGAGATGTCCGCCCATCCGGCGACACCACGGTGGTCTGGGCGATCGAAGCCTGGAACCGGCGTCCCTTCAGGCTCTTCATGGTCACTTCGCCATGGCTTTCATCGCCGGCGAAGGGGCTATGCTTCACGTCGCCCTGAACCGGCTCCTCCAGCACGTCACGCAGCGCACACGCGCCGTTGACCAGATCGGCGGCCGAGCAGTCGAGCCACGCGGCCAGCGTGGCGTTGGCGAACAGGAAACGGCCGTCCTGATCGACCGAATAGAACCCCACGGGAGCGTGATTCATGAAGTCGGACAGGTTCTCCTGCTCGTCGCGGAGACGCTGCTCGACATCCTTGCGGTCGCTGATGTCCTCGACCACCCATTTGGACAGCCCGTCGGTCCCGGCGAGCGGCATGACCCGGATCAGGCACCAGACGCCGGTGCCCTCCCCGCCGGTCGCTCCGGTGGCGGGACCTGCCTTGGGCATCAGTTCCGCCCAGTCCGCCCTGCCCTGGCGCGCCGACTCCGCAAGGCGGCGAAACCGCGCCGCCATCTCCGGATCATGGTCGAACCGGGCGCGCAGCAGATCGAAGGGGCTGGGATTGGACAGGCCGTCCGGACCATCCACCCGGCGCCCACCCATGCGCGGAAGATGGCGTTGGCCTGAACGACCGCGCCATCAGGGGCCGTGATCATCCGCCCCATCGGTCCGGCATCGAAACTGTCGGCCAGCATCGACCGCTGATGCTCGGCGTTGGACTGGACCGACACGATCCGCCGGGCCAGGATGCCTCCGCCCAGCACCAGCGCCGCGAACAGACCGCCGGTCAGCACGACCGGGTCGGTAACGACCCCGCCGGCCGCCAGACCCAGCCCCAGCGCGCCGAGCGCCGTCATCCCGCCCAGCCCGTAGATGGCGGTACGCGTCACCGCACCGTCCTGGGACGGCTTTTTCCCGGCGGGCAGCCCTGCTCCGGAAAGATCTCCGGAAGATCGGGGACGGATGAAGAAACCTGTTCCTGCACTGCTGCCCCATGCAACTGATTGTTCGCCAAGCTTACTACCGGGAGACCCCGAACGCGAGAAACGCTTAGTTGCGCCCCAAGCGATTCTTCAGCTTGAACACGTAAGATATGACCTCCGCCATGGCCTTGTAATGCTCGGGCGGAATCTCCTGGTCGATTTCGACGGAAGCGAAGAGCGCCCGCGCGAGAGGCGGATTTTCAACTATGGGAATGTCGTTCTCCTTCGCGATCTCGCGGATCTTCGCGGCGACCGCGTCGGCGCCCTTGGCCAGCACGACGGGGGCGGACATGGCGGACTGGTCGTATTTCAGCGCCACGGCGAAGTGGGTCGGGTTGGTCACCACGACGTCGGCCCTGGGAACGGCCTGCATCATGCGCTGGCGCGCCTTGTCGAACCGCATCTGGCGCAGGCGGCCCTTGACGATCGGATCGCCTTCCTGCTGCTTGTACTCTTCCTTCTGGTCGTGCTTGGACATCTTCATCTTCTGGGCGTACTGGTAGCGCTGGTAGAAGAAATCGCCGCCGGCCAGGAAGAACATGATGATGGTGACCCACAGGAAAAGCTTCACCACCAGATACTGAATTTCGCTGAGCAGAAGCTCCATCGGCATGCCGGCATAATGCTCGACGCTGATCATCATGGGCTTCAGGATGATGTAGCAGACGACCGCGACGACGGTCATCTTGATGAAGCCCTTGACCAGCTCCAATCGCGTTCTGCATCGAGAACAGCCGCATGAATGCCGGCAGCGGGTTCAGCTTGGCGATATCCGGCTTCATCTTCTCGGCGGTGACCAGCCAGCCGATCTGAAGAATGGTGCCAAGGACGCCCGCCGCCGCCATGATGATGACGGGCAGCAGGATCGCCAGGAACGCCGTCAAGGCGGTATCGCGGAGAATGCCCCCGATGGCGCCCTGGTCCACCGCCGCCGTCCCGGCCTGCTCGAGATATCCCACGAGACCATTGCTGAGACGCTTTATCGAGGATGGAGCGACCATGGAGACGACGACAAGGCTGCCGAGGAGCATGAGCCAGGTCTTGGCCTCCTGGCTCATCGGCACGTCGCCCTTTTCGCGGGCGTCGCCTAGCTTCTTGCCGCTGGCGTCCTCTGTTTTAGAGGCATCATCTTCATCTTCGGCCATCGGCGCCCTTCCCCCGCCCTAACCGAGGAAGCCGGCGAGGCTGCTTTCGACCGTGCGCAGCCAGAACATCATGGTCGCCGACATGACGATGGTCAGCAGCGCCAGTCCCGCCGCCACCTGACCGCCCATGATGACGCTGAAGGCCTGTAGCTGGGGCATCATCTTCTGGAGGAGGCCCAGCGCCAGATTGAACATGATGCCGACCGCGATGAAGGGCGCCGCCATCTGTGCCCCGATCGAGAAGCACTGCGCGACCATCCTGGTCATCATGTCGGCGAAGTCGCCCATCGGCAGAGGGGCGCCCGGCACGAAGACCTCGTAGCTGCCGATCACCGACAGGATCAGCAGATGGTGCAGATCGGTGACGAACAGCAGAACCACGCCGATATTGCCCATATAGGCGCCGATCAGCGTGCCTTGCGCCGCCAGCGCCGGATTGAACATGAAGGCGTTGGACAGGCCGATCTGCATGGAAATGATGGTCCCGGCTATATCCAGCGCCGCCGACAGCATGCGCGAGATCGTGCCCAGGAACAGTCCGATGAAGCCTTCCATCACGATCAGGACGGTGAGCCCGAGCGCTCCGGCCGGGATCGGCGGCAGCATGGGCGTCACGGTGGGCTGGACCACCACGGTGATGGCGAGCGCCAGCATCAGGCGGATGCGCGGCTGCACATAGGTGTCGCCGAAGCCCGGCAACTGCATGAAGGCGGTGCCGATCCGCGAGAAGATCAGCATGAAGGCGTAGATCTGGCCCGTAAGGGCCTGATCGAGCGACAGCAGCTCCATCGGCATGGGATCAGCTATTTCCCATATCAGCCGGTCCCCATGCCGATGATCCGGTCCGCCAACTGATGGGTGAACGTCACCAGGGTGGACAGCATGAAAGGCATCAGCAGGATCAGCGCGCCGAACACGATGACCACCTTCGGCACGAAGGTCAGCGTCATTTCCTGGATCTGGGTCAGCGCCTGGAACAGGGAGATCACCAGACCGACCACCAGCGATATGATCATGATCGGACCGCCGATCTTCAGGGTCACGATGATGGACTCGCGGACCACTTCCAGGACGTCGGTTGCGTTCATGGCGGGGTTTTCAGGCGTAATGTCTTGGCTTATGAGGTCATCAGATCGGTTATGGACCATAGAGCAAGTAAACAGCTGCATTAACCTGCTTAACTTTCCATAGCTCACCGGAAATGTCTCTACTCATGTCAACAACTTCCCCCGTGGCACAAAGCTTGTGCGCTCATTGTATACACTCTACCACGAACGACGAGTGTAAAAGTTGCAACGATCGCCTATCCCGCATCTCTTAAGCTATGCGAAGTAAGGGGGCTCATTGCCGCCCCCCTGACACTGGCGAGGTCCGGCGCTTTAGCGCCGGACCTCGCCAGTGTCATTCACCCCGCTAGGATATTTATACAAAACGATGATCGACTTATTAATGCGCCCGGCGTATTTTCGAGCTTACGGTACAGCGGGGGACCGCGATGACCGTCAAGACGATGGGCCGGCTCAGTTATCTGGGTCGGCCTTATTCGCTCTGCCCCGCGCAGGTCAACGAAGTGTTGTGTTCCCTAGGTTCCTGGCTTGTCTGTCCGCCATTACGGGCTGGGTGGTCGCGCATCAGGGGTTGGGTTTCATTGCGAAGTTGCCGTCAGCGCTATTCCAGCACTGCCTTTCGATGCCACGCCATCATAACCCGGTGCTTGTCCGTTAGACCAGGTAGCTTCATGTCCTCGTACAACATCAATGCTACTCGGTCCTCAGACTTGAAAGCTGGAGAGAACTGGATGGTACCGCATCATCGGCGAAGGTGATTTCAGGCCGCCGTCGAAGGCGGCGTCGATGTGGGCGGCGAGCAGCAAGCCGTTGTGGACGTCCAGCCTTTCCGCGTCCGACTCGCACGTGGCCCAAGGCTTGATATGGCTGGCGCGGAGCAGGCGAGGCTCCGCCACGCCAGTTAAGGGACAGCGCCCCTCCCCAATCCCTCGACGCTCCCAATCCGGACTATACCCTCTTGAAGGTTGCGGAACCTGACCAAGAGGGTAGAGAGTAGATTGAAAAACAAGGCGCGGGATAAAAAACGCATGATAAGGAGGCGGCAGTGGAAAACGCCGCACAAACCGGCAAGCTCATAGCGTCATCTTCGGCGCGGTCGCCGTTCATCGACATCGCAAGCTTCGAAGCTGAAGCTTTGGAAGTTCAGGAAGGCACCTCGGCAGCTGGTGCACGTACCGCCAGTCCATTTCTCTCCATATACGAACTTGAGGGACATGAGGACGGCGAAGATCCGGACGCGGAAGCGGTGGCCGAGTTTCTCGCCGAGCTCTATGACTTGGAGTTCGATGAGGCGGTTGTTGATGTCGTCAACGAGGCCGCTGCTCTGGTGGAAGACCGCTTCGCCTCAGAGACGGGCGACCCGTATGTGCGCGTCAGGAATATCGAGAACTTGCTGCAGGCCCACTTCGCTCCCTTGGCAATGGAAATTGATGCTTTCCTGGATTCCGTCGAAAGTAATACTGGGAATCGTAACCCCACAACGATGAAAGGAGAAGAACTCGAGGCGTTGATTGATGAATACGCACCATACCAAACGCTTTCACCAAGCTTCGAACGACTTTTTGGCTTTGTAAAAAAGGCTTTTAAGAAGGTTGTCGACGTCGGCAAAAAGGTCGCCAAAACGGCTGCCAAATTCGGTGCTGGGTTTATATTCAAAAAGTTAAGAAAACTTGTTAAACCACTTTTGCAGAAAGTCCTGAACACTGCGATCAATAAGTTGCCGGCTCCGTATCGGCCGCTCGCGACAACCGTGGCCCGAAAGCTCGGATTTCTTAAGGAACTCGAAGAAGAGTTCTACGAGACAGATCAAGACGCTATACAAGACATCACAGAAATACAGCGTGAATTCAATGGCGCATTGGCGCAGCTAGTCTTCGCAGACACGGAAGCTGAAGAAGATCTCGCGGTCGCTCATTACGTCAATGAGATGCGACAGCCGCCAGAGGACATGTTGAGCGATCTCGATCGGGCGCGTGACCGGTTTGCTCAAGCCATGGTTGGTCTTGACGAGGGCGAGGATCCCGCTCCCCATGTGGAAAACTTCGTCGCCGCGATCCTGCCAGCCTTGAGACTCGGCATCAGTGTTATCGGGCGACCCAAGGTGGTCAGCTTTCTGGCACGCCTCGTGGCCAAGCTGATCCGCCGTTTGGTTGGGAAAAGAAATGTACGGGGTCTTTCACTTGCTCTTGTTGACGCTGGTCTCAGGCTGATCAACCTTGAGGCGACACCTGAGGATGAAAGGCGTGCCGCCGGTGACGCCATAGCAGCCGTTGTTGAGGGTACGGTTCGTAAGATTGCCGCCGTGCCGGAGGACGTGCTCGAGGACGTTGAGTTGCTTGAGGGCTTTGTCCTTGATGCGTTCGAAAGCCAGACCGCCGCGTTGCTTCCGCCCGTCCTGTCAGAGGAGGTGTATGAGGCGAGGCCGGATCTCCGCGAAGCCGAGGCCTTCAAGTCCGCTTGGGTGCGGCAGCCCCTTCACGGACCCAAGCGTTACAACAAATGCACGCGAATTTTCGATGTGTCGGTCATGCCCCGCGTCGCCGAGGCGATCACCACCTTCGGCGGCCATTCCCTCGCTGGTTTCCTGCGGGATCAACTCGGCTTGCCGGCTGGGCTTCCGGTTAGGGCGCGCGTCCATCTCTATGAGGCGATCCCCGGAACCCTGCCAGGTTTGATCTGCTGGCATGAGAAGCGGTTGCCGGATTCGGAACAGCGAGCCGAACCGCATGGTCGCAGCTTCACCCGTTGACCCCCTTGGCTGCCGGTTTGCTTCTCGGCACCCCGGCCCTCGGGCGGGATATGCCACTGAGGTATCGGGCGGGGCCGCATCCGCTATTCGTCGGCCAACGCCTTTATGCCTTGGAAATAGCTGGCGCCCGACCGCAGACCATGCCGGACCGGAAGGTCGCGGTGCTCAGAGAACCTGGCTCTGTCAACCTGACCCTCGACTTCAGAAAAAACGAGAGTTGTGTCGCCATTTTCCTCAGCGAGACGGAAGCGCAACAGATCGCGGCCAAAATCCGTCAACGCTCTGCTGTTGGCATAGTTTGGAGGGCCATCGGGCCAAGAATACAAGATGGGATGGAGCGGGCATTCTCGACGCGGGGGCGGACGAGCATCGTTCACCCTGCCCTGGCGACCCGAGGCGCGGATGCTTCTCCCTTGGACAGGCTTTCGCCCATGCTTGTTGGTTGGCTGAGGAAACGTTTGCACGGCACGATCCTTCGGGGCGTCGTCGGGTTCCTTCGTTCACGGGGGCAGGAGTTTGTGGCCGCCGCGGAGCAGCCCCTCGACGGGGTGACGATCGTCGTGACCGTGCACAACCCACCTGGCTGGGCGTTGCTGCGCAAGGGCTTGCGGGGCGGCGGCATCGATTCACCGCAACCTGCGCATGAGCGAGGACATGCCAAATGTTAGCGTCCGCGTCGCAGCCGGACATCAGCAGCGCCTGAAGGGCAGGAGGCCCTGCGCACGCAGCTCGAGCAGCCAAGCCGCCCACTGGACAACGTGGCGGCGGCGAGCTTGGAGGTGCTGGAGAACCTCGCGTGCTCCGGCCGCCTGGAGTGTACTTGTACATTACTTAGGCGTATTAGTGCGCGAACGTTTGACGGAAGCGGTCCTTAGGCTTCGGCCAATCGCGGCGGCGCTTAGGCACGAACTTGACGACGCTCAAACGGTGGACGATCTGGAAAAGGTCCGGCGCCGATTGCTTGACTTTCGGCGCCGCTACGCGCGCGTGGAAACGGCCGTCGATTTCTATGCCGACGCCATAAACACGAGGACCAGTCGTGAAGTCGCGGCACTCCTCCGGGCTTGTGACGTTATCGCCGGCCGGAGCATGGCAATCATTCTCGGACCCCTGGGCAAGTCGACGCCGCCGGTTCTCTGTTACCTGGACAAGGGACTGGGCGCTTCGGTGCTGAAGGCAGGTCTCCGCCTATGGGATGGCACCACCGAAAACCCGGCCGCAACGATAAAGGTTGTTTGGCACAATCTGTTCCGCCCCACATCCCTCATCCACGAAGCCGGGCACCAGGTTGCGCACATCCTCGGCTGGAACGAGGAATTCGCGGCGGCTCTTGAGAACGGACTTGCGCCGCACGGGCGAGAGATCGCTCAAGTATGGGTTGGTTGGACATCCGAAGTGGCAGCTGATGCCTTCGCATTCGCGCATTCGGGCTACGCCGCTGTTGCGGCCCTTCACGATGTGCTCGCGGAGACGAGGACTTGGTCTTCAGGTTCGATGCCTATGACCCCCACCCAATCAGCTTCCTGCGTGTCCTCCTTGGCGTTGAGATGTGTCGACGTTTCTTCGGTTCGGGGCCGTGGGACGGGCTCAGCTATGCTTGGACCCAGACGGCCCGTTTGGCCCATGCGGCACCAGAGGTTCGTGAAGTCATTCGAGCGTCCATTCCGCTCTTGCCGGTCGTGGTTGAGCTTTCGTTGCTGACGCCGATGCGGGCTTTCCGCGGTCGACCGCTCGCCGGGTGGATCGATCCCGGGCGTGTAAGTTCGCAGGCCTTGATGCGCCTTGAACAACAAGCCGGCGCGGCGTTACTCGTTTCTCATCATTGGATCTGGAGTGAGTTGCTGAGGTTGTTGGCACTGACCGGCTTTCGAATTGCGACACGACCGGAGCAGGCGGCGGTGGCCATTGCGCAACAGCGAACATGGATGCTCAGGCTCGGTGCACTCTTGGAGGCAGCATAAGGCGAGTTGCTGTGGAGGAGGTGAGCATGGTCGACGAGGAGAAAAAGTCGCGGAGCGAACGGAGCCAGGCTTCCTATGGAGGCGAGACGGCCCCGAGTGCCGCGGCAGGCGGGATCCCTGGGTCGGCGGCCGCACAGGGGGGTGGCACCACTCCGCCGAGTGGACCGGGCGTCGGGGAACCTGATGAGCCGACGCGGCGGGCGCTGCACGACTTTCAGCAGATCGCGGCCTCGCTTCCTGTCGTGGCGCTGGGCGTACCAGAATTCACGCTGCAGGAGGCGTGCCCCCAGGGCAACTAGTGCTTACCCGATGTGAATTGCAGTGCCCGCCGCACCATGACCAGCGAAGCGACAGAGGCGTTTGAGCAGAACAAAGTATCCTGTACCCCCTACTATCACCTAAGGGTGGTTGTTATGTTCCGGCAACTCGCGAGAACCATTATTGACACTACACCCGGTAGCATTCCCGGCCGCGCTGAGCTGCTCTTCCGCCTGCATCCGGCCGAGCTGGCCTCCCTCTTAGAGCAGGCCTGGGAGTTCCGGGTGCACGAGATCAGAGAGCAGCGACCTCGGCCATCCTGACCGGCGCAGCGACATACCCGGTCTACCCCGCTACCTGTTGGAAGCCTTTCCCAATTATGCGCAGAACCGCAATAGGTTCACCCGTCAGCAGACCACCGCGACCCTTGAGTGTCCGCCAAGCTGCGTCAGGTGGCAGCACCTGATCTACGCCTACCTGATCGAGAACACGCGAGCCTACCAGATCTTTCGCCGTGTGCTTCAGGCCTTCCGCCTCGGTGAGGAACTCGGCGTACCACTGTTGGGCAGCGAACACTGGCTGCGCAACACCGAAGAGCTTTTCTACCGTGAGCCTCCGCCCTTCTTCATTTACTCGCTGACCAGTGCGGTCCGGCCGGACCTAGAGGCTACCCGCCGCGAAGCCTACTACCGCATGTTCGGGATGGATTTGAACCATGGCACCCAGGACAATCAGCCCTATCCATATATCAAGGCCAGCGCTGCAAACACCGAATTTGTGTCCACCTTCGAAGAATTCCTGCGCGAGGTCTGGATCGGCATCATCAACGTCACCAACACCAGCGGGTCAAGACCCACTGACGAGGGCAAGATCGCCGACTTGGCCGAGCGCTTGCACGACATGTTCAGGACTCGCCGGATCACTGGGAATCTGGCGCGCGAGGAGTTTTTCTTCAGCTCGATGATGGAGTGGTTTCACCTCACCTTGGACTTCAACTCCTCGATCGTGTTGTCGCTTCGGGCTGAAGCAACAAGCCCTGAACAACGGCTGTTCAAGATCGCCGGGCGCGTCGGGCTCGCTGCCCACGGGAGGGGCAAGAGCTTCTTTGACATGGCCGACGCCGCCTCCAGAATTTGTATCCAGCTCGAAACCGGGATCTACAACACCCCGGCTGCGGTCCCCGCGCTGTTCACGCCGGGACCGGTCGAGCAGGACATCCGCACCATCATCACCCACTGGTCGTTTGCCACGGGACGCGATCTGAAGTCGACCAAGACCGCGCCCAGCTGAGACCGACGACCACGCGAGCCGGAGGGGCAGCATGGTCTCCAAACAGGATGCTTTGAAAGGCCTTGTCGAGATCGACGGGCTCGAGCCGGAGCCCGAGTCCCCGTTTCTCGACGAGATCCTATTTCGCCTCCGGGTACGCCCAGGCCCGCGGGGAATGGTCCGAACCTGGCCTCGAGGTCGAGAGCCCGTTCACAGCGGCGTTGGAGCAGCCTCGGCTTCAGGTGGCGCTGGAATTCAGGTGGCGAGGCGCCGGATGGAACGGTTCTCCAGCCGTGGGAGAGGGGAGGAATGGAGCCGGAGGCGGTTCCCTTCGACGACAGGGAAGTGCAGGTTGGATGGAGGGCAGAGGAGGAGAACCCGCGGGTTGCGGAGGCAAATCTCGAAGAAGAGGTATTGGAATGGCAAACTGGCTCACGCGCGACTTACGACAACAAGCTGGACGAAGCGTTGAGACTGCTGCGGCCAGCCGATTTCGGTGCACCTGTCGTAGCTGGAAGGTATAACCGTGCCAACTGGGAGCTGAAGCCGGACCCGGTCCCAGGGTTCTCGCAGAGGCGGATGCTGGTCTTGCGGAGGGATAAAAGACCGTCACAAGCCATAGAGGATATTGTGAGGAATTCCCACAATTGGACCATGGATTGTGCCTTTTACGTGCAGGTTATCCACCTGTACGCGCTGTCCCAGGTGAACCCGACTTTGTTTGACAGCCTATGGGGTAGGCCCAACAGCCGCAATGAATGGGAAAACAAAGAGTTCCGCCTCCGATACCACTGGTCTTCCGGCGCCGGTGCCAAGTACTATTTTCGCCGTTTCGATCCCGCCCACCCGGACCAAATCACAAGCAAAAGTCTTCCCTGGAGGTTCAATTACCGGGGACGATGGCACGTGGCTTCGTCAAGGTGGAGCACTGCCACAATTCTCGCCGCGATGCCGCGAGGCAGTCGGGTCATGTGGACGAACAATCGGCGCCAATTGGCACTCCTTTCCGACACGAAAACACCGTCAAGGTTGGTAATGATCAGTACCGCGCCTTTGGATTCTGGGACGTGGGAAATCTTAACCGGCAAACAGGTCGCCCTCCTGCTGGCTACGGTGGAGTTAAGGAGGCCGCTAGAGCCAATCATCCGCGACCTGGGAAATGCCAGTCAAGATGTGGTCAACCACGCCGATGAGCACGTTTTCGTCGCGGAGGCCGTCAGCTTTCGGCGACTACGTCCTGAGCCGGCAGCTCACGAAACGGTCTTCGAAGCAGGTCTAGCTGAGCGTGAAGGTGCGGAAGAAGGGAGTGACGCGTCAGGAATTGGGAAGTTGCTCTGGAGCAGGTTCCCGGCCGGCATCCATGTGGCGGTTTATGATCCCGACGAGTCGGAGTTCAAGCATCGGGCGGACGACTGGGCAAAGCGTGAAGAAGCGATCGGCCCGAAAGGAAGGACGATCAAGGCGGACCAGCTTGTTGCCGGCAGGGCGCTGCCTGACACTCTGGGCCTTGTGCGAACCATCGTTGAACTCGGCACGGCGCTGAAGGACGCGACCAACAAGATCCCGGAGGACGAGCGACCGACGGTGGCTGCAGGGACCGGGCCGTTTTTGGTGCGGACACTTGCCCTGTTTGCCCACGGTTGGGGCACTACGCTCGCGATCGGGAAAGGATTGACTTCGGGAACCGTGGCCGACGTGGTTCGACGCATTGCGCCGCATGTGACGGTCGATGTGCGCATCGTGCTTTACGGCTGCTCGGTGTGTGCCGAGCCCAACGAGCCGGGGTGGATGGCGACCACCATGGGTCCAGGGGGCAACGACTTACTCTGCGCCATGGTCCGCGATGCCCTGGTAAACGAAGGCAAGACCTCCGCCACAGTGTGGGGGACATACCCAAGTCGGGCACACCACACGGAACTGGAGTCTGCGCATGTTCTCCGCCGACGGTTCCCTTCCCCATGGCGGCAAGGGCGTGGATGGCCAAGCCTATGCCGGCCAGTTCGTGTTCGGCCTTGAGAAGGCCGCAGCCATTCGGGAGCTGGAGACGATCATTGACCGGGGTGGCTACCTCGTCAACGAGACCAAGCGGGCCACCTTCGAAAAGGTCACGCTCAGGCTCCTAGAGAGACAAATGTATCGCGCCTATGGTTCGGCGAACATCAAGCTGACATTCCGCGGCGCAAACTTGGCAGAGGTGGCGCCTCTCTATCCCGACAAGGTAGCCGATATAATAAGAGGTTATTGGCGGGATGCTTTCTGGACGGCGGAAAAGAAGAACGCGGTTGCAAAGGGTGTCATCAGTGCACTGAAAAAATCGGGCGTGCTGGAAACAGCCTCAGGCATGGACAAGGAGCTGGCATTCGGCCCCGGACCAAGCGGTCCAAGGGCAGCCGAGAGACTGTGCGAGCTCGAAGGTATCGACGGCGTTGATATGGAGGTGTTTCCGGAGGCTTGGGAAGAGGCCGAAGATTGACCTTGCTCCGCCGGACCGGACCGGGCGGTAAGCTTGCGAACCACATGGAGAAAGGATATGACGAAGAAGACGCGCCGCTGGTACACGGCGGAATTCAAGGCAGCGGCGGTTACTCGCTAGGATGAGCCCAGCGAAAGGTTGAGCAGTGTCACCAAGGCGCTCGGCGTGGCGGCGGCGTAGGTGAAGACCTGGCGGCTGAAGCAGCAGGCGGCCGGATCAGCGAAGGCGCTGGCTCGCCGCCAAACAGAAACGGCCAAACTTACAGTAGCTGCGCCGCAACAACAAGCGACCCCAGGAGGAAAACTAAATCCTTTAGAAATTTTCCGCCTTTTTAGCTAAATGGACGGAGAAAACTGCATGCGGCTTTCGCCGAGACAGAAAATATCTCAGCTGCAAACTGTTGGACAGACAACGCTGGTCAAAACGGTCCTATCCTAGGGTCCAAACTTTACGCTTTGGCGTCTGACGGCGGCACGCCTTGGCTTCGGCGATTCGTCCCGTGTCGGATCTCGGTTCACGGGAGGAAGAGGCTGGTTGAGCTGTCCTGGCGTCATGCCCGCCAAGTGCGCGTTGTAGAGCCAGACCTGGAACTGCTTCAACAACCTGCTATTCTCACTCTCGAGGCGATGGTTCTCCGCCTCAAGCACAGTAATTCGCTCCCAGAGCTTTTGGATCTCGATTGACCCATGTTTAGGCTGGGCGTCACGCCTCTCTCAGAGCGCCTGCTTCCGGAGATCAAAGGCGCCCCGAATACGCTCTCTGTTGAAGAGTGCCTGCCGTGTGTAGCGTTGCCCAAGGAGACGTTCGATGCCCTCGATCACTGCCTCCCAGCTTATTGATCCGGTCCAGCCGTCCAACATGCTGACTATCTTCCGAATGTCGGCATCACTCAGGTTCTTCGACCGCTTCAAGGCCATTCTGCACTCGCTTCCTAGTCTTGCTGTGTCACAGGCTGTTAAGAAATGCCATTTTTGCTAAGAAAATCAATCGCTTAGCTACTTGTGCCCAAAAGTATTAGAAGTAGCTTAAGTCATTGATTCTATTGGACCAGATTCGGGTTTATGACACAGCAAGACTAGATGTCGAAGGGATCAAGCCCAGCGAGGGCAGACACTGGGAGCGACGGTGGTGGTGGCAAATCCAGGGAGGCTGGACTTGCGGCCTTGGCTGACCCATCCTCGATCAGATCCGCACGTTCCCTCTCAGACATCTGAATGATTGTACCATCTGGCACGTTTGGGTCGTCAAGAATGGCAACCAATTCTTCCAAGTGGGCAACCGTCTCCCGGTGCGTATCCACCCAGCGATCCGCACCGTACTCGCCCTCGGCCATGGCCTGCTCGGCTCGTGCCTAGCAATAAACGCCCCTCTTCGAGTTGCTGCCGGAGCGCTTTCGATTTCACAATATTACCCTTGACGCAGACGTGCTCGGTGCATCGCAAGCAGTCCAGAAACTTCTGGCACGGCATCATCGTAAAGTCATGAATGCAGAAGCCGAACTCCGTCGTGTGAGCTGTGGGAATTTTGAGCGCTTCTGCGAACTCAGCTCCGTGAGATTGGCAGCGCTTCGGGGATGGTTGCCAGCGGGCCAATGATCCCTTTACCGTCTCCCAGTGCTTCGCGCATCCGGTCCAGGAGTTCCGGACCGCTCTCATGGTCGTAGGCCGCATTCTGGTGAATGTTCGCCCGCCCGGACCACTTCGCGATGTCAATCTGGCTCAGTCCGCCAGTTTGAGGCCAAGGTATTCAGAAAGTGCCGGAACTGGTGGGTGCCAATGCTCAGAGGCAGACCTTTGTTATCCATGTACTCATGCCTGGCGAACACTGAAGACCGATTGACGTGAGCATTTGCCCCGAAGGCTGTTTGGATCTGCGAGTAGGCCACCGCTTCAAACATGCATGGCGTTGGCAGCGTGAAAGTCCTGAATGCCGACTTCTGAACAACAAACAACGCCTCACTGTATTTGAGTCCTGTTCTCTCATCGAGCACTGGAAACCCAGCAGGAAGCATTCCTAATACGGCTTTCTCAAAATCTGCGAAGCGAACCTCACAAGTCCTTTTTCCACCGGCCTTATCAGTCTTCAACATCCCGTTCGCATAAACCGGAATATTCTTACTTCGGAAAAATTTCAGCGTTGTACTCGAGTTCGCCATGCCCCATGATCTTAGCAACATCATCTCTGGTTATGAACTCCTTCTCCCGGAGGTAGTCCAATTCCTGCGGCAAGTAGAACGCGTCCAGGGTTATTCTCGTACCACTTGGCAATTTCCCGTGCCTTTTGAGTGTGCAGCGAATAATGCGGTCCACAGCAGTCTGAACGACAGAGGCCATGGACGGGATGATCCACTTGATCATCGGTTCCGCCCCTTTGACGGGCCACCACCGGAGGCCGTAAGCGGCCCTCGCCAGCAGAGCTTCCGTGTTGACGAACCTCGCAGTCTAGCGGAAGGGTCAGAACCTCTGATATCCGGTCCGGCGCTCCGAGGAGAATGGCGGCCACGCACGAGGGGATCACGTCGGCTGTCTGCTGAGCCACGACGAAGATCTCTGCCAGAGCTTGCAGAGCTTCAGGATCCGGCATTTTGCTCCGCCCGCCGTTCATTGGCCTTTTGGCCTATGCGCGACCGGTCACGGTTCTTAGAACGCTGAAGTGATGACTTCCAGATCAGCGGAACCTTGCTGAGCCGATGCTCCGTGAGGAAGGATGCTAGCACCTCTAATTGCTTTCCGGCCACATAGGCAGCACCTTCCTCCACATGGTTCGAGATGATCTGAACCGCTCGATTTAGGATACTCACCGTTGGTGCTCTCGTCCGCTGCGCTTCTCCGTTCAGCCAAAGCTGCCTCAAGCGAACGTAGAGCCAGCATCCGGGAGTTAGTAACTCACCACCGGGTTTAAACCCTGCGAGTAGCGGATGTACGCTTTCGCGAAGGACTGGAATGGCTGGGCATGGGAACCGGCGCTTCCCACCTGGAGGCTCGGATCCTCCAGAAGCCAATGAGTTTGGTTTTCCTCCTGACACCGGGCTGCTGGGTATGGCGGATGGTGTCCCATTCCAAACTATCGAATGGCAGGTCGGCTCCAAACACGGTGCACTGCGTACGGCACAGTTTCACGAACGCTTGGACGTTCAATGAGGCAGCCACTCCCGCGCGAGGATTGAAGGGAACAACCTCAGCCACCTGCGTGGCTCCGGATAGATAGTTCTCAGTCATGGTTCAATCCCCTCAGCAGCGAGCCTTTCGCGACAACGCCGAACGACTTCTTCAACGGCGTGGATTGTGCGGTCATTGACGGAGGCTATGCGGATGTCCGTTATGGAAAGCAACCGCTGACGCTCATTTCGCAGGTGATCCAGCACGGCCTCATGTGGCGCATACTGCGGAGCCAAGGACGAAAGGCAGACGCACGTGTAACAGGGCAATGGGCGCGAACTCGCCGCAGAACCCGTCTTCCCGCAACTTCCAATTGATTTAAGCGAAGGGTTGATATGTATGCCGCTGACGTTGGCGCCGCGTCCGCCTGCGGCTTCAAGTTCGGGCTGATCCTTGACGATTACGCCAGCAAAGGCCTGCGCCAGATGCGCAATTTTCGCCCCTATGACTTTGCCGATGCGTTCGATGATCTCCGGAACGACTTGGATGTAGCAACCTACGTGATCAGAGGTCTCATGATCCAACAGGTCAGCGATCACCAACTCGCCATGTCCCTCCATCGCCGCCCGCGTCCCAAGCGTGCGACGGAAGCGATAAGGGTGCACGTTCGATCAATGCACCAGTCCGTTCAGAGGTAACAGACAAGGAGTTCAGACTGCCTCCTTTATCTGCCTTGCAATGTAGGTAGCACTCGGATGAAACGCGAATCCATTAAGTTTTTCGCGTCTTGTTTCAGTCAGAGGAAACAATGGAGCTTGAGATGGATCAGAAAGCCTATCCCTGAAATTGCTCTCTACAATCTTGGCATGATTTTGGAGAATCCGACCAATGGGCTGCGCAATGATTCTGTCCCGGAACGCTTCACGATGTAAGGTGCCTTGCTGTTTTGCGCGGGGTAGTTTCAGAATGCAGGTTGCATTGCCCTTAGCATCCTGACCAACATGCACGTCACAGACCTTGAGCATGGAAAGTTGGATCGGCCTCGCTCCAAGGAGCATACACAGCCAGACCATCAGGTAGTTTCCCATCTCCATGTTCCCGTCAGAATACCGCCGCTTCAAAGCGAACTGAATTCCCTCTAACTCAATATCGGTGAACGGACCGTGTTCTGGGTCTAAGGTCATCACGGCCAGTGCCTTGACGTTTCCCTTCAGGCGCATTTTCTTCAGAACGCGAATGGCTTCTGGGTCAATTCCTGGATACTTTTTAGTTGTCCAGAGAATTAAAGCAGAACGTAAGGACGACAACCTCCACTCGTTTTTCTTTCCTAATGCAGCACGGTAGTTGACAATATGTTGTGCAGTAATACTGTCAACAGATCTACCAGCTTGATTTGCAACTGCTTCGAAGAAGCTTCTGCTCTCCCAGTAGAGATTTCTAGCTCGGTGAAGGGATCGATGTTCGCAATACCATAGAAGGGTGGCCTTAAGTGACCGAATGACCATTTCACCGATTGGGAATGAAGAAAAATCAAAACTACGACAAAAGGTAGCTGACGACAAATTCCAAACATCAGCGCGAGGGTAAAACTTCCAACCATCCTTTGTCAGAGCGACTTCTGGCAGAAACACAAGCTCTTTATCATCAGAGTACGGCGGATCTACTTTATTCAACACCGCCTCCATCAAAATGGGATTTGATCAATCTCTTCAAGAGGTGCCAGCATTTTCTCTTGCAACTCCAAGGAAGCCTGCTGGCCTTTCCTACGAATGACCCGGCGCAGGTACGTCGCTGCCGTGCCTGAGGTCGGTGACCAGCCCATCTGTTCGCTGCGCATCTTCTCCTCGTCGGCCGAAGAGATGCGGCCACCTTGGCGGTCGATGTGATCGGAGAAGAGTTCAGTTCCAGGTGTGCCGCAGAACGTGCGGTGTCAGCGAGCCCAATTTTTTTGGCTCGGCGTCGCGCAGATCCTGAAATACATGCTTCAATCCAGACAAGGACAGAGGCTTGCCATCATCGGTTACGAACAAAAACGGATGCCCCTTCCGCCCACTCATGATCTCGCGTCGGGATACGGTGATGTAGGCCAGCGTCAGCTTGGAAAGGCTGGGGCTGAGCGATAGCAGGCGATCTCGCGTCTTCGCTGTTGGCTGGTGCAGTCGCGGATCTTCGCTTGTCATCGTGTCAGCCGGGGAACTAGGACAGTGTTCTCCTGGAATTTCACGTCCCCAACCTTGATCGCCAAGAGCTCACCTCGACGCAGACCCAGGCCGTACAGCCAAACGACCATAAGCTGGTTCCGAATGCGGATACGCTCGTCCTTCCACGGGTTCCTCGGTGACCTAGGGTCGATGAGGTGCTTGAGCAGTTCAAGGGCATCCATGGCCAATCCCTCGCGGCGCCCCACGACATTCCGATCCTTGGATGGTTCCGGGTGAGCCAACAGGCCGCTGATCATCAGGTCTCGGCGAGTTCTCAGTGCCTCCAGTCGAGGGTCTGTGATTGGCAAGCGAGACAGCCAGTAGAGGCTCAGCCAATCCAAGTAGCCGCGGGCATAAAGAACACGGATGAAATGGCTCTCCTCGCTGATCTGGATCGAGATCAGCGTCCTTCAGCGGCATCCGGACGCCCTCCAATGACAAGACGCGCCGCGTCCGTCGGGGAGCAGCCGCAGCCATGCCCACCTGCTCAAGCTTGTCGCTCATGGCCGCGGCACTAAGGCGTGCGTGCCGGATGAACGCCTCCACCTCAGCGACCGAAAGGAACTCAGCCTTGGCGAACCTCTCTTCGAGGTTGATGCCGCGCAGGTCGGCGAACACGTAGAGCGCCATGATAGACCGAAGGGCTTGCTCTATCGTGTTGGATGCCAGGTTCTGGGAGCGCAGGGACGCCAGCGCGTAAAGCGTCGGCATTTCCAGGGGCATTTGATCGTCCGCACGGACGAGCAGAGGCATACGCTCTCCGGTTGACGAAACGGTGTGCCGGACCCGATATGGTAGCGACACTTGTTTACCTTCCGTCAAGGGGCTCCATAATCAAATGCTAGTTTACATTCACTGCCTCTTAATACAACAGAAAATCCGCAGTTTTCTGCGGGCTTTTGGCAGATTGTTGACGAATTAGCTCCAACGATCCTTTAGATCGGCATGCGCAGGATTTCCTGATACGCCTGAACCACCTTGTCGCGTACCGACGTGGCGGTCTGGAGCGTCAGTTCGGCGTTGGTCACGGCCGTGATCACCTCGGTCAGGTCGGCCTTGCCGACCACGGCGGCGGCGCTGATCTGCTCGCTCTTGTGCAACTGCTCGATGCCGGTCGCCGCGGCGTCCTTGACGAACTTGGCGAACGAGGGTCCCGCATCCTTGGCCGCGACACCCGGCGATGTGCCGGCTGCGGCTGTCTTGGCATAGGCGCTGAGGGCGTTGGCGACGAGGGCGACCATGGTTCAAACTCCGGGATTTGACTGGTAATCAGCCGCGCAGGATTTCGATCGTGCGCATCAGCAGCGTCTTGGAAGCCTCGATGACGCTCAGATTGGCCTCGTAGCTCCGCTGCGCTTCGCGCATGTCGTTGGCTTCGACCAGCGAATTGACGTTGGGGTACAGCACGTAGCCTTCGGCATTGGCGCTGGGATGGGTCGGATCGTAGCGCCGCTGAAAGTCGCTGCGGTCTTTGTCGATCTTGTGGACGCGGACCATTTCCAGCCCGAGCCTGGCGGTCCATCGCGTTCTCGAACGTGATGACCTTGCGCCGGTACGGCAGGTCGTTGGGAGTTTCCGCCGTCGAGTCGGAGTTCGCCATGTTCTCGGCGATCACCTTGATACGGGTGCCCTGCACCTTCATGCCGGCGGCGGCGACGGTCAGGCTGTCGCGCAAATCCATCTCATGTCCTCCTTGGCGTTATCAGTTGAGTTCAGGGGGCGTCAGGCGGTCGAAGGCTTCAGGATCAGCCGCCGCGGCCGATGGCGGTTCGCATCAGGCCGACATGCTTGCGGTAAAGGTTGGTGACGAGCTGATAGGTCATGCCGGTATCGGCGACCTTGGTCATCTGCTCTTCCATGATGACGGAGTTGCCGTCGGGGGCGACTTCGTAGTTGTGCCGGGGCTTGTCCTTCTGGACGTCGTTCCCCTGCGCCTGGGACGCCCCGGCCATGTGGCCGACCGCCGTCCTGGTGGGCGCCAACTGGCGCGTCTGGCCCAGGGCACGGTCGAAGCTGAAACCGGTCAGGTCGCTTGGACGGTAATGAGGGGTATCGGAGTTGGCGATGTTCTGGGCCAGCACCTGCTGCCGCTCGGTCAGCCAGTCCAGTTTACCTTTCATCAGCCTGAAGAGGCCCGTGCCGCCCAAGTCCATGGTGCAATCCGCCCATTTCAACGCAAGGTTCCAGAATTGCCGAGCCGCGTTAATTTCCCGTTAAAACGGCCTCGCCCACCCGTGCCACTGTCCTTGCCATGCAACCGGTGAGCCAAGGCCGGAATCCACGATTTGCCCTGAGCTTGCGCAGGCAGAGACCGCGGATGCGCGGAACGGGCGCGGCAAGATCTGCCGGGTCAACTTTGCCGCGGCGCCTCTTTAGGATTGGTTAAGCATGATCAGCTAGGTTTCGGGAACGCACCGCTCCGACGTGCGACTGTCTTTCTCTGCGGGATCCCCGTGCCCTATCCAGATCAACATCGTTCGGACCCTTCCTCCGGCCGCCCCGCGAAGGCGCGCAAGCCGATCGCCATAGCTCTCCAGTACGAGCTGGACGGCCCGTCGCTGCCGCGCGTGGTGGCGAGCGGTCAGGGACGGGTCGCCGAACAGATCCTGGAGGTGGCCTTCGCGTCCGGCGTCAAGGTGCGCGAAGACGCCGACCTGGCGGAACTGCTCTCGGTGGTTCAGCTCGAACTCGGAAATTCCGGCCGATGCTCTGGTCGCGGTCGCCGAGATCCTGGCCTATATCTACCGCGCCAACGGCAAGCTGCCGCCTCTGGGCGGCCATCATGTCCAGGGAGCGCGGCCATGAGCGGCGCTGCCTCTCCTGGACATGACGGCGGTCGAGCGGGAACTGGAGCTGATCGCGCTGGCCATTTCCGACACGCGGGTCGCCCTTCAGGCGGGCGGCGTGATCGATCTGGCGGGACTCGACGACCGGGTCGCCGCGATCTGCGCCGGGCTGGAAATCCAGCCGCCTGAAACCGCCCGCGCGATGCTGCCGAAGCTGGTGCTCCTGGTCCAGGATCTCAACATGCTCTCCGCCGCCTGCGCCAAAGCGCAGGCCGACACGGAACTGGCGCTCCGCAAGGTGTCCGGAAGCCGCGCGTCCCAGGCTTACGGCAAACCGCCGCTTTCCCCGATCCCCGGACCATCCCGGGATTGATCCAACGAATTCCTGGAAATCAGCCCGCCATGGAGATGGAAACCTATCTGCGCTTCGCGCTGGCCCTGAGCTTCGTGCTGGCGCTGATCGTGGCCGCTTCCTGGGTGATGCGCCGCTTGGGCTATGGCGCGATGATGCCCGCCCGTACCGGCAAGGCGCGGCGGCTGGGCGTGGTCGAGGTGGCTCAGATCGACCCCCGGCGCCGTCTGCTGCTGGTCAGGCGCGACGGGGTGGAGCATCTGGTGCTGCTGGGCATCAACAACGACCTGATCCTGGAAACCGGCATCAATCCGCCGCCCGAAGCACCGGCGCCGCCGGGGGAACCGCGCCATGATGAGCCTGGAGCGTACCCGGCGGAACCTGCTGGCGCTGGCGTCGGTGATAGCGCCGCTGGCCGGCCTGATCGTCTGGCTGATCGCCGATCCGGCTTCGGCGCAGAGCTTCAACCTGGACCTCAACCGCGCCGGCGGGTCCAGCACATCGCAGATCATCCAGCTTTTCGCGCTGCTGACGGTGCTGTCCATCGCACCGGGCATCCTGGTGATGGTGACCGCCTTCATCCGGATCGCCGTGGTGCTGTCGTTCCTGCGCACCGCCATGGGCATCCAGCAGACGCCGCCCAACTCGGTCATGATGAGTCTGGCGCTGTTCCTGACCGCCTTCATCATGGCGCCGACCATGCAGGAGGCCTACACCAACGGAATAGCGCCGCTGGTCGCCAACGAGATCGACGAGATGGAGGCGTTCGAGCAGTCGATCAAACCCTTCCACGCCTTCATGATGCAGCATGTCCGCGAACCGGACCTGATCCTGTTCGCGGATATCGCCAAGGTCGGCGAGGTCAAGTCGCCGGAGGATACGCCGCTCCAGGTGCTGATCCCGGCCTTCATGATCTCGGAACTGCGGCGGGGCTTCGAGATCGGGTTCCTGCTGTTCCTGCCGTTCCTGATCATCGACATGGTGGTGGCGTCGATCCTGATGTCGATGGGCATGATGATGCTGCCGCCGGCCGCCGTCGCGATGCCGTTCAAGATCATCTTCTTCGTGCTGGTGGACGGCTGGCACCTGATTTCCGGCACTCTGGTGAGCTTCGGCGGGATATCCTAACCGGGGAGAAAGATGGCGCCAGTGCGGGACTCACGCCCCCTTGCATGCCCCTGAGTGAGCACGCCTGACGGAATTCCGCGTTGCTCAGGAACTCGCCGGCGCCGCCTTCGGGCTGTCGTCGGACTTGGCTTTCGCTCTTCGCTCTCGCTGGCCCGCTCGGTGCCGTCGGCGACCGGGTTGGCGCCTTTCTTCTGGTTCGCGGCGATGTGGTCGCCCGATCCGCCGCTGGAGGACGCCGCCGCCGTCGGGCTGCCCGGTCCGGCTTCGGTCCCGACTTCCTTGCCTTCCTCATCCTTCTGCACGGGCTGGCCCGGCCGGAATTTCAGGCGATCGGTTTCGTCGTCGAAGGTGCCGTTCTGATTGTGGGACACGCTCTTCTCCCGGTCTGTTGCGGTATACGGAAGAGTCAACGTGCCCAACGCCAAGGCGGTTCCCCCCGCCCTCAGTTCACCACCGGACCGGAGCCGCCGCGCTGGCCGGCCAGGAACTTCTGGAAGGTGCCGACCTCCTTGACGCGCGACTGGATGGAGGCGAGGTCGATCAGGCCGCCGGACTGGCCGGGGCGCGCCAGGACGCGGAAGGTATCGGCGTGCGGACCGGCGGCCATGGCGCCGCCGAACTGGCCGCGCAGCCGGTCGAGCCCGGCATTGTCGCCGGCGAGCGACAGGGCCACCGCCTGATTCAGCACCAGATCCGATTTGTCCTTGGACAGGGCCGTGCCGTCCGGCGGCGGCGGTCCGATCACCTTGGCGAGACCGGAGGCGGCCTCCGCCCACTGGGCGCCGCGCCACGCGACATCCACCCGCAGCAGTTCGGCCGGCTGGCTGGTGTCTTCCTTCAGCAGCGCCACCGCCTCGCCATAGCGCTTGAGATCGGCCAGAGCGCGGGCGCGCAGGATGCGCCGTTCGGCGACCAGTTCCGGCGTCAGTTCCGGAACGGCCGACTGGTCGAGCGCCGCTATCGCCTGATCGGGCTTGGCGTCCTGAAGCCGGATGGTGGCCAGCCGGGTGCCCACCTTGCCTTTGTCCAGACCCTGAAGCTTGTTGGACACCAATCCCTGAAGCATGTCGCCGGCACGGCCCAGCAGGTCGATTTCGACCATCCGTTCGGCAAGCTGGCGGACGACTTCATCGGCCTGCGGCCCTTCGGGCGCCAGATCCTTGAACTGGTCGTACAGGCCAAGCGCTTCGACCGGCGACAGAGCGGCGGCGCCGTCCTTGGTGTAAAGGTCCACGAAGCTCTGGGACATGCCGCGCGTCATCTGGGCGGCGCGCGGGCTGTCGGGGAACAGTTCGGCCGCCTGCCGGATCGTGTTGAAGCCTTCGGCGTAGTTGTGGGCCTTCATGTAGGTGGCGCCCAGCTTATCCAGGATATCCAGTTCCAGGTCGTCGCCGCGCCACGCGAAGCGCAGCCGCTCCAGCCGGGCCACGGCGTCGGCGGCGCCGAGGGTCCCGTTCTCCATTTCCAGATCGACCAGGGCCAGTTCGGCGCGGGTCCGGTACAGGCGGTCGTTGCTGGCCGCCGCCGTACGGAACGCCCCCATCGCCTCGTCCTTGTTGCCGGCGAGCAGCCTGAAGCTGGCCGCGCAGGAACTGGCCGATCGGCTTCTTCTCGAACTCGCCGCCCGTGCGCTTGGCGATCGCGTCGAGCTGGCGCGCGGCTCCCGCCCGGTCCCCGGTATTCAGGCGGGCTTTCACCGCCATGGCCGCGAGCTTGGTGTAGAAGGGATCGGGATAGCCGTCGAGCATGCCGCGCGCGCGCTCGAAATCACGCGCGGCGGCCGGCCAGTCGCCCCGCTCCGCCGATGCGGCCGCCCGCCAGAGCGTCGCCTCCTCCTGGCGGTCCAAGGCCGGGTTGGCGAGATCTTCGGCGCCCAACTGGGGTTCGCCGTACAGCACCCGCGCGGCACCGCGCAACGCCTGGAACTCCGGCCTTGTTTCCAGGTCGGGCTGGTTGCCGGCCAGCATGCCGAGCAGGCCTAAGCTTTCCGCCGCCAGACCATGGGCGAAGTAGAAATGGGCGAGGTCCAGCCGCGCGCGGTCGCGTTCGACCTCGGGCGCCGCGAGCACGGCCTGCTGCGCCTGCTGACGGAGCTTGTTGAATTCGGAGGTCGGGCCGCCCCGCCACTTGGCGAGATTGAACAGACCCGACTCGTCGCCGCCGGCTCCCGCCCCCGGCCGCTGAGGCGGGTCGCCGACACCCCCGTCAGGTCGCCGGGCGGGGACAGCCGCAGGCCGCCGGCCGAGGTGACCTCCACCCCGTCGCGGATCGGGCGGACGGCCACCGTGTCTTCCAGCGGCTGGACCACGATACCCTGGGCCGCGGGCAGCAGGCGAAGCTGGGAGAAGCCGTGCGGGTCGGCGACCGCTTGCCCTGGATTGGGCAGCGGCACCACCAGAAGCTGGTCGCCGACGACGGGATCGTTGATCTGAATGACCTGCCGGGCGTCGGGGACGCCGACCACCAGCCGGGCGCCCAGCGGGAAATCGCGCTGGGCATCGACCGGCAGCCCTTCGGGGCGCGTCGAGGCCCGTGGTCCCAGGCCGATGCGCCATGTATTGCCGTCGCGGGTCACCGTGGGTTCCATGCCGTCGGGCAAGGCCATGCGGAAAGCGGTGGCGCCGCGCAGGGGCACGGTTTCAGGCCCGCCCAATCCGGGCACCAGCGTATCGACCTTGACCCGGCCATCGAGTTCCAGCGGCCGGCCGAACACCACGTAGAGGAAGCCGGCGCGGGTATAAACGGCGGCGGCGGCCGGTTCCTGCGCCTCCACCGTGACGCCGCCACGGTACACCTCGGAAGGCGAAGCGTTCAGCGGCTGGGACGCGACCGGGATCTGGGGCGACGCGGAGGGCGGCGGCGGGGCTGGTATCGCCGCGTTCGGAGCCGGGGCCGTTGTCGCTGCGGTGGGGTCAGAACCTGCTTCTTCGTGGCCTGCGCCTGCGGCTTCGCCGCCGACTTCGGCTTGCGCTTCAGGCTTCGCGGGCTCCTGCTGTTTGGGCGGAGACGGCGCTTGCGGCGCTGTTGCCGGTGCGGGTGCCGGAGCCGCCGGCACTGCCGCTGGGCTGGCGCCGGCGCCGCGTTCTTGGGAGGATCGACGATGTCGATGGCGACGCCGCCCGATCCGGGCCGGAAATGCTTGATCGCGCTGCCGGGCGGAATGGTGATCTGAACCACCAGCCGGCCATCGACGGTCGCCTGGCCGACGGTCGGCACATTGCGCAGCTTGGCGCGCTGGACGGCGGCGAAGTCGGCTTTTCCCGGCCGGGAGAAGGTGATCTGGACCGTATCGCCCTGCTGGGCGACGGAATAATCGACCGCCCCGCTCGGCCAGTTGAACACCAGCCGGTTGCGGTCGGGATGAACGCCCGCGCGCACCTGGACCACCGGGTCCGGCTGCTGCGCGGCAAGCGGCGGCGCCGCTCCGGTCAACCCGCCGGCAAGCAGCAGTGCCGCTCCCAGTACCGCGCCCAGCCGGCCGTTCATGGCGTTTCAGTCGAAACTGGCAAGCAACTTGTCGATCTCGTTCTGATCGATGGCGTTGCCTGGAAGTTGCGGGCCGTTCAGCAGAGAGTCTTCGTTGTTGGGATCGGCCGCGGCGGCGCTCCGGTGGGTCTTCTGGACCTCCTCGCCCAGCGCCTGGATCAGCACTTCGATCTTGCCCTCGATGTGCTTCAGGGTCCGCACGACCTTGGTGATGCGCTGGCCGGTAATGTCCTGGAAGTTGCAGGCCTCGAAGATGCGGGTCACCGCCTGGGTCAGTTCGGCGCGGGGTTCCGGATCGACCTTCGCCGCGATGGCGCTGATGACATCGCACGAGTCCATGATCTGGTTCGTCGCGTCCTCGGTGGCGCCGACCACGGCGTCCAGTTCGTCGGTGGCGCTGGCGATGTGCTCGCTGTTGATGTCGTCGGGCCTGATCGCCGCGATCTCGCGCTTGGCGTGCTGGATGTAGCGCGCCAGCGATTCCAGCTCGCCATAGAGCTTGAGGTCGCTCGATGAGACGTCACCTTCCATGGAGGTCAATACGGCGGTCACTATCCCGGCGATCTCCTCACGGTCGATGGGTTGCCGCGTTTCATCGCGCGCTTCCGCCAATCTCTGGTGAAGCGGTGCTGTCGAACCGATTTGGAGGGTGGTCATCGCTTACCTTCTTTATTGCGGCTTCTATGCCGGCTTTGGAGCGCCGGTATGGGGTTGTGGCAGTGGGACGGCCCACACTCGCCCGGCTGTGTTAAGCCGGGGTAAAAACCGGCGCGCGGCTATTTCGGCAGGGTCGGCAGCGCCCGCCTTTCGACCAGCGACGCCGTGACCTCCTTGGCCTTCAGCGGGTCCATGGCGGCGAGGACCGGCGCGCTCTTGCCTTCGCGCATGCGCTCCATGACGTCGAGCAGCACCGGCATTTCCAGAGCCTCGAAGATCCGCGCCGCGTCCTTGGGCTTCATGGTCTCGTAGATCTTCACGAGGCTTTCGAGCTGGGCCGTCTGCTTCTCGTCGACCTGCCGGAGCAGCCCTTCGATGTTGGTCCGCAGTTCGGTCAGCTCGGCCACCTTCTGGTCGATGCGCTGCTGTGCCGCGCTCAGCAGGGCGTCGCGCTGGTCCAGTTCCCGCGAGCGGCGGTCAAGCTCCTCCCGCCGTTCGGTCAGGCGCTGGAACACCTCCGCCTGGACATTGCCCGAACCTTCCGGGGCATGCTCATCGACCGAGGCGGTCATGACCTTGTTGCCCGCCGGGTTCAGCGGCGGCAAGGCCGCGCTCGGTCCGGAAAGGCTGGGCGCGCGGCCGGCGGTTTCGGGGGAGGCGGCGCCGCCGGAGCCGGCTGCTGCGCCTGCACGGAGCCGATCGGACCGCGCATGTCGCCGCCCAGCGCCAGCCAGATATCGCCGACGCGCACCCCCAGCATCAGGACGGCGACGAAGATGGTGACGGGCAGCAGCCGGGGCCGGAACGCGACGGCAACGTCAGCGACGTGATCGGCGCCTTCCTGGGCGGAGACGGCCGGCCTCTGGCGGGAGCGGCGCCCTTGACGGGAGACTGCGGGCTTTTTCGTGGTTTGCGGATTGGGCATGGCGGGCCTCAACGCAGGTTCTCAAGCGCCCGCAGCAGCTCGCGCTCGGCCCTGGAACGGGCCTCCTGCGGCGGCGGGGCCGGCGGTTTCGCGGCGGGTGCCGGGATTTTCCGCGGGGGGATCCGGCTGATTCGAAGATGCGGGCGGCGCTCCGCGCCGCATCGGCGGCGGATCGGCCGGACGTTGCGGCACGCCGGGCGTGGGCGCGCGGAGGCCGGGATCGGCCGAGGGCGCCTGTTGCCTGGCATTGGCCTTGATGGCGGCCGGGGACGGTCCCGTGGTCGCCCGCACGGTATGGGCGCCGACGGAGCTTTCCAGCCGGCTCGCCAGACTGTCGGCGGCCTCGATCATGAACTGCAGTTCGTCGCGGAGCGCCTGGGCGCGGTCGATCGACTTCTGAAGCACGTCGGCCGACTTGGCGGCGGTTTCCTTCATGCCGGCGACGCTGACTTCGGCCCGGCCCGCCGCATCGGCGAAGCCCTTGACCAGATCGTCCAGTTCCGCCTTGTTGTCGCGCAGGCGGCTGAGCCGCCGGTTCAGCACGATGGCGAAGCCGATCGTCGCCGACAGCAGGATGACGATCAGGATGTCCAGGATGAGCGGGAAAGTGATGGTCATCGCCGTGTGTCCGCTTCTCTCGTCGCCTCGCGCTCGATCCTGACCGCGATATGGCCGCCCTTGCGGCCCATCCGCCCCTCGAACATCGAGACATCGCCGCAGCGCAGTTCGATGCTGTCGTCGGGCGTGGCGTTGAGCAGGATGCGGGTGCCGACCTTCCAGTTCAGCACGTCGTAGAGCTGCACGGTCATCTCATCGAGCACGGCGCTGATCTGCACCTCCGTCATCCAAAGCTCGCTCGCCAAGTGGGTTTCCCAGATCGAAGTCACGGCCGAACTTCTCGCCCATGAACATCTGGAGCAGCAGTTCGCGCACCGGTTCCAGCGTCGCGTAGGGGATCAGCAGTTCCAGCCGGCCGCCCCGGTCTTCCATGTCGATGCGCAGCTTCGCCAGCACGGCGGCGTTGGCCGGCCGCGCGATGGTGGCGAAGCGCGGGTTGGTTTCCAGCCGGTCGAACCGGAACACGACGGGCGACAGCGGGTCGAAGGCGGCGGACAGGTCGCTGAGGACGACATGGACCATGCGTTCGACCAGATTGCGCTCGATCGTGGTGTAGGGACGGCCTTCGATACGCATCGCGGCGGTGCCGCGCCGGCCGCCCAGCAGCACGTCCACGATCGAGTAGATCAGGGCGCTGTCCACGACCATCAGGCCGTAGTTGTCCCATTCCTCCGCCTTGAAGACGGACAGCATGGCCGGCAGCGGGATCGAGTTCAGGTAGTCGCCGAACCGGACCGACGAGATCTGGTCGAGGCTGACTTCGACGTTGTCGGAGGTGAAGTTGCGGAGCGACGTGGACATCATGCGGACGAGGCGGTCGAACACCACCTCCAGCATGGGCAGACGTTCGTAGTTGACCAGCGCGCTGTTGACCAGCGCCATCAGGCCGGAATTGTCGCCGTCGCCGGAGCCGTCGCTGTCGAAGCCCAGCAGGCTGTCGATTTCGTCCTGGTTGAGGACACGGGTGGAGGTTCCTCCCCCCATGTCGTCGCCGCCACCGCCGCCGTCGGAGCCCTCGTCGGCCAGCGCCGCCCATTCGGCGGCCAGCCGTTCCTCCTCGCTCAGTCCGTCCAGTTTGGGATCGCTCATGATCGCATGTCCCGCTTCACTGGATCAGCATTTCGCGGAACAGGACATCCTTGACCTGTACCGGCTGGGCGGCGATGCCGACCCGCAGCAGAAGTTCCTCGCGCAGCCGGTAGATGCCGGCCGACCCGCGCAGATCCTCCAGCCGGAGTTCCCGCAGATAGACCTGGAAGTTGTCGACGATGCGCGGCATGACTTTCTCGATCTCGGGCAGTCCTCTTCCCGCCCGACCTCGACGCTGATGCTGATCTTGAGGAAACTGGGACGGCGGCCGGTGCTGTTCAGGTTGACCACCATGTCGGGAACTTTGAAGAACACCCCGCCGGCTCCGGGCGTCGCCGTGACCGCGCCTTGGCTCGGCGCCATGGGCGTCGGGCTTGGCATGGGCGTCGGGCTTGCCATGCGCGTCGGGCTTGGCCTCGCCATGGGGGTCCTCCTCGCCTGGGTTTCGGCTGGAGTGAACACGCCGGCGAAGAACGCCGCGGCGGCGCCGCCGAGTATCAGCAGCAGCGGCAGAATGATGAACAGCACAAGTTTCTTGCCGCTGAACTTCTTTCGCGCCGGCGCTTCGCCGCCCCCGCCTTCCTCTTCGTCGTGTGTCGCACCCGCCATAATTACTGGGCTCCCCGCAGTCCCCGCGCATGCGGAAATCTGGTAAAACAGTTAACCTGGGATAGTTAACAAGTCGTTGAAACTACCCGGCTTTCTTGGTCCGGACTGAACAAAGCAAACTCCGGGCCACTATTGGAAAGACAAGGCTTCGCCTGGAATTTAGAGCGACATTCGAGCTTATGCCGGGCGGATGCCGCTGGGCGCCCCGGAGGGAGCCGGGGACTTTGCCAACAGTTGCCGGCACTCTGACGATGCCATCCGGCAAACTTCTCCGCGCGGACCGGCAAAATGTGCCGGGCAATCCATGCAGCCTCGCGCGCGCGAGCCTTATCTGGCCTGCGAGATCCGGAGAGATCCGGGAAAAACCGCCGGATTCCATGCATTCCCCCTGAACTGGCACGGCGCCTGCAAAGGAGAATGCGGGACGGCGATCGAGCGCCGGACCACAGGACCCAAGCCCGAAGCCCAGGAACGAGAGCGCCGGACATGGAAAACCCCATCTACATAGCCCTGTCACGACAGGATGGCGCTGCGCAGGCAGATGGATGTGGTGGCCAACAACCTCGCCAACATGACGACGCCGGGCTACAAGAACCAGCGCATGATGTTCCTGGAGTACCTGGCGAAGCCCGCGACGGTCGGCGGCCTGTCGGGCGACAAGGTTTCGATGGTGCAGGACTACGGCATGCGGCGGAACACCGCCCCCGGCCCGATCACCTCGACCAACAACCCGCTCGACATCGCCCTTCACGGCAACGGCTACATGGCGGTCGAAACCCGCGACGGCCAGCGCTACACCCGGTCCGGCCATCTCCAGCTCGACCTCGACCGCCAGATCGTCGATGCCGGCGGCCTGCCGGTCCTGGACGAGCAGGACCGCCCGATGACGGTGCCGCAGAACGCAGGCCCGGTCACCATCACGGCGGACGGCACGGTTTCCACCGAACAGGGCCAGATCGGCAAGATCAAGCTGGTCCAGTTCGAGCGGGAGCAGTTCATGAAGGATCTGGGCGGCGGGCTCTACGCCACCGACGAAGCCGGCGATGCCGGCCAAGGACCTCAAGGTGGTCCAGGGCGCCGTCGAAGAGTCCAACGTCCAGTCGGTCGTCGAGATGACCCAGATGATCGAGATCTCCCGGCAATACGCCACCAACCAGAAGCTGATCGATGCCGAACACGAACGGCAGCGGAACGCCATCACCAAGCTGTCCCGGCTGAGCTGAAGCCCCGGCTACACCTGAAACGAAGAGGAACTCACCATGCGTAGCCTGAGCATCGGCACCACCGGCATGTTGGCCCAGCAGCTCAACGTCGAAACGATCTCGAACAACATCGCGAACATGACGACGACCGGATACAAGCGCCAGCGCGCCGAATTCCAGGACCTGCTGTACCAGAACCAGCGCCGGGTCGGTTCGACCTCGTCCGACGCGGGCACCATCGTCCCCTCGGGCATCCAGATCGGCGCCGGCGTCAAGACGGGTGCGGTCTACCGGATCAACGAGCAGGGCAACCTGTCGGTGACCGACAACTCGCTGGACATGGCGGTCAACGGCCAGGGCTACTTCCAGATCACCCTGCCCGACGGCAACACCGGCTATACCCGCGCCGGTTCGTTCCAGCTCAACGCCGAAGGCACCGTGGTGACCTCGGACGGCTACACCGTCCAGCCCGGCATCGTCGTTCCCGCCGACGCGGTCGATATCACGGTCAACGCCAGCGGCGAGGTCCAGGTCAAGCTGGACGGCCAGATCCAGCCGCAGACGGTCGGCCAGATCCAGCTCGCGGTGTTCGCCAACGACGCCGGCCTGGAAGCGATCGGCAGCAACCTGCTGCTGGCGACCCCCGCTTCGGGCGACGCCGTCCCCGGCAACCCTTCGGCTCCCGGCTATGGCCGGCTCGTCCAGGGTGCTCTTGAAACCAGCAACGTCAACATCGTGGCCGAGATCACCAACCTGATCACGGCGCAGCGCGCCTACGAGATGAACTCGAAGGTGATCAGCACGACCGACCAGATGATGACCACGACCAGCCAGCTGCGCTGACCGGCCTGAAGCAGAGGATATAGAAAAATGAACAAGCTCGCCCTGATCGCCGTGTCCGCCGCCCTCGCCATCGCGGCAGCCGCCCAGTCCCGGATCGCCGAAGCGGCAACCCTGCGGACGGACACCACCATCAGCGGCGACACCGTTCACCTTGGCGACCTGTTCGACGACGTGATGGGCAAGGAAGACCAGCCGGTCGGCCGCGCGCCGGCACCGGGCCGCCGCGCCACCTATGACGCGACCTACCTGATGCGCATCGCGTCGTACCACCAGATCTCCTGGCGGCCGGGCAGCCAGTTCGAACGGGCGACCGTGACCCGCACCAGTTCGGTCGTGAACGCCGCCATGGTCCGCAACGCGGTCGAGGCCGAGCTGGCGGCCAAGGCGGATGCCGACCGGCTGGACGTCGATCTCGACAACAAGCTCCTGGAAGTGCATCTGCCGGCCGATCAGCCGACCACGCTGAAGCTGGAATCCATGACCTTCGATCAGGTCCAGGGCCGGTTCTCCGCCGTCCTGGTCGCCCCCGCCGAAGGGCCGGAACAGACCCGCACCGCCATCAGCGGCCGGGCGGCGGCCCTGGTCGATGTGCCGGTCCTGACCCGGCGCGTGAAGCCCGGCGAAGTGATCACCGCGTCCGACATCGGCTACATGGAAGTCCGCATCAACCGCATGGGCGCCGAACTGCTGCGCGACACCGCCGACCTGATCGGCCAGACCCCGCGCCGCCTGATCAACGACAACACCCCGATCCGCGCCCGCGACCTTCAGCAGCCGCAGGTCGTCACCAAGGGATCGCTGGTCACCATGGTCCTTCAGCAGAAATCCATGACGCTGACCGCCCAGGGCAAGGCCCTGGAAGCCGGTACCGACGGTCAGGTGATCCGGGTCGTCAACACCATGAGCAACCGGACGGTCGAAGCGGTCGTCATCGGCCCGAACCAGGTATCCGTCTCCAAGCCCGGCGGCACCGCTCTTGAACTGAGCGGCATCAGTCTTGCGGCATCAGTCTTGCAAAGGCGTTCATTGCGCCCCGCGTCCCAAGGAATTTCGCCATGACCGTCTCCCGTCTCGCACTGATCGCCGCTTCCGCCGCACTGCTGACCGCCTGCAACGCCACCACCCGCATGTCGGAAGTCGGCAGCCCGCCTCCGCTGTCGCAGATCGAGAACCCCAACCGCGCCAGCGGTTATGTCCCGGTCAGCCTGCCGATGCCGGCGCCGCAGACCGGGGTGCGCGAGGCGAATTCGCTGTGGCGCTCGGGCGCGCGGGCCTTCTTCAAGGATCAGCGGGCCAGCCGGGTCGGCGATATCCTGACGGTTTCGATCAACATCAACGATCAGGCGCAGATCAACAACCAGACCACCCGCACCCGCGCCAACAGCGAGAACGCCGGCATGCCGGAGGTCTTCGGCTACGACCTCAACAAGATCCTGCCGGACGCGGTGGCCGGCGGCCGCGCCAGCCTGCTCGACATGTCGAGCGACACCAGCAACAAGGGCACCGGCCAGATCAACCGCAAGGAGACGATCACGCTCCAGGTGGCGGCCCTGATCACCGACGTGCTGCCCAACGGCAATCTGGTGCTCCAGGGCCGGCAGGAGGTGCGGGTCAACTTCGAGGTCCGCGAACTTCAGCTCACCGGCGTGATCCGGCCGGAAGACATCAACTCGGCAAATTCGATCAGCTATGAAAAAATTGCCGAGGCCCGGATTTCCTACGGCGGACGCGGCCAGATCAGCGACGTCCAGCAGCCCCGCTACGGCCAGCAGATCTTCGACATCATCATGCCGTTCTGAGGATTGGCAAGAGAAAGGCGGCCCGCTGTCAGGGCCGCCTCGTCCAAAACGAAAACGGACGCCGTGAGGCGTCCGTTTTCGTTGGTGCAGGGAGAAGCTTTAGCTGGGGTAGCTTACTGCACAGTGTCAGAGGTTTCGACCATGCTTTCCAGAATAATCAACATAGCATTCGGTGAAAATGAATGATATCGCAGAGATACAATAAAGTCCTGAACTAGGTCCGGCTTTGGCTTTAACGGAATTCCTGCCGAGCGGATTATACCGAAAGCAATGTTTACTGCGATCATTTCATTCACGAAGATAGTTTTAGGGTTTTCTTGATTTTCACGTTCCAGCATGGCTGCCGTAAAAGGATTCGGCACGCGTCTTTCATCAAGATAAGCCACAAAGGCGGATAACCTGAGATTCGGAAAGGTTTGAGCTTTCTGATCCAGAAGGCCAAATGCGCGGCTATCGTAAATGGATTGGGATTGGAAGTGCCGGGACTGGACCCGAAACCCTTTCTTGCCCAAATGATCACTTCTTCGCCAATCTGGCGATCATGCAAAATTGAACACGAAAGTTGTTTTTCAACTTGGCGGCGGACACCATCGAGAAGTCTGAAAGCTCCCTCAAGTTCACTGTGGTTGCGCTGAGTCATCCACCAGCTCAAGGCTGCTTTTCATTGAGAAGACGCGCAACCTCTGCCCACAACGAAGGATTTTCCTTGTTGAAGTCTTCAAGCCCCTGAATTGCCTTGCTGTAGTCGAACTTCGGCCCAGAATTATGGGCGTAAGGGCTCTCGATCTTGGCGATCTGCGCTTCGGACAAGCCATTGGGGTTTTCAATCGGCATTCCGGATTATCCTTATAGCGGCCCTGCCAACGTCCCGATTACGGGTGTGATTGGTGTAGAATAGCGTATTAGTGATGCCGCAATAACAGAATGCAAGCATTTTTCTTGCATTATACGTAAAGCATTGAATTGGCCGGATTTCCCAACCACACCTCGTCGTACGGAAACCAAGCCTCCACCCTACCGCTGATCGCGCCGCCACTGTTCGCCGAAGTCGGAGGCGAGTTGGCGGAGGCCGGCGGCTACGGCGCCGGCGTGGCCGCCTCGCGGCGTGCTCAGCAGCATGCCTCGGTCCCAGTAGAGGATCTGGACCGTCTTGCGCTGCTGGGTCGAGGGCAGCGTCAGGGTGTGGGCCGACTGCGCCTTGAGGCTCAGCCACGTCACGCAGAGCGACGAGCTGTCGCGGAGCGTCGCGATCGTCGGGATCAGGTAGACGCCGGGGGTGATGGTGGTGAAGGGCTGGGCCTGGGCCAGCAGCTCGGTCCGCAGTCCGGCGGACTGCACGGTGAGCTGGATCGCCTCGGCGATCAGCGTCTCGGTCAGGCCGCATTCGGCGTTGGCGGCGTTGGCGGCCAGATCGACCGGCATCACCACCGCCATGTTCACGCCTTCGAGGACGGCGGTTTCCCGTCCCTGGGTCTGCGCCTGCGCATCCAGCGGAGGGCACAACGCCGCGCTGGCCAGAAGCGCCACGCAGCAGACATGAGCCAGCCGGCGCATCGGTCTTCCGATCACGACTGGCTCCCTGGCGCGATATCGAACGTCACCGGCTCAATCGTCACCGGCTCAATCGTCACGATGGGTCCGTTCGAGCCGTTCGTGCCGTTCCTGCGCCTCAAGGCTCAGGGTCGCGATCGGGCGGGCTTCCAGACGGCGGATGCTGATCGGGTCGCCGGTTTCCTCGCAGTAGCCGTAGCTCCCGTCCTCGATCCGCATCAGGGCGGCGTCGATCTTGGAGATCAGCTTGCGCTCGCGGTCGCGGGTTCGCAGCTCCAGCGAACGGTCGGTTTCCAGCGAGGCCCGGTCGGCGATATCGGCTTCCTGCAGCCCGCCTTCCTGAAGGCTCTGAAGGGTCTCTTCGGATTCCTGGAGGAGTTCCGAACGCCACTTCAGCAGCTTGCGACGGAAATATTCCGTCATCTGGGGATTCATGAACGGCTCGTCCTCGGACGGCCGGTAATCAGGCGACGGAATTGGTGATGACATCCTCTAACACCCAACCCGGATGGCTGCCGAAACGGCGCGGAGTATATGGATCGATACGCCCCTCCGCAACTGGCGCGGATGGGTTTGCCGACTGGATACAAGCCTTTGGAAAAGCGGCGAAATCCTGAGGGGATGAGCTACCCTCTGGGCGACAACTTGGCAAGCTCCACCTGCGCCCTCAGGTCGATTTCGTCCAAAATCTCCACCAAACGGGGGTCATCCACTTCTTCCCGGCGGCTTTGGACCACCTGGGACAGGGCATTCAGCCGCGACTCCGGCAATCCGCCGGACAGCAGCGCGTGCCGGATCTCGTCGAGCCGGTCCAGCAGATCCTCCGCCCGCGCCTTGGCCTTGGACGGGCCGCTGGTCGAGTCCTCGACCTCCTGGAGGTTCAGCAGAGGGTTGACGGCGCCGGTCGCCTGGGCGCCGTTGACGCCGCTGGCCACCGCCTCGTCGGAACCATGAAGCGCACGGGCGAAAGCGCCCGCCAGGCTGCCATTGGAACGGCCGGCGCGTTTAGCCGCACCGCTGTTGCTCAGGGAACCGGGACCTTCGACTTTCATGGCACCATATGCTCCAAAACTGATGTCAAATAGTGGTCGGCCCTGCCTTAACACTCGGTTAACGGGCAGCAGGAGGCGGCAAGAATTGCCGTGGCGGGTCATGACGGGTCGGCACTCATTGCCGATGGATACCGGATGGAATGGCGCTCGGAGCCGCCGCCCATAAGGATTCGGGAGTTGGCACGCAATTCGCTTGTAAGACGGGTGACCGTATCAGGAGCAGACACGCCATGACCCGATTTCCATCCCTGACCGCCGCGATTCGCACGCTGCTCCGGACGCTGGTTCCGGCATCGGCCGCCGGCATGGTGGCCCTTGGCGTCATGACGGCGGTCGCTCCCGGAACCGCCCACGCCAGTTCCCGCATCAAGGACATCGTCGATGTCGAGGGTGTCCGCGAGAACATGCTGATCGGCTACGGCCTCGTGGTCGGCCTGAACGGCACCGGCGACAGCCTGGGCAACTCCCCCTTCACCGAGCAGAGCCTGATCGGCATGCTGGAGCGGATGGGCGTCAACACGCGCGGCCAGTCCATGAAGACGCGCAACGTCGCGGCCGTCATGGTGACCGGCACCCTGCCGGCCTTCGCGGCGCAGGGCAGCAGGATCGATGCCGCCGTGTCGGCGCTGGGCGACGCCAAGAGCCTGCTCGGCGGCACCCTGCTGGTCACCCCGATGCTGGGCGCCGACGGCGAGGTCTATTCGGTGGCGCAGGGTCCGCTGGCGGTCAGCGGCTTCAGCGCCGCCGGCCAGGGCGCCTCGGTGACCAGGGGCGTGCCGACATCGGGCCGGATCTCCGCCGGGGCCATCGTGGAGCGCGAGATCGAGTTCTCGCTGGCGGAACTGCCGGTGCTGCGCCTGTCGCTCCGCAACCCCGATTTCACCACGGCGCAGCGGGTGGCGCAGGCGATCAACAGCGTGTTCGGCGCCAATACCGCCCGCCCGACCGACCCGTCATCGGTCGTGGTCACGGTCCCGCAGATGCGGCGCGGCGACATCGTCGGGCTGATGACCGAGATCGAACAGCTCCGGGTCACCCCCGATCAGGCGGCCCGCGTGGTGATCGACGAGAAGTCCGGCGTCATCGTGATGGGCGAGAACGTCCGGATCAGCACGGTCGCCATCGCCCAGGGCAACCTGACCATCCGCATCACGGAAAACCCGCAGGTGTCGCAGCCCAACCCGCTCGCCAACGGTCAGACCGTCGTGACGCCGCAGACCGACATCCAGGTCGACGAGCAGTCGAACAACCGCCTCGCCATCATGTCCAACGGCGTCAGCCTTCAGGAACTGGTCGAAAGCCTGAACGCCCTGGGCGTCGGACCGCGCGACATGATCAGCATCCTGCAATCCATCAAGGCCGCCGGCGCGCTCCAGGCCGAAATCGAGGTGATGTGATGAGCGGTCCAGTGTCGATGCCAGCCCTTTCCACCCCCGGCGTCTCCGCTTCCGACATCGCCTCCGGGCGCACCGCCGCCCCCAAGGCGGGAGCCGCCAAGGCGGCACCCGACGACAAGTCGGTCGCCAAGGCGGCAACGGAATTCGAAGCGCAGTTCGTGTCCCAGATGCTGACCCAGATGTGGCAGGGGATCGAGACCGACGGGTATTTCGGCGGCGGCAACGGCGAGGAGATGTTCCGCGGCCTGATGATCAACGAATACGGCAAGCAGATTGCACAGAGCGGAAAGCTGGGCATCGCGGACAATGTCCGGAACGCCATGCTGAAGATGCAGGAGGTTTGAACCATGGACGCCACCACAGCCGTTATCGAAACCTGCGAGACGATGGAAAGCTATACCGCCTTGATGGAGCGGGAGACCGAGGCCGCGAGCGCCATGCGGCTGGAGGAAGTCACCCGGCTGGGCGACACCAAGACGGCGCTGGGCAAGAAGCTGGACCACCAGATCATGGTCCTGCGCCACAACAAGGCGGTCATAGCGCAACTGGACGCCGAGCTGCGCCAGCGGCTGGGGCGCTGTGGGAGCGCCTGGACGCGGCGGCCGAAGCCAATATGACCGCCCTGAAGCGGGCCGAAGCCGCCACCCGGCGGGTGATCGACATCGTCGTCGATGTGACGAAGCAGAAGCAGCAGCAGGGCGCCATCAGCGGCTACGGCCGGCCGAGTGCCCGCTATCCGACCGGCCGGGCGCCGCAGCCGCTGTCGGTGGCGGTCAATACCACGCTGTGATCGTGACTGGATGCAGGCGGTTGAACGGTGGAGAACGGGCGGGACGCCGAGGGCGTCGCGCCCGTTCTCGTTTTAGACCGGGCAGCCCATGCCGGGTACCGGGCAAAATCTTCCCGCACGACCGCCGGCGGAGCCGGAAAAGCCGGCAAAAACTTCAAGCAAAATCAACGGATTATGAAGTGGCCCACGGATTGCTAATCCTTATGGCGTATAGCCAGCGAGGAAGCCGTGGAAATCAATCAAGCCAAATCGGTGCCGCAGACGGCATCAACCGGGAGCACCGGCGCCAGCGCCGCCGCTGCGACCGGTAGCGAAGCCGGGAGTGACGGCTTCCTCTCCCTGATGAACTGCTTCATGGGCGAAGGCGGTGCCGAAGACATCGACGCGCCCGACGCGGCCCCGGCCAGCCGGCCAGGGGACGCAGGCCACGTCAGCGATCCCGGACGGCATGCTGAGCCTGATCGCTCCGGGGCTCTTCTCCAACCTGATCATCCAGCCGCAGCAGCCCGCTTCGGGCGATGCGGCGGCGGGTGCGGAAGCCGGAATGGATCTTGCCGCCGCGGCTCCAGCCGGAGAAGCGGCCGCCGACCCGCTGAACGCCCTGCGCCGGCACCACTCCAGGCTCCCGTGGGACCGCGTCCCGATCTTCCGGCCAAGGGGCTCGCCCCACAGCCGGGTGAAGGTGAACCCGCCGCCGATGGCGGTGAGACGGACCAGGATGCCGAGGCCTCAGATCAGCGAGGAAGACCTTGCGAAGCTGGTGGCCGAAGGCAAAGCGAAAATCGAGGCCCGGCAGGAAAGGCAGCGTAGCGAGGCCGCAGCAGCCTGCGGCGCAGGCGGACCAGTCCAAGGCTCCAGTCGCTCCGGAACAGGCCGCTCCGGAACAGGCCGCTCCGGAACAAGCCGCCGCAGCCACAAAGGATATCTCCGTACCGGTCGCCGCCACGGTCCAGGTTGTCCGTGAACCAGCTCCGGTCGAATTGAAGGCCACCTCACGGCCCGTGCGGACGATCGCCTGACGGCGGAATTCCGCCGGCCCGGATGCTCAGGCCGCTCCCGCCACGGATCGGACGATACGGCGCTGGCGGCCGATGACGCGTCCGGCGATGGAAATGCGCGGACGGGATCCGACGACACCGGCCAGGAGACGGTCAGGAGGACGACACCCACGGCAGCCGGCAGGCCCAGCAGCATGCCGCCCGGATCGAAAAGGCGAATGAGCGGAGGCCGAACAGCAGGCCGGAGGGGAACGCTTCCCGCTCATCGGCGCCGGCCGCCGGCATCGAGGCCGAGAGCCGCGGAGGTGCCGCCGTCCGGGCCGCGCCGGGCGCCGCCGATGATGGCGGCAAGCCCTCCGCCGCCAAGGAGCGCGGCGCCGAAGCGGGTCCGACCTTCGAGGATGCCCTGGCGAAGGTGAAGCCGGCGCACAAGGAACCGGAAGCCGACGGCAGCCTCGGCGTCCAGGCCGCCACCCATGGCCCCGCCGAGACGGAAGCGGCTGAGCGTACCGCCGCCCCCCATAGCCGTAGCGCTGTGCCGCACAGCGCCGCCGATCAGGTTTCGGTCCAGCTAGGCAAAGCCGTACCCGGCAAAAATGACCAGATGGTCATCAACCTCAAGCCGGTCGAACTGGGCAGCGTCGAGGTGAGGCTCGATTTCGGGGCCGATGGCAAGGTCCAGGCGTCGATCATGGCCGAACGGCCGGAAACGCTGGAGATGCTCCAGAAGGACCAGCGGACGCTGGAACGGGCGCTGAACGATGCCGGCCTTCAGACCGATCCCGGCAGCCTGAGTTTCAACCTCAAGGGCCAGGGTCAGGGCGGCAATCAGCGCCAGTTCGCCGGATATAATCAGCCCGGCGCCGGACGTGGCAAGGGTTTTGCAGGGATGGATATCGAGGGGCCGGCGATACCGGATTTCGCGGCCCCCCAGTACAGCGCCTCCGGCGCGAACCGCACCCGTCTCGATATCCGCATCTGAGCGCGCACCAGGAGAACAGCCATGACGACGATCAACACCGCCGCTCAGACCGCGGCCACCACGACGCGCCACCGCCAAGACCACCGGTTCCAGCGCCACCACATCGACGGCGGCTTCCAGCACCAAGCTGACCCAGAACTACGACAGCTTCCTGAAGCTGCTGACCACCCAGATGCAGAACCAGGACCCGCTGTCGCCGATGGAATCGACCGAGTTCACCAACCAGCTCGTCCAGTTCAGCCAGGTCGAGCAGCAGATCAGCCAGAACACCAAGCTGGATAAGCTGGTCAGCCTGCAGAACAACAATCAGACCCAGGCTTCGCTGGGGTTCATCGGACTGGATGTGGAAGCCACCGGCAACGCGTTCACCTATGACGGCAACCCGGTGAAGATGTCCTACACCCTGCCGGAAACCTCGACCTCGACGAAGATCCAGATCAAGAACGAGAAGGGCGTCACGGTCCAGACCCTGGACGGGGCGCGCATCGACCAGCCGCCAGGAACTGACCTGGGACGGCAAGAAAGCCGACGGCAGCGCGGCGGAAGCCGGCAGCTACACCATGACGGTGGTGGCGCCCAAGTCCGACAGCAAGCTGATGACCGCCAAGACCACCGTGTTCGGGCGCGTCTCCGGGATCGAGGCCGGCAACGGCGTCACGACCCTGATGATGGGCAATGTGCCGGTCAAGATGGAGAACGTCATCACCGCCCAGTTGCCGACCGCCGCCGCCGCCTGATCCACCGCCTTAACACGCACCAATCAACACCGGCCGCCTCCGCCCTGAAGCGTCGAGAGCCGCCGCAGACCAGACCGAGGAGAGTATCATGAGCCTGTTCGGATCCCTTTTCACCGGCGTTTCCGCACTGAGCGCGCAGAGCCAGGCGATGGGAATGATCTCCAACAACATCGCCAACGTGAACACGACCGGCTACAAGCGCAACGAGGCGAGCTTCTCCAGTCTGGTCACCCAGGCCGGCCGCAGCACGATCTATTCGCCCGGCGGCGTCCGCGCCTCCACCGAGCAGACGGTCAACCAGCAGGGCACGCCGCAGCAGACCGCCTCCTCGACCGACGTCGCGATCTCCGGCTCCGGCTTCTTCGTGGTTCAGGATAGCCCGAACGAGCAGCAGCGGTCAGGAAACGATGTATACCCGCGCCGGCTCCTTCTCGGAGGATGAGAACGGCTACCTGCGCAACTCGAACGGCTTCTACCTGATGGGCTGGGAGATCGGCGACGACGGCGAACTGGTGGACGCCACCGCCGACGTGGCCAGCCTGACCCCGGTGAGCGTCGGCTTCGAATCCGGCAGGACCAAGCAGACCACCCAGGCCGACGTCGTGCTGAACCTGGACGCGCGCCAGTCCACCACCGCCGCCGGCCCGCATTTCAGCCGCAGCATGACCGTCTACGACAGTCTGGGCGCCGCCCAGCAGCTCCAGATGGACTTCACGTCGACGAGTTCCGCAGCCACTCGCCAACACCTGGAACCTCGCCATCAGCGATCCGAACGGCGGCGTGATCACCATCCCCGACCGCAGCCACGAATTTGCAGTTGGTGTTCGGGTCCGACGGCAAGATCGACAAGACGGCGACCCAGGCGGCCAACGCGGCTGTACATGGCGTTCAACCCGGCCGGCGATCCGACCGGCGACCTGAAGCTGAGCCTGACCGGCATCGACTGGGCGAACAACTCCGACGCGACGCCAGAACATCACGATCGACATCTCCGGCCTGACCCAGTCGGCGTCCGACTACAGCGTCGGCACGATCAACCAGGACGGCGCCGAACTTGGCCTGCGGACCGGCATCGCGATCGACACCGACGGCAACGTGGTCGCCAGCTTCAGCAACGGCCTGACCCAGAACCTGGCGCGGATTCCGATCGCCACGTTCACGAACCCCAACGGCCTTCAGGAGCGTACCGGCAACGTCTATATCCAGACCAGCGACAGCGGCGCCTATAACCTTCGCGATGCGGGAACGGCGGGGGCGGGCAATATCGCCACATCCTCGCTGGAAGCCTCCAACGTCGATCTGGCCGACGAGTTCTCCCGCATGATCATCACCCAGCGGGCCTATTCAGCCGGCACCAAGATCATCAGCACCACCGACCAGATGCTGACCGAACTGCTGGGACTGCGTTAACCGCCAACCTCAACCGACCCCCGCGGGCTGACTTGACAGGCCCGCGGGGCGATCGCGCGAAAAAACGAAGCTATATACTGTGCCAGGGTTCGCGAGATGCTACTGTGGCCCTTGGTCGAACCATCCTTATACGGGTATCCGCAGTGTCGTTGAAGATTCGCTTGGCACCGGAAGAACGCATTGTCGTAAATGGGGCTTTAATTCAGGCCGATGGCCGCTGCACCCTGATCTTCTTGAATAATGTTTCATTCCTGACTGAAAAACACATCATGCCGCCGCAGGCCGCTTCGACGCCGGCGCGGCGTATTTATTTCATGATCCAGAATTCATACATGGCGACCGATCAGGAAAGGCCGCCGCTGCTGACGACGCTGGAGAATTTCATCGATGATTTCTTCCAGGCGACGACCGTGGACGCGATCAAGGAAACCCTGGAGTTGATCCGCCAACTGGTGGCGCGGGGAGAATATTACCAGGCGCTGAAGCTGGCGGACACCGTGATGAAGCACGAGGACCGCTTTCTGAGCCAGCCGAGCTGGCAGGACAGCCGCAAGGGATGACTGCGTGGACGCCGGACTTGCGCCGAGGATCAGACCGGCAAGGGTTCGATCGGCCCGTGGCGGAAGGGTATCCAGTCCTTCTCCTCGGCCCGCCAGCGCAGCCCGTAGGGCGACTTCAGGAAGATGCGGCTCGGCGGGTCGCCGCCTTCGCGCAGCGTGCGTTCCACATCGACGAGTTCGGAGGTGCTGAACAGTGCAGCCCAGTAATCGGCGGGTGAAGGGTCCGACCCCAGCGTTCCGGCACGATCGCGCGCCGTTTCGCTCAACTGCCAGGCTTCCTCGACCTGCTCGTAGCTCATGCTGAGTTCCTCCGGGTTTGCGTACCGCTATCGATCAGCGGGGAAGATGCCGCGCCCGCTCGCCGGGGTCAAGCCGAACCCCGGCAGGACGGTACGCTCATGAATTGCGTTTACCCGGCTTCGCCCCCAGCATGCCGGGGAGAGTTGTTCCGATGATCGGCCAGTTGATGGCTCTGGCCCAGTGGCATCAGACAGGTGGCCGGGCGTCGGAGGCGGAAGCGCTGTACCGGCGCGCTCTCGACATCGATCCGCGAGAAGCCTGCCATCCACCGGGGGCTGGGAACGGCGCTGGAGGATCAGGGCAGGATAGCCGAAGCGGCTGACTGCTACCGCCGCTGCCTGACGCTGGCGCCTGAAGATGCCGACGGCTGGTGCGATCTGGGCATGGCGCTGCGCCGGTTGACGCGTCCCGATGACGCGACGACGGCTTACCGCCGCGCGGTGGTGCTGGACCCCGGCTTTGTCGAGGCCTGGTTCAACCTTGGCAACGCCTTGACGGCGCTGGGTCGTTTCGACGAGGCAATTTCCGCCTACCGGGCAGCTCTGGCCCGGCGGTCCGACGATGCCGAGGTCTGGTGCAATCTGGGCAACGCGCTGCACCAGCGCGGCCGGATCGCCGAGGCGGTGGCGGCGGCGCGGCGCGCGGTCGCCTGCCGGCCCGACCATGCGGCCTCCCTGATAAACCTGGGCAACGCCCTTACCGAACAGGGCCGGTTCGACGATGCCATCACGCAGTTCCGGCCGGGCGCTGGCGGTGCGTCCAGGCGATCCCGCCGGCCCGGTGGGAGCCGGCATGGCGCTGCGCCAGCAGGGCCGCGTCGATGAAGCGACGGCGTCGTTCCGTCAGGCGTACCGGCTGAGCGGCGATCCGGGGCTGGAGGTGAAGATGGCGCTGGCGCTGCCGATCATCCCGGAGTCGGCCAGCCCACATCGCCGAGACGCGCGAGCGGATGCTGGACCAGGTGACGGCCCTGACCGAGCGCGGCATCCGCCTGGCCGACCCGCTGGCCCAGGTCGGCCAGACCTGCTTCTATCTGGCCTACCACGCCGCCGACGACCTGCCCGCTCCAGCGCGCCGTCGCCCGGCATGTACGAGAGCGCCTGCCCCGACCTGACACAGGACCTCGCCGACCCGGCGCCCAGGACTGACGGCCGCGTCCATGTCGGCTTCGTCTCCCAGTACTGGCACCAGCACACCATCGCCAAGCTCAACCTCGGCCTGATCCGCACCCTCGACCGCCGACCGCTTCCACGTCACCCTGTTCACCACCCCCCATGCCGGCGACGCCATGCGCGCCGCCCTGGTGGCAGGCTGCCGACCGCGTCGTCGAACTGCCGGTCGAGCTGGCAACCGCCCGCCGCCGGATCGCGGCCGAGCGGCTCGACGCGCTGTACTACGCCGACATCGGCATGTCGGCGCTGACCTACTTCCTGGCCTTTGCCCGGCTGGCGCCGCTGCAGTGCCTGACCTGGGGCCATCCCGACACCACCGGCATCGCCAACCTCGACCGCTTCCTGAGCTGCGACGCCATGGAGCCGGCGGGCGCCGAGCGCCACTACTCGGAAACCCTGGTCCGGCTGCCCGGCCCGACCCTCCACTACGCCCGGCCGGCCCTGCCGGCCCGGCTCGAAGCCGCGCTCGGCCTTCGGCCTGCCCGACGACGCCCATCTCTACGTCTGCCCGCAGAGCCTGTTCAAGATCCACCCCGACTTCGACCGGGCGCTGGTCGAGCTGCTGCGGCGCGATCCCCAGGGGCTGGTGGTGCTGCTGTCGGGGCGCGACCGCAACCTGGATGAGCTGCTGCGCCGGCGCATCGGGAGCGTCGGGCCGGACGTGGCGGGGCGCATCCGCTTCCTGCGCCAGATGCCGCTGGCCGACTTCCTCAGCCTGGTGACGGTCAGCGACGTCATGCTCGACCCGCTGCACTACAGCGGCGGCAACACCAGCCTGGAGGCCTTCGCGCTGGGCACCCCGATCGTGACCTGGCCGGGCGCCTTCATGCGCGGCCGGCACACCCACGGCTTCTACAAGCTGATGGGGCTGGACGACGGCGTGGCGGCCGACCACGCCGGCTATGTCGAGCTGGCGCTGCGGCTGGGGCGGGAGCCGGACTTCCGCCGCCATGTCACCCGGCGCGTGCTCGACCGCGTGCCGGCGCTGTTCGACCACGCCCCCAGCATCCGCGCCATCGAGGATGTCCTGGCGGGAGGTGCTTGAGTGGACAGAAGCAAGCCTGAGCCAATTTGCTGCGACGCACCGGCAGATAGCTTTAGCTTCAATGGGTCTACACCGAATGGTGTAACACCAGCTTGCAAACTACTTGCGAAGTAGACATAATCCCGGTCGATCGCGACCGGGCGGGAGCATGTCTGCAGTCGCCCCGCATAAACCAACGACGACATAACTGGGGTGGCACGAACATGACCGACACGACTGATTGGACGCTCCTGCCGCTTGAGCCCGGCAGCACCGTTATCGTCAAGGGTATTCCGATCCATCAGCGCGCCGACGGCAAGATCCTGGTGCCCAAGGACACTCCGGTCCTGTCGCGCGAGCAGTTGATCCTGGACGAGAAGGACGCCGATACGGCGACCAAGAAGATCTATTACGCGCTCCAGCTCCTCACCCTGGACCCGGCCGGCGCCTCCGCGCATCACGACGCCCTGATCAACCTGCTGGACGACCGGGCCGAAGCGACCGAGCTTCAGCCGGTGCTGCGCAGCCTCGCGATCATTTCGGAGCTGGCGCGCAAGGGCGACTATACCGGCGCGCTCGAGCTGACCCGTCACCTGATCCAGTTCGACGACGCACTGGTGCGCGAGTTCCCCGCCGGCTGAGGCCACAGGACCACGCTTCACCGGATACGGCATGTCTGATGAGCCCCCGGCGGCCTGTACTTCCAGGGCCGCCCTGACCGCCGAGCTGCTTACCGGAGCGGAGCGGTCTTTTCTGGCCGGCAACCTCGTGATGGCCGGCTGGCTTTGCGAGGAAATCCGGCAGGTCGAGCCGGATGATCCCGGCGCCCTGCACCTGCTCGGCCTGATCGCCGAGCGGGAGCGGCGGCTGACAGACGCCAGCAGCTCTGGCGTCAGGCGTTGGCCTCACATCCCCATTTTACGCCCGCATGGCTCAGCCTTGCGACGCTCCACAGATCCACCGGCAACCGGGAAGCGGCGATCCTGTGCTACCGCTGCCTGCTGGCGGTCGATCCGGCCGACCGGGACGGCTGGTACAATCTGGGCAATGTGCTGTTCGACGGCGGATTGGCCGAAGCCGCCGCCGAAGCCTACCGCCGCGCCCTCCTGCTCGATCCGCACCACGACGCGTCGTGGCACAATCTGGGCGTGGCCCGCCACGCGCTGGGACAGTCCGAGACAGCCTTGGACGCCTTTCGCCGGGCGGTGGCCTACCGGCCCGACAATCAGGCCAGCTACCACCACATCGCCCTGATCCGGTTCCGCGCCGGTGACCTGGACGGGTCGCTGACGGCGCTGAAGCGGCAGGCGCGTCTGGCGCCCCAGGCGATCGACAGCAGCCTGATGCGGCTGCTGGCGATAGCGCTCCGCGATGCCGGGCGGACCGAAGAGCGATCCCGCTGACGACGCTGGCTGTCAAACACCGGCCGGACGATGTCGATCTGCGGCACTGCCTGGGCATGCTGTATTCGGCCCTGCACGACATCACGACGGCCGAGGCGATCTTCCGCACCGCACTTTGCTATGGCCCGGCCGATCCCTTCGCGCTGAATTCCTACGGCGTGCTGCTGAACGGCATCGGCGAGCCGCTGGCCGGGGCAAGGCTGCTCGACCGCTCGCTTCTTCTTCAGCCGGGCAATGCGGAGATCCACAGCAACCTGCTGCTGACCCAGCAATATGATCTGGCGCGCAGCGCCGCCGACCTGAAACGCGGCCATCTTCGCTGGTACCGGCGCCATGGCGCATCGAATCAGCCCTTGGCCGAAGCGCCGGATAATCCCGATCCGGAGCGGCGGCTGCAAATCGGTTATGTCTCCGCCGATTTCGGCCAGCATCCGGTCGGCTTCTTCCTGATCGGCGTGATTCCCCGTCATGACCGCTCGCGCGTTCGAAATCCATTGCTATTCGTCGCGCCGTCATGACGACGCGATGACCACCCGGTTCCGCCAATACGCCGACCACTGGCACGACGTGGCCTCGATCGACGGCCGTCCGCTGGCGGAGCGGATACGGGGTGATGGGATCGATATCCTGGTGGATCTGTCGGGGCACACGGCGAACAACAGGCTTCAAGCCTTCACGCACCGGCCGGCGCCGGTCCAGGCGACCTGGGCCGGCTATGTCGGCACCACCGGCATTCCGACGATCGACTACCTGATCTCCGACCCGCGCCAGACGCCGGAAGGTGTCGATTCCCACTATGTCGAGCGGATCGTCCGGCTGCGGGATTGCTATGTCTGCTACGAGCCGCCCGCCTATGCGCCGCCGGTCGGGCCGCTGCCGGCGCTCAGCACCGGCTGTGTGACCTATGGCTGCTTCAACAACCTCGCCAAGATCGACGAGGCGAGCATAGCGCTGTGGAGCTCCCTGCTGCGCGACCGGGGAGACCGGCGGCTGCTGCTCCGTACTTTCGCGCTCGACGTGCCGCGGGTGCGGGACCGGATCATCGCCAGTTCGAAGCCCATGGGGTGAGGCCCGATCAATTGACCCTGAGCTCGGCATGCCCCACACCGCGACCTGCTGGACAGCTACAACGCGGTGGACATCGCCCTCGACCCGCTGGCCTATTCGGGCGGGTTGACCACCCTGGAAGCGCTCTGGATGGGCGTGCCGGTGATCACCCTGCCGGGAGACCGCTTCTGCACCCGGCACAGTCTGGCGCATCTGACCGCCGCCGGCCTCACCGGCCTTGTGGCGGAAGACGCGTCCGGATATCTGGCGCGGGCGGAAGGACTGGCCGCCGACCTGGAGCGGCTGGCGGCGCTGCGGTCGAGGTTGCGGGAGCGCATGGCCGCTTCGCCGCTGTGCGACGCCGGAGGTTTCACGCGGACGCTGGAAGCGGCTTATCGCCGGATGTGGCGGGACCGTTGCGCCGGTTCATCCCGCTCTTAATCATACCAGCTCTTAATCATAATTGGTTAACCGTTGTGGCCTAGGCTGCTTCGCGACCTCCGTCGGCGGCCGCCGCCGGCTTCCCCAGCGCGGAAAGCACATGAAAATCCTGGTCACCGGAGCCGCCGGCTTCATTGCGGGTTATGTCGTCGCCGAACTGCTCAGGCATGGGCACCATGTCGTCGGCATCGACAATTTCAGCAAATACGGCCCGGTCGCCAAGGCCCATGACAGCCACCCCAATTACCGCTTCGTGTTCGGCGACTGCAAGGATGTGGCGCTGATGACGGAGCTGGCGTCCGACTGCGACCAGATCGTCGCCGGCGCCGCCATGATCGGCGGCATCTCCTACTTCCACCAGTACGCCTACGACCTGATCGCGGAGAACGAGCGGATCACGGCATCCACCTTCGACGCGGCCATCGCGGCGAACAAGGCGGGCCGGCTCGCCAAGATCAACGTGCTGAGTTCCAGCATGGTGTTCGAGAGCGCCGTCACGTTCCCCACCCCGGAAACCGAGATCACGCAGAGCGCCGCCGCCGGCCAGCAGCTACGGCTTTCAGAAGCTGGCGGTGGAGTATTTCGCGAGGGCGGCGCACCAGCAGTACGGCCTGCCCTTCACCATCGTGCGGCCCTTCAACTGCGTCGGCATCGGCGAGGGCAAGGCGCTGGGCGATGCCGAGATCCTGAGCGGCAACGTCAAGCTCAGCATGTCGCCACGTGCTGCCCGACCTTGCCCAGAAGGTGCTGAAGGGCCAGGACCCGCTGCATATCCTGGGCGATGGCAATCAGGTGCGCTGCTACACCCATGGCAGCGATCTGGCGCGCGGCATCCGGCTGTGCGTCGAGAGCGACCAGGCGCTCAACGACGACTTCAACCTGTCCACGCCGGATTCGACGACCGTGCTTGAACTGGCGGAACTGGTCTGGCGCGAGGTCAACGGCGACCGGCCGTTCCGCTACACCAGCGACGCGCCCTTCGAATACGACGTCCAGCGCCGCATCCCCGACACCGCCAAGGCGGCGCGGGTGCTGGGTTTCAGCGCCGAAGTTCCGATCGGGGAAAGTGTGCGCGAAGTGGTCGGCTGGGTCCGCGCCGAACTGAATGCCGGCCGCCTGTGAACGCCGAATTGACCGAACTCCGAATCAGCCTCAGCGGAAAGCCCTGAACCATGGATTACCAGCACGACCGCACCGTCTGCATCATCGGTCTGGGCTATGTCGGACTGACGCTCGCCATCATCATGGCGGAGGCCGGCTATACCGTCTGGGGCGTGGAGATCAACCAGGACTTCACCGACAAGATCGTCACCGGCAAAGCGCATTTCTTTGAACCCGGCCTGGACGAACGGCTCGATCATCAGCTTCAGGCCGGACGGCTGCTGGTGGTGAATTCGCTGCCCGACGACCCGGCGGTTTCGCTGTATATCATCACGGTCGGCACTCCGCTCGGGCCGGACGGGCGGGTCCGCATGGACATGGTGAAGCGGGTGACGAGGGAGATCGCGGCGCGAGTTGAAGGACGGCGATGCCGTCGTGCTGCGCTCGACCGTCAAGATCGGGACGACGCGGGATGTCGTGCAGCCGATCCTGGATGAAACCGGCCGCGACATCGATATCGGCTTCTGTCCGGAACGCACGCTGGAAGGCCGGGCGCTTTATGAATTGACCCATCTGCCGCAGATCATCGGCGCCAACTCGGAACGCGGATCGATCCGGCTGGCCCAGGTCTTCAACGCGCTGACGCCGACCGTCATCCGGGTGCGCGACCCGGAAACCGCCGAGATGATCAAGCTGATCGACAACACCAGCCGCGATGTCGGCTTCGCCTTCGCCAACGAAGTCGCGCGGATGTGCGGCGCCGTCGGGATTTCAGCGGCGGAAGTCATCACCTTCGGCAAGCTGGGATATGCGCGGACGCAATTGCCGATGCCGGGACCGGTCGGCGGCCCGTGCCTCAGCAAGGACGGCCATATCCTGGTCGAAAGCATGCTGGAGCGTGGCGTGCTGCCCGAAATCGCCTCGGCGGCCCGCACCATCAACGAGCGGCTGATGGTGGAGGTGGCGGAGTATCTGGCCGGTCAGGTGAAGCCCTGGTATCGCACCAAAGCGCTGAAGGTCACCGTCATGGGCCTTGCCTTCAAGGGCCAGCCGGAAACCAACGACCTGCGCGGCTCCACCGCCATTCCGCTGCTGGCGGAACTGCGCCGCCTGCTGCCGGAAGCGCGGTTATGCGGATATGATCCGATCGTTTCAGCCCAGGATCTGACCGGACTCGGATTGACGCCCATGGCCAACCTGGACGAGGCTTTCGACGGCAGCCATCTGGTGATCATTCACAACAACCATCCCGCCTTCCAGGGCATGCCGCTGTCCCGGCTCTCCCGCGGCATGGCGCGACCCGCCATCGTCTATGATTTCTGGAACAGCTTCCTGCCCGAGCGGCTGACGCTGGAAGACGGTGTGCGCTATGTGGCGCTGGGATCGCATCCCATGCGGGTGAATGCGCCCGTAGCCGTGCCGGAGCCGGTCTGAAGGCTTGAAGCCGGTCGTAAGCGACGAGGCCGCTCAAGCGGAGATCGACTGGAGAACCGGCCGGCCCGTGCCGCCGATGGCCGGCCCGCGTGGACTCGGGCGCCGATGCCCCGGCGCGCGGTGTCGAGACCGGTATGGAGATCGGCGGCGACTGGGTGGCGGGGGAAGCTGACGGCGTGGCGCCCGCCGACTCCGCCTCGGTCCGTGGACTGACCCGCGATCGGCGAACCCGCCTGCTGGCCGGTTCCGGTCTGGCCGGTCCCGGTCTGGGCCGGTTGCCGGCGCGCTGCGGCGTCCTGGTCCCCGGAGATCACTGGCTTCCGCTTTTTCCTGTTCCTTCGCCCGCTCGGTGGTGGCCTTGCTCCGGTAAGCTTCAAGTTGCTTCTCGGACGGATACTGGACCAGCACCTTGCCGTCGGAACCGTCACGGAATTGCAGAACTGTGCGCTGCGTCTCGCTGTCGATGCGCACGACGGGGCTGTAGTAGCGTGAGGGCTCGTTGACGGAACCAGCGAGCGGATCGGCTTCCGGCTGAGCCGTCTGGGTAACAGACTGCTGGCTCGCCCCGCGTATCGCGGTCGCTCCCTGCAGCGTATTTCCAATGGCGTCCATCATGGCTAATCCAACACTGGTGACCCAATCGATATGGTCACGACTCTGCCTTAAGGAGTCAAGAGATTCTTAACTTCCTACGCCAAGTTTCCTTAATGGGTTACACCGATTGTTAACAATTACCCTGTCATGAGGGCTATCTTAGATATCGCATCGTCTTGTAACCGGCCTACCAAGCCCGCAAATGGCATCGAAAGAGGCATAATACCTCTTTCGAGTGACAAGATTTCCGCAAGTTAGCAGTTTTTTAAATTGGCACTCGGATACTGACGCACGCTGCCGACGGATGAGTAAGGATTCGCGAGGTACACTGTCGAATGACAGCGCATAAAGAAGACCCGATGATGGACAGTGTCGCTGACCTGGCGTCGCGGGTAATGACGGAGGCAGATCTTCCGCCACCCGAAACGAAACGCTGGGTCATGCGGCGCAAAGCCGAAGTTGTCGCCGGCGTACGGTGTGGTTTGATCAGCCTTGAAGAAGCCTGCCGCCGATACACTCTGTCGGTGGAAGAGTTCCTGTCCTGGCAAAGGCTGATAGACAGCCATGGGGTGCGCGGTCTTCGCGCCACCCGGTTGCAGGACTATCGCCAGGGTAGCGAGAAGCCATCCCTGGTGGAATGACATATGTATGTAATTTATAACTTTTTTTCGCTTTTTTTTTTTTTTTGTGATTTAATGTCTTTTTGATATAATTTTCCTTTGATGATTAACTTTTTCTATGATGTTGGATCGAATCTTCTTTTTTTTTTTCTTTTTCTTTTATTTCTTCCTATCTTTCTTTTCTCTTTTTGTGTCTTCTCTGTTTTTCTCTTTCTTATCTTCTTCTCTCTTGTCTTAGCTCTTTCTGTCTCCCATCTAGATCATCTCTTTGCTGCTTTTGCTTCTCAGTTCTGTCTTCTTACATCTCTAGAGCTTCTATCACTGCTTCTCCTAGTCTCTGTTGCTCGGCTACTTTCTCTTCTTGCCCTGCTTCTAGCACTTCTTCAGCTTGCAGAAAAGCGTCTTCTTGTCGCTGGTGTTCTTCTTGCTCAGCCACCTGTGGACCTAGATCGGTGTTTATTACATCAACTTCACATCCTTGCCTGTCTGCGATAATCATCTCATTAGCCGGCACAAGGTCTTTGCAGGTCTGGCCCAACGTGGCAGACCTCGATGGGCTGGTTCTTCGGCTTCTAGCTGCATCTCGTCTTCAACATCCGACAATGAGATCGTCGCCCTGTAGCTGACCCCCGGCAATGTCCATGACACCAAGCCGGTCCTGGCGCTGACCCGGAGCTGACGGTAGCTCTTCGCACAGGCTATATCACAGGCCGAACCTGTGCGTCGCGCTGACACTGTCACCCGCTCCGCAGACATAGCGCTGCCCCTATCTCTGCGAAAGCTCTGCTCACCCACACCAACCATCATCCCAATCACTCCCCTCACCCTACACACCCCCCCCCCCCCCACCCTCATCTCTGACCTCTGATGACTTTGAATGACTGCCGGACTGACTTTGAACGGCGGTGCCCGCCTTGAACCCGACCCTGCCTTGAGCGCAGTATTTGAAGCAATTTCACTAGGCACTCCACTGGGCAAAATTTGCCGGGCAACCACCGAACCCAGCCTGTTTTAACCATCCCTTTACGGAAATATCGTTACGTTTCAGGCTCATGACGGCCAGGGCCGGCGGGTGCTTCCGCAGTCCGCCGATCCGACCTCATAGGACGTTGCCCGGGGGCAGCAAGCTTGAACACGTTTCTCCAGACCTTGCGCAATCTAGGCCCGGTACGGCTTGCCGCCATGGGTGTGGTAGCGCTTGGGCTGATCGGTTTCTTCTTTTATCTGATGACTCGCCTGTCCACCCCGGACATGGCCCTGCTTTACAGCGACCTGGACCCCAAGGACGGCGGCGCCATCGTCCGCCAGCTCGAAGAGCAGAAGGTCCCCCATCAGGTCAATGCCGAGGGCACCAGGATCATGGTGCCGGCCGATCAGGTCGGACGGCTTCGGATGGTGATGGCGCAAGCCGGATTGCCGGCCGGCGGCTCGATCGGCTACGAGATCTACGACAAGCCGGAAGGCTTCGGCACCACCAGCTTCGTCCAGGGCGTCAACCATCTGCGCGCGACCGAAGGGGAACTGGCGCGCACGGTGGCGACCCTGGGACCGGTCCAGCAGGCGCGTGTCCATCTGGTGCTGCCCAAGCGCGAGATGTTCAGCCGCACCCAGCAGACCGCGACCGCCAGCGTGTTCCTGAAGCTGCGCGCCCGGCCAGCAGTTGAAGCGCGAGCAGGTCGTGGCGATCCAGCACCTGATCGCCGCCGCGGTTCCCCAGCTGGAGCCGAACCAGATCTCCATCATCGACGATCGCGGCAACCTGCTGGCGCGCGGCCTGGGCAATGGCGGCGACGCCAACTACCCAGGCCAACGCCGACGAGAAGAAGCTGGCCTACGAGCAGCGGACGACCCGCGTGATCGAGGATCTGCTGTCGCGCTCGCTGGGTTTCGGCAAGGTCCGGGCGGAAGTGACCGCCGACCTCGACTTCGACCGCATCACCACCAGTTCCGAGATCTTCGATCCGGAAAGCCAGGTGATCCGCTCGACCCAGACGGTCGAGGACAACAATGAATCGACCGACCGCGACGCGCTGGACCCGGTGACGGTCGCCAACCAGTCTGCCGACCGGCGACGCCAACCAGAGCGCCACCGGCGCCACCAGCAAGACCAAGGGCGCGCGGACCGAGGAGACGATCAACTACGAGATCAGCAAGACGGTCAAAAGCCACGTCCGGGAGTCCGGACAGGTCCGCCGCCTGTCGGTCGCGGTCCTGGTCGACGGCATGTATACGCCGAACCCGGACGGCGCCCCCGACCTATGCGCCCCGCTCCAAGGAGGAGATGGCCCAGATCGAGGCGCTGGTGCGCTCGGCCATCGGCTTCGACGCCGTGCGCGGCGACACGGTCGAAGTGATCAACATGCGCTTCGCGACACCGGACGCGGAATTCGCCGACGGATCGGAGGCGATCTTCCTCGGCATGGCCAAGGAGGACCTGTTCCGGATCGCCGAGATGGTGGTGCTCGCCATCGTCGCGATCCTCGTGATCCTGCTGGTGATCCGCCCGCTGATGGCCCGCGCCTTCGAGCGGAACGACGGCGGCGCCGGCGAGGATGAGGCCGAGCGGCTGCTGACCGACCAGTCCGGGGCCCAGGCGCAGCTCACGGGGCCGGGCGCGCTGGCCCAGGATCTGGCGCTGGAAGACGCCCAGGCGGGCGAGGAACTGGAGCAGATGATCGATATCAACCGCGTCGAGGGCCGCGTGCGCGCCTCGTCGCTCCGCAAGGTCGGCGAGATCGTGGACAAGCATCCGGAAGAGGCGGTTTCGATCATCCGAAGCTGGCTCTACCAGGAAACCTGAACCGGTGAACGGGGGAATTTAAGCCGTGGCAGCGCTGCGCATACGTGAAGACTACCGCACCCTCACCGGTCCGGAAAAAGCCGCCATCATGATGCTGGCGCTGGGGGAGGAGCACGCGACCAAGCTTTTCACCCACATGGACGACGAGGAAATCCGCGAGCTGTCGCAGACCATGGCCAACCTGGGCACGGTCAGCTCCACCATCATCGAGCGGCTGTTCGTCGAGTTCGCCGAGCAGATCTCCTCCACCGGCTCGCTGGTCGGCACCTATGAGAGCACCGAACGGCTGCTGCATGAAGGTGCTGGACAACGACAAAGTCAACCAGATCATGGAGGATATCCGTGGTCCGGCCGGCCGCACCATGTGGGACAAGCTCGCCAACGTGAACGAGACGGTGCTCGCCAACTACCTGAAGAACGAATACCCGCAGACCGTCGCGGTGGTGCTGTCGAAGATCAAGGGCGAGCACGCGGCCCGCGTCCTGGCCCAGTTGCCGGAAAGCTTCGCGCATGGAAGTCGTCATGCGCATGCTGCGCATGGAAGTCGGTGCAGAAGGAAGTGCTCGACGACGTCGAGCGCACGCTGCGCACCGAGTTCATGTCGAACCTTGCCCGCACCAGCCGCCGCGACGCCCACGAGATGATGGCGGAAATCTTCAACAACCTGGACCGCAACACCGAAAGCCGCTTCCTGGCGGCCCTGGAAGAGCGCAACCGCGACAGCGCCGAGCGCATCAAGGCGCTGATGTTCACCTTCGAGGACCTGTCCAAGCTCGACCCGTCCGGCGTCCAGACCCTGCTGCGCGTGGTCGACAAGCCGAAGCTGGGCCTTGCCCTGAAGGGCGCTTCGGAAACGCTGCGCGACCTGTTCTTCACCAACATGTCGGAGCGCGCCGCCAAGATCATGCGCGAGGACATGGCGGCCATGGGGCCGGTGCGCCTGCGCGACGTGGACGAGGCGCAGATGTACATGGTCCAGGTGGCCAAGGACCTTGCCGCCCGAGGCGAGATCGTCATGGCCGAGGGCAAGGGCGAAGACGAGTTGATCTACTAGTGCTGGCGCTCACCCCGGAACTCTTTGGTCAGAACACGATCATGACATCGACCCGCAGGTTCCTGTTCGATACCGAGTTCGACGCGGATGTGGCGCGGCGGCGGGAGGAGCGTCTCGCATCCGAGGCGCTGATGCCGAGAGCCGCCGCCTCCGCCGCCCGAACCGGAAGAACCGCCCCCGCCGCCGGAGCCGGTCTTCAAATCGGCCGACCTGCTCCAGGCGCACGAGGACGGCTATGCCGACGGCTTCGCCAACGGCAAGGCCGCGGCGGAAGCGGCGGCGACGGCGCGGCTGTCCGCGACGCTGGAGCGGCTGGCCGACCAGCTTGAATACATCGTGCAGAGCGCCGCCGACACGGCGGCCCGCCAGCGCGAGGGCGTGATCCAGATCGGCGCCGCCATCGCCCGCAAGCTGCTGCCCGATCTGTCGCGCCGGCAGGGCACCGCGGAGGCGGAGGCCATGCTGGGCGCCGTCATCACCGAGCTGATCGACGAGCCCCGGATGGTCATCCGGGTCGCCGACGACGATCTGGACGCCCTGTCCGAGAAAATCGACGCCATCGCGACGCGGCGCGGCTTCGCCGGCAAGGTCGTGCTGCTGGCCGAACCGTCGGTGGCTCCGGGCGATTGCCGGATCGAGTGGGCCGACGGCGGGGTGGAGCGGGACAGCGCCCGCCTGTGGCACGACATCGACCTGGCGGTCGCCCGCCTGCTGGGCGGCGGCCACGATCACGGTCCGGACGGCCAGCAGCATGGCGCCTCATCCTAGAACCGCATGTCCCCGTAACAGATACTCAGGAGAGGCCACATGGCCAGCAAGGACAGCTTTTCGCTCGACGAACTCGATGCCGGTTCCCGCGATGTCGGCGAATTCGACAGCCACGCCGCCAAGGACCTGGAAGCGATCTACGACATTCCGGTGCAGATCTCGGCCGTGCTCGGCAAGGCGACCATGCAGGTCAGCCAGTTGCTGAAGCTTGGCCGCGGCGCCGTCGTGGAACTGGACCGCAAGGTCGGCGAGGCGATCGACATCTATGTCAACAACCGTCTGGTGGCGCGCGGCGAAGTGGTGGTCGTGGAAGACCGGCTCGGCGTGACCATGACTGAAATCATCAAATCCGACCGTTCGTAATGCGTGCCCGCTACGGAGCGACTATAGCGGGATGGTACCTGGGAGATATTCGTCATGCGATTGCTGATTGTCGGCACCATGGAAGGCTACATCACCGCCGCGGGCAAGATCGCCCACGATCGCGGCGCCAAGGTCGCCTACACCGACGGCATCGACAAGGCGCTGAACGCTCTGCGCGGCGGTCAGGGCGCCGATCTGGTCATGATCGACGTGAAGTTCGATATCGCCCGCCTGATCGACGCGCTGAAGCTGGAACGCATCACGATACCCGTGATCGCCTGCGGCATCGGCACGGACGCCCAGGCCGCCGTGCGCGCCATCCGCGCCGGCGCCCAGGAATACATCCCGCTGCCGCCCGACGCCGAGCTGATCGCCGCCGTGCTGGAAGCGGTGGTGCAGGAAAGCCATGCCATCGTCAGCCGCGACCCCGCCATGGGGTCGGTGCTGCGGATGGCCGACCAGATAGCGCCCAGCGACGCCTCCGTCCTGATCACCGGCGAGAACGGCACCGGCAAGGAGCTGATGGCCCGCTACATCCACCGGAAGAGCCGGCGGTCCGACAAGGTGTTCGTCGCGGTCAACTGCGCCGCGATCCCGGAACATCTGCTGGAAAGCGAGCTGTTCGGCCATGAGAAGGGCGCCTTCACCGGCGCCGTCGCCCGGCGCGTCGGCAAGTTCGAGGAAGCCAACGGCGGCACCCTGCTGCTGGACGAAATCAGCGAGATGGATATCCGCCTGCAGGCCAAGCTGCTGCGCGCCATCCAGGAGCGGGAGATCGACCGGGTCGGCGGCAGCCATCCGGTCAAGATCGATATCCGCGTGCTCGCCACGTCCAACCGCAAGCTGGAGGAGGAGGCGCGCGCCGGCCGGTTCCGCGAGGACCTTTACTTCCGCCTCAACGTCGTCAACCTGCGCCTGCCGCCGCTGCGCGAACGCCCGGCCGACATCCTGGCGCTGTCGGTCCACTTCGCCAAGAAATACGCCGAGGCCAACGGGCTGCCGGAAAAGCACCTGACGCCGGAAGCCCTGGACCTGCTGAAGGTTCACCCGTGGCGCGGCAATGTCCGCGAGCTGGAAAACACGATGCACCGCGCGGTGCTGCTGTCGCGCGGCCCGATGATCGACACCGACGCGATCCTGCTGACCGACAGCGGCCCGGCGCCGGTAGCCGAACCGGCTCCCGCTCCCGCTCCCGTCGCGCCGCCCGTTCCGGAAGTGCCGCCCGCGGCGCTTGCCGCCGCCCGTGCCGCGGCCGGATACGCGGCCTATGGCGGCGGCAGGATCATGGCCCCGCCCCCGCCTCCCGTCAGCGCCCCGGCCGCGGCCGGGCTGCCGGGCAACCTGACCGGGCTGGTCGGCCGCACGGTGGCCGACGTGGAGCGCGACCTGATCATCGACACGCTGCACCACTGCGTCGGCAACCGCACCCATGCCGCCACCATCCTGGGCATCTCGATCCGGACCCTGCGCAACAAGCTGAAGCAGTACAGCGAGGAAGGCGTCGCCGTCCCGCCGCCGGGCGACGTGGAAAGGGTGGCGCTGTGAGCAGGCCGGCATCGAGCACGCCGTCAAGCCCGCCATCGGGAAGGCCGCGCCATGAGCGACCAGACCGGCGCCGGCAATTTCAACGCGGCGGACCTGTTCCACACCGCCAAGGGGATGCTGATGCGCGGCGACATCGCGCTGGCGATCGGGCTGGTCATGATCCTGGTGGTCATGATCCTGCCGATGCCGTCGTTCCTGCTGGATATCCTTCTGGCGCTGTCGATGACGATGTCGGTGCTGATCCTGATGACGGTGCTGTTCATCCAGAAGCCGCTGGAATTCAGCTCCTTCCCGACCATCCTGCTGATCACCACGCTGCTGCGCCTGTCGCTCAACCTGGCATCGACGCGCCTGATCCTGGCCCATGGCCACGAAGGCCCCGACGCCGCCGGCGACGTGATCGAAGCCTTCGCCGGCTTCGTCATGGGCGGCAACTTCGTCATCGGCGTGATCGTCTTCGCGATCCTGACCATCGTCAACTTCGTCGTCATCACCAAGGGTTCCGGCCGTATCGCCGAAGTGGCCGCGCGCTTCACCCTGGACGCCATGCCCGGCAAGCAGATGGCGATCGACGCCGACCTGTCGGCCGGCATGATCGACGAGCCGGAGGCGCGGCGCCGCCGCAAGGAGCTGGAAGAGGAAAGCGCGTTCTTCGGCTCGATGGACGGTGCGTCCAAGTTCGTGCGCGGCGACGCCTTCGCCGGCCTGATGATCACCTTCATCAACGTGATCGGCGGCATGATCATCGGCATCGCGCAGAACGACCTGCCGTTCATGGAGGCCGCCGATACCTATACCCGGCTGACCATCGGCGACGGTCTGGTGTCGCAGATCCCGGCGCTGATCATCTCGGTCGCCGCCGGTCTGCTGGTGTCCAAGGCCGGCGTTTCCGGCTCGGCCGACAAGGCGCTGTTCGGCCAGCTCAGCGGCTATCCGACGGCGCTCGGGCTGTCGTCGGCCATGCTGTTCTCGCTGGGCATGCTGCCCGGCATGCCGTTCATCCCCTTCATGACGCTGGCCGGGGCCACCGGGTTCGCGGCCTATTACCTGCCGAAGATGCGCGAGCGCCAGTCGAAGGAAATGGCCGAAATGGCGATGGAGGACGCGGCGCCGGCTCCCATCGCCGACGAGCCGATCGGGACCGCCCTGTCGATCGACTCGGTCCGGCTGGAGCTGGGCTACGCCCTGCTGACGCTGATCAATACGGCCACCGAAGGCTTCCGCCTGACCGACCAGATCAAGGGTCTGCGCCGCCAGCTTGCCGGCGAGGTCGGATTCGTCCTGCCGTCGGTCCGCATCCAGGACAACCTCCAGCTTCCGCCCAACACCTATGTGGTGCGGATCAAGGAGATCGAAGTCGGGCCGCGGCGATATCCGGCCCAACATGCTGCTGGTCATGGACCCGCGCGGCGAGGCGATCTCGCTGCCCGGCGAGGCCACGGTGGAGCCGACATTCGGCCTGCCCGCCATGTGGATCGAGCAGAACTACCGCGAGGAGGCGCTGTTCAAGGGCCTGCACCGTGGTCGATGCCTGCACCGTGATCACGACGCACCTGACCGAGGTCATCAAGGACAACATGCCCGACCTGCTCTCCTACGCGGAGACGCAGAAGCTGCTGGACGAGATCGGGCGCGAGAGCCAGAAGCTGGTGGCGGACGTCATCCCGGCGCAGATCACCATGGGCGGGCTGCAGCGCGTGCTTCAGAACCTGCTGGGCGAGCGCGTGTCGATCCGCGACCTGCCCACCATCCTGGAAGGCGTATCGGAGGCCTGCGGCTTCACCCGCAACATCACGGCCATCACCGAGCATGTCCGCACCCGGCTGGCCCGCCAGATCTCGCGAGTCCAACACCAACGAGGCGCGGCTTCATCCCGCTGATCACCCTGTCGCCGGATTGGGAACAGGCCTTCGCCGAGTCGATCGTCGGCGACGGCGACGACCGGCAACTTTCCATGGCGCCGTCGCGCCTTCAGCAATTCATCACCAATGTGCGTCAGACTTTCGAACGGCACGCCATGATGGGCGAGACGCCGGTGCTGCTGACCAGCCCCGGCGTCCGGCCTTATGTGCGGTCGATCATCGAACGGTTCCGTCCCGCGACCATCGTGATGTCGCAGAACGAGATCCATCCGAAGGCGAAGATTCGAACCCTGGGACAAATCTGACGGTGTACAAATCGATGGTATATGGCAGGACTGGCCGCAAGGCATGGAAAGGTAGAAACAGGTGCGGCTCAAGAGCTTTCATGCTCCGTCCATGGTGGAGGCGATGCGGCTGGTCCGCGACGCCCTGGGCGATGACGCCATCATCGTCGCGACGCGCGAGGAGGAAGGCGGCGTCCGCCTGACCGCCGCGATCGATGATGTGGAAGAGCCGCTGCTTCCGCCGCCCTCCAGCCATGACCCGGAGCCGGCCCCTGGCGACCATGGACGCGACCACGGCCGGGACCATGGCCGCAACTACCGCCGCGAGCCGGAAATCGATGTCGTCGATCTTGTCTGCGACGCGCTTGACCCGTCACGGCACGCCGCCGCTGATCACCGACCGGCTGCTCAACACGATCTCGACCTATGACACCGACGACCCGATGGAAGCGCTGTCGGCGGCGCTCGACAGCATCTTCACCTTCCAGCCTCTCCCGCTCGGCCGGGCGCCCCGGCCCTTCATGCTGATCGGCCCTCCCGGTGCCGGCAAGACGCTGACCATCGCCAAGCTCGCCACCCGCTCCACCATGAGCGGCCGCAAGGTCGGGGTGATCACCACGGATACCGCGCGGGCGGGCGGCGTCGATCAGCTTGCCGCCTTCACCAAGCTGCTCAAGCTGAAGCTGCTGGCGGTCGAGGATACCGACGCCCTGGCCGACGCGCTGAGCGTCCAGCGCGGGGTCGAGCAGGTTCTGATCGACAGCGCTGGGCGCAATCCCTTCGATCCCGACGACATGAACGAACTAGGCGACCTGCTGAACGCCGCCGACCTGGAGCCGGTGCTGGTCCTGCCGGCCGGCTGCGACGCGGCGGAAGCTGCCGAGGTGGGATCTTCCTTCCGGGAACTCGGCGCCCGCCGCCTGCTGCTGACCCGGCTCGACATGACCCGCCGGCTGGGCAGCCTGCTGGCCATCGCTTACGAGGCGCGGCTGAGCTTTTCCGATATCAGCGCCACTCCGCAGGTAGCGGAAGGCCTGAGCTCTCTCAACGCCACATCTTTGGCACGCTTATTGCTTCCCAACCACGTGCAGCACGCCGCACGAACAGCCAAGCAAACGGGAACTTTTTCATGACCGACATATCATCGGTTTTCCCCGCCAACATCACCCAGTTGCGTGGCCACAACGTCATTGCGGTGGCAAGTGGCAAGGGCGGAGTCGGCAAGACCTGGTTCTCGATCACGCTCACCCATGCGCTGACCAAGCTGGGCCGCAACACCCTGCTGTTCGACGGCGACCTGGGCCTTGCCAACGTCGATATCCAGCTTGGCCTGATGCCGAAGCGTGACCTGGGCGCGGTGGTGGATGGCCGGTACTCGCTTCAGGCGGCGGCGGAGCGGTTCCCCGATGGCGGGTTCGACATCATCGCCGGCCGGTCGGGATCGGGCAATCTCGCCAACCTGACCGTGGCGCGGCTCAACGAGCTGCGGAACGACCTGATGTCCGTCGCCCGCAGCTACGACGCCGTCGTGATCGACTTGGGGGCCGGCGTGGACCGCACGGTGCGCCAGCTTTCCGGCCCGGCCGGCATCACGCTGGTGGTGACGACGGACGAGCCGACCTCGCTGACCGACGCCTATGCCTTCATCAAGGTCACCCATGCGACCAACCCCAACGCCGACCTGCGCGTGGTGGTCAATATGGCCAGCAGCGTTCGCGAGGGCGAACGGACCTATACGACGATCCTGAAGGCCTGCCAGAACTTCCTGAAATTCGCGCCGCCGCTGGCCGGCATCATCCGGCGCGACCAGAAGGTGCGCGACGCGATCCGCAATCAGACACCGCTTCTGATGCGCTCGCCCAGTTCCGACGCCGCATCCGACGTGCGCAATCTGGCGGCGAAGCTGTTCGGCCCGCAATGACCGGCGCCCGATGACCGGCCCGGTGCCGCCCGCCAGCGGCGCCGCCACCCCTGCGGGAACGGCCGGAACCAGCGCCGGCACGACGGCGACCGTGGCGGCGGCGGCCCCCGGAACCCGCCGGGGAGGCATCGCTCGAACAGTTGCCGGACAAGCTCAAGGAGCTTCTCCGGACCGTGGTCGTGTCCGGGACGGTGATCGAGCAGACCGGCGACGGCAATGTGAAGGTCCGGACCCAGGCCGGCGAGGTCAGCCTGAAGACGCCCACGCCGCTGCCGCAGGACCGGCAGGTCACGCTCCAGATCCCGCCGGGCAATCCGCCGATGAAGGCGCTGGTCTTCATGGTCGGCCCGCCCCTGCCGCAGGCGACGGCGCCGCCGGTCGCCGCCGCTGCCGCCGTACCGGCGCCACCGCCGCAGGTGACGGCATCCAACCCGCCTCCGCCGACCGGCGCGCCGGCCCCGGCGGTCGCTCCGCATGTGGCTGCCCGGTGCGCCGGTAGCGGTGGGCACGGTGATCCCGGCGACCGTCGCGTCCACCAGCCCTCCTCCGGCCCCGCAGGCCCCGGCCGCACCGCCGCAGCACCGGCGCCACTGGCGCTCCGGCAGCTCCCGGTGCCGCCCGCGCCGTCAGCCTCCGCCGGCCAGTCCGGCGCCAGCCGGCCCCGCCCACTCAGACACCGGCGCCCCAGCACCGACCGCCAATCCCAGGGCACGCTGCGCCCCCGCTCCCACGCCGCCCGTCCAGCCTCAGCACCTCCGGCTCCAGCACCGCGCACCGGCACAGCCGTCACCCCAGCAGGTCAAGACACCGCCAGCCGCTCCGGCACCGCCTGCACCGCCCGCGCAGCCCCTGTACAGGCGCCGCCCGCCCCGGCGCCGCCGGCTCCTGCCGCTCCGCCCGCCCGCTCCGGCTCCAGCCGCCAGCACCCGCTCCGGCTCCGGCTCCGGCTCAGCCCGCCGCTCAGCAGATGCCGGCTCTCAAGCCGGGAAACGCTGTCGAGGTGCGCGTCGTGGCGCTGCCGCCGCAGCAGGCAGCGGTCCCGCGCCGGCCCTGCATCGCAGCCCCAGCCCTCTCCCGCCGGCACCGGCACCGCCGCTACGCCGCCTGCGGCATCCTCACCGCCGACGCTGGCGGCGACCGTCGCCGGAACGACCAGTGCCGGACAGCCGATCGTGACGACGGATCGCGGAGTCATGGTGCTGAACACCCGCACGCCGCTGGCGCCGGGGACCCAGGTGACGATAGGCCTGCCGCCGGTCCGTCCGGCCCCGGCCGAACCCTTCGACCCGCTGCGGGGACAGGACTGGCCGGCCTTGCGCGAAACCCTGGAAGTTCTCGCCAAGGCCGATCCCGCCGGGCACCCGCACCCTGGCGAACGCGATCCTGCCCCAGGCCAATGGGCGACTGGCCGCCACCCTGATGGCCTTCACCAACGCCGTCAAGAAGGGCGATGCCCGCGCGTGGCTGGGAGAGAAGACGACGAAGGCGCTGGAAGCGCTTGGCCGGACGGATCTGCTGGAAAAGCTGGAGGACGATTTCAAGCAGCTTGCCCGTCAGGCGGCGGAAGTCCCGCCGGGTGACTGGAAACCGTATTCCATCCCGTTCTCCGACGGGACCGAACTGCACCGCATCCTGATGCATGTCCGCCAGCCCGATGCCGGACGAAGTGGACGAGGATGCGGATGGGGCCGATGGGCATGGCGCCCGCGCCAACCGGTTCCTGATCGACCTGACGCTCAGCCGGATCGGCGAGCTTCAACTGGACGGCCTTATCCGCCCCCGCAGGTTCGACCTGATCCTGCGCACCCACATGCCGCTGCCGCCCGAAATGCGCCAGGAGATCGGCAAGCTCTTCCACGACTCGCTGGAAACGCTGGGCATGACGGGCGCGCGTCTCGTTCCAGGCCGGAACGCAGGGCTGGGTCGCCATCCAGCCCGGCCCGTCCGGCAGCGTCGGCATGAGCGCCTGAAGGCACGTGCCGGTTACGGTTCCCGGCGGCGCATGAAGCCGCTCAGCGCCATTTCATCCAGTGCCGCGTTTTCGCGCACCTTGCGCTTGGCTTCGTCCCGGCGGTCGCGGCCTTCCTGCGCCAGTTCGTACCGTTTCAGCTCCTGGAAGGCTTCGGCCATTTCCTCGGTCGCTTCGGCGATCTGGTGCTCGACCTGCGCCACCGACTGGGCCAGCCGGCGGCGGCGCTCGATCGCCTGCTTGGCGAAGTTGCCATAGCCGAAGGAGGCTTCGGGCGAGGTGCGGGCGATTTCCTGCTCGGCGATGATCTCCCGCTCCAGGCGCGCGGTGTCCTGGGCCAGCTTGTCGGCCAGCGCCTGCAACTCGGCCAGCGCGCGGCGCTTTTCATCCAGACGCCACTTGTGGAGCCGGATCAGGGTATGCAGGCCGCTGCTCATGGCCAGGGTACGTTCAGGATTTCAGCCAGCTTGGCATAGCCGGCTTCCATATCGGTGCGCTCGCGCTTGCCCTGTTTCAGGAATTCCTCGATCGCCGGATTATACTCGATCGCCTCATCGACCAGCGGATCGCTGCCCCGGCGATAGGCGCCCAGCCGGATCATCTCGGCCATGTCGTTATAGGCGGACAGCAGCCGCCGCGCCCGGCCGACCAGAGCGTTCTCCTGGTCCGTGTTGCAGCCCGGCATGGTGCGCGACACGCTGCGCAGGATGTTGATGGCGGGATAGCGCCCGCGCTCGCCGATCGCGCGCTCCATGACGATATGGCCGTCCAGGATGCCGCGCACGGCGTCGGCGATCGGCTCGTTGTGGTCGTCGCCGTCCACCAGCACGGTGAACAGGCCGGTGATGTTGCCGTCGCCGATGACCGGGACCGGCGCGCTCCAGCAGGCGCGGCAGTTCGGCGAAGGTGGTCGGCGGGTAGCCCTTGGTCGTCGGCGGCTCGCCGGCGGACAGGCCGATCTCGCGCTGGGCCATGGCGAAGCGCGTCACGCTGTCCATCATGCACATGACGTTCTTGCCCTGGTCGCGGAAGTATTCGGCGATCGACATGGTCATGTAGGCCGACTGGCGCCGCATCAGCGGCGCTTCGTCGGATGTCGCGACGACGACGACGCTGCGCGCCATGCCGTCCTCGCCCAGATCCTCGGTGATGAACTCCTGCACCTCGCGGCCGCGCTCGCCGATCAGGCCGATGACGTTGACGTCGACCGACATGTAGCGCGCCAGCATCGACATCAGCACCGACTTGCCGACGCCGGAGCCGGCGAAGATGCCCATGCGCTGGCCGCGGCAGCAGGACAGGAAGGTGTTCATCGCCCGGACGCCCAGATCGATCTTGCCGCCGACGCGGCGGCGCGAATGGGCGGGCGGCGGATTGTTGCGGATCGGGATGCCGACCTTGCCGTTGAGCAGCGGCCCCTTGCCGTCGATCGGTTCGCCCAGCGCATTGACGACGCGGCCAAGCCAGCTCTCGTCCGGGAATACTTCCGGCTGGCCTTCCGACACTTCGGCCTTGCAGCCCAGCCCGACACCATCCAGGTTGCCAAGCGGCATCAGAAGCGCGCGCCCATTGCGGAAGCCCACGACCTCGCACGGCACGCGCCTTCCGGCGCGGGCGATGATCGTGCAGCGGCCGCCGATGGACAGAAGCCGCTCGACTCCCCCGACCTCAACGAGTAGACCGAGCACGGCTGTCACGCGCCCGAAGTATCTATACTCGGGTATGCGTGCAATTTCGTTAATAAAGTGGCTTTGCTGGAGGCTCACGATGTGAGATATCTATACGTGTATTAACCGTGATGACGGGCGAAATACCGGTAAATGCGGCAAAAGCAACGATATGAGGGAATGATTAACTTTCTGTAAACTTTGCTAACGGTAGCATTAAGCTGAATCGTCTGTTAACATGAGTATCATCTGGTTCGGCAGGTTGTGATCCTGCCCCATCAACGTCGGGATGTCGCCATGAGGGTTTTGCTGGTCGAAGACGACTCCTCGGTCGCAAAAAGTATTGAACTGATGCTGCACTCCGAGGGCTTCATCGTCGATTCCACCGATCTCGGTGAGGATGGGCTGGAGATCGGGAAGCTGTATGACTACGACATAATCATTCTGGACCTGATGCTGCCGGACATCGACGGCTATGAGGTTCTGCGCCGTCTCCGCTCCGCCCGCGTCACCACGCCGATCCTGATCCTGTCCGGCCTGTCCGAGCTGGACCACAAGATCAAGGGACTGGGCGTCGGCGCCGACGACTATCTGACCAAGCCCTTCGACAAGCGCGAGTTGATCGCCCGCATCCAGGCCATCGTCCGCCGCAGCAAAGGCCATTCCGACAGCGTGATCCGGACCGGCCGCCTGACGGTCAACCTGGATACCCGCACGGTCGAAGTCGACAGCTCGCCGCTGCACCTGACGGGCAAGGAATACGGCATCCTTGAACTGCTGAGCCTGCGCAAGGGCACCACGCTGACCAAGGAGATGTTCCTGAACCATCTCTACGGCGGCATGGACGAGCCGGAACTGAAGATCATCGACGTCTTCGTCTGCAAGCTGCGCAAGAAGCTGGCGCAGGCCACCAAGGGCGACAACTACATCGAGACCGTCTGGGGCCGGGGCTATGTGCTGCGCGATCCCCAGGAAGACGCGATGCCGCCGCAGAAGGTGCAGGCCGCAAGCTGACGCGAGCCTGCGGCACGTTTCCGTTCATGACGAAAAAAGCCGGCGGCAGGGGTTCCTGCCGCCGGCTTTTGTTGTGGGATGCGGGAGTTCAGTGTTGGGCCATGGCCCAACAACTTCGCTTCAGCCCGCCGCGACCCTCGCCGCCCGGCGCCGCCGGGCGGATTGACCACGTAGAGCCCGCGCTGGTTTTCCATCGGCTTGAAGCGCTCGGTGATGCCCAGGACGGTTTCGGCGCCGCCCAGATAGAGCACGCCGTCGGCCGGCATCAGCTTGGCGATGCTGTCCAGGACCTTGCCCTTGGTCGGCTGGTCGAAATAGATCAGCACGTTGCGGCAGAACACCACGTCGAACTGGCCGAGCGGCGTCAGGTCGGTCAGCAGGTTGTATTCGCGGAAGTTCACCATCTGGCGGATCTTGTCGGAGACCTGCCACTTGTCGCCGACCTGCCGGAAATACTTGACCAGATGGGTGATCGGCAGGCCGCGCTGCACCTCGAACTGGGTGTAGATGCCGGCCTTGGACTTTTCCACCATCTCGGAGGACAGGTCGGTCCCGACGATCTCGAACCGCCAGCCGTCCAGCTTGGCGCCCTCTTCCAGCAGAAGCATGCAGAGCGAATAGGCTTCCTGCCCGCTCGAACAGGCCGCCGACCAGATGCGGATCGAGCGGCGCGCGGCGCGGTTCGCCAGCATCATCGGCAGAACCACCTGCCGGAACTGCTCGAACGGCTTCTGGTCGCGGAAGAACGACGACTCGTTGGTCGTCATCGCCTCCGTGATGTCGCGCAGCAGCGCTTCCTCGCGCCGCGTGCGGATCGCGACGCGCCAGCTCGTCCAGCCCCTTCATGTTCCACTTGCGCGCGACCGGCATCAGCCGCGACTCGAGCAGATAGGCCTTGTCCCGCGACAGCACGAGGCCGGAGCGCTGTTTCAGCAGAGTGCTGAACATGTCGAAGTCTTCGACCTTCATGCTGCGGTCCTCAAAGCAATCTTGCGGATAAAGGGTCCGATTTCACGCAGCGGCATGACCGCGCTGCACAATCCGGCCGTCGCCACGGCGCCGGGCATTCCCCAGACGACGCTGGAGGGCTCATCCTGGGCGATCGTCAGACCGCCGGCCGCCACCAGTTCGGTGCAGCCGCGCATGCCGTCCTGCCCCATGCCGGTCAGGATGATGGCGAGCGCGCGCTTGCCGTAGATCTTGGCGATGCTGCGCATCATGGGATCGACGGCGGGGCGGCAGAAATTCTCCGGCGGGTCCTTGTTGACCGAGCAGCACCGTGCCGGTCCCCCTGGTCGCCAGCACCATGTGGAAATCGCCCGGAGCCAGATATATGCGGCCGCCGACCAGCGGCTCGCCGTCCTTGGCCTCGGCGCAGGGGATGCCGCACTGGCGGGTGATGTGCTCGGCCAGGATCGTGGTGAAGGTCGCCGGCATGTGCTGGGTGATCAGGATCGGCTGGCGGATGCCGCCCTTCAGGTGCGACAGCACTTCGAACAGCGCCTGCGGCCCGCCGGTCGAACTGCCGATGGCGATGATGTCGGGCGAAGGCGGGATCGCCGGCATGGGCCGCAGCACCACCGCCGCCGGGTCCATCGACCGCGGGACGCGGAAAGGATGTCAGCGGTGCGGGAAGCCGCTCGGTGCGGAGGCCGGGCCGGTTGCGCGATCCGGCGCGCCGGGCCGAGACCGCCAGCGCCTTCACCTTGCTGACCAGTTCCCGCTTGAAGCTGTCGGCCGCCCCCAGTTCACGCGTCGAGGACGGCTTGGTCACATAGTCGGCGGCGCCGGACTGGAGCGCCTTCATGCTGACCTCCGCCCCGCGCAGCGTCAGGGTCGAGGCCATGATGATCTTCACCGCCGGATCGATCGCGATCAGCTTCGGGATGGCTGTGATGCCATCCATCACCGGCATCTCGATGTCGAGCACGATGACGTCGATGCTCTGGCGGGAAAGCGCGTTGAGCGCCATCTGGCCGTCGCCGACCGATGCCACGACACGCAGTTCGGGGTCGCCTTCCAACGCGCGCGACAGCAGTCCTCGGATGACCGCACTGTCATCGACCACCATCACCCGATGGGGATCGTCCACACCCGCTGCCTTGACAGCGGTCTTGCCCGGAATTTCGCTCATGCTCCTCCGGGCCTCAGATCAAGCCGATCTGGGCGAATTTGGTCTGAATGATATCGCTGTCGAAGGGCTTCATGATGTACTCGTTCGCCCCGGCGCTCAGCGCCTCCTGAATATGCGCCAGATCGTTCTCGGTGGTGCAGAACACGACCTTCGGCGCATCGCCGCCGGCCATCTTGCGCAGCCGCCGCAGGAAATCGATCCCGTTCATGACCGGCATGTTCCAGTCCAGCAGGATCGCGTTCGGCATCTCGCGCGCGCAGGCCTCCATCGCCTGTTTGCCATCCTCGGCTTCGGAACAGGCGAAGTGCAGCTCCTCCAGGATCTTTCGCGCCACCTTGCGGACAACGCGGCTGTCATCGACGACAAGACAGGATTTCATACGAGACCTCGGCTATGGCGCAAGTGCTGGGGCGCGGGTACTGAGCGCCGCCGGTTCCGGAGTTGAACCTCAAGCTCCGGAGACCGGCGGCGGCTCGGCCCTACACGGCCTCCAGATTGGCGAAATTCAGCAGCCGGGACACATCCAGCACGACCAGCAGCGTCCCGTTCAGGCGGTAGATGCCGGTCGAAAGCTCACGCCACCGGACATCCAGGGTTGACGGGTTGCGCTCGAAATCGTCCGACGACAGGCTCAGCACCTCGCCCACGCCATCGACCATCAGGCTGTAAAGCTCGCCCCGCAGATCGACCACGATGCTCATGCCCGGCTTGTCCTTGGGACGGGCCGGCAGGCCGAGCCGCAGGCGCACGTCGATCGCCGTGACGATCCGGCCGCGCAGGTTCAGCGAACCCGCCACTTCCGGCGGCGCCAGCGGGATGCGGGTGATCCGCTGGTTGCCGAGCACGTCCTGAACCTGGAGCACCGGAATCCCGAACAGCTGGTCCGAGATCATCATGGTGACGAAATCTTCGTTCGCGTTGACCGCGAAGTCGTCGAACTTGGTCTTCTTTGCCGGCAGGTTGGCGGTCATGCGGCACCTTTGGTCTCGGAAAGGGTCTGCGACAGGGTGAACAGCAGGGCGTCACGGTCGAACTTCGCGACATAGTCGGTGAAGCCGGCCTGACGGCCGCGGTCCAGGTCGCGCGGCGACGCGTGGCTGCTCAAGCGCCACCAGCGGAGTGGCATGCCAGCGGGTATCGCCGCGGATCGCCTGGGCGAACTCGAACCCGCTCATGCCCGGCATCTCGATGTCGCTGACGATGACGTCGAAATCCTCGCCCGCCTCGCACAGGTTCAGCGCCTCGTCGGCACTCTGCACCGTGGTCACCTGATAACCGGCCACCGTCAGCAGCGGGGTCAGGAGGTTGCGGAAGAACGGGCTGTCATCGACCAGCAGGACCCGGTGCGCCTTCTCCTCCTCGTAGGCGTCGCGGGCCGAGGAGCCGAACCAGTCGCCGTAGGCCTGGGTCAGGAAGAAGCCGGCGTCGATCAGATCGGTCGCCTTGCCGGCGATGATGGCGCTGCCCATCATGCCGGGCCGCTCGGCGGCCAGTTCGACCTGCAGGCGGTCTTCGACGATGTCGACGATCTCGTCCACGATCAGGCCCATGGAGCGGTCGCCGTCGGCGAACACCAGCACCGGCTGGCGGCCTTCGCGCTTGAACTCCCAGCCGCTGTCGATCGGCACCAGCGGCATCAGCTTGCCGCGGTACTGGACCACCGGCATGCCGTTGCTGAGTTCGACGGCGCTGAGATCGACGTCTTCCAGGCGGGCGACCAGCGAGAGCGGGACCGCCTTGGGGCCGGCGCCGCCGGCGCGGAACAGCAGCAGGGCCATCTTGTCGTCCTGGCGGGTGGCGTGGGCGACGGCGGTATCGGTCGCGGCGGCATCGCCGACGGCCAGTTCGCCCGACGAAGCGGCGGCGATGCCGTTGGGGTCCAGGATCATGATGACGCTGCCGTCGCCCAGGATCGTGTTGCCCGAGAACATCTCGATATGGCGCAGGATCGGCGCCACCGGCTTGACGACGATTTCCTCGGTGTCGAACACGCGGTCGACGATGATGCCGAAGGTGTAGGTGCCGACCTGGGTGACGACGATGAAGGTCTCGGTGTCGTCATGGGCCGGACCGTCGAGCCGCAGCAGCCTCTGCAGCGATACCAGCGGCAGCAGCCGGTTGCGCAGGCGCAGGACCGGGGTGCCGTTGATCCGCTCGATCGTGTGCTCGCTGTCGGCGGCGGCGCGGACCAGTTCGACGACGCTGATCTGCGGGATGGCGAACCGCTCGGTGGCGCACTCGACGATCAGGGCCGAGACGATGGCCAGGGTCAGCGGGATCTTGATGATGAAGGTCGAACCACGGCCGTAGGTCGACTTCATCTCGATCGTGCCGCCGATCTTCTCGATGTTGGTCTTGACCACGTCCATGCCGACGCCGCGGCCGGAAACGCTGGTGACCTTCGCGGCGGTCGAGAAGCCCGGCTTCATGATGAAGCGCCTGGATCTGGCTGTCCGACATGGCGGCCAGCTCGGCTTCCGACGCCAGACCGTTCTGAAGGGCCTTCTGCTTGATCCGGTCGATGTTGAGGCCGCGGCCGTCGTCCGCGATCTCGATGATGATGTGGCCGCCTTCGTGATAGGCGTTCAGCGTGACGCGGCCGGTCTCGGCTTGCCGGCGCGCAGCCGCTCGACCGGCGTTTCCAGGCCGTGGTCGGCGGAGTTGCGGACCATGTGGGTCAGCGGGTCCTTGATCAGCTCAAGCACCTGCCGGTCCAGCTCGGTATCCGCGCCCAGCATCTGGAGGTCGATCTTCTTGCCCAGTTCATGCGCCAGATCGCGCACCAGCCGCGGCAGCTTGGCCCAGGCGTTGCCGATCGGCTGCATGCGCGTCTTCATGACGCCTTCCTGCAGTTCCGACGTGACGTGGTTCAGGCGCTGCAGCGGGGCGGCGAACTCGCTGTCCTTCTGGCTGCGCAGGATCTGGAGGAGCTGGTTGCGGGTCAGCACCAGTTCCGAGACCATCGTCATCAGGTTTTCGAGCAGATCGACGTTGACCCGGATGGTCTGGGCGGCGACCGCGGATTCCTTGTTGCCGGCGTCGCGGGTCTCGTCGGCGGTGAAGCCGGCGCTCGCCGCCGGGGCGGCCGCGGCGGCCGGAGTTGCCGCGACCGGGGCCGACTCGTGGACGACCAGATCCTTGGCGGCGATGGTCGCCGGCACTTCCGGTTCCGGCGCGCGGGCGGCGGGTGCCGCCGGGACCGGACGCGGCGGGCGGCGGCGGGGCGGCGCGGCCGGCTGTTCCCGGCGCTGCCGGAACGGGCTCGAATACGAAGTCGGGCGCCGGCGGCGGCGGCGCGGCGCCGCCGGCGGGCAGGCACGTCGCGCCCTTCGGCTATGGCGTTCAGGCGGGCGATCAGGCCGCTGTCGTCACCGGGCGGCTCCGCCTCGGTCGCTTCCAGCACCGACAGGATCAGCTTGATGGTATCCAGCGACTCCAGAATGGCCGAAACCGCCTGGGGGGATACCTGCAACTCACCGTCGCGGAACTTGCCCAACACATTTTCCGACGCGTGAGCGACATGCTCCAGGCGCGGCAGACCAAGGAAACCGCAGGTTCCCTTGATCGTATGGACCAGCCGGAAGATGTTGCTGAGCAGTTCGGGGTTATTGGGGTTTTGCTCCAGCCGGACCAGTTCCACGTCGAGAACCGACAGATTCTCCGACGTTTCGGTCAAAAATTCGCTGAGCAGATCATCCATGACGATATTTCCCACGCCGTTTTTGGGCTTGCCGCTTTGCCATCCGAGCCCATGAATGCACGACGCCATACCGGCAGGCGTTCACTCCGGGACCTTTTCAGCCTGCCAAACACTGATTAAAAGTATCTTACTTTCGGATTTTAGAAAAAGGCTTAACACAGTAGATATATACGAGAGCCACAGCCATGACAATGCGCGCGGCGAGCGCATGAAGCCGTCGCATCGATCAATAATCCGCAGGGAAATTCCGATGCGGAAGAGGGTGTCCGGCTCTAGCTTCGCAAGCCGAACGCGAAAACCTCCGGCGACTCCTGGGACGCCACCACCTTCAGGTCGAGGTGCTGGGCGAAGCGTCCGGTCACATAGGCGTGGACCGTACGGGGCGTCAGGCTCTCGATCGCGATATCGCCGGTCAGGGCCTGCGCCGCTTCCGCCTTGAGGCCGGCATTGCGGCCGACAGCCGCGACCCTGGGATTGCCGTCACCGCCCGGTTCGACCACGATCCTGCCGCCATAGGCCAGCGCTTCCTCGGCCAGGATGACCAGATTGAGCAGCACCTTGCCGGTGCCCGGCTGAAGCTGGCCCGCCTGTTCGAGGCGGCCGGGCGGCCATTCCAGCTTGATCTTGCTGCCGGCGAAATAACCTTCCGCCGCCTGGGCCGCCTCGGCGAGGCCGGACTTGTCGCCGCTGGGCGCCCCATAGGCCAGACGCAGCAGGCGCAGGCGGCGCGACGCCTGATCGGCGCTGTGGGCGATCAGGCCGATCGCCTCGTCCGCCATGTCGGCGCCCATTTCCTCGATCAGTTCGACGCCGTTGTTGATGGCGCCGACCGGACTGACCAGTTCATGGCACAAGCGGGAGCACAGCAATTCGACCACGCGGATATCAAGATCGGTCTTCATGTCGCTCGGTCGATCCCCGCTGCCAATTTCCCGCACTGACTGTTTAACCTATCATGGTACGAATTGATTACGCTCGGAAAAGATTGTCGCCGCGACAGTCGATCCTGGAAATCGCTTCGACAGGAGGCAGGGTTTGAACGACCCGTTCATCGTTCCGGGAGCGATCGTCCGCCATCCCGACCAGCCCGACTGGGGACTGGGTCAGGTCCAGTCGGCGATCGGCACCCGCGTCACCGTGAACTTCGAGCATGCCGGCAAGGTCGTGATCAACGCCGCCGTCATCTCGCTGTCCGTGATCGATCCGGAAACGGACCTGCCCTGACGACTCTCATCCCAGCAGGCTGACATGGGCGGCGACCACGCGCCAGCCTTCATGCGTCCGCATCCATGTCTGGCTCTGGCGTCCGGTCTTCGAACTTCCCTCCCGGCGGAATTCGGTGTTGGCGGTCGCGAAATCACGGCCATAGGTGGTGATGACGGTGTTGAAGATTTCCCGCGCCAGCCCGGCCGACGGGCGGGCGGCGCGGAAAGCCTGGATCTCCCGGTAGCCGTACAGGTTTTCGCCGACGCCGAACCGCAGGGTATGCGGGACTGTCCCAGAACAACTCGTCCAGGACGGCGACATCGTTGGTCACCAGGGCCGCTTCGTAGCGCTCGAAGGCGGCGGTGACCTCCGCCAGGGTTTCAGGGTCGTTGATTTCCATTCAATGGGTCCCTTCGCCTGCCACCGGTGCCGCGCAGACGCCCGACGACTCCAATTCAGCCGCCACGCGCAGGGCCAGATCCTCCCGGCCGGGGGCCGCGATCACCTGAACGCCGATCGGCAGACCGCCGGGGCGTTGAACCGGGACGGCGACGATCGGCAGACCGATCAGTGACAGCGGCTGCGTGAAGATGCCGATATTGGGCCTGACCAGCATCTCCACCCCGTCCAGCACCATGGTCTGCTGACCGATCGGCGGTGCGGTGCAGGGGGTGGCGGGGGCGAGGATGATATCGACGCTCGTGAACAGTTCCATCACCCGGTCATGGTACCAGCGGCGGAAGCGTTGCGCCTGGAGATACCATGACGCCGGCACCATGGCGCCGGCCAGCAGGCGGTCGCGGGTGGCGGGGTCGAAGTCCATAGCGCGGGTTCTCAGCCGCTCCAGATGCAGGTTGCCGCCTTCCGCCGTGGTGATGACATAGGCGGCGGCTCGGGCGCGGGCCGCTTCCGGGATGGTCACCGTGTCCTTGGCGCCCAGCGCCGCCGCCACCTTCTCCACCGCCTCGAAGGCTTCCGGCATGGCGCCCCTGGCGAAGTAATCACCGGCGACGGCGATCCTGAGACCGCCGACGCCCTGCCCCAGCATGGGCGTTGCCGGAGCGGCCTTGCCGGGTTCCAGCATCGCGTCATAGGAGGCGGCCAGATCGGCGGCCGAACGGGCCAGCGGTCCCAGATGGTCCAGGCTGTGGCAGAACGGGAATGTCCCTTCCCGGCTCAAACGGCCGAAGGTCGGCTTGAGGCCGAACAACCCGCAGAAGGACGACGGCACCCGGATCGAACCGTTGGTATCGGACCCCAGCGTCAGCGGCACCAGCCCGGCAGCCGCCGCCGTGCCCGAGCCGCCGGACGATCCGCCCGACATGTGGTTCAGGTCGTGCGGATTGCGGGATGGTCCGTAGTGGCAGTTCTCCCCGGTGAAGTCATAGGCGTATTCGCCCATGTTGAGCGCGCCCACCAGCACCGCCCCGGCCTTGTTGAGGCGCTGGATCAGCACGGCGTCGTGCTCGGCGGGCGGATGATCCGCGTTGATTTTGGACCCGGCCAGCGTCGCCAGCCCCGCTATGTCGAACAGGTTCTTGACCGCGAAGGGCACGCCGGCCAGCGGTCCCGGATCGCCGCCGCCCTCCACCACGGCATCGACCCGTGCGGCCTCCGCCAGGGCGCGTTCGGCGGTCACGGCGGTGAAGGCGCCGAGTTGGGGATTGTCCGTCTCGATCCGGGACAGTGCGGCTTGGGCCACTTCCACGGCGCTGACGGCGCCGCTCCGCACCGCCGCCGCTATTTCCAGTGCCGTGCTGGAACGGTCGATCATGCGCCTGGCTCCCCGGGATGGAACGTCGGAGCCAGTTCCGCATCGTCGGGCAGCGGAAATTCGGTCACGAGCCGCGCTATCTCATGCCGTGCGGGCCATGTTGGCGACGACTCCGGGCCTATGCGCCGGATCGATGGCGAGACCAAGCACCGCAGCCATGTGGTCCACATGTTTCGCGGCGTCGAAAGTGCTATCAGGCATGGTCCCTCCCTGGTGTGGCCGGGTATATCCCAGCAACCGGCATGCCACTCGCATAGGCGGGCATGCGCAAGAGGCCGAATGGCGCTGGTAAAGCGTTGAATCGCTGCCCAAATTATGTGCGGGCTGAAGGACCTGGAGTACGCGTCAGGGTGAGTGAACAGAGGATCGAATCGCGGCGCACGCGGGCGGATGAAATCCGCGAAGCCATCGCCGACGACATCATGAGCGGCCGGGTGTTTCCCGGCGTGCGGCTGGACGAACAGGAACTGGCCGACCGGTTCGGCGTGTCACGCACCCCTGTCCGGGAAGCCCTGAAGCAGCTTTCCGCAACCGGTCTGATCGTTCTGCGCGCCCATAAGGGCGCCGTGGTCACGCCCATGACCACCGTCGGCCTGTCCGAACTGTTCGAGGCGCTGGCGGAGCTGGAAGCGGCGTGCGGCAGGCTGGCGGCGGAAAAGATGACGGGGGCCGAGCGCCGCGCGCTGGAAGCGGTCCACCGCGATGTCGGCGATCTTGTCCGGCGCGGCGATCCGGACGAATACCATCTGGCGAATATCCGCTTTCACGACCTGATCTATCAGGGCAGCCACAACAGCTTCCTGGCGGAAACGACGGTGGCGCTGCGGAAGCGCCTGTCGCCGTTCTCCCGCGCCCAGTTCCGCAACCTGGGGCGGATGGCGAAATCCTTCGCCGAGCACGACCAGATCGTCACCGCCATCGTACGCGGCGACGGCGACGGCGCTTTCCGGGCGATGCGCGCCCATCTGGCGACCGTCGAGCATGCCTTCAGCGATTATCTGGCGGAGGAAGGCCGGGAGGCCAAGGCGCTGGCCGGCGGGCGCCGCTGAGTCAGCGGCGCCCGCCGTAGCGCATCAACGCGTCGGCTTACCCTTCGTCCCGGCCGGTACGGCGCTGGCGGGGGGCAGATCCTCGGACAGGATGGTGATGTGGAGGTCGTACGAGACCTCCCCCTCATCCTCGTCACGGTGGACGACTCCGATGAACTCGTCGCCGATCAGCATTTCGATCGGCGCGCCGCGCTTGGGCGGGGGCACGATGGTGATCCGGTCATTTCCGAAAGTCCGGCGGAGATAATCCTGGACCCTGGCGATTTCGTTGGGGGTCATCACATTCTCGACATACTGTTGCGGCGGCTTGTCCCCGATGATGATCCGCAGTTTCGGTTGGACAACATCGGGCTGGCCTCCGTGTTGCTTCACCGGACGCCGTTGCGCAAGTCCGTATTGCCCCTGCTCGCTACTTTATCGTGCTCCGGAACCGCTCCGCCGCATAGGCGCGCCATCCGCCATAGTGCGAAATATCCTCCGCCCCGATTGTTCCCCATGCTTCGCACAGGAAGCCCTTCACGGGACCGGCATGCCGCATCTGGACGGTGCCGATGCCAAGCGGCGCCTGGATTCGGACGACGAATTCGCCGAAGCGGTCGGTCGGGATTTCCCAGATCTCGGCCTCGATCGCATGACCTTCGCCATCGGCCACGCGCAGCAGTCCGGGCCTTGGCGGGTTGAAGCCGGGGAGCGCGTACAGGCGGTACACCGGTTCGGTATGGGTGGCCGCCAGCTTCCGGGCGCCGAGCGCCTGAAGCTCTCCGTTGAGGGGCATGCCTTCCATATGACCGCCGACCACGGCGACACGGATGCCGGACGATGAGGCGGGCTGCTGGCCTTCGGCGGAGGGCATTCGGCCTTGGTCGCCCCGAGCTTCAATCCGGTGGCTTGCTGCCAGCGGGCGCCGAGTGCGGCCAGCGCGCGGTCATGGAATGCCGGCGCTATCAGGGTGACGCCCGAAGGCAAGCCCAGCGGACCGAAGCCGTTGGGCACGGCGATGGCCGACAGGTCCAGCAGGTTGGTGAAGTTGGTGTACGTGCCGAGATTGGAGTTCAGCGCCACCGGATCGGCCTCGAGCTGATCGACCGTGTAGATCGTCCCCGCCGTCGGCACCAGCAGGACATCGATCCTCTCCCACACCGCCGACGCCGTCCGGCGCAGTTCCTCCAGGCGGTACATCGCGCGGAAGGTATCGACCGCGCTGTAACGGTCGGCGGTGGAGGTGATGGCGTAGGTGACGGGATGGATGCTGTCGGGGTGGGAGCGCAGGAACGGCTCGATAGCCGCCATCCGCTCCGCCACCCAGGGGCCGCTGTAGAGCAGTTCGGCGGTTTCGCGGAAGGGGGCGAAATCGATGGTGACGGGCTGCCCGCCCAGTTCCACCAGACGCTCGACGGCGGTGGCGAACAGCGCCTCGGCCGCTTCATCGCCGAAGAAGTGGAGGTCGGCCGCCTGCGGCACGCCGAAGCGGAACGTGGCCGGGAGCGGCTTGTCCTGAACCGGGCGCGCATAGGGGTCCCGAGGATCGAAGCCGCTCGCCACGTCGAAGACGGCGGCGGCATCGTCGCTGGTGAGCGCGAAGATCGAGACGCAGTCGAGCGAGCGGCAGGCCGGAACGACGCCGGTCGTGCTCAGGACGCCCCTGGTCGGCTTCAGGCCCACGATGTTGTTGAAGGCGGCCGGCACGCGGCCCGATCCCGCCGTATCGGTGCCGAGCGCGAAGCTGACCAGCCCGGAGGACACCGCGACCGCCGAACCCGAGCTTGATCCGCCGGGGATGTAGCGCGCATCGAACGGATTGCGGGGCACGCCGTAGGGCGAGCGGACACCGACGAGGCCGGTGGCGAACTGGTCCAGGTTGGTCTTGCCGATCAGGATGGCGCCGGCGTCCAGCAGGCTTTGGACCACGGGGGATGTACGCTCCGGCATGTAAGCGAAATCAGGGCAGCCCGCCGTCGTCGGCATGCCCGCGACGTCGATGTTGTCCTTGACGGCGAAGGGAACGCCGAACAGCGGCAGTGCTGCCGCCTGCTCGCGGGTCAGGGCGTCGAGAAGTACCGCCCGGCCCATCACTTCGTCGGTGGAGCACCGGTAAATCCAGACATGATCGTCGCCAGCATCCTCGATCCGCGCCAGAACGGTTTCCATGACGGTGGTGACGCGCAGCGCGCCGCCGTCATATCCGTTGGCCAGTGTCGTAAGGTCCAGACTTACATCGATCATCGCTCAAGCGCTCCCGGAAAAAACCTGTATGCGATCATGCATACAGCACGCCAGCATATTTATCGTTCAAAATCAATGATTTGATTTTTGATAAACAGCAGAAATCAACCTATTTGCATAAAAATTAGGCGCATACACGGAGCTTCGCACATCGGCTGTGCAGGCGGTGAATGCGCTCCAGGCTCAGGAATCGCGGAACACTGCGGCATCGCAGCATTGGTACAACATTTGCAAAAGTCGAGGCATCAACGAACAAATAGTCAGGATGGAGGGTGCTGATGAGTGAACATCATGGCATTTCACGCCGCACTGCCCTGGGCGTGCTGGCCGGCGCCGCCGCCGGCACCGCATTGTCCGGCGGATCGCCGTTCTCCCCAGCATTCGCCGCCAAGACCCTGACCGTCGGCTTCATCTATGTCGGGCCGAGCGACGACTTCGGCTACAACCAGGCCCATGCCGAAGGCGGCGGCGATGCTGCGCAAGATGAGCGGCGTCAAGGTGGTCGAGGAGGAGAACGTCGCCGAGACCGTCGACGTCCAGAAGACCATGGAGAGCATGATCAACCTGGACGGCGCCACGCTGGTCTTCCCGACCTCGTTCGGCTATTTCGACCCGCACATGCTGAAGGTGGCGCAGAAGTATCCCGGACGTGCAGTTCCGCCATTGCGGCGGCATGTGCAAGGCCGGAGTCCAAGCACCCGACGAATACCGGCACCTATTTCGGCTATATCGACGAGGGCCAGTACCTGAACGGCATCGTCGCCGGCCATGCCACCAAGTCGAAGAAGCTCGGCTTCGTCGCCGCCAAGCCGATCCCGCAGGTGCTGCTCAACATCAACGCCTTCACGCTGGGCGCGCGCTCGGTCGATCCGACGATCACCACCCAGGTGATCTTCACCGGCGACTGGTCGCTGCCGGTCAAGGAGGCGGAGGCCACCAACGGGCTGGTCGATCCAGGGCGTCGATGTCATCACCTGCCACGTCGACAGCCCCAAGGTGGTGGTCGAGACCGCCGAGCGGCGCGGCATCTACACCTGCGGCTACCACGCCAACCAGGCCCCGCTGGCGCCCAAGGGCTACCTGACCGGCGCCGAGTGGAACTGGGCCACGGTCTACAAGGACGTTCGTCGAGAAGACCAAGGCCGGCGAGCCGCCTGGCCAACTTCGTCCGCGGCGGCCTGAAGGACGGCTTCGTCAAGACGTCAGCCCTACGGCCCGGCGGTCAGCGCCGAAGCGAAGGCGGCAGGCCGACGCCGTCAAGGCCGAAGATGATGAAGGGCGGCTTCCCGTCTTCACGGGCCCGCTCAAGGACAATAACGGCAAGGAGGTCATCGCGGCCGGGCAGTCCTATCGGCCAGACCGCATCGAGCTCGAAGGGATGGACTAGCTGATCGAAGGCGTGATCGGCTCGACCTCCTGAGGGCCGGGACGATGGTGAACCAGGCCGCTCCGCCGTGCCCCGGACGGCGGTATCGCCGTGCCCGGGCTTCTCGCTCGATCCGGCTGCGCAGCGGCGCCGAAGCGGTCGCTGATCCCGGTCGGAGCGCTGCTGGCGTCGGCGGTCGTCTTCGGCCTCTTCGTGGCTGCTGCCGGGAGCCGACCCGCTGGAGACCTATTCGCTGATGTACCGGGGCGCCTTCGGCACCTGGTTCTCGCTGCAGAACACGCTGCAGCGCGCGGCGCCGCTGCTGCTGACCGCGCTGTGCGTGGCGCTGCCGGCCCAGCTCGGCCTCGTCGTCATCGGCGGCGAGGGCGCGCTCGTGCTCGGCGGCCTTGTTCGGCCGCCGTCGGCGCCGCCGCTGATCGGCGTGCCGTCCTGGCTGCTGCTGGGCCTGATGGCGCTGGCCGGCATGGCGGCGGGCGGTGCGTGGATCGCGCTGGCCGGCGCGCTGCGCCAGTTCCGCGGCGTCAACGAGACGATCTCCAGCCTGCTGCTGGCCTATATCGCCATCGCGCTGATGAACCACTTGGTCGAAGGGCCGCTTGCGCGATCCGGCCAGCCTCAACAAGCCCTCCACCCTGCCGCTCGGCGAGGCCAACATGCTCGGCTCGATCCCCGGCCTGGACGTCCATTGGGGGCTGGTGTTCGGCGCTGATCGCCTGCATCGCCGCCTATGTCCTGATGCAGACGCACCACCTTCGGCTTCGGCGCGCGGATGGCCGGCGGCAATGTCCGGGCGGCGCGGATGGCCGGGCCTGCCGGTCGGCGACGCTCAGCATGATCACCTGCTTCCTCGCCGGCGCCTGCGGCGGGGCTCGCCGGCATGGTCGAGGTGGCGGCGGTCCACGGCAGCGCCAACGCCTCGCTGGTCGCCGGCTACGGCTATACCGGCATCCTGGTCGCCTTCCTCGCCCGGCAGAACCCGCTGGCGATCATCCCGGTGGCCCTGCTGTTCGGCGGCATCGCCGCCAGCGGCGGGCTGCTCCAGCGCCGGCATGGACCTGCCCGACGCCACCGTCCTGGTGCTGCAGGGCATCGTCTTCGTCATGATCCTGGCCAGCGAGACGCTCTACGGCCGGTTCCGCATCTTCCAGCCCGAGGAGCCGGTGAGCCATGACGAGACCGATCTCGGCCTGTGGGGCGTGGCGCTCGCGGTGCTCGCCGGCGCGATCCGCGTCAGCACGCCCTTCCTGTTCGTCAGCCTGGGCGAGTGCCTGACCGAGAAGAGCGGGCGCATCAATCTGGGGCTCGAAGGCACGCTGGTGATGGGCGCCATGAGCGGCTACGCCGTCTCGTACCTGACCGGCTCGCCCTGGCTGGGCGTGCTGGCGGCCGGGCGTGGCGGGCGCGCTGTTCGGCGTGCTTCACGGCTGGATCTGCAGTCTGCCCAAGGTCAACGACATCGCGGTCGGCATCGCCCTGATGCTGCTCGGCACGGGGCTGGCCTTCTTCCTCGGCAAGCCGTTCATCCAGCCGCAGGCGCCGATCCTGCCCGCCATCCGACTTCGGCTGGTGGAGCGACGTGCCGCAGGTGCGCGCGGCGCTGCAGATCAACGTGCTGTTCCTCATCGGCGTCGCTGCTGGCGCCGTTCCTGCTGCTGGGCGCTCGACCAACACGCGCTGGGGGCTGATCGTCCGGATGGTCGGCGACAGCGCCGACGCCGCGCGCGCCATGGGCTACTCGGTCGATCTGGTCCGGCTGGCCGCCACCATGGCCGGCGGCTTCCTGGCCGGCGTCGGCGGCTCCTTCCTGTCGCTCTACTATCCGGGCAGCTGGAACGAGGGCCTGTCCAGCGGCCAGGGCCTGATGGCGGTGGCGCTGGTGATCTTCGCGCGCTGGCACCCGCTCCGCTGCCTGGGCGCCGCCCTGCTGTTCGGCGGCGCCGGCGCGCTCGGCCCGGCGCTGCAGTCGGTCGGCGTCACCCAGGGCTACTACCTGTTCAACGCCGCCCCCTACGTGCTGACGCTGGTCATCATGATCGCGACCTGCTCGCCGACCCGCACTCTGGCCGGCGCTCCGGGCGAACTGAGTATCACGCAAATGAGCGCCATGATCGACACTCGCCGCCGATCCCTATCCCTGGCCCTACGACGGCGACCTCCGGCCCGCCAACACCGCGCTGATCGTCATCGACATGCAGACCGATTTCTGCGGCAAGGGCGGCTATGTCGATGCGCATGGGCTACGACCTGTCGCTGACCCGCGCGCCGATCGAGCCGATCAGCCCGGCTGCTGGCGGCGATGCGGCGCGGGCGGCTTCACGATCTTCCACACGCGCGAGGGCCACCGGCCCGACCTCGCCGACCTGCCGGCCAACAAGCGCTGGCGCTCGCAGCGGATCGGCGCCGGCATCGGCGATCCGGGGCCGTGCGGGCGCATCCTGGTGCGCGGCGAGCCGGGCTGGGAGATCATCCCCGAGCTGGCGCCCGCTGCCCGGCGAGCCGATCATCGACAAGCCGGGCAAGGGCTCGTTCTGCGCCACCGACCTCGAGCTGATCCTGCGCCAGCGCGGCATCCGCAACATCGTCCTGACCGGCATCACCACCGATGTCTGCGTCCACACCACGATGCGCGAGGCCAACGACCGCGGCTTCGAATGCCTGCTGCTGGAGGACTGCTGCGGCGCCACCGACCGCGGCAACCACGTGGCCGCGCTCAAGATGGTCAAGATGCAGGGCGGCGTGTTCGGCGCCGTCGCCCGTTCCGCCGACTCTGCTGAGGGTGCTGCCATGAACGCCGCCCGTGTCCTGCCGCACCCACGAGAACGGCGCCCTCGGCCTCGAAGCCGTCGGCATGACCAAGCGCTTCGGCGCGTTCACCGCGCTGGACGACGTGTCGATGCGAGGTCGCGGCCGGCAGCTTCCATGCGCTGCTGGGCGAGAACGGCGCCGGCAAGTGACGCTGGTCAAGTGCATCATGGGCTATCTACCGCGCCGACAGCGGCCAGGTCGCGGTCGACGGCGAGCGGAGCGCGAGATCGCCAACCCGCGCGACGCCCACGCGCTGGGCATCGGCATGGTCTACCAGCACTTCACGCTGGTGCCCGGCATGACCGTGGCCGAGAACCTCGTCATGTCGCGCGCCGATGGTCCCGGCGGTGATCGACTGGGCGGAAGAGCGCGCGGCGCTCGACGCGCTTCATGGACGCGCATGCCGTTCCGGGTGCCGCTCGACGCGCCGGTCGTCGAGCTCTGGCCGCCGGCGAGAAGCAGAAGCTCGAGATCCTGAAGCAGCTCTACCTGAAGCAGCCGCTTCCTGATCCTCGACGAGCCGACCTCGGTGCTGACGCCCGGCGAGGCCGACGAGGTGCTGGGCCTGCTGCGCGGCATGACGCAGCGAGGGCAAGCTGACCGTCCTGATGATCACCCACAAGTTCCGCGAGGTGATGGCCTTTGCCGACGACGTCACCGTGCTGCGCCGGGGCCGCTTCGCCGGCAGCGGCAGGGTCGCCGGACCTCGACCCGCGCCGAGATGGCCGAGATGATGATCGGCGCGCGGCGAAATCCCGCAAGGCGCCGCGCGTCGCGCCAACGACATCGGCGGAGCCGCGTGCTTCAGATCACCGGGCTGAAGGCGCTGAACGACGGCGGGCTGCCGGCCGTCGAGGACCTGGACCTGACCGTCTGGGCGGGCGAGATCGTCGGCATCGCCGGCGTCTCGGGCAACGGCCAGCGCGAGCTGGTCGAGGTGCTGGCCGGCCAGCGCCCGGCGCATCGGCGGCGAGGTCCGCATCGACGGCGAGCCCTATCGGCGCCACCCGCGCCGAGATCAAGCGCCACCGCGCTCTGCCTGCTCCGGAGGAGCCGCTGCGCAACGCCTGCGTCGCCGCGCATGAGCGTCGCGGAGAACATGGCGTTCCGCAGCTTCGACGAGCCGCCCTTCGCGCGCGGCGGCTGGTGGCTGAACGGCAGCGCCATGCGCGAGCGCGGCCCGCGAGCTGATCGCGCGCTACAAGGTCAAGACCGCCGGCCCGGACGCGCCGATCGGCACGCTGTCGGGCGGCAACGTCCAGCGCGCCGTGCTGGCGCGCGAGCTGGCCGGCGACGTCCGCGTGCTGATCGTCGCCAACCCCTGCTTCGGCCTCGACTTCGCGGCCGTGGCCGAGATCCGCTCGCAGATCATGCAGGCGCGCAACCGGGGTGCGGCCGTGCTGCTGGTCAGCGAGGACCTGGACGAGCTGCTCGAGCTGTCCGACCGCATCCTGGTGATGTGCGACGGCCGATCGTCTACGAGACCCCGACTCGCCGATGCCGACCTGTCGGTGATCGGCCAGCACATGGCCGGGCACTGAGCAGTGTCCGTCACTGGTCATCGCCGAGGTCCCATGGACGATACGCTGACGACCATCCCGACGCGCAGCCCTACCCGTTCGCTTTTCCGCGCGGCCGTACCGCCCTGGTCGTCATCGACATGCAGCGCGACTTCGTCGAGCCCGGCGGCTTCGGCGAGGCGCTCGGCAACGACGTGCGGCCGCTGGCAGGCGATCGTGCCCCACGTGCGGCGGCTGCTGGAGGGCTGCCGCGCGGCGGGCCTGCCCATCGTCCACACGCGCGAGGCCCACCGGCCCGACCTCTCCGACTGCCCGCCGGCCAAGCGCCTGCGCGGCAATCCGGACCTGCGCATCGGCGACGCGGGCCCGATGGGCCGCATCCTGATCGCGGGCGAGCCCGGCAACGCCATCGTCGCCGAGCTTGCGCCGCAGCCGGGCGAGATCGTGATCGACAAGCCCGGCAAGGGCGCCTTCTACGCCACCGGCCTGTCGGAGATCCTGGCGCGAGCTGGGCATCACGCACCTGCTCTTCGCCGGCGTCACGACCGAAGTCTGCGTGCAGACGACGATGCGCGAGGCCAACGACCGCGGCTACGAATGCCTGCTGGTCGAGGACGCCACCGAGAGCTACTTCCCGGAGTTCAAGCAGGCCACCCTGGAGATGATCCGCGCCCAGGGCGCCATCGTCGGCTGGACCGCGACGATCGACGAGGTGCTGGCGGCTCTCCAAACCGCTTGATCTACCACTTTCGTTATAGCATACGGAGGCATGACCAGCGCCTCCGCCAGCCCGCACGACCAGTTCTTCAAGGAGTTGATGACCCAGCCGGGGGTGGCCGGCATTCCTGCGCGAGCGCCTGCCGGAAACTGTGACCGCGCTGTTCACGGACCGAACCCAGGTTGGAATCAGGAAGCTTCGTCGATCCCGATTTCGCAGTCAGCATTCCGACCTGCTGTTCAGCATGGACCTGAAAAGCGGCGACCAGCCTTGGTCTACATCCTGTTCGAGCACAAGAGCTATCCGGATGCGATGGTCGCGTTCCAGCTTCTGCGGTACGTGATCGCGATCTGGCAACGGTATCTCACCGACGGCGGCGGAAGCCGCTCCCCCTCATCATCCCCATGGTCGTCTATCATGGCGCGGAGCCCTGGAACGTGCCGGTGGATTTCGCGGCCCTGTTCGAGCCGGATGAGGCGCTGGCCGGGATCGTGCCGGATTTCCGCTACTTCCTCTCCGACCTGGGCGCGCAGGCGGATCACGAACTCTCCCGTTTCGCCCTGCTCCGCTCCGGCCTGATGGCGCTGAAGCATGCGACCCGAGGCCGACATCGTCAGCATCGAGGCGATCGTCACGGCGGAGATCTGGCACGATCTTTTCTGCGGCGTCGTGATAAAGTATATCTTCAGGGCGTTTCGAAAGATCGATCGCGACGAAGTCGTGCGATTGCTGACCACGATCAAGGAAAAGGCGGGTCCCATCATGGTGTCGAATATCGCTCAGGAATGGATTGATGAAGGCAAGGCTTGCTGGGCGTATGCAAGGCATGCGTTCTGCTTACCCGGCAATTGACGCGCCGGTTCGGCCCCCTCCCCGCCGAAGTGACCGCCCGCATGGAAGATGCCGACACCGAAACCCTGGAAACCTGGGCTGAGAGGCTGCTCGACGCCCGGACCCTGGACGAGGTTTTCGCCCCCGAAAGTCCAGCCTCTCCTAAATCGCCGATCAATCCCCACATTCAGCGTTCCAACGCTCAACTGACGGAACCCTGATGCTCGGCTGGGAACAACTGCAACGCATCTACGAGGCGGCGGAGGACTGCGTCGCCGCCGGCCGCTACACCAATGCGGCCAAGCTGCTGGCGAGCCTGCTGGTCCAGGACCCCGACCCGGACCATGCCCGCATCGCCGCCGTACTGGATGCCCTGATCGAGATTTCGGCCGAGCCGTCCGCCCTGATCAACCGGGCCGCCATGCTGCTCGACCCCGAGATGGGCGACCCCGATCCGGAACGGGCGCTGGCGATGCTTCAGGATGCCGCCGACCAGACGGAAGACCCCCAGCATCCCGAGCATGCGCTGACGGCGCTGGCCCATGGCATGATCGGCGACTGCTATATCCAGGGTGCGGGAGTATCCGCCGACCCCGATGTCGGCTTCAGCCATTACCTGCTGGCGGCGGAATACGGCAACGCCAAGGCGGCGTTCAATGTCGGCCTTGCCTATGACCAGGGGATGTTCGGTCAGGCGGTGGACCGCGATGAGGCCAAGCGCTTCTACCGGATGGCCGCCGATGGCGGCGAGGCATCGGCGATGACGCGGCTGGCCGTGCTCTACATGACCGACCAGGACCCGCCCGACGAGGTCACCATCGTCGATCTGCTGGAAGCCGCCGTCGAGCAGGGTGACGAGGACGCCGAAGAAATCCTTCAGAACCTGCGCGACGACATCCTGCCCTGATCAGCCTCCCTTACCGGACGCCCTGCGGCCAGATCACGACCCGCACGGTCTGGAGCAGGATGATCAGGTCCAGCATCAGGCTGCAGTTCTTGACGTAGTACAGGTCGAACTTCAGCTTCTCGCGCGCGTCGGCGATCGACGCGCCGTAGGGATAGTTGACCTGCGCCCAGCCGGTGATCCCCGGTTTGACGATGTGCCGGTAGGGATAGCAGGACATGTCCTTGATCAGGTCGTTGACGATCGTCGGCCGCTCGGGGCGTGGGCCGACGAAGCTCATCTCCCCGCGCAGCACGTTGAAGATCTGCGGGATCTCGTCGATCCGGATTTTCCGGATGATGCCGCCGATGAAGGTCACGCGGGGATCGTTGACCGATGCCCAGCGGGCCACGCCGTCCTTTTCCGCATCGACCCGCATGCTGCGGAACTTGATGACCGAGAACTTCCGCCCGTTCAGCCCCACCCGCTCCTGCCGGTAGAAGATCGGCCCGCCATCCTCAAGCTTGACCGCCAGCGCCGTGAAGCAGAGCAGCGGCAAGGCGAACAGCAGGAAGGCGAGGCTCACGGAGATATCGAAGGTCCGCTTCACCGCCGTCTCGAACCGCCCCATGGTGCTGCCGTTGGAGAACAGCAGCCAGTTGGGATAGGGCCGGTCGATCTCCAACTGGCCGAACTCGCGCTCGAAGAAGGTCGCGGTGTCCAGGATGCGGATGCCGCGCAGGCGGAACTGAAGCAGCGTTTCACGCGGGAGGCTCAGTTCAGGATGCTCCAGCGCCACCACGATCTCGTCCGCCCGCAAGGGTCTCCGACAGCGACAGCAGATCGTTGGCGCGGACCACCCGTTCCTCCGCCACGCAGGTGCTGCACGGCTCCACCGGCGCGAACCCCAGCACGATGAAGTTCGCCGGCCGCAACTCCCGCTCCGCCCGCTCGATCCGCTGGGCCTGCGGACCCGTGCCAAGCACGAGAACCCTGTTCTTCAGCGAGGAAATGCTGGCGATCCGCGTCAGCACGACCCGGTTGCCCAGAAGCCCCAGCGAACTCAAGGCCAAAGCCGGGAACAGGGCGCTCATCCAGATGCGGCTGCCCGGAGCCACGTAGAAGATGGTCATCAGGCACAGGAACGACAGCCCCAGGCCGATCAGGATACGCAGGCAAAGAACCTTGAGGGTGAGAAGATATTTCCGCTCATACAACCCCATCATGAAAAGACAGGGGATCGTGATGATCGTGAAGATCGCGGTCTGATGAAGATGTCCTTCTTGATTGGTCAGGACGATGTTGAGAGTAGCATAACTCATGCTCAGGCATACGATCATCGCACTGCCAAGGATCCCGGCGTCGGCAAGCGCCAGGAGAAGGAAAGAAGTTGGAACAAACATATTAAAAACACGGATCATATCAATTCACCCCCCACCCGGCTTTTCCATGACCTAGCGCCTTTTTTGATACAATTCTATAAATTCTCATGAAAAAGCGCTGGAGATCCCGAGCCCGACCTTTGTCATCTTGAATCGGGAGAATATCACCAGTGAGCGCCCGCACACTCGTTCTTGTGCATGAAATGGGCAAACCTTTTGTCGTACCGCCTTGCCTGGAAACAAGAAATTATAGTCGAGAGGCAACTTTGGCCAAGCAGGCTCTCAAGCCGGAAGGGCTATGCAATTTTCGGCCATTTCAGTCATCTTCAAGGGTCTGAGACAATCATTGCTACAAGCTTTTGGACAGGATCGGAGCGGGATAGCGTGTTGTGCAGTGCCGCAAAATTGTTACATCCGGTTTTCCACAAATGTTACAGATCGTTTTGGGTATCGTTTAGTGACTCGTTAACCCTGAATAGGGTACTTCTGCTTCCCAGCAAGCCCCAGAAAATGCATTCGAATTCCAGGTAATTTTGCCGGATTTTCAATATGCTTTTTCGCTCAACTTATGAAGCATGACGGGATGACTGAAAAGAAATCGGAAGTGAAGGCGGCCTTGGCCACCTGCCGCAGCGCCTTCTTCATGACCGCGGCGTTCAGTGCGTTCATCAACCTGCTGATGCTCGTATCGCCGCTGTACATGATGCAGGTCTATGACCGCGTGCTGCACAGCAGGAGCGAAGCGACCCTGCTGATGCTGACGCTGATCACGGTAGGACTGCTGGGCGTCATGGCCCTGCTGGAAGTGATCCGCTCCAGAATCCTGGTGAGGGTCGGCGGCAGGATGGACCAGCTCCTGAGCGAGCGGATACTGTCCGCCCAGTTCCAGGCCAGCCTCCACCGGATCGGAGCCAATCCCGGACAGGCGAGCCGCGACTTCGATACGGTGCGCCAGTTCCTGACCGGCGCCGGCATTTTCGCCTTCTTCGACGCTCCCTGGACGCCGCTGATCCTGGCGCTCATGTTCATGTTCCACCCGGTGCTGGGCCTGATCGCCCTGTGCGGCGGCATCGTGCTGTTCGGTCTCGCCCTCATCAACGAGGCGGTGACCAAGAAGCCGCTGGAGGCCGCCAACAAGAACGCCGTGATCGCGGCCGGCGCCATCGACAGCAGCATGCGCAATGCCGAAGTGCTCGAAGCGATGGGCATGTTCGGCAATTTCCGCGACCGCTGGGCAGGCCGGCGCGAGGAGATCCTGCGGCTCCAGGCGATCGCCAGCGACCGCGCCGGCGTCATCATGGGGCTGACCAAGTACATCCGCCTGCTGCTCCAGACCGCGATCCTGGGCGGCGGCGCGTGGCTGGCGATCCATGAGCAGATCTCTCCCGGCCTGATCATCGCCGGCTCCATCATGATGGGCCGGGCGCTCGCCCCGGTCGAGCAGGCGATCGGCACCTGGAAGCAGTTCGTCGGCGCCCGCATCGCCCACCGCCGGCTGACCGAGCTGCTGAACCGCGTTCCCAAGCATCAGGAGCGGACGGCGCTGCCCCGCCCGACCGGCGACCTGAAGGTCGAGACGGTCGTCGTGGTGCCGCCGGGAAGCTCCGCCCCGACGCTGTCGCGGGTCAGCTTCGATCTGGCCGCCGGTCAGGTGCTGGGCGTCATCGGCCCGAGCGGCGCCGGCAAATCGACGCTCGCCCGCCTGCTGGTCGGCGCCTGGCGCCCCTATGCCGGCACCGTCCGGGTGGACGGCGCCGATCTGCACAACTGGGACCCGGAAGCGCGCGGCGACTTCATGGGCTACCTGCCCCAGGATGTCGAACTGTTCGACGGCTCGGTCGCCGAGAACATCGCCCGCTTCGGCGAAATGGACAGCGAGGCCATCGTGACCGCCGCCAAGCGGGCCGGCGTCCATGACATGATCCTGCGCCTGCCCCAGGGCTACGATACGCCGATCGGCACCGGCGGCTGCGCCCTGTCGGGCGGCCAGCGCCAGCGCATCGGCCTTGCCCGCGCGGTCTATGGCGGCCCCTGCCTCGTCATTCTGGACGAGCCGAACTCCAACCTGGATGACGAGGGCGAAGTCGGCGCTGGTCCATGCCATCTCCGAACTGAAGCGCAGCCGGGACCACCGTCGTCATCATCTCGCACCGTCCCAGCATCCTCGGCGTGACCGACCAGATCCTCGTCCTGGCCGAAGGAACCGTCCGGATGTTCGGCAACCGGGCCGAAGTGCTCGCCCGCTTCACCCGTCCCGTCGTAGCGACAGCCCCGGCGGCCCAGCCGGGCATCACAGCCCAGCAGGCTTCCTGACATGACCAGTGTGATCGATACCAACGCCGCTCTTCTGCCCGGCGCTCCGGCCAAGTCGCCGCTCGCCAAGCGCAACGCCAGGGCGCTCCATCAGCCCAACTTCCCGACCAAATACGGCCGCACGGCCCTGACCGGCTGGCTGGTCATCGTGACGGCGTTCGGCGGGCTTGCCGCATGGTCCACCTTGGCGCCGCTCAGCACCGCGGCGATCGCCAGCGGCACCGTCGTGGTGGACAGCTTCCGCAAATCGGTCCAGCACCTTCAGGGCGGCATCATCCAGGACATCCTGGTCCGTGACGGCCAGCATGTCGAAGTGGGCGACGTGCTGCTGCGGCTCGACCCGACCCAGACCCGCTCGCTCTCCCAGATGCTGCGCGCCCAGGTCGATCTGTCACGCGCCGAGGAAGCGCGGATGCTGACCGAGCGGGACGGCGGTGCCGCCATCAAGTTCCCGCCCGAACTGCTGGAGCGGGCGAAGACCGAACGCGATCTGGCCGAAACGCTGGCCGGACAGCAGCGCCTTTTCGATGCCCGGCGGGAGAGCCTGACCGGTCAGACCTCGATCCTGCGCAACCGCATCGCCCAGTCGCTCGAACAGATCTCCGGCATGGAGATCCAGGAGAAGGCGAAGCTGCGGCAGAGCGCCCTGCTGGACCAGGAACTGGCCGGCCTGCGCGAACTGGCCGACCGGGGCAACGCTCCGACCAACAAGGTGCTTCAGTACCGGCGCGAGGTGGAAGTGCTGATCGCCGAGCGGGGCGAGATCCTGGCCCGGATCGCCGGTGTCCGCCAGTCGATCGGCGAGGCCGAGCTTCAGATCACCCAGGCCCGCAAGACCTTCCTGGAGCAGGTCGAAACCGACCTGCGCACCACCCAGGCCAAGCTGTTCGAATCCTCCGAACGGCTGCACGCCACCACGGCCGAGCTGAGCCGCATGGAAGTCCGCTCACCGGAAGCCGGCGTCGTGGTGGACATGGCGGTCCATACGGTGGACGGCGTGATTTCACCGGGCAGCCGCATTCTGGACATCGTCCCGCAGAACGACCATCTGGTCGTCGATGCCCAGATCCGTCCGGCCGACATCGACGGCCTTGAGGTCGGCATGCCGGCGGAAATCCGCTTCCCGGCCTTCAATCAGCGCACCACGCCGATGATCCACGGCCAGTTGAAGACGGTTTCCGCCGACCGTCTGATCGATCCCAAGACCGGCCAGCCGTACTTCAACGTCCGGGTGCTGGTGGACGATAAGAGCAAGGAAAGCATCTCCGGCCTGAACATCATCCCCGGCATGCCTGCCGAGGTCGTGATCAAGAAGGGCGAGCGGACGCTGATGTCATACCTGCTCCAGCCGATGAGCGACACCATCGTGCGGGCGATGCGGGAGTAGACGGCGAAAGCCGCACATTCCGTCATACCCGGACTTGATCCGGGTATCTCCTGCAGAGCTGCAGGTGAAACGTTCAAGCTGAAGTCTCCGTCAGTCTCCGAGGAGATACCCGGATCAAGTCCGGGATGACGGAATAGTCGAAACTCAGGCGTGGCCGGCTTCGCCGGACAGCATGGACAGGCTGACGCCCAGCTTGGCGATGGCGCGCTCCCACTTGGTGTCGAGGTCGCGGTCATAGAGCAGGCTGTCGTCCGCCGGAGCGTTCAGCCAGCCGTTCGCCTGCATTTCGGCATCGAGCTGGCCGGGTCCCCAGCCGGCGTAGCCAAGCGCCAGCATGGCGTGCTTGGGGCCTCGGCCGTCCGCGATGGCGCGCAGGATATCGACCGTGGCCGTCAGGGCCACGTCGTCATCCACCGTCATGGTGCCTTCGCGCACGAAATCGGTGGAGTGAAGCACGAAGCCGCGCCCCAACTCGACAGGGCCGCCGAAATGCACGCGCATATTGGCGGCATGGCCCGGAGTGTCGATTCCGAGCTGTTCGAGCAGATCGGGGAATGTAATGGACCCGAACAGCTTATTGATCACCAGGCCCATGGCGCCATCTGGATTATGGGCGCAAATATAGATGACCGAGCGCTGGAATCGCTGGTCCGGCATGGCCGGCATGGCGATCAGCAATTGGCCGGTCAGATACTGGGGCGTGTGCGTTGCATCAGTCATTCGTGCCGTTCCGTATTCCTCAAGGCCCGAGATGTGGTGGCTGATCTCACCGTATCAACAGGCCTGACGAAAGTGTGACAGCACCTGCGACGGCTTGCCACCTATAATACAGACCATGGAAACACAAAATCCGAGCGCCATGATCAGCAAATCCACCTTGCGCAGCGTCGCCACCGGACTTTTCGTGCTCCTTGCGGCGCTGATCGCCGCCAACCTGCCGGCCCATGAGCGCCGCCGGTCCGTGGCAGCAGACCGAAACCGTCGAAGGCCGGCTGATCGCCGCCGTCGAAGGAACCGGTTCGCTCGACCGCGTTCCGCTTGGCCTGCATCTGAAGATGAAGCCGGGCTGGAAGACCTATTGGCGCTCCCCCGGCGATGCCGGCCTGCCGCCCCAGCTATCGTGGGAGGGCAGCGGCAATCTCGCCGGCACCGATTTCCGCTGGCCGGCGCCGCATCGCTTCACTTTATTCGGGATCGAGACCTTCGGGTACGACGGCGAAGTGGTCTTCCCGATCACCGCCCGCCCGGCGCAACCTGGACAGCCGCTCGACCTGAAGGCTTCCGTCGATCTGCTGGTGTGCAGCGAAATCTGCGTGCCCCAGCACCTCGACCTGACCTTGGCGGTGCCGGCCGGCCCGGCGGCATCGAGCGGCGGCGACGCCAATCTGATCGCCCGGTTCGCGTCATATGTTCCCGGTGATGGGACCGCATCCGGCCTTGGCATCGAGAGTGTGCGGACCTCCGGCAAGGGCCTGGAAGTCACCGCAACGGCGCGTGAGCCGTTCGTCGATCCTGACCTGTTTGTCGAAAATGCCGCAGGTGCGGTCTTCGGCGCGCCCACCGTCGCCTTCGCCGATGGCAACCGCCGGATCACCGTCACGCTGCCGGCCACCGGCCAGCCGGTGGCCCTGGACGGTCTGCCGGTCACGCTGACGCTGGTGGACGGCGCCCGCAGCATGGAGACTGCCGCCACCGTGAACGCGGCCGGCGCTGCCGGCGCGGGTTTGGCCGGGGCTCCCGGCCTGATCGCGATACTGGGCTTCGCCCTGATCGGCGGCCTGCTGCTGAACCTGATGCCCTGCGTGCTGCCCGTCCTGTCGCTGAAGCTCCTGTCCGTGGTCAGCCATGGCGGCAGCGCCCCGCGTGAGATCCGCGCCGGGTTCCTGGCGTCCGCCGGCGGCATCCTGTTCTCGTTCCTGGTGCTGGCGGGTGCCGCCATCGCCCTGAAGCTGACGGGGTCAGCGGTGGGCTGGGGAATTCAGTTCCAGCAGCCGCTGTTCCTGGTCTTCATGGTGGTCCTGGTCACCGGCTTCGCCGCCAATCTCTGGGGCCTGTTCGAGATCCCGCTGCCCCGCGCCATCGCCGACATCGCGGTGGGCGGGCACAATCCCGACGGCACGCACTCCACCAGCCTCGGCGGCCATTTCGCGACGGGAGCGCTCGCCACGCTGCTGGCGACACCCTGCTCCGCTCCGTTCCTTGGGACAGCCGTCGGCTTCGCGCTTGCGCGCGGGCCGCTGGAAATCCTCGCCGTCTTCACGGCTCTCGGCCTTGGCCTCGCCCTGCCCTATCTGCTGGTGGCGGCCTTTCCGGCCCTGGCATCGCGCATGCCGCGTCCCGGCCGCTGGATGCTGGTGCTGCGCCGGGTGCTTGGCGGCACGCTGGCGTTGACCGGCGTTTGGCTGCTCTCGGTCCTGGCGGTTCAGGTCAGTCCCGCGGCGGCACTCGCCATCGGCGCGCTGATGGCGGCCTTCATCCTGGTCCTCGCGATCCGCAAGCGGCTTCCCGGCCGCGCGCGGATTGCGGGCGGCGCGCTGGCGGCGGTGCTGGCATTGACCGCCTTCGGCCTGCCGCTGACGCTGGATCGCCATGCCTCCCAGGCGGCTGCCGCGATCGATGGCGATGGACGCCGTTCGACAAGGCGGCCATTGCCGAACAGGTCGCGGCGGGGCGTACCGTGTTCGTCGATGTCACCGCCGACTGGTGCATCACCTGTCAGGCCAACAAGAAGCTCGTGCTGACGCGCGGCACCGTGGCCGAACGGCTGTTCGGTAAGGATATCGTGCCGATGCGGGCGGACTGGACGCGGCCGGACGACAGGATCGCGGCATATCTCGCCGAGCACGGGCGCTACGGCATCCCGTTCAACATCGTCTATGGCCCCGGCGCTCCCGATGGCATTCCGCTGCCGGAACTGCTGACCGAAGCGGCCGTTCTGGCCGCCCTGGATCGTGCCCGCTGAGAGGAATGCTCCTTGCGACGGAACGCCGCACCGGTCTACATCTCTGATGCCAATTCCACGAAGGGAGAGCCCCAATCATGACAATCCAGGTCGGCGACAAGTTTCCGTCCGTCAAGCTCAAGCACCTGACATCCAACGGAATGCAGGAGGTCAGCACCGACGAGTTGTTCGGCGGCAAGAAGGCCGTCCTGTTCGCGGTGCCCGGCGCCTTCACCCCGACCTGCTCGGCCAAGCACCTGCCGGGCTTCGTCGATCGCATCGACGAGTTCAAGGCCAAGGGCTACGAGGTCGTCTGCATGGCCGTGAACGATCCTTTCGTCATGGAAGCCTGGGGCAAGTCCGCCAATGTCGGCGACAAGATCCTGATGCTGCCCGACGGCAACGGCGACCTGACCAAGGCGCTGGGTCTGGAAATGGACGGCAGCGGCTATAGCCTGGGCCAGCGCAGCAAGCGCTTCGCCATGGTGATCGAGGATGGCGTGGTGAAGACGCTGAACGTCGAAGCGCCCGGCGCGTTCGAGGTTTCCAGCGCCGACGCCGTCCTGAAGGCGATCTGACCGCTCCGGGAATCAGTCGGTCGCCCGCATGCGACTCCGAGCATCCCGGACCTCGGATCAGTCGGCATGGCCACTGTATTTGATCGCGGTTCCCAAGCATGGCTAAGGCGGAGCGGCAGACTTGGACGTGGTGGTTCGACCAGCCGCCGGAGCGGCTGTGGCCGTTGCTGGCGGATACGCCGCGCTTCAACGAGGCCATGGGGCTGCCGAAATATCAGGTGGAGGAAATCCCCCGCCCTGACGGCACGATGCTCCGCATCGGGCGCGGTACGCTGGGGCGCTACCGGCTGGAATGGGAGGAGGAGCCCTTCCAGTGGGCTGCCCCCCACGGCTTCACCCAGACGAGGCGGTTCCGCACTGGCCCCTTCTCAAGCATAGGCCCCACTCTGGAACTGACGCCGGAGCGCGGCGGCTCACGCGTTTCCTACACGCTGGAAGCGGCGCCCGCCAACCCGATGGGCTGGCTGCTGCTGCGCCTGGGCTTCCTCGACAAGGTCGGGACCAAGACCGAAAAACTCATCAGGGAAGCGGCGGCCCATGCCGCCGATGCCCGGACTCAGCCCTTCGACTACACGCCGCCCCCATTCGAATCCGCCGTGACCCAGCGGGTCGACGGTATGGTGCTGGCGCTGGAGGAAAGCGGCAACGGCCATGGGTTTGCCCGGCGGCTGGCCGACCATCTGCTGACCGCTCAGGAGGTGGACCTCCTGCAGATCCGCCCGCTGGCGCTGGCCCGCACCTGGAACGCGCCGCAGCGCCCGGTGATCGAGCTGTGCCTGGGAGCGGTGAAGACGGGGCTGCTGACGCTGCGCTGGAACCTGCTGTGCCCCCGCTGCCGTGGGGCCAAGGCGACGGCTGCCACGCTGGACCGCCTGCCCAGCGGCGCCCACTGCCCGTCCTGCAACATCGATTACGGCCGCGACTTCACCCGGAACGTCGAACTGACCTTCCAGCCGGCCCCCGCGATCCGGCCGCTGACGGAGGGCGAGTACTGCCTCGCCGGGCCGATGACGACGCCGCATGTCCAGGTCCAGCAGACGCTGGAGCCGGGCGAGGTCCGCAGCCTGTCCGTGATCCTCCCGGCCGGGTCGTGGCGGCTGCGGACGCTGGAACCCGGAAGTCCGTCGATCTGGACTGGCGGGCGCTCCCCGGCGAGGGCTTTCCGCTGATGACGGCGGACGGCGACAAGGTCACCCTTGGGCCGCAAGCACCCCCTGGCCTGCTCTGCCTGGAGAACCGCGCCTCCCATCCGCTGACGCTGGTGGTGGAGCGGCGCGACTGGGTCAGCCGATGCGCTGACCGCGCATCAGGTGACGGCATTGCAGGCCTTCCGCGACATGTTCTCGGACGAGGTGCTGCGGCCCGGCGACGAGGTGGCGATCGGCACCGTCACGCTGATGTTCACCGACCTCAAGGGATCGACCGCGCTGTATGACAGGGTCGGCGACGCCCACGCCTTCCACATGGTGCGCGAGCATTTCGCCGTGCTTGCCAAGGCGGTGCGGGAGCATGACGGCGCCATCGTCAAGACCATCGGCGACGCCGTCATGGCGGCCTTCGCCGATCCGGCCCAGGCGGTGCGGGCGGCGCTGGCGATCCAATCCGCGCCGCCCGAAGGGTTGGCGATCAAGCTGGGCCTGCATTCCGGCCCTTGCGTCGCGGTCACGCTCAACGGGCGACTCGATTATTTCGGCTCGACCGTCAATCTGGCCGCCCGGCTGGAAGGATTGAGCCGGGGCGGCGATATCGTCCTGTCCGACCGTCTGGCTTCCGATCCGGCCGTTTCGGCTGTGATATCATCGTTGCATTCCGTGGTGGAATTGGCGGAATTGAAGGGTTTCGGCGCACCGGTCAGCTTTCGCCGTCTTGTTCCCGACATGGTTAATTCGTATACCGCTCTGTCTTAAGGGGCTGCCGGAAGGGTGGCGCCGAACCCTTTCGGGAGGAGTGGATGTCGGATCTGCGGCAGGTATTCGCCGCCATTCTGCCGTTGCTGATCAGCCTCGGCATTCTGGTCCTGGGTAACGGCCTGTTTTCCACGCTGCTCGCCGTCCGCATGGGGATCGAGGAGTTTCCGGTCGACCGGATCGGGCTGATCATGGCGGCATACTCGGTTGGTTTCGTCCTCGGAACGTTGCGCTGCCCGGTGGTGGTCGAGCGGGTCGGCCATATCCGCGCCTTCGCGGCCTTTGCCGCCATCGCCGCGATCTCGGCGCTGGTCCACGCCATCGTGATCGACCCGATCGTCTGGCTGCTGCTGCGGGTCGTGGCGGGCTTCTGTCTGGCCGGTCTGTTCACCATCACGGAAAGCTGGATCAACGCGTCGTCCTCCAACACGGTGCGCGGTCAGGTGCTGTCGGTCTATATGACGATCAATTACCTGTCCTACGGCGCCTCCCAGTCGCTGCTGACCGTGATCGATCCGGGCGGGTTCCAGATCTTCAGCCTTGTCGCCATCCTGGTGGCGCTCTCGCTGGTGCCGCTGGCGCTGAGCCGGACGCAGACCCCCGGATCGATCGGCACCCACCGCCTGCGGATGATCGAGATCATCCGGATTTCGCCGCTGGGTGTCGCCGGATGCATCGGCGCCGGATTGATCAACGGCGCCTTCGGCAGCATGGCTCCCGTCTATGTGCAGGCGCGCGGCGGCAGTGTGGAGGATGTCGGCCTGTTCATGATGGTCGCGATCTTCAGCGGCTTCGTGATGCAGTTCCCCATGGGGCGCCTGTCGGACCGTTTCGACCGCCGCACGGTCTTCCTCGGCGCCATCGCCGGGGTGTCGGCGGCGGCCTTGTCGCTCGCCTTCGCGGACAATGTCCCCAATGTGGTCTTCGCCATCATGCTGGGCCTTTATGGCGGCCTGTCATACTCGATCTACCCGATAGCGCTGGCCCACGCGAACGACTTCATGCGGGCGGATGAAGATCGTTCCCGCCAGCGCCGGCCTGCTGCTGATGTTCGGCGTCGGATCGGCGGCCGGCCCGATCCTCGCCTCCCGCGTGATGGGGCTGGCGGGCTTCAACGGGCTGTTCCTCTATATCGGCGCCATCGCCGGAATGCTGGCGCTCTTCACGCTCTACCGCATGACCGCGCGGCAGGCGAAACCGCTGGAGGAACAGGGCGCCTTCGTGCCCATGCCGCAGACCGCGACCACCCCCATCGCGATGGAGTTGAGCCCGCGCGCGGAAGCGGCCAACGAGGATTCGGCACAGCTCGCCTTCGATTTCGACGCCGCTCCGGAGACCATTCCGGAAACCACCCTCAAGCTGAAGCGGCGGAGTGACAGCCGCCCGCTTCAGCGCCTCGGATGCGGAAATAATCGCGTCTCCGGCAATGTTATTAAACCTGTAATGCCTTTGCGCCATATTGAGGACACGCCAATCACCTCACAATTGGTGAAATGACATTGCGCGGGGCCATTCGGCTCCGTACCCGGATGCCGCACCCCCATTGGAAGGCCGTTTGCCGTGCTTCCCGCCACACTCGCCGACCGGCCCCGCCGTTTCGTCCCCGCCGCGCGTGTATTGATCGGCCTGATAACGGCGGCGCTGCTGTTCCTGGGATCGGGTCTGGTCAGTGCCGAGGACATCCGCTTCTTCCGGATCGGCACCGGAACGACGGGCGGGACATATTTCCCGGTCGGCGGGATGCTCGCCAACGCGATCAGCAATCCGCCGGGCTCGCGTCCCTGCGACCGTGGCGGAAGCTGCGGCGTCCCAGGATTGATCGCCGTGGCGCAGGCGACCCAGGGCTCGGTCGAGAACCTGAAGGAGATGCGGACCGGGACGCTCGAATCGGCGCTGTCACAGGCCGATATCGCGTTCTGGGCGCATCAGGCGATCGGCCCCTACAAGGGACAGCCGGCTTTCGAGCAACTGACGTCGATCGCCAACCTCTACACCGAGACGGTGCATGTGGTGGTCCGGGCCGAAAGCGATATCCGGAACATCGGCGACCTGCGCGGCAAGGTGGTCTCGGTCGGCGAGGAAGGCTCCGGCACGCTGGTCGAGGCGCGCGTGATCCTGGAAGCCTACGGCATCAGCGAGAAGGACATGGAGGCGCGCTACCTGAAGCCCGGCCCCGCCGGTGACCGGCTGGTCGAGCACGACATCGACGCCTTCTTCATCGTCGGCGGCCATCCCGTCGCCGCCGTGGCGGAAGCCGCCGCGCGCACCCCCGTCAGGCTGCTGTCGTTCGATGACCCGCACGGCAAGAAGCCTGAAGGAGCGCCTGCCCTTCTTCACCGAAACCGTCATCGACGAAGGCGTCTATGAAGGCGTGCTGGCGACCCGGACGCTGGGCGTCGGCGCCCAGTGGCTGGTGCGCGGCGACGTGCCGGAGGATCTGGTCTACGGCATCACCCGCGCGCTGTGGCACCCGAACACGCGCCGGCTGCTGGACAACGGGCACCCCAAGGGGCCGTCGATCCAGTTGAGCAGCGCGCTGGACGGCTTGGCCGTCCCGCTGCATCCAGGCGCCGCGCGCTTCTACCGCGAAGTCGGAGCGCTGAAGGAAGCGCAAGGTCGAGCCGCAACAGCCTGAGCCTGCCGAAAGGGATGACGCTCCCGCCCAGTAGGCCGCTCAGTCAGTCCGTCAGAGCAGCGCGCCCCACGGCTCCGCGGCACCCGCGGCGTACCACTCGCGCATGGCCGGCAGGCTGAGCACGGTGGAGACGTAGGCTTGGGAAACCTCGTCCAGCTCCACGCAATATGTATCCAGCCGGGTGCAGACCGGCGCGTACATGGCGTCGGCGGCCGAGAAGCGGCCGAACAGGAACGGGCCGTCGGCCCCGAAACGAGCCTTGGCGTCGCGCCAGATCTGGGTGATGCGGGCGATATCGGCCAGGGACTCCGGCGTACGTCCCTCCCCCGGATGCTTGTCGGTCACATCCATCGGCATGTTCTTGCGCAGATCGACGAAGCCGGAATGCATCTCCGCCGAAATCGACCGCGCCACGGCGCGGGCACCGCGGTCTTCGGGCCACAGCCCCGCCTCGGGATAGCTTTCCGCCAGATATTCCAGGATCGCCAGCGAATCATAGACGGTCAGGTCGCCGTCGATGCAGCACCGGCACCTTGCCCGCCGGGGAATGCCGAAGGATCTCCGCCTTGGTTTCCGGCTGGCGCAGGGGGATGGTGATCTCACGGAACGGCACGCCGATCTGCTTCAGCGCCAGCCAGGGACGCAATGACCACGAGGATGAGGCTTTGTTGCCGATGACAAGGGTAAGATCGCTCATATTGTCCGCCGGTTTCTTCTGGATTGATGATTGCGCGGGAGATTAGTTGTTAGGAGCCTAAGCCGAAAGCACCCTCTGGATACTCCATGCAGGCTTTCGACGCTTCAGGCTTTTCAGAGGCAGCCCGGCAGGCCATGTTGGAGATCGCCTCATACCCTGCACATGCCATGAAGGAACAGTGACTTGCTGACCCACCTGCGCCCCACCGCCGGCGCCAACTCGGTCCCGCTCACCCCCGTAACCAAGGACGGCCTTGAAGGCTGGCTCTCCAGCCAGCCGGCATCGGTGCGCGCCTGGGTCACCGGCACCGGCTTCAAGGGGGAGCCTGGAAAGACGGCGCTGCTGCCCGGCCCCGACGGCGGCCTTGCCCGCGTTCTGGTCGGCACCGAAGCCGCGGCCGACTTCTGGGCCTATGGCGGCCTTCCCGCATCCCTGCCGGCCGGCGCCTACCACATCGACGCCGATCTCGACCGGGAAACCGCGACGCGGGCGGCGCTGGGCTGGGCGCTCGGCTGCTACGCCTTCACCCGCTACAAGTCCGGCAACGGCAAGACCTTCGCCACGCTGGCATGGCCCGAGCGGGCGGACCGCGCGGCGGTCGAGCGCACCGCCACCGCCACGTATCTCGTCCGCGACCTGATCAACACGCCTGCCAACGACATGGGACCGGCGGAACTCGCCGCCGCGGCGGAAGCGCTGGGGGCCGAGTTCGATGCCAAGGTGAAGGTCATCGTCGGCGACGACCTGCTCAAGAAGAACTATCCGGCCATCCACGCCGTCGGCCGCGCCAGCACGCGAGCACCCCGGCTGATCGACCTGACCTGGGGCGACAAGGACGCGCCGCGGGTGACGCTGGTCGGCAAGGGCGTCTGCTTCGATACCGGCGGCCTGGACCTCAAGCCGTCCAGCGGCATGCTGCTGATGAAGAAGGACATGGGCGGGGCCGCCCATGTGCTGGGGGTCGCGCGGATGATCATGATGGCGGGCCTGCCGGTCCGCCTGCGCGTGCTGATCCCCGCTGTCGAGAACTCCGTCTCCGGCGACGCCTTCCGCCCGCTCGACGTGCTGGCGACCCGCAAGGGCTTGAGCGTCGAAGTCGGCAATACGGACGCCGAGGGCCGTCTGGTCCTGTGCGACGCCCTGGCCAAAGCGGTGAGCGACAAGCCCGACGTGATCATCGATTTCGCGACCCTGACCGGGGCCGCCCGAGTCGCGCTGGGTACGGAGCTTCCCGCCCTGTTCAGCAACGACGACGCCCTGGCGGACGGGTTGCTGAAGGCGGCGGAGGCGCAGGCCGACCCGATGTGGCGCCTGCCGCTGCACCAGCCCTACGCCAAGATGCTGGAGAGCAAGGTGGCCGACATCAATAATGTCGGAAGCGGACCGTTCGCGGGCGCCATCCTGGCGGCTTTGTTCCTGGAGCGATTCGTCGAGAAGACCATTCCGTGGGCGCATCTGGACGTCATGGCGTGGAATCCGTCTTCCAAACCGGGACGGCCGGAGGGCGGTGAAGCCTTGGGTATGCGGGCGGTCTACTCTTATTTGGAAAGCCGTTATGGCAAAAGCGCTTAAACTCTTGCCCAAACTGGATCGTTTCGGCAAATTCCTGGTTGCGACCCGATACGTCCGGGTGGTGTATCGGGAGTCTCAAAATGCCCCACAAGCTTCAAGCCCTCGATCTCTGGCGCAATGTTCTCGTATCGAGTGTGAGACAGGCCGGCCCGGATCTGTCATCGCGTCAACTGGCCCTGCTGCTGACCGTCTACCTGACGCCGCCGCCCCATACGGTACGGGGGCTCGCCAGCACCCTGAACATTTCGAAGCCGGCGATAAGCAGGGCGCTCGACCGGCTCGGGCGGCTGGGCTTCATCCGGCGCAAACGCGACGACGCCGACCGGCGGAACGTTCTGGTGCAGCGCACGGTCAAGGGATCGGTGTTCCTGACGGAATTCTCTCAACTGGTGCTGGCGTCGCAGCAGGCATCGATGGCCGAAGCCGGCGCTCTGGACAGTCCGCCACCACAGTTGCCGGAGGAAGCATCCAATGAGCTTGTCCTTGCCGGACCCCAGGACTAACGCCTACCGCCCCGATCTGGCGGCGGCTCATCTGGAAGGCATCGTCGCAGGCGGAGCGCTTCATCGAAGGCGTGCCGTGCCAGCTTCGTACCGGCTTCGCAACGGTCAAGGCGGCAGCCGATTTCGAAGCTCGCCAGACGACCCAGGCCCTGTTCGGCGAGACGGTCACCGTCTACGAGGAACATGACGGCTGGGTCTGGGGCCAGATCGAAACCGACGGCTATGTCGGATACCTGCGTCTCGACACGCTATGGGGCGAGACGCCGGAGCCGACGCATCGGGTGAGCGCTATCCGGACATTCCTGTTTCCGGAGCCGGACCTGAAAAGCCCGACGCTCGACGTGCTCAGCCTGACCTCCCGCGTCGCGGTGGTCGGCGAGACGAACGGCTTCGCCGAGCTTGAACAGGGCGGCTGGGTTTTCGCCAAGCACTTGGCCGGGTTGGCGGATGTCGCCCCGGACTATGTGGCGACGGCGGGCCGGCTGATCGGCGTGCCGTATCTGTGGGGCGGCAAGACCAGCATGGGACTGGATTGTTCCGGCCTCGTACAGATAGCGCTCGATGCCGCCGGCTTGTCCGTCCCGCGCGACAGCGACCAGCAGGCGCAGGCGATCGGTGAAGCGGTCGCCGACTTCTGGCGATCTCAGGCGCGGCGACATCGTCTTCTTCCCCGGCCATGTCGGGATCATGACGGGGCCGGAACGACTGCTGCACGCCAACGCCTTCCACATGATGGTGACGGAGGAGCCGCTGGCCGACGTGGTGGCGCGCGGCGCGCAGGTCACCGGGGTACGCCGGATCGCCTGATCAGTAGCCGCGCTTGCGGTCCACGAGGTTTTCCAGCGGCAGGCCGGCCTCATAAGCGCCGGATCTGCTCCGCGATGTGGACGACCGACGTGCGGGCGTGGGTCACGGCGGCGACGTGGGGCGTCACGATCACCCGTTCATGGCTCCAGAACGGGTGATCGGGCGGCAGCGGCTCCTGGCCGAACACGTCCAGGCTGGCGCCTGTGATGTGCCCGCTGTCGAGGGCGGCCAGCATGTCCGCCTCGTTCACGTGCCCGCCGCGCGCGACGTTGACGACGCAGGCTCCCTTCGGCAGGGCGGCCAGGGTTTCCCAGTTGAGGATGCCGGCCGTCTCCTCCGTCAGGGGCAGCAGGCAGACCAGGATTTCCGTCCGGGCCAGAAACGCGGTCAGGCCGGCGGCGCCGTGGAAGCAGGTGATGCCGGGCAATTCCCGCGCCGACCGGCTCCAGCCCGCCACGTCGAAGCGAAGCTCCGTCAGCACCCGCGCCGCATCCGCCCCCAGCACGCCAAGCCCGAGGATGCCGACCCGGCGTTCCCGCGCCAGCTTCTGCGGCAACTGCCGCCAGACGCCGTCACGCTGCTGCGCCCGATAGGCTTCCATCTGGCGATGCCAGTGCAGCACCTGAAGCACGACGAACTCGGTCATGCCTTCCGTCAGGCCCGGCTCGACCATCCGGACCAGCGGCAGGTCCGGCAGTTCGGGATCGCTCAGGACGCCATCGACGCCCGCCCCCAGCGACAGCATGACCTTCAGGTTCGGCAACTGCTTCAGCACGCCGGCGGGAGGACGCCAGATCAGGGCGTAGTCGATGTCGTCGGGATCGCCGATATCGGGCCACACCCGCACTTCCCGGTCAGGGATCTGGCGATGCAGTTCCGGAAGCCATTCGGCGGGATCATCGGACGGGGACAGGAACAGGATCGCCATTGGCTGCAAACCTTCGGACACTACGGATCAGGAACCGTCAGTCCTGTCACAGCTTGCCCGATCCGGCAAGCCGGCATCAGCGGGATACGGCAGCCGGCGTCCTCGTCGTCGGCATCTTGGCGCCGCTGGTGTCGCTGCCCTTCATCAGGGCCATGTTGACCTTCGCTCCGGTCATGTCGGCGAAGCGGAGGATGACGCCGTCAGCCGTGCGGCAGCGGAGGTCCGTGTCGTTCAGCCGGGCGTATTGCAGGTTGGTCGGCCATGCGCGGTCGGAAGCCGCCACCTGGACGCTCAGCAGGATGCTGTCGAGAAGAGTGGCCCCCGTCAGGTTGACCCGGCGCAGGCTGCATCCGGACAGGTTGGCGCCGCTGCAGATCGGCGCCCGTCAGGTTGCAGTAGCTGAGATCCGCCATCATCAGGTTGGTCCCTGAGAGATTGGCGTTGCGGAGATTGCAGCGCTGGATCTTGGCGGCGGACAGATCGACCTCGCCCAGCGGCGCGTTGCTGAGATCGGCAAGGTCGAGTTCCAGCCGCTGCCCGGCGCGGCCTTCGCTGTCGAGCCAGTCCTGATGCAGCGACAGCAGTTCGAACAGCCGCTCGCCCAGCGGCACGAGGTTGCCATCCGGATTGATGCCGTGCCGCGCCATCTCCGCGATGGCGTCGTCATCCAGCAGCGCTCCGCACAGGACGGCTCCCGCCAGCGTCGTGTTCTTCAGGGTGGCGCCGGACAGGTCGGTGGAAACCAGGATGGCGCCGGTCAGATCGGCGCCGGAAAGATCGGCATCGACCAGTTCGGCACCGGTCAGGTCGCAGTTCCCAAGGTTCGATCCGACCAGGATCGCCCGGCTGAGATTGGCATCGATCAGTTCGGTGCGCCGGCTCAAGGGCATCGCGGACGAAGGCTGGCGCTTGGTGGAAACCGCTCCCAGCGAGCCGGTGCGGAGATCGGCCCCGGCGAGGTTGGCTTCCGCCAGATTGGCGCCGTTGAAGCAGGCGCCGCGCAGATCGGCGCCCAGCAGATCGGCTTCGGAAAGGTCCGCCCCCTCAAGATCGGCCATCATCAGGATAGCCGCCTTCAGATCGGCCTTGGACAGATTGCTGCGGGCGAAGCTGGTGCCGACCAGTTTGGCGTTGCGCAGCGTCACGCCGGACAGCGGAAGCTGCGACATATCGTAGAAGCTGAGGTCCGCCTGTATGCCGCCACGCAGTCCGTTCACCCATTTCCGGTGGGCGTTCAGGCGCTTCTTCAGCTCGGCGATATAAGCGGCACTGTGGCCGGTGACCGGATTCGACATCGGTGAGCCACGCAATCTGCCCTGGAGGGAGGCGACGGCGGCTCAATATCCGGCAAATTACTTAAGCATATAATAACTTGCTGCACCGCAGCAGGGCAAAACCTTCGGTGGCGCTCACATCCGCACTTCACCGGTCTTCACAGCCACAAGGTTGAGTGCCGCCGCGATCAGCGCGCGGGTATAGGCCTGCTGGGGAGCCTCGAAGATCTGGCGGGTCGGGCCGGATTCGACCACCTTGCCGTCCTTCATCACCAGCACCTCGTTGGACAGCGCCCTGACGACTTTCAGATCGTGGCTGATGAACAGATAGGCCAGATTGTGCCGGACCTGAAGGTCCCTCAGCAGATCGACGATCTGCGCCTGGACCGACATGTCCAGGGCCGAGGTCGGCTCGTCCAGCACGACGAAGCGGGGCTTCAGCACCATGGCGCGGGCGATGGCGATGCGCTGGCGCTGGCCGCCGGAGAACTCGTGCGGGTAGCGGTTGCGGCTGGAGGGGTCCAGGCCGACTTCCTCCAGCGACTGCGCGATCATCGCTTCGCGTTCCTTGCGGCTGCCGATGCCGTGGATCTTCAGCCCTTCCTCGATGATCTGGGCGACCGACAGGCGGGGGCTGAGGCTGCCATAGGGGTCCTGGAAGACCACCTGCATCTCGCGGCGGAGCGGCCGCATCTTGGCGGCCTGCCAGCCCTGGATATCCTTGCCGTCGTAGCGGATGGCGCCCTGGCTGGCGTGGAGGCGGAGCAGCGCCAGCCCCAGCGTGGTCTTGCCGGAACCCGATTCGCCGACGACGCCGACCGTGTGACCCTCGCGCACCGTCACGTCGATGCCGTCCACGGCGCGGACGTAATCGACGGTCCGGCGCAGCAGGCCCTTCTTGATCGGGAAATGGACCTTGATGTCGCGCGCGGTCATGACATCGGCCGCGTTTGCCGGCGGCGGCGCCGGGTTGCCCTTGGGCTCGGCCGCCAGCAGGCGCTGGGTGTAGGGGTGCTTGGGGCCGGCGAACAGCCCGCTGTTCGTGCCCTTCTCGACGATCTCGCCCTGGCTCATGACGCAGACATTGTCGGCCATCTTGCGGACGATGCCGAGATCGTGGGTGATCAGCAGCAGCGCCATGCCGAAACGGCGTTGCAGATCCTTCAGCAGTTCCAGGATCTGCGCCTGGATCGTCACGTCCAGGGCGGTCGTCGGCTCGTCCGCGATCAGCAGGTCCGGCTCGTTGGCGAGCGCCATCGCGATCATGACGCGCTGGCGCTGGCCGCCGGACAGCTCGTGCGGATATGCCGCCAGCCGCTTTTCCGCTTCCGGCAAACCCACCAGCCGCAGCAGTTCCAGCGTCCGCTTGCGGGCGGCGGAGCGGGTCAGGCCCTTGTGCAGGAACAGGGTTTCGTTGATCTGCTTCTCGATGCTGTGCAGCGGGTTGAGCGAGGTCATCGGCTCCTGGAAGATCATGGAGATCCGGTCGCCGCGCACCTCGCGCAGGGTCTTCTCGTCGGCCCCCACCAGTTCGGTCCCCTTGAAGCGGATGCTGCCGCTGGGGTGGTCCGCCACGGGATAGGGCAGAAGCTGGAGGATCGACAGCGCGGTCACCGACTTGCCGGAGCCGGACTCGCCCACCAGCGCCATGGTTTCGCCCGGCCTGATGTCGAACGACACGCTCTTCACGGCATGCATCGTGCTGCCGGAAAGCCGGAAATCGACGGACAGGTCGCGGACGGAAAGAAGCTCGCTCATGACCGGTTTTCCTGGTGTCGGGCTGGCTGCGTTGTCGTGATCGTCATTCGGCGGCCGCCTTCTTCTCCGCGGCGATCGCCGATCGGTTTGGCGGCGGCTCCCGTCCTTGGCAGCGGCCCGACGGTCTTCCGCGGGTCGAAGGCGTCGCGCACCGCCTCGCCGATGAAGATCAGCAGGCTCAGCATGATGGCGAGCGTGAAGAACGCCGTCAGGCCGAGCCACGGCGCCTGAAGGTTGGCCTTGCCCTGCGCCAGCAACTCGCCCAGCGAGGGCGATCCCGGCGGCAGGCCGAAGCCTAGGAAATCCAGCGCGGTCAGCGTGGTGATCGAGCCGTTCAGGATGAACGGCATGAAGGTCAGCGTCGCCACCATGGCGTTGGGCAGCACGTGCCGGAACATGATCAGCGCGTCCCCCGCCCCCAGCGCGCGGGCCGCCCTGACATAGTCGAAGTTGCGGGCACGCAGGAACTCCGCCCGGACGACGCCGACAAGGCTCATCCAGGAAAACAGCAGCAGAAGCCCCAGCAGCCACCAGAAGTTCGGCTCCACGATGCTCGCCAGGATGATCAGCAGATAGAGCGTCGGCAATCCGGACCAGATCTCGATGAAGCGCTGGAACAGCAGGTCGATGGTGCCGCCGAAATAGCCTTGCACAGCACCGGCCGCGATGCCGATGATCGATGACAGGATGGTCAGCGTCAGCCCGAACAGGATCGAGATGCGGAAACCATAGATCAGCCGCGCCACCACGTCGCGGCCCTGGTCGTCGGTCCCCAGCCAGTTCTCGGTCGAGGGCGGGGCCGGAGCCGGAACCGCGAGGTTGTAATTGATGGTCTGGTACGAATAGCGGATGACCGGCCAGACGATCCATCCCTTCTCGTTGATCAGGTCCTGGACGAAAGGATCGCGGTAATCGGCCTGGGTCTCGAACTCGCCGCCGAAGGTGGTTTCCGGATAGACCGTGAAGACCGGCGCGTAGAACTGGCCGTCGTAGCGGATCAGCAGCGGCCGGTCGTTGGCGATGAACTCGGCGAACAGGCTGACGGTGAACAGGATCAGGAAGAGCCAAAGCGACCAGAAGCCGCGCCGGTTGGCCTTGAAGTTATGCAGACGCCGCCGGGTGATCGGCGTGATCCGCATGCCGAGGAAGCGGTCCTGAGGGGCTGATGCGGAGTCGGACTCGCCATCACGTCTTCCTCGCTTCGAAGTCGATGCGGGGATCGACCGCGACATAGGCCAGATCACCCGCCAGATTCATCAGCAGCCCCAGCAGGGTGAAGAAATAGAGCGTGGCGAACATCACGGGATAGTCGCGGTTGATCGCCGCCTCGAACCCCAGCAGTCCCAGCCCGTCGAGCGAGAAGATCACCTCGATCAGCAGCGACCCGGTGAACAGGATGCTGATGAACGCGCCGGGAAAGCCGGCGATGACGATCAGCATGGCGTTGCGGAAGATATGGCCGTACAGCACCTGACGCTCGTTCAGCCCTTTGGCGCGCGCCGTGATGACGTACTGCTTGTTGATTTCTTCCATGAAGCTGTTCTTGGTCAGCATGGTCAGTCCGGCGAAGCCGCCGATCACCAGCGCCACCACCGGCAGGGTGATGTGCCAGAAATAGTCCAGGATCTGCTGCCACCACGGCATGAAGGCCCAGCCCTCGCTGGTCAGTCCGCGCAAGGGGAACCACGCCAGATAGCGGCCGCCGGAGAACAGCACGATCAGCAGCACGGCGAACAGGAAGCTGGGGATGGCGTAGCCCACGATGACGACGCCGCTGGTCCAGATGTCGAACTTCGAGCCGTCCTTCACCGCCTTGCGGATGCCAAGCGGGATGGAGATCAGATAGACGATCAGCGTCGTCCATAGCCCCAGCGAGATCGACACCGGCATCTTGTCCAGCACCAGATCGACCACGCGCTGGTCGCGGAAGTAACTGGTGCCGAAGTCGAAGACCAGATAGTCGCCCATCATCTGGAGAAAGCGCTCATGCATCGGCTTGTCGAAGCCGAACTGCTTTTCCAACTGCTTGATGAATTCCGGATCGAGCCCCTGCGCACCCCGGTACCGGCCGGTGATCTGCTCACCGCCGCCCGACTGCTGAGCCTGCGGCGGCAGGTCGGAACCGCCCGACGTGCCGCCGATGCGCGCCGTGGCGTCGACGCCGGTCCCCTGAAGCTGGGCCAGCATCTGCTCGATCGGGCCGCCGGGGGCGGCCTGCACGATGACGAAGTTGATCACCATGATCCCGATCAGCGTCGGGATGATCAGCAGCAGGCGGCGGACGATGTAGGCCAGCATCCTGAGGTTCCTCGATTTACGCCTGATTTAAATCCAGCGCCGCCTATTGGGATGCCTGCTTGCCCGCAGCCGTCCACCACGTACCCGGAAAGCCGATCGAATACCGGGCCTTCTTCTCCGGGTAGCCGAACTTGTTCCAGTACGCCAGCCAGGACTCGTCATTGTACCACTGCGGGATCTGATACCAGCCCCACAGCAGCACCCGGTCAAGCGCCCGGTTGGTCGCGGCCAGGGTCGGCAGATCCTTGGCCCCGATCAGTTCCTCGATCAGGCCATCGACGACGGGGTCCTTGATGCCGGGGATATTGGCGGAACCCCGGACATCGGCGGCGGCCGAGCCGAAATAGCTGCGCTGCTCGGCGCCCGGCGGCGGGAAGAAGTTGAGCGCAACGGCCAGCAGGTCATAGTCGAAGTCATCGACGCGCACCTGATACTGGGACGTATCGACCACGCGGATCGACGCGTCGATCCCGGCCCGCCGCGCGTTCTGGACGAAGGGCTCGGTCACCCGCACCATGGTCGGGCTGACCAGCAGGATTTCCATCCGCATCTGGTCGCCGGCGGCATTGACCAGCCGGTTGTTCTTCAACTCCCAGCCGGCTTCACGGAACAGCCGCAGCGCTTCGCGCAGGTTGTTCCGGATATTGCCCGACGCGTCCGTAACCGGCGGCTCATAGGCCTTGGTCAGGACCTCCGGGCGGACCTTGTCCTTGTACTTCTCAAGGATCGCCAGTTCAGCCGGGTCGGCGGGCCGCTGGCGCCGAATTCCGAATTGGGGAACCAGCTTTTCACCCGCTTGTACTCGCCGAACAGGAGCGTCCGCTGAACCGATTCGAAATCGTACAGCAGGTTGATCGCTTCCCGGACCCGGACATCCTGGAACTGCGGCCGGCGCAGGTTGAAGATATAGCCCTGGGTGCCCCTGGGCGTCTCGTCCGGCACGACCCGCTTGATCAGGTTGCCGTCCTTGACGGCGGGCACGTCGTAGCCCTGGTTCCAGCGCTGGGCGCGGTTTTCCTGACGGTAATCGATCCGCCCGGCCATGAAGGCTTCGAACAGCACGGTATCGTCCAGATAATAGTCGTAGCGGATCTGGTCGAAGTTGTTCAGCCCGCGATTGACCGGCAGATCCGCCGCCCAGTAATCCGCCACCCGCTCGTAGGTGATCGAGCGGCCGGGATCGACCGCCTTGATCCTGTAGGCGCCGTTGCCCAGCAGCGGCTCCAGCGTCGTCTTGGTGATGTCGCGCCCGTTGGCGTTCCACCAGTGACGGGGCAGCGGCGAGGACTGCGCCACCGTCAGCAGCGGCTTCATGCTGTTGCGGGTCTTGAAGGTGAATTTCAGCTTGTGCGGGTCCAGCACCTCGATGCCGCTGACATCCTCGTAGAAGCTCTGGAGGAAGGGCCGGCCATACTGCTTGATCGTGTCGAAGGCGAACTTGAAGTCGTCGGCGGTGATCGGCTGGCCGTCGTGCCAGCGCGCCTCGGGCCGGAGATTGAAGATGATCCAGCTCTTGTCCTCGGGATACTCGGCGCTCTCGGCGATCAGGCCATAGGCGGATGACAACTCGTCACCCGATCCCGTCATCAGGCTGTCGCCGATGAGCCCGATGCCCGCCGGCCACTGGCCGCGCAGGATATAGGTGTTGAGGCTGTCGAAGCTGCCGAAGGCGCCCAGCACGACCGAACCGCCCTTGGGGGCGTCCGGGTTGGCATAGGGCCAGTGCCGCATGTCCGGACCGTAGAGCGGTTCGCCGAACTCCGCCATCGCCCAGGTGCGGGTGACTTTCTGTTCGGCCTCCTGCGCCGCGGCGGGGAAGATCCCCCCAAGCATCAGGAAGTCCTGAACAAACGGCGGCGGCTAGCAGTCTCTTCATCCGGCTCTCATCCCTCATACGGTCTTCCCGATACATGGTGTCGGCGAGTTCAGCGTTGGCAGCCGAATCCGGTTTAAATCAAGGCCAAAAGACGCGATCCTGGTCTTCAACGGCTGGCCGCCTTGGCCTCCTTCGACCACCATGTGGAAGGGAAGCCGGTGTCATAGCGGGGTTTCCGTTCCGGCCAGCCGAACTTGGTCCAGTACGCGATCCAGGTCTGGTCGTTGTACCATTGCGGGATCATGGCGTGCTGCCACAGCAACACCCGGTCGAGCGCCCGCGAGGTCGCCTGGAGCTTTTCATAGTCCTTCGCGGCGATGACTTCCTCGATCAGGGCATCGACGACAGGGTCCTTGATCCCGGCATAATTGGCCGATCCCTTCACATCGGCGGCGGCGGAGCCGAAATAGCTGCGCTGCTCGGTGCCCGGCGGCGGGAAGAAGTTGAAGAACACCATGACGGCGTCGAAGTCGAAATCGTCGGTGCGCGCCTGATACTGGGCGCTGTCCACGATCCGGATCGTCGCATCGATCCCGACGCGCTGAAGCCCGGTGACATAGGGCTGCACCACCCGGACCATCGACTGGCTGTCGTCCAGGAACTCGACACGCATCTGCTGCCCGGTCTTGGCATTGACCAGCTTGTTGTCGCGGGTCTCGTATCCGGCCTGACGGAACAGCGCCATGGCCTTGCGGACATTGTCGCGGTTGTTGCCGGAACCGTCGGTGCTGGGCGGCTCGTACGCGGTCGTGAAGACTTCCTCCGGCACGCGGCCCCGGTACTTCTCCAGGATCGCCAGTTCGGCCGGGGTCGGCGGGCCGCTGGCGCCGAAGTCGCTGTTGGGGAAGTTGCTCTTCACCCGGCGGTACTGGCCGTACAGGATGTTCTTCTGAAGCCACTCGAAGTCATACAGGTACGCCAGCGCCAGCCGTACCTTCGGATCGCTGAACTGGGGCCGGCGCATGTTGAAGCGGATGCCCTGCGCTCCGAACGGCCGCTCGTTGGCGATCGCCCGCTTCTCGATCCTGCCTTCGCGGACCTGGGGGATGTCGTAGCCCGATGTCCAGCGCTGCGCCCTGTTCTCCTGCCGGAAGTCGTAGGCTCCGCCCTTGAACGCCTCGAACATGACGTCGTCGTCGCGGTAGAAGTCGGTCCGCACGGTGTCGAAGTTGTTCTGCCCGATATTGACCGGCAGATCCTTGCCCCAATAGTCGGCCACCCGCTCATAGGTGATCGAGCGGCCGGGATCGACCGCCTTGACCTTGTAAGGGCCGCTGGTCAGCGGCGGCTCCAGGGTCGTCTTGCCGATATCCCGGTCATTGGCGGTCCACCAGTGCTCCGGCTCCGGCGACAGGATGCTGGCGGCGCGGATCAGCGGCTTCATTTCGCCCTTGGTCTTGAAGCTGACCTTCAGGCGATGCTCGTCCAGCGCCTCGACCTTCTCGACATCCTCAAGGAAGCTTTTGAGGAAGGGCCGGCCGTGCTGCTCGATCGCGTTCCAGCCGAACACGAAGTCGGCGGCGGTGACGGGATGGCCGTCGTGGAATTTGGCTTCAGGCCGCAGGTTGAAGACGACCCAGCTCTTGTCCTCGGGATACTCGGCCGTCTCGGCGATCAGCCCGTAGACCACTTCAAGCTCGTCGCCCGACGGGACGAACAGCGAGTCCGCGATCAGACCGATGCTGCGCGGAACCTGCCCGCGCAGGATGATCGAGTTGAGGCTGTCGAAACTGCCCGGCTCCGCCGTGACGACGCTGCCGCCCTTGGGGGCTTCCGGGTTCACATAGTCGAAATGGGCGAAACCCTCGGCGTATTTCGGCGTCGTGAACTCCGCCAGCGCGTGGGTTCGGGTGACAGCCTCCTCCGCCCGTGCTGCGGGAGCGAGAAGGATGAGGAACGCCGCGACGGCGGAGACGAATTTCATCAGGACAGTACCGGTTACGGACGGACAGGCTTCAATCTTCGTCGTCGATCTTCATCGACGTCGTCGTCGTCATCGTCGCCGTCGTAATGCTCGTCCATCATTTCCAGGATGGCTTCGTAATCGGGCGTATCGTCCACGAACTTCTGGAAGCGCTTCAGGTTGGTGCCCTGCTGCAACCACGACTGGGCCGCCTCGGTATGCTCGGGATGGCAGGACAGCAGGTAGAAGGCCGCCTGTTCGGGGCGCTCGAGCTTCGTCTCGCCCAATTGCTCCAGAACGGCGCCGACATAGAAAGGCAGCACCTCGGCGAAGTCCTCGACGATCTCGACCTCGTCGCCGTCGTCATTGGCGGGCGTCACGACTCCGCCGCCGCCATGCCAGCCGTTCACCTTCTCGCCGGAAACGGCCTGCTCCTCCACGAATTCGTCGTCCTCGTCATCATCGTCGAGGTCGTCATCATCGTCATCGCCGACATACTCGTCGTCTTCGTCATCGTCGAAGTCGTCGTCGACATCCTCGTCATCGCCCTCGAACGCCAGTTCCAGGGCATCGATGATCTCGAGGAATTGGGTGCTGCGCTGTTCCCAGGAGGGTGTGGCCTTCAATTCCGCGATCATCCGGTCGAGCATTTCCCGGATATCGGTATCGGCGTTCTCGTAGGCTGACTGGGCTGGTTTAGGGATCAGCATGGCGAACATTCCCTGGTCTTAAAGCGCGAGGTCGAGGGAGCGGTGCCGCCGCTTCAGCGCGGCTGCACGGAATTGAGTCTTACCAGATGGCGACGCGAAAAGGGCAGAGAAAGAGATACGAAAATAAGGGTATCAACCGAATTGAGCCTCACCCAAACGGGCGAGCGCTTCGGCGTGGGTGGCGGCATCTCCCGCCGCGACCACCCGCCCGTCGGAGCGGCTCCCGAGCGGCGCCCCGCTCCAGTCCGTCATGACGCCGCCCGCCCCTTCGACCACAGGGACCAGCGCCGCGTAGTCGTAGAGCTTCAGCCCGGCCTCGATCACCAGATCGACGAAGCCGGCGGCCAGCAGGCCATAGGCGTAGCAGTCGCCGCCATACATGGTCAGCTTGACGCTGGTCGCGACTCGGCGGAACGCGGCGTAGTCATCAGGTCCGAACAGATCGGGCGAGGTCGTGTTGACGTCGCGCGGCCGAGCGCCGGGCAGGCCCGGACGCGGGCCGGCTGGCCGTTCAGGGTGGTCTGCCGCCCGATGGCGCCGACCCAGCGGTCGCCGATGATGGGCTGGTCGATCACGCCCAGCACGGGACGGCCCCGGTACAGCAGGGCCACCAGCGTCCCGAAGGTCGGACGGCCGGTGATGAAGGATTTGGTGCCGTCGATCGGGTCGATCACCCACAGCCAGTCGGCATCGCCGTTGGTCGTGCCGTGCTCCTCGCCGACGATGCCGTCGGCGGGACGCTCGGCCGCCAGGATCGCGCGAATCGCGGCTTCGGCCTCCCGGTCGGCGATCGTGACCGGCGAGCTGTCGGGCTTGTCGTCCACCGCGAAGGGTGTGCGGTAATAGCGCCGGATCACCGAACCGGCGGCATCGGCCAGACGGACCGCCAGATCGATCACATCATCCGGCAGGCAGTCCGGCAGGGCAGGTTCGGTCGAAGAGCTTGACGCCGTCATTATCAGTAATCCAGGCCGGCAGGAGGGAAAGGCATCCTAGCGGGGCTCATTCCATCCCGCCACCGGGATTACAACAGTATCGCCAGCCGACCTGTTACGGCAGCGGAGCCGGGCTGTCGGACTGGGTGTTCAGCCAGGCGATCAGGTTGGCGCGGTCCTGGTCCTTCTTGATGCCGGCGAAGTTCATCTTGGTGCCGGAGACATAGGACTTCGGGTTGAGCAGGAAGTGGTTGAGCGCTTCGAAGTCCCAGTTGCCCTGCTGGCTCTTCATGGCGTCGCTGTAGGCGAAGCCTTCCATGTGGCCGTGCGGACCGCCGATGACGCCCCAGAGGTTCGGCCCGACCTTGGCGGCGCCGCCCTTCTCGAACGTGTGGCAGGACGCGCAGGCCTTGGACACCTTCTCGCCGGCCGCCGGATCGGCGTAGGCCAGCAGAGGGGCGATCGGCGGGACTTCGGCCGGCTCACCGCCCGCGGCGCCGCCGCCGGCGCTATGGCGGCGGTGTCGACGTGATAAGCGTTCTCTTCCAGATGCTTAGGCGAGACCAGTACTTCAGCGATGAAGCCGCTCATCATCGCAACGAGACCGCCCAGCAGGATGGCCCCGGACAACTTGTTGAATTCCATGCTCGACATGCCGCGAGTCCCCAATTCCCTTGTAATTACCGCACGATAGCGGCCGAACCGTCTGCTGTCACGCGCGACGGATTATTGTTTCGTTAACCGCAACATAGGGCCCTATGTCACAGGGGTCAGCCGCTTTAGGCGCTTGACCCTCAGGACGAAATGTCGCACGCACACCTATAACCTAAATGTCGCAGATGGCCACCATGCCAACAAACCCCATAATCGTCATACCCGCGCGTCTCGCTTCGACCCGGCTGCCGGGCAAGCCGCTTGCCGACATCCATGGCGAACCGATGATCGTCCATGTCTGGCGCCGGGCGATCGAATCCGGGATCGGCCCGGTCGTGGTCGCCTGCGCCGAACCCGAGATCGCCGACGCCGTCACCAAGGCCGGCGGTCAGGCCGTCCTGACCAAGCCCGACCATCCCTCCGGCTCCGACCGCATCTTCGAGGCGCTCCAGATCGTCGATCCGGACGGCGCCTATGATGCCGTGGTGAATGTCCAGGGCGACCTGCCGACGATAGCGCCGGAGACGATCCGCGCCGCCTATGCCCTGCTGGAAACCGAAGGCGTCGATATCGGCACGCTGGCGGTCGAGATCACCGACGCCAGCGAGCGCGGCAACCCCAACGTCGTCAAGGCGGTGGTCGAGCGGGCGCCGGGCGCCACCACGGGCCGGGCGCTGTACTTCACCCGTGCGACGGCCCCCACGGGCGAGGCGCCGCTGCTCCACCATATCGGCCTTTACGCCTATCGCCGCCAAGCGCTGGAACGTTTCGTCTCGCTGCCGCCATCGCATCTGGAACAGCAGGAGAAGCTGGAGCAACTGCGGGCACTCGCCGCAGGCATGCGAATCGACGTGGCCGTCGTTGACGCGGTTCCGCTGGGTGTCGATACTCCCGCCGATCTGGCCCGCGCCCGCGTTATGCTCGGCCGCTGACCCGATCCTCACTCTCTATCTCATTGAGCAAACACCCCGGTCATGTCCAAATCCACCGTCCATCGCCTTCCAGGGTTCCCCCGGCGCCTATTCCGACCTGTCCTGCCGGACCGTCTTCCCCGAGCGGAAGACCATGCCGTGCGCGACGTTTCGAGGACGTGTTCGCCGCCGTGCATGAAGGCGCTGCCGAGTACGGCATGATCCCGGTGGAAAACTCGGTCGCCGGGCGGGTCGCCGACAACCACCACCTGCTGCCGCAGGGCGGCCTGCACATCATCGGCGAGCACTACCAGCGGGTGAACCATCAACTGCTGGCGCCGCCGGGTGCCACGCTCGACACCATCAAGGTCGTGCGCAGCCACATCCAGGCGCTCTCCCAGTGCCGGAAGGTGACGCGGGCGCTGGGCCTGCGGGAAATTCCCCATGCCGATACGGCGGGTGCGGCGAAGGAGATCGCCGAGCGCGGCGACATCACCGAAGCCGCCATCGCGTCGGAGCTTGCCGGCCAGATCTACGGCCTGAAGACCCTGAAGCAGGGGATCGAGGACGCCGAGCACAACACGACCCGCTTCCTGGTGATGGCGCGGGAGCCGATCCAGCCCGCCCCCCATTCCGGCCCGGTAGTGACCACCTTCGTCTTCCGGGTCCGCAGCGTGCCGGCGGCGCTCTACAAGGCGATGGGCGGCTTCGCCACCAACGGCGTCAACCTGACCAAGCTGGAAAGCTACATGGTCGATGGCCGCTTCACGGCGGCGCAGTTCTACGTCGATGTCGAAGGCCACCCGGAAGAGCGGCCCCTGCGGCTGGCGCTGGAGGAGCTGGAGTTCTTCGCCCGCGAGGTGAAGATCCTGGGCGTGTATCCGGCGAACCCCTTCCGCCTGGAGCAGCAGAATCAGGCGATCGGCGACGATTGAGCATGCGGCGGTGTCGGGCCTCTTGAGGCCCGACACCGTCACTCAGCCATGAAGCCAGTCCTCGATCAGCCGGCGGGATATCGAGTCGGGCCTCGGCAGGCGGTAGGGACCGCCCTCCTCCCAGTTCAGGATGTCGGAGCGGCTGAACCACTGGGCGTCTTCCAGCTCGTCCTGCTCCGTGCGGATGTCGCGGCTCGTGGCCTCGGCGTGGAAGCCCAGCATCAGCGATGACGGGAACGGCCAGGGCTGGGAGGAATGGTAGGTCACCTCCCCTACCCGGATGTTGGTTTCCTCGAACACCTCGCGCGCCACCGCCTCCTCCAGGCTCTCGCCCGGTTCGACGAATCCGGCCAGCGTCGAATACATCCCCGGCGGAAAGCGCGGCTGGCGCCCCAGCAGGCAGCGGTCGCCGTCATGCACCAGCATGATCACGGCCGGATCGGTGCGCGGGAAATGCGATGTGGCGCAGTCCGGGTTGGTGCAGCGCCGGACATGGCCGGCTTCGGCGCTGACGGTCGGATGGCCGCAGACGCCGCAGAAGCGGTGGCGGGAATGCCACCATGTCAGGCCGCGCGCATAGGCCAGTATGTTGCCTTCGTCGTGCCCCAGCAGCGGCCCGAAACTCCGCAGATCGGCGAAGCTGCCCCGGCCCGCCAGGCCCGGATGGGTGGCCGGGTCTTCCAGGTCGGAAAGATCGACCGCGAAATAGGCGGTTTCGCCATGAAGGCCGAGCAGGAAGAACTCCGCCCCTTCCGGCAGGTCGGCGACGGTGAGCAATCCGGCCTTGGGTGCTTCCAGCTCTCCGAGCATGAAATTCTGGGCACGCCAGATCGGCACGATTCGAGTTTCGGCCGCCGCCCGTTGGGCGTCGATCCAGCTCTGGTCCTTGCGCAGCGCCGATACCCGATCGAGCATGCCGCCGGCATAGAAATTGGGTTTGTTTGGCATGACATTATAGGTGGCACAGGTCGGCGCTTCTGAAAAGAGCGTTTCCCCTTGCTCCCCGCTTCGCCGCGCGCCATATAGGCGTTGGGAGGTTGGCGGCGGACGGGTCCCTCGCCAACCCGGTCAGGTCCGGAAGGAAGCAGCCGCAACGAGTTTCGGCTCGGGTCGTTTGTCCAGCCTCCCACCTCAATCTTTCCCCGACAGTTTCCATCCGACATGTCTTTCCGCTTCGACATGCGTTCATCGGGGACTAGACTGGCGGCAACGCCGTTGCCCGACGCCAGAGTTTCGTGTTGACCGATCAGACGCTTCCCCCCCTCGGCGCGCCGCCGCCGGAAACCTCCGCCGCGACCGATGCCGGCCCCAAGGCCTATCGGGTCCTCGCGCGGAAATACCGCCCGCGCGACTTTTCCGAACTGGTCGGCCAGGAAGCGCTGGTCCGCACCCTGACCAACGCCATCAAGTCGGGCCGTCTGGCCCATGCCTTCATGCTGACCGGCGTGCGCGGCGTGGGCAAGACGACGACCGCCCGGATCATCGCCCGCGCGCTCAACTGCACCGGCCCCGATGGCACCGGCGGCCCCACCATCACGCCCTGCGGCGTCTGCGAGAACTGCAAGAGCATCACCGCCGACCGCCATGTCGATGTGATGGAGATGGACGCCGCCAGCCATACCGGCGTGGACGACATCCGCGAGATCATCGAGGGCGTGCGCTACGGGCCGGTAGCGGCGCGCTACAAAGTCTACGTCATCGACGAAGTCCACATGCTGTCCAAGAACGCCTTCAACGCCCTGTTGAAGACGCTGGAGGAACCGCCGGAGCATGTGAAGTTCATCTTCGCCACGACCGAGATCCGCAAGGTTCCGGTCACCGTCCTGTCGCGCTGCCAGCGCTTCGACCTGCGGCGAATCGACAGCCAGACGCTGGTGAAGCATTTCAACCGCGTGGCGGAGGCCGAAGGCGTCACGGTCGATCCCGACGCCATGGCGCTGATCGCGCGGGCGGCCGACGGCTCGGCCCGCGACGGGCTGAGCCTGCTCGATCAGGCGATGGCGCTGGGGGGCGACCGGCTGGACGCGCTCCAGGTCCGCGACATGCTGGGGCTGGCCGACCGGGCGCGCGTGGTCGATCTGTTCGAAGCCGCCATGACCGGGCAGCCGCGCGACGCGCTGGACATCCTGTCCGACCTGCACCGCAGCGGCGCCGATCCGGTGGTGGTGCTTCAGGACCTGCTGGACTTCACCCATTTCCTGACCCGCTTCAAGGTCGTGCCGGAAACGGCGCTGGACCCCGGCACGCCGGAAACCGAGCGGGTTCGCGGCGGTGAGCTTTCGGGCAAGCTGGGCATGCCGTCGCTTACCCGCGCGTGGCAGATCCTGCTGAAGGGCCTGGGCGAGGTCCAGAGCGCCCCGGTGCCGTTCGATGCCGCCGAGATGGTCATCGTCCGGCTGGCCTATTCCGCCGATCTGCCCAACCCGGCGGACCTGATCCGCCAGCTTCAGGGAAGCGGCGCTCCGGCCGGCGGCGGGACGCCCGCCGGTCAGAACGGCGGCGGTGGCGGCGGATCGCGCGCGATGGGGCCGGCGCTGGCGGTCGCCCATTCTCAGCCGCGCCCCGGATGGAGCCGGCGCCGCAGCCGGTGGCGGCGGAGCGGGCCTCCGCCGATGCCGACGCCGAACCGCTGCCCGACCCCAAGACCTTCCGCGAAGTGGTGACGCTGTTCGGCGAGATGCGCGAGGGCTCCCTGTATGGTCAGCTCTACAGCAGCGTCCACTGCGTCCGCATCGAACCCGGCCGGCTGGAGATCAGGCCGAAGGACCGGGCGCAGACGGAACTGTCGGGCCGCGTCGGCAAGCTGCTGTCGGAATGGACCGGCCGGCGCTGGATGGTGACCGTGTCGGGCGCTCCCGGCGAACCGACGCTCAGCGAGCAGGACCACAGCGCCAAGACCCAGGCTCTGGAAGAGGCGGCGCAGCATCCCGTCGTGCGCGCGGTGCTCGACATCTTCCCCGATGCCAAGTTAGAGGTGCGTGACGTGGCCGAACCGGAGCCGTTATCCGATGGGACGCTTGCGGATGAGGCCAACGACACCGATTTCTACGGAGAACCCCCGTCCGACCTGGACGATATAGGAGAATTCTAAGCCATGAAAAATCTCGGCCAAATGATGAAGCAGGCCCAGGAAATGCAGACGCGCATGCAGCAGATGCAGGATGCGCTGGCCGAGGTCGAAGTCACCGGCCAATCCGGAGCCGGAATGGTCAATGTCACGCTCAACGGCAAGGGCGAGATGAAGCGGCTGAAGCTCGACAAGTCGGTGGTCGATCCCGAGGATGTCGAAGTGATCGAAGACCTGATCATGGCCGCCTTCAACGACGCCAAGCTGAAGGTCGAGCAGCATGTCGCCGACGAGACCCAGAAGCTGATGGGCGGGATGAAGCTTCCGCCGGGCCTCAAGCTGCCGTTCTGAGCATCCTGTTCCCCGGCCGCCGCTCCTTCGATGAGGTGGGGACGGCGGCCGGACCGTTCTTCGTGGAGCGATCTTGAGCAGTTCCGAAATCGACCGCCTGATTCAGCTTCTGTCCAAACTGCCGGGGCTTGGCCCCCGTTCGGCAAGGCGCGCGGCGCTGCACCTGATCAAACGGCGGGAAAGCCTGCTGACTCCGCTGGCCGACGCCATGCATGAGGCGGCGGTCGCGATCAAGACCTGCTCGGTCTGCGGCAACCTGGACACCCGCGATCCCTGCGCCATCTGCGCCGATCCCAGGCGCGACCCGGCGCTGATCTGCGTGATCGAGGAAGTCGGCGACCTGTGGGCGCTGGAGCGCACGGGATCGTTCAAGGGCCTGTACCACGTGCTGGGCGGCACCCTGTCGGCGCTGGAAGGCGTCGGGCCGGAGGACCTGAACGTCGCCGGCCTGATCAACCGGGCGCGCCGCCCGGAAGTGACGGAAGTGATCCTGGCGATGAACGCCACGGTCGAGGGCCAGACGACGGCCCACTACATCACCGACCGGCTGGCCGACTGCGACGTCACCGTATCCCGGCTGGCGCATGGCGTACCGGTCGGCGGCGAGTTGGACTATCTGGACGACGGGACGCTGACCGCGGCGCTCAGGTCCCGCCGCCCGTTCTGAACCTTGGCGTCGTTAAGCCGGCAGCGTGACCGGCTCGACCGTGCCGTCCAGGCTCATCAGCAGCAGTTCCACGCCAGACTCCGGATAGCGCTTCGCCAGGGCCGCCGCCAGCTTGTGGAGCTGTTCGGTATGGAAGCGGGTTTCCGTCTCCCTGTCCTTGGCGGTATCCGGGCCGATGAAGACCTTGTAGGCGCCGCAGTCCCGGTGATCGATGATCATCACCTTGTTGATGTGATGGAGATCCTTCGCCACCTCCACATGGTTCCAGAAGGTGGCGCCCCATTCCGGTTTGGCGTCCACCAGCGCTCCCAGCGAGGCGCCGGCGAGGATCACGTGGTCGTATTTGTCGGTCAGCCCGCGCCCGTCCATGTAGTGCGCGATCTCGTCGAGCAGGCGGTAATCCATGCAGCTCAGCAGAAGCACTTCGGCCTGACCGCCGGCGCGCGCCGAGGCCATGGGCAGTCCGGCCGACAGCAGGGCGGCGCCCGCGCCGAATGCGGCCAGTTTCAGGAATGAACGGCGGGGATGCGCCGCGTGCTGCATACAGCCGCAATCGGATGTTGCGTCGTTCTTATCCATGATGTCTCCTCTTGCATACGTTGTGAAGACCATGATTCTCGCCGTAATCTTAAAATTTGCTTGAATTCAGGCAATCCTTTCTGTTCTTCTCCTGTTCTAATTTGCCGCCCGATCCGCTACCATCCCGCGCTGGTGCCGTGGTGGAAGGATGATTGATGCCGTTCGCGCTTGACGTGCTGTCGCTGGTTCTTGGTTTCGTCTTTGGGGCGGGCATCGTGCTGCTGCTGCGCAGCGGCGGCATCGGTCAGGCGGAGGCCGGGCGGCTGGCGGCTGAAGCCGACTTCGCGCTTCGCCAGAACGACGACCTGCAGGGCCGAGGCCATCCAGCGGGAGCGGGAGCTGGCGGCTCTCCGCGCCGAGTTGGGGGACGCGAAGACGTCGAAGGCCCAGCTTCAGACCCGGCTGGAGCAGGAACGCCTGCTATCCGCCGAGAAGATCGCCTTGCTGGAGCGGGCGGAGGCGAAGCTGGGCGACGCCTTCAAGGCGCTGTCGTCCGAGGCGTTGCGCAGCAACAACCAGAGCTTCCTCGACCTTGCCCGCACCACGCTGGAGCGGTTTCAGGAGAACGCGCGCGGCGATCTGGATCAGCGGCAATCGGCGATCTCCGACCTTGTGGCGCCGGTCCGCCAATCGCTGGACCGGATGGACGGCCAGATCCAGGCGCTGGAGAAGGAGCGCGTCGGCGCTTATGAAGGGCTGAAGCAGCAGGTGATCTCCCTGCTCGACAGCCAGCGGGAGTTGCGCAGCGAGACGTCCAATCTGGTGCGGGCCTTGCGGTCACCGGTGGCGCGGGGCCGCTGGGGCGAGATCCAGTTGAAGCGCGTGGTCGAGATGGCCGGCATGGTCGATCACTGCGACTTCTTCGAGCAGCACAGCGTCACCGACGACCAGGGCAACAAGCTGCGGCCCGACATGGTCGTCAAGCTGCCGGGCGGCAAGACCATCGTGGTCGATGCCAAAGCGCCGGTCGAAGCGTATCTGGACGGCATCGGCTCAACCGACGATGCCGCGCGCCGAACGTCGCTGGTCCGCCACGCCCGCCATGTCCGCGACCACATGAAGCAGTTGGGCGGCAAGGCCTATTGGGACCAGTTCAGCGCGTCGCCCGAGTTCGTCGTGCTGTTCCTGCCGGGCGAGAACTTCTTCAGCGCCGCGCTGGAGCACGATCCCAGCCTGATCGAGGCCGGGATCGACGGCGGCGTGATCCTGGCGACCCCGACCACGCTGATAGCGCTGCTGCGCGCCGTCGCCTATGGCTGGCGGCAGGAGCATCTGGCCCGCAACGCGCGGGAAATCAGCGACTCTGGGGGCCGAGCTTTACAAGCGGCTGGGCGACCTTGGCGGGCACATGGACCGGCTGGGCGGCCAGCTTGGCAAGGCGGTGGACAGCTACAACAGCGCCGTCGGCACGCTGGAAACCCGCGTGCTGGTCAGCGCCCGCCGGTTCCGCGACCTTCATGTGGCGCCCAACAATGCGGAACTGCCGGAACTGCAGCCTCTGGACCATGCGCCGCGCGGCCTTCAGGCGCAGGAGTGGCGGCTGCCCGCAACGACGCCTTGACGGGGCAAGCCAAAAGCCATATCTGAAAATTCGATCCTGAAAATCTCGAGATTCGTCACAGGGCTCCATGGCCATACGCCCCATTATCATTGCGCCCGACCCCGTCCTGAAAGCCAAGGCCAAGCCTGTGGAGAACATCGACGGCGGTATCGTCCGGCTGATGGACGACATGCTGGAAACCATGTACCGGGCACCCGGCATCGGGCTGGCCGCCCCCCAGATCGGCATTCTTCAGCGCGTCATCGTGGTCGATGTCGCCGACAAGGACGAGAAGCCGCAGCCCTTCGCCATGGCGAACCCGGAGATCCTGTGGAAGTCGGACGAGACCTCCGTCCATAACGAGGGCTGCCTGTCCCTGCCCGACCATTACGCCGACGTGACCCGGCCCAAACAGGTCCGGCTGCGCTACATCGACCGGGACGGCGAGGTTCGTGAACTGGATGCCGACAACCTGCTGGCGACCTGCGTGCAGCACGAGATCGACCACCTGAACGGCGTCCTGTTCATCGACCATATCTCCCTGCTGAAGCGCAACATGATCCTCCGCAAGCTGCAGAAGGCGAAGAAGTCGCAGGAAACGGTCTGATTTTGGCGACACCTCCCGAACCGGCGGGTTCCCAGTCGCAGCACGAGCGGATCTACGCCGCCGCGCGCTATTACGACATCGCCTTCGCCTATCGCGATTTCGCCGAGGAATGCGATTTCCTGACCCGCGCCGCCGCGCGCCATCTTGGCCGCGATCCTTCAAGCGTGCTGGAACTGGCGGCAGGCCCCGCCAACCACGCGATCGAGCTGGCGCGCCGGGGACTTGCGGCCACGGCGCTGGACCGGGAGCCGGCGATGGTTCAGTACGGGACCGAAAAGGCGGCAACCGCCGGCGTGGCGCTGGACTACGCCCAAGGCGACATGACCGCCTTCACGCTGGAGCGGCCGGTCGATCTGGCGCTCCTGCTGCTGGGGTCCGCCGCGTGCCTGCTGACCAACGACGCGGTCATTTCGTGCCTGCGACAGGTGGCGGCTGCGCTTAATCCCGGCGGTGTCCTGATCATCGAGTTGCCGCACCCGCGCGAGCTTTTCAACATCGACGACGCGACCGAGGACGGCTGGGAAGTGACCCAGGACGGCACGCGGGTGAAGGTGCGCTGGGGTGCCGACGGCGATTCGATGGACCCGGTCAGTCAGGTGGCTCAGGTGACGACCACCTTGACCATCTGGGAAGGCAAGCGCAAACAGGTCATCCGCGACCGCGCCTTCCAGCGGCGCTTCACCGTGCAGGAAGTGGACGCGCTGGCGCGCGCCAGCGGCGGCCTGGAAGCCGTCGCGTGGTATGGCGGGCTGGACATGGATGTGGCGATCGACGATCCGGAAGAGGCATGGCGCATGGTGGCCGTGCTTCAGAAGCCGTCCGCCTGAACCATACCGATACAGTTATCAAGGCAGTTATCAAGAGTGTCTGGCATGAGCCGTCTCCGTCTCGCATTCATGGGCACGCCCGATTTCGCGGCTTCCAGCCTTCAGGCGCTGATCGATGCCGGCCATGAGGTGGTCTGCGTCTACAGCCAGCCGCCCCGCCCCGCCGGGCGCGGGCATCAGGTGCAGCGCTCCCCCGTCCATGTGCTGGCGGAAGAGCGGGGAATTCCCGTCCGCACGCCGAAGTCGCTGCGCAACGCGGAGGCTCAGGCGGAATTCGCGGCACTCGACCTCGACTGCGCCGTCGTCGCGGCCTATGGGCTGATCCTGCCCCAGCCGATCCTGGACGCGCCCCGCATGGGCTGCCTGAACATCCACGCCTCCCTGCTGCCGCGCTGGCGCGGCGCCGCCCCGATCCAGCGCGCGATCCTGGCGGGCGATGCCGAGACGGGCGTCACCATCATGCAGATGGATGCCGGGCTGGATACCGGCGCCATGCTGCTGAAGGGCACCGTGCCGATCACGGCGGAGACGACGGCCGGAAGCCTGCACGACGCGCTGGCGGAATTGGGCGCCGGGCTGATCGTGCGGGCGCTGGACGGTCTGGCCGAAGGCAGGCTGACGGCGGAGCCGCAGCCGAGCGAGGGCGTCACCTATGCCGCCAAGCTGAGCCGCGACGACGGGCGGCTGGACTGGACCCAACCTGCGGACTTCATCGAGCGGCAGGTCCGGGCGCTGAACCCGTGGCCCGGCGTCTGGTTCGATCTGGGCAAGGAGCGCATCAAGGTGCTGGCGGCGGAACCGGCGGCGGGAACTCCGGGCGCCGCACCGGGGACGCTGCTGGACGGCAACCTTACCGTCGCCTGCGCGGATGGCGCCGTCCGGCTGACCCGCGTTCAGCGGCCGGGCAAGGCGGCCGTCGATGGCGCCGCGTTCCTGCGCGGCTTCAATGTGGCTGTCGGAAGCGTGCTGGCGGCGTCATGAACCGGTGGAAACTGACCGTCGAGTATGACGGCAGCGACTTCGTCGGCTGGCAGCGGCAGGACAACGGCCCTTCCGTCCAGCAACACCTGGAAGAGGCGGTCGAGCGTCTGGCCGGCGAAACCGTACGCGTCCATGGCGCCGGCCGTACGGATGCGGGCGTACACGCGTTGGGACAGGTCGCCCACTTCGACCTGGAAAAGAACCTGACCGAGCGGGCGATCCGCGACGGGCTGAACCACCACATGCGTCCGGCGGCCATCACCGTGCTGAAGGCCGAACCGGTGTCTCAGGACTTCCACGCCCGGATCTCCGCCGTGGAGCGCGGCTATGTCTACCGCATCATCAACCGGCGGACGCCGCTGGCGCTGGACCGGGGCCGGGCATGGCAGACAGGCCGCCCGCTGGATGCGGAGGCGATGAACGAGGCGGCCCGCGTGCTGATCGGCCGTCACGATTTCACGACCTTCCGCGCCAGCATGTGTCAGGCGAATTCTCCGGTCAAAACGCTGGATGTGCTGACCGTGGTCCGGATCGGCGACGAAATCAGGATCACGGCGCGGGCACGCTCCTTCCTGCACCACCAGATCCGCAACATCACCGGCACCCTGGTCCAGGTCGGCGAAGGCCGCTGGTCGGTGGAGCGGGTGCGGGAGGCGCTGGAAGCCCGCGACCGGTCGAAGGGCGGGCCGACCGCCCCGCCGGACGGGCTCTATTTCACCGACGTGGTTTACTGAACTGAGCCAGTCAGGAAAGCGCCCGCAGATCGGCGCGCAGGGTGTCCGGGTCGGAGCCGGTAATCAGCCGCTCGATCTCCACATGCGTCCGCTCCCACACGGGAACGGCGGATGCAAGCAGCGCCCGGCCGGCGGGGGTCAGCGTCATCAGGCGGTTGCGCCTGTCCTTCTCATCGACCGACACCGTCACAAGGCCGCGCCGCTCCAGCGGTTTCAGGTTGGCGGTCAGCGTCGTGCGGTCCATGGCCAGCAACGCCGCGACGCTGCCGATGCCGGGAGGCTTGGGCCGGTTAAGCGACATCAGCAGGGAAAACTGGCCGTTCGTCAGGCCCAAAGGACGCAGCGCGTCGTCGAAACGGCGCGCCACCGCCCGCGCCGCCCGCTGGACATGCAGGCACAGGCAGGTGTCGCGGACCTTGATGGTCAATTCAAAGGGACGGGTCATCAGGTTTTGACATGACTTGATAATGTTGATATCAACGTAATTGTCCAGTCCTTTGCCGGTGCCGCCGCATCCGCCCCGATCAGGATCGCCCGCGTGCCCGGCCCCACTGTCAGACGGAGGGGAGGCGATAATGACGAACAAAGTTCTCATTCTGGTTGGAACGAAGAAGGGCGCATTCGTCCTTGAAAGCGATGCCGCGCGCCGGTCATGGGAGCTTCGCGGCCCCTTCTGCGAGACATGGCCGATGAACCACGTCATCGCCGATCCAGCCACCGGCACGATTTATGGCGGCGGCGGCAGCGAGTGGTTCGGTCCCGCCGTCTGGAAATCGACCGACCTGGGCGCCACATGGACGCATTCGAGCGCGGGCATGGCGTACCCGGAGGGGGAAGAGCCGATCAAATCCGTCTGGAGCTTGGCGAAGAACGGGACCAGCCTCTACGCGGGCGTCGAACCGGCGGGGCTGTTCCGCAGCGATGACGGCGGCGAGTCCTGGAACCACGTTTCCGGATTGCGAAACCACCCGTCACGGGCGCACTGGCATCCGGGCGGCGGCGGGCTTATCCTGCACTCGCTGGTCCTGCACCCCGGCGACGACAAGCGGATATGGGCCGGGATCTCCGCCGCCGGCGTGTTCCACACGGCTGACGGCGGCGAGACATGGGAAACGCGCAACCGGGGGACCAGGGCCGACTTTCTGCCGGAGGGCGAGAACTACCCGGAATTCGGCCAGTGCGTTCATTGCCTGGTCATGGCGCCCGGCATGCCGGACCGGCTCTATCAGCAAAATCACTGCGGCATGTACCGCAGCGACGATGGCGGCCAGCGATGGGAGAGCATCGAGGCGGGTTTGCCATCGAGCTTCGGCTTTCCGGCGGCGGCCCACCCGCGCGACCCGTCAACGCTTTACCTGCTGCCGCTCAACGGCGACTCGGCGGGCCGCTATGTCCCCGACGGCAAGGCGGCGGTCTGGAGGACGCGGGACGGCGGCGGCACCTGGGAAGACCTCCGCGACGGCCTGCCCCAGGGCAATACGTATTTCGGCGTTCTGCGCCAAGCCATGGCGACCGACCGGCTTGAGCCTGCCGGAGTTTACTTCGGCACCAGCACCGGCGCATTGTTCGCCAGCGCCGACGAAGGCGACAGCTGGACCTGCGTGGCCCAGCACCTGCCGACGATCCTTTCGGTCGAGACACTGGTGGTCGAGGCTTGAGGGCGATGCCGGAAGACCTTGCGCTCCCGCCGGTCGTGGTGAAGCTTCCGGCCGCCCTGGTGAGACTGTTCCCGGGAGCGGCCCGGCGCGTCGAACTACCCGGTTCGGATTCCGTCCAGACCGTGGCGGACGTGATCGACGCCCTGGACGGCCGCTGGCCGGGGATGCGCGACCGCATCTGCGATTCCACTCCACGCATCCGGCGCCACATGAACGTCTTCGTCGCGGGCGAGCGGGTGACGCTGGAAACGCGGCTGACGCCGGGGGCGGAAGTGGTGGTGCTGACGGCGATCAGCGGGGGGTGAGTGTCAATTCAGTTCCTGTAAGGAGATGCCAAGATCAAGTCTTGGCATGACGATATGGGAAATGGCGTCAATCACCCTCCGCCTTGACCTGGGCATGGGCAAGCAGCGCCACCAGCCCGACCCCGCCAAGACGTTGCCCGCCAGTGTCGGCAGCAGGAAGCCTGTCAGGTACTCGCCCCAGGTCACCACTCCGGCGAACGCGGCGTATGCCACCTCCACCGAGCCGGCGATGATGTGGGCGAGTTCGCCGAGGCTGACCAGATATGTCAGCCCCAGGATCACGAATGGTTTGGCCGATCCGGCCAGCGGCAGCAGCCAGACCAGCAGTGCGATGATCCAGCCGGCGAAGATGGCTTTGGCGAAAGTGACGGTGGCGGCGGGTTCGGCGGCGTGGCGGCCAAGTTCGATGAACTGTTCCTTGGCTTCGGGCGAGAAGACCTCCGTCGCCTCCGCGGCCCAGGCGAAAAGCAGCGTTCCCAGGATGTTGGCGGCGAAGACGATGGCCCATAGCCGCAGCACGTCGCGCAACCCCACCCAGCTCCGCCCGTGCAGCAGGGGCAGCACGGCGGTGAGGGTGTTTTCCGTGAACAGTTGCTGCCGGCCCAGGATGACGATCAGGAAACCGAAGCTGTAGCCGAAGCTGCTGATCAGCGGACGCCAGGGCTCGTCGGGAAGGCCGGCGCGGAGCAATCCGTCGCCGACCATGGAGAAGCCCATCGACAGACCGGCCGCCAGTCCCGACCACATCAGGGAGGATGCGGGACGCCTCAGTTCCTCCTCGCCCTCCTTTCGCACCGCCTCGTGAACGATCAGAGTGCGCGGTGCGGAAATATCGTCGACGTCCTCGCGCTCCTGCGTTCCGAGCTGGGCGGAAGGGACATGCCGGGTGTCTGTCATGGATCCGTTCTGGGAGAATCCGTTCTGGAGGCTGGCCCTGGCCTAACAGGCGGAACAGGTATTGGTGCCAGAACCGGAGCGCACCGATCCGGGGGGAGCGGCAAGGCCGGATCGATGATATAAAACGCGCCTGTCGATCAGGACCGGTGTCATGCATCCCGATATTCTTTCCAGGCGGACCGTCACCTTCGTCAACATCGCCCACGCGCTCGACCATTTCGTGCTGCTGATATATCCGACCGCCGTCATCGCGATCGCGGCGGAGCGGGGGCTGGACTATGGCGCGCTGATCGGGCTCGCGACCGGGGCTTTCGTCGCCTTCGGCCTGTTCTCGCTGCCGATGGGCTGGCTGTCCGAGCGGTTTGGCCGGCGCAATCTGCTGGCGGCCTTCTTCGGCGGCTGCGGGCTTGCGTGCCTCGGCATTTCGACGGCGACGACCGAGACCGGCTTCGCGGTCTGGCTTTTCGTGCTCGGGGTGTTCTCGGCGATCTATCATCCGATCGGCGGGGCGATGCTGGTGACCCATGCCCGGCGGCTGGGGCGCGACCTCGGCTGGAACGGGGTTTGGGGGAATCTGGGGGCCGCGTCGGCATCGGGCGTGACCGCCGTCGTCGCGGCGACGCTGGGCTGGCAGGCGGCCTTCGCGGTTCCGGGCTTGGTCTGCCTTGCGGCGGGGGCGGCGTTCCTTGCCCTGGTTCCGGGGGACGGCGAGGGTTCCGCCCAGCGGAAGGGAGCGGCCGGGGTCATTCCCGTGTCGCGGCCGGTAGCGCTGATGGGCATCTTCGCGCTCGCGATCATCGCGGGCGGCGTGACCTTCAATGTGACGACGATATCGCTGCCCAAGGTCATCGACGAACGGCTCGGGCTGGCGCTTCCGCTGGCGTTGACGGGGTCGCTCGCCACGGCGGTCTTCATATTCGGCGCGCTGACTCAGCTTGCCATGGGGCGGCTGGTGGATCGCTTCAGCCTGCCCTCGATCTTCGTCGGCATCTCCATCCTTCAGCCGGTCGGGCTGGGGCTGGCGGCGATGACGACGGGCGTGCCGCTGCTGGTCGGGCTTGTCCTGGCGATGGCCGCCATCTATGGGCAGGTGGTGGTCAATGACGCCATGGTGGCGCGCTACGTTCCGGCCACGCACCGGGCGAAGGCGTTCAGCGTGCGCTATTTCCTGGGCTTCACCACCAGCGGGTTCGCGGTGCCGCTGATCGCGTTGCTGCATGGGCAGGGCGGCTTCGCCGTGGTATTGGCGGCGACGGCGGCGTTCGGGGCCGCGATCTTCCTCTGCTCGCTCGGTTTCCTGGTTATCGCGCAGCCGCGCGCCGATGTCAGCGGCGTGGCGGCTGAGTAGAAAACCACTCCCTCAATATAGTAAAGTGTCACCGATTTGTCTTCGAACCGTCGTCTCTTCGATCAAGTCTGGCTGCTGCTGATGTTGCCGCCGTTGTTCTGGGCCAGCAACGCCATCGTCGGCAGGACGGTGGCGGGGGCGGTGCCTCCGGTCGGGCTGGCGTTCTGGCGCTGGACGCTGGGGGCGTTGCTGGTGCTGCCCTTCGCGTGGCGGCATCTGGCGGTCGATGCGGATGTGCTGCGGCGGAATTGGGCGATTACCGGCGTGCTGGCGATGCTGGGCATCGGCGTGTTCAACACCTTCGTCTATATCGGGCTGAACAGCACGTCGGTGCTGAACTCCGTCATGATGCAGTCGGGGATTCCGCCGCTGATCGTGCTGATGACGTTCCTGCTGTTCCGCGACAGGATTTCACGGGTGCAGGGTGCGCGGCATCGCGTTGTCGCTGGTCGGGGCGATGACGCTGATCTCCAAGGGCGATATCGGAGCGCTGGCCCGGCTGGAGTTCAACCCCGGCGATCTCTGGATCTTCGCCGCCGTCATCTGCTACGCGGGTTATACGGCGCTGATGCGGCGGCGGCCGGCTGTCCATCCCTTCAGCTTCCTGTTCGTGACCTTCGCGCTTGGCGCGGCGATGATCCTGCCGTTCTATCTGATTGAGACCTGGAACGGGCATCCGTTCCAGCCGACCGCTGCTGGCGGTGGGCGCCACCGTCTATGTGGCGCTGTTCCCGTCGATCCTGGCTTATCTGTGCTTCAACCGGCTGGTCGCGGTGGCGGGGCCGAACCGCGCCGGGTTGTGCATCCATCTGGTGCCGGTGTTCGGCAGTCTGGCGGCGATCCTGTTCTTGGGCGAGACGCTCCACCTGTTCCACATCGCCGGCATCGCGCTGATCGCGACGGGGATCTGGTTGGCGACGCGCGCCGCCTCAGCGCGCTGAGGGGGCGGGCTTCGCGGGCCTTGCCTTGCCGCCGCGCTTCGGCGGTGGCGGCGGGCCGCGCCGGGCCTGGTGGAAGCGGTGGGGCGGACGGCCGCGGGATTGGTGCCGTTGGCGCGCTCCTCCTTGCGGATGGTGTGGCACGCGTCGCAGATCTTGAAGCGGTGGTTGGCCTTCAGCGTGGCGCCGCAGGACGGGCAGGCGCGCGGCAGGCTGCGGGCGGACAGCGTGCGCTCGATGAAGGCGTTCAGCTCCTGCCGGCGCTCCAGGCAGAGGTCCATTTCCGGATAGGCTTCGGGGAAGCGGTAGGCCAGCCACGCATAGGCGGTCAGGTCCTTGACCGCTTTTTCCGAGGCTTCCAGCTCCACATCGGTACCGGTTTCATGGGTGAAGCGCCCGGCGGTGCCGGGGCTGGGGTTGGGCTCGCCACGTCCCTGGTTGACCGCCCATACGCGGAGCAGGCGCAACTGGTTGGGATCGCGGACATCGATCGGGCAGCGCGAGAGCAGGTCGCGGGTTTCCAGCGGCAGCTTGGCGTGATCGACCGCGAGTGCGGCCTGGATGCGGCCTTCCAGATCGGTCATGCGGAAGGTCTGGTGGGCGCGCAGCAACTCCTGCCCCGCCGTCCGCAGCACGCGGGCGAGGCTGTTGGTGCCAAGCTCCTGCGCGATGGCCTTGACGTGCGAGGTCGCCGGCGAAATCCACGGACGGGGGTCTTCGGGATCGACCGGCTTGGAGGTCAGCGCGCGGCGGACGGGGTTGATGTTCTCCCCCTCCAGCACGGCGACGCGGCCTTCCTCGTGCATGCCGAAGCGTCCGGCCCGGCCGCCGATCTGGCGGACCTCCGGCGGCAGAAGCTCGCGCTCCTCCCGGCCATCGAACTTGCGGGTGGTGGACAGGATGATGCGGGCGATCGGCAGGTTGAGGCCCATGCCGATGGCGTCGGTCGCGACCAGCACGTCGGCCTGCCCCTCGCGGAAACGCCGGGCTTCGGCCCGGCGGACCTCCGGCGACAAGGCGCCGTAGATCACCGCGACCGAATGGCCCTGGTGCAGCAGTTGGGCGCGAAGCCCCAGCACGTCGCGGCGGGAAAAGGCGATCAGCGCGTCGGCGCGGCGGATCTCGCTCATCGAGACGCCGCCTTCCTGGATGCGGAGCGGCGATTTGCGGGTGAACTCGACGATCTCCAGCTCCTCGCCGGTGGCGGCGGCAAGGCGCTGGACATAGGGAATGGCGTCGGCGGAGCCGGTCATGATGATCTCGGACGCGGCCATGCCGGCGACGGCCGCCGTCCAGGCCCAGCCCCGGTCGTGGTCGCCGATCATCTGGATCTCGTCGATCACGCAGGCGTCCATCACGCGGTTGGTGTTCGCCATCTCGATGGTCGAGGAGACGAAGGCGGCACCCGGCCGCACGTCGCGTTCCTCACCCGTGATCAGGCTGCACATCTGACCGCGAGTCTCCACCGCCTCCTGGCCTTCCAGCGCCAGCAGACGCAGCGGGGCGAGATAGGCGCCGCTGCGGCCTTCCGCCAGACGGTCCATCGCGGCGTGCGTCTTGCCCGAATTGGTCGGGCCGACGAACAGCCGGAGCTTGCGGATCATCGCGCGGGCGGCGGCGAAGCTGTCGAGATAGACGCCGAGGCCGGATGCGGTTTCCAGCAGGTTGCGGCGGACCCGGACGCCGATGCGGGCCGCCGCCGTGCGGAACGCTTCCTCGACGGCGTCGAGCAGCGTTTCCAGACGCGGGGTGCGGCCGCCGAAGCCCAGCACGCGGGCAAGATCGTCGGAGAAGGCCTGGGGGCGCCAGCTCTGGCCGAAGGCCGCCGCGCGCTCGGCGACCGAACTCGACCCAGATGTCGATCCGGTCCCTGGCCTCTTCGATCTGGCCGGAGCCCTTGACGGCGGCCTTCACCCGCTTGGCGAGCGCCTTGATCTCGTTGCGCCCCAGACCTTCGGGAGTTTCGAGCAGGTCGGCCAGTTCCTGCTCGACATCTTCGACCGGGCCGGTGGTGACGCGGAAGCGGGCCTTGAGGCGGCGCTTGGGATCGGCGCCGGGGATGACGAATTCATGGGCGCCGGCGATCGACCAGCGGGCCGGCACGACGTCGAATTCCACCTCGATCCCATCGCCGCGCAGAGTGGCGGCAATCGCCCGCAGGGCATCACGCCGTTCCAGAGTGTCCGTTACTTCCGCCATCTCGCGACCACTTTTCCTATCATACGCCCGTAATAATGGGCAACCCGCCTGCGGGTTCCCCTCGTATTGTATGCGGCGCGCCCGATATCAACCATCGCGAATGCGCAAAGCGCCGCAGGCGGACCTGTTTTTTCCATGCCGCCTGCTGGTAAAGTAGGGATGCGGGACCGCAATTGCACTGCAACAGTCCCGGAATTGAGGAAGATGGCGGGATGATGAGACGCTTTGGCCTGGGATTGGCAGCCGTGGCGACGGTCGCGGCCGGCATGGCGCTCGCCGTCTTCCTGACCACCCCCGACGATCTGCGCGATCCGACCGACGAGGAAATCCGAGCCGGCATCCTGGCGACCGTCCGTCCGCTGGCTCCGGCGGAAGAGTTGGAGCGCCGGATTTCCGAAAGCCTGAAGGCCGACGACCCGGAGGAGTCCGGCATGGCGCTTGCCCTCTTCCTGACCACACCCGACGATCTGAGGGACCCGACCGACGAGGAAATCCGGGCCGGCATCTTGGGGGCTGTCCGCCCGCTGGCCTCGGCGGAAGAGTTGAAGCGCAGGATTTCCGAAAGCCTGGAGGCCAACGATCCGGAGGAAGCCGGGGACCTGTTCGATCTGGCCGACCTGCTCGGCATCACGATCGATCCGGCCTTGCGGCGGCGGTACGACGAAAAGCTGGAGTGGCTGCCGACGCTGATGCGTTCGGCCAGTGCCGGAACGCGCGGCTTCGTGACCGGCGAGGGCGAAGGCACGGCGGGAACTGTCGGCGCCGTGGTTTCCGACCTGACCGTGATCGGCGACCTGCGGGACGCCACGGCTCAGGCTGGGCATTACCTGAACGATGAGCCGGTGGACGAAGTCGTGCTGGCGCTCTCCGCCGCGGGCATTGGCCTGACCGGGGCGGTGCTTGCGACAGGCGGGCGTGGCGATGCCGGTCAAAGCCGGCGTTTCCGTCGCCAAGCTCGCCATCGGACCGGCCGGATGACCAAGGGATTCTCCCGCTCGGTCGTCGAACTGGCAATGCTGAAGAATACCGCGAAGCTTCAGGACGGCATGAAGTCGCTCGGCGCCATCAGCAAGGCGGCGTCACCACGCGGCGCGCTGACCGTGATGCGCAGCCTGGAACACGTGGACGAACTGCCACGAGCGGAAAAGGTCGCGGTGATGATGGGCAAGCCGACGGCCGGGCTGTTCAAAGTGGCCGGGCGCCGGGTGTTCGACGGGTTCGCCAAGGTCGCCGTCCGTTCGGCGGCGGCGGTCTGGGCGGTCAGCGCGATGATCGTTTCGGCGGTGGTCGGTTCCTGGGCCTGCTCCTGTCCGCCATTACCGCGTTCGGCACTGTGATGGCGACGCTCCGCCTGTTCCACAAAGCGGTCGTCAGAGCTTTCCGTAGTCTATTTCCCCGTGACGATCCAGCCGCCGGCTGACGGGAGGCAGCGGGTATTTCAAACCGGTGGCGCAGTTGAACAGCACCGCGCGCTCGTCGCGGCCGACCAGCCCGTCGGCCAGCGCCACCTTATAGGCGGCGTAGGTGGCGGCCGCCTTCCGGGCACATCAGGAAGCCTTCCGACCGCGCGACCTCGTCCACGGCCTGCGTGATCGCATCGTCATCGACGGCGATGGCGAAGCCGCCGCTCTCGCGCACGGCGCGCAGGATCAGGAAATCGCCGACCGCCGCGGGCACGCGGATGCCGGACGCGATGGTGTGCGGCATTCTCCCAGCGCGGCGCATGCTCGACGCCGTCCTCCCAGGCCCGCACCATGGGCGCGCAGCCGGCGGCCTGCACCGCGACCATCCGCGGACGCTTGGCGCCGATGAAGCCGATCGCCTCCATTTCGGCGAAGGCCTTCCACATGCCGATCAGGCCGGTGCCGCCGCCGGTCGGATAGAAGATCACGTCGGGCACGTCCCAGCCGAGTTGCTCGGCCAGTTCCAGCCCCATGGTCTTCTTGCCCTCGATCCGGTACGGCTCCTTCAGAGTGGAGACGTCGAACCAGCCGGCCTTCTCCCTGCCCTGCCCGACGATCCGGCCGCAATCGTCGATCAGGCCGTTGACGCGGTAGACCGTGGCGCCCTGGATCGCGATTTCGCGACAGGTTCACTTCCGGCGTGTCTTCCGGGCAGAAGATCGTGGTGCGGATGCCCGCGCGCGCGCGCATAAGCCGCCAGCGCCGCTCCGGCATTGCCGTTGGTCGGCATCGCCATATGCGTGATGCCGAGCGCCTTCGCCATGGACACCGCCATGACGAGGCCGCGCGCCTTGAACGAGCCGGTCGGCAGCCGGCCTTCGTCCTTGACCAGCAACTCGCCGCCGCCGATGCCGCGCCGGCCACGCGGGGAAGCGGGATCAGCGGCGTCACCGTCTCGCCCAGGCTGACGATATCGGCGGTGCGGCGCACCGGCAGAAGTTCGCGGTAGCGCCACAGATCGGCCGGCCGGCGCGCCAGCTCCTCCTTGGACAGGGCCTTGGCGACGCCGTCCAGGTCGTAGCGGACCAGCAGCGGCTTGCCGGCGCTGCGACAGATCATGCACCTTGTCGGCCTCGTACCTCTCGCCGGTATGCGAGCATTCGAGATGCGTGACGAAGGTCGGCCGCTCGGTCGTCAGATTGATCGTTGTGAAGCACTTGTGATGTCAGCCCGCGAGCCTCATGGCGATCATGAAGGCTCCTGAAAGGGCACCGAGGCCGGCGAGGAAGATGGCCGTTCGACGGATCGTCTCAGTCACGGATTCCATGGTTTGATCTCCCCCAATTACGTTTTTGATGGCGAATTCGACGTGCGCCTGAAGTGGACTGCTTTAACAGTCTCGTACGGTAATCGTCGCGGATATTTCCTACTACGTCAATAGGGATAACGTGCTTGCCGTTTCCGACCAACTGAGGGCACCATCGACGACTTGGAAGGACCGGCACAACGGACAAAGTGGAGACATTGGATGGGAACCACACCAGCGGTCACCGGACGGGAACGCCGCATCGGCATTGTCGGGAGCCGGCTTTACCGGCACCCTGCTGGCCGTTCACCTGATGCGTCTGGCGGAGCAGCCGACCCATCTTTTCCTGATGGAGCGGCGCGGCGACTTCGGCCGGGGTGTAGCTTATTCCACCGGCAACGACGCGCATCTGCTGAACGTCCGGGTGTTCAACATGAGCGCCTACCCGGATGACCCGAAGCATTTCCTGCGCTGGCTGTGGGCGCGCGACGATCCGACATCTCCGGCGCAAGGCGATCCCGCCGAGCGGCCACGCCTTCGTCTCGCGCGGGCTTTACGGCACCTATATCCACGAACAATTCGGCGTGGCGGTGCGGGAGACTGGCGGAGCATGTGACCTGCTCGACGCTTGCCGACGACGTGGTCGATCTGCGCCGCCGTCCCGGAGGCGGCTTCGTGCTGCGGCTGGCCTGCTCCAGCGAGATCGAGGTCGATCAGGTGGCATTGTGCATCGGCAACTTCCCGCCGGCCCGGCCCGGGGAGTGAGCGACGAGGCGACGGCCAGCCCGTTTTATATCGGCGATCCGTGGGATGCGCGGGCGGTCGAGGCGATCCCGCAGGATGCTCCGGTGCTGATCATGGGCACGGGGCTGACGACGGCCGACCTGCTGATTTCGCTGAACCGGAACGGCCATCGCGGCCCGGTCACAGCCTTGTCACGGCGCGGCCTGCTGCCCTCGATCCATCAGGAGGCGCGCTCCTATCCCAGCTATATCGAGAACCACATCGGCGAGGGCGCCGAACCGCTGACGACGGCCGGCCTGATGCGGCTGATCCGGGAAGAGGTCCGCCGGGGAACGGCGGATGGCTACAACTGGCGCAGCATCATCGACGCGCTCCGCCCTCACCTGCGTCACCTGTGGATGCGTCTGCCCGAGGCCGAACGCCGCCGCTTCCTCCGCCACGTCCGCCCCTATTGGGAAGTCCACCGCCACCGCATGGCTCCGCAGGTTGCCCAACTCCTCGACGCCGAACGCGAGTCGGGACGATTGACGGTATTGGCCGGACGGCTGCGCTCGCTGACGCCGGAAGCGGGAGGGCTGAAGCCCGTGGTCACGCCACGCGGCAACGGGAGCGTACGGGAACTGCCGGCGGGCTGGGTCATCAACTGCTCCGGCCCCGCCTGCGACTACGCCCGGATCGGCCATCCGCTGGTCCGCAGCCTGCTGGACGGCGGGCTGGCGCGGCCTGACGCGCTAGGGCTGGGATTGGACGTGACGCCGGATGGCGTCGTCATCGGTGCGGACGGAAGTGCGACGGAGGGGCTTTATGCGCTGGGGCCGGTGACGCGCGGCACCTTCTGGGAAATCACGGCGGTGCCGGAACTGCGGGTGCAGTGCGCTGAGGTGGCGGGGGCGCTGACGTAACATATAGCAGTAATACTATCGAGCGCATTACGATGGTGCAGGCCGGGGATTGTGGGTATTTTTCGCCAGATGACGAAGAACTTCCCACCCACCGTCCTTGGTCTGGTGGCCGTCAAAGTATGGAGCCTGATGAAAAAGGGATTACAGGGTCGTGTCTTTCGTCAAGCTGGAGTTTCTAGTCCGGCCGATTTTGAAGATCGATGAGGGTTTCTGACGAGGGTATCGCCGGGAGGCAGGTTGCCATGTAGCGGGTGTGAACCCAAACAAACACCCGCAGACGCCATGGAACCGCCCCACGAGACCGGCTTCCCGGCGACCCTTTGCCGATGGGTCGGTGAGATCGTGCAGTCCAGCCCGGAAGCCACGCGGCTCACGCTTGGGGAACTGATCATCGGCGCTCTGCTGGCGTCGGGTGGGCATGTCACGCAGGCGTTCCTGGCGCTGACGCCCCGGCTCGGCTGGCAGGCCTATCACTGGATGCTCGAACACGGCCGGTTCCGGCTGCTCGGCCTGATCTCGGCGCTGTGCCGGATCGTCCGACGGGAGATCGGAGCGGGGCGCTGCTTCGTCGTGATCGATGACACGCTGGCGCCGCGCTGTTCGGTCGATGCGCCCGGCGCCGCGGTACGTTTCGACCATGCGGCCAAGACCAACCGCCCGGCGTTCCTGCTGTGCCAGTGCTTCGTCACGCTGTCCGCCGTCATCCCTTGCCGGGATCGGCCGCGCTCGGTGCCGCTGGTCACCGGCCTGTGCCGCAGCCTGGGCAACGCCGGCAAGCTCGCCATGGCCAAGGGATTGCTGCGCGCGGTCAGTGACCTGGGTCCGGTCTGCCTGCTGCTCGACGCCTGGTACATGCGCGGCTCGCTGATCCGCGCCGCGTTGCGCCTCGGCCATGACGTCATCGGTCAGGTCCGCCGCGACACCGCCCTGTTCGCGCTGCCGCCGCCGCGCGAGCCGGGAACGCGCGGCCGTCCCAGGCTCTATGGCGTGCGGATCGACGCCGACACGGCCGCGGCACTGCCCGCCTCGGTCCACGCCATCGCCGGCTATGGCGGCCGGTCGGCCCGGCTGCGCCACGCCGTGTGCCGCCCGCGCTTCCTCAGGGGCGTCATCGTGCGGATGGTCTGGTGCGAGTTGGAAAAGCCGGGCGGCGGCTGGGCCAAGACGCGCCTGCTGCTCTCCACCGATCCCGCCCTGTCCGCCCCGGCCATCGTCGAGGATTATTCCAAAAGGTGGAGCATCGAGCCGCTGTTTCGCGATCTTAAGATGGTCGATGGCCTCGGCGCCATGTGGCAGCGCGGCCGCGTCACCCTGCTGCGCTGGCTGCACCTCGTCCAGATCGCCCGCACCCTGCTGGTCCTGCTGACCGCCAGGGCCGAGCCGGAAGTCCTCGCCCTGATCCGGATCGGCGGCTGGCGCCCGGCGGCGACGCTGACCCCGGGGCTGGTCAAGGACGCCCTCGCGGCACGCTTCCGGGATTTCGAAGCTTTCCGCCTGTTCCCCGAAACCCGCCGAAAATCGGGACCTGTACGCTCCACCGGCCCTCCGGCAAACGCCGCGGCTGCCTGAGCGCCGCGCAAATCCAGCTCCTTCAGGGCTTTAACGACCGCTAACGGCTCGCTCAGTCGCCCGCCGATGAAAAGCACTCCAGCGTCGGACTAGAAACTCCAGTTTCTACAAGGTCACTGCGCGCGAACTGCACAACAAGCGCGGCAAGGGGCACATCCTGCCGACAGTCAAATCTCACACTTAGGCAGTCAAGGTCTGCGTTTTGAACATCTCCGATCATGAGGTTGCCCAGATTGTTATGGAAG
>CAWKET010000022.1:0-55165 GCA_963848585.1 uncultured Alphaproteobacteria bacterium | reverse complement strand
ACGCCGGGATCAGCTCAAACCGGTCCACGTCCACCAGTCCCATGTCGGTGATCTTCAGGTGCGGGATCACCGGCAGCGGCAGGAAGGCCAGTTGCAGGAACGGTTCGGCCAGCGGGCAGCCCATCGCCCGCGCGGCCCGCGAGGCGATCAACTGGTGCTCGACCTCCTCGAAGCTGCGGTCGCTGATCAGTCCTGCCAGCGGCAGGGCCAGTTCTCCCGTACGTTGCCGTCCAGGACGGACACGAAGCCGCCCTGAAGCTCGATCAGCCGGTTGACCGCCACCGCCATGTCGGCGTCGTCCGCACCGACCACGATGACGTTGTGGCTGTCATGGCCGACGCTGGACGCCAGCGCGCCGCGCTTCAGGCCGAAGCCTTTCACGAAGCCGCGCCCGACATTGCGGTTGGTGCCGTGCCGGCTCAGCACGCAGACCTTGAGGATGTCGGCTTCGGGTCGGGGTGACGCTCGCCGTCGCGGTATGGCAGGCTCGCGGTCAGGTGCTCGGTCAGGATCTTGCCGGGGATCAGCCCGATCACCGGCCCCGATCGGGCCGTTGAGGCCACGCGGAATATATCGGACGTGACCGGGTCCAGCTTGAGCGAATTCAGGCCGACCGGGGCCACCATCGGCCGCCCCTCGAAACTCTCCGGCCCGACAAGCCGGCCGCTGCGGATCACGGAGTTGACGCGGCAGTCGGCCAGATCGTCCAGCAGCACGATATCGGCGCGGAAGCCCGGCGCTATCAGCCCCCGGTCGGTCAGCCCGAATCCGCGCGCCGCCGACCATGTGGCGGCCCGGTAGACCAACTCGACCGGAGCGCCCAGCGCTATCGAGCGCCGGATCAGGTGGTCGATATGGCCTTCCTCGGCGATGTCGAGCGGGTTGCGGTCGTCGGTGCAGAAGCCCAGGAACGGCGAGGTCATGGCGTCGATGATCGGGGCCAGCGTATTGACGTCCTTCGACACGCTGCCGTCGCGGATCAGCACCTGCATGCCCTTCCGCAGCTTCTCCCGCGCCTCTTCGACTCCGGTCGTCTCGTGGCAGTTCTTGATGCCGCACGACAGATAGGCGTTCAGGTCGTAGCCGCTGACCAGCGGGCTATGCCCGTCGATATGGCCGCCCTGAAACGCCGCCAGCTTGTCGAGCACGCGCGGGTCCTTGTGCAGCACGCCGGGGAAGTTCATGAACTCCGCCAGCCCGATCACCTGGGGGTGGTCGCGGTGGCGGACCAGATCGGCGGCCTCCAGCCTCGCCCCCGATGTCTCCAAGCTCGGTCGCCGGCACGCAGGACGACAACTGCACCCGCAGGTCCATCGCCAGCCCGACCGAGCTGTCGAGGAAGTATTGCAGCCCCTCCTCGCCCAGCACGTTGCAGATCTCATGCGGGTCGCAGATCGCCGTCGTCGTGCCGCGCGGCAAAACGCAACGGTCGAACTCGAACGGCGAGACCAGCGTGCTCTCGCAATGGACATGGGTGTCGATGAATCCCGGCACCGCGATCTTATCGCGCCCGTCGATCACCGTATCGCCGTCATAGCTTTCATAGGTGCCGACGATCACGTCGCCGCATACCGCTATGTCGCCCTCGGCGATCTCCCCCGTCACCACGTTGAGGAAGCGGGTGTTCTTGATCACCAGATCGGCCTTGGTCCGGCCCATGGCCTGATCGATGCGCCGCTCCAGATCGCCCCTGGTCACCGTGCTCTTAGTTCACCCCCATAGCTCGGCCTCCGGCGGAAAGACGGTTTCGCCCTCGTATCTCAAGCCGGGACTGCGGTCCTTGGCCAGCAGCAGCGGCCCGTCCAGATCGACCAGATCGGCCCCCTGCGCCATCACCACGCCCGGCGCCATCGCGAGCGAGCTTGCCAGCATGCAGCCGACCATGATGCGGAACCCGGCATCCTCGGCATCGGCCTTCAGCCGCAGGGCTTCGGTCAGGCCGCCTGTCTTGTCGAGCTTGATGTTCACCACCTGATACTTGCCGCGAAGCTCGTCCAGCGTCCCCCGGTCATGGCACGGACTCGTCGGCCCCCGAGCGGCACGGGGCACTCGACGCCGAACAGCGCGTCGTCCTCCCCCGCCGGCAGCGGCTGCTCGATCAACTCCACCCTCAGGTCGGCGAAGGCGTCGCCGAACCGCTTCAGGTGCTCGACCGTCCAGCCCTCGTTGGCGTCCACGATCAGCCGGGCATCCGGCGCGTTCTCCCGCACCGCGCGGACCCGCTCCAGATCGCCGTCGCCCGTCAGCTTCAGCTTCAGCAGCGGGCGGCTGGCGCGAGGCCCGCGCCGCCGCGCGCCATGTTCTCGACGGTGTCCAGGCTGAGGGTATAGGCCGTGACCACCGGCTCCAGCGGAGCGTCCAGATCGGCGACCTGCCAGATCGGCTGCCCGGTCAGCTTGCACGCCAGATCCCACAGCGCGCAGTCCACCGCGTTTCGGGCGGCGCCCGCCGGCAGGGCCGACAGCAGTTCCTCCTGCTCCATCCCGGCACCGATGGCGGCCGCGACGCTCTCGATCTGCTCGACCACGCCGTCGATGCTCTCGCCGTAGCGGGCATAGGGCACGCATTCGCCGCGCCCGACCACTCCGCCATCCTCGATCTCGGCGACGACGACATGGGCCTCGGTCTTGGCCCCGCGCGAAATCCGGAAGGTGCCCCGGATCGGGAAGACCTCGCGGCGGACGGTCAGGGTGCGTTTCGCTGAAACTACCGCCATCGCATCAACCCAGCAGATCGACGATCGGGGCCGACTCCGCCACGGACGGGATCGACCGCCGGCATGCCGAAGCGGTCGGCAACGTCCTTCAGGTATTTGGCGGCATCCGCGTCGTCCATCGCCGCCGTGTTGATGCTGAAGCCGATCACCTTGGCGTTGGGATTGGTCACCCGCGCCGCCGCCTCGTGGACGGCGATGCAGTCCTTCAGGTCCGGCACCTTGCGGTTGGGAAGCCCGCGCATGTGCGGGCGGGTCGGCTCGTGGCACATCACCATCACGTCGGGCTGCGCGCCATGGACCAGCGCCAGCGTCACGCCGGCATAGCTCGGGTGCAGCAGCGACGCCTGCCCCTCCACGACATCCCAGTGGTCCTCATCGTTGGCCGGAGCCAGGAACTCGACCGCACCGGACACGAAGTCCGACACGACGGCGTCGATCGACACGCCGTCGCCCGCGATCAGGATGCCGGTCTGGCCGGTCGCGCGGAAATCGGCCTTGAAGCCCCGCGCCCGCATTTCCTTTTCCAGCGCCAGCGCCGTGAACATCTTGCCGATGGAACAGTCGGTGCCGACCGCCAGCAGCCGCTTGCCCGGACGCCGCTCGCCGGTCCCGATGTCGAACTCCCGCGTCGGATGGCGCACGTCGAACAGGGTGCGCCCCAGTTCCTTCGCCTTTTCGCGCCACCGGCCCGATATCGCGACACCTTGTTGTGCAGGCCGCTGGCGATATCCATGCCAAGGTCCAGCGCCTTCAGCATGGTTTCCTGCCAGCTCGGCGCGAAGCGGCCGCCCCGGTTGGCGACGCCGATGATCAGGGTCTTCGCACCCTCGGCAGCCGCCTCCTCCAGGCTCTTGTCCGGCAATCCAAGATCGGCCTTGCAGCCGTCCAGGCGCAACTGGCCGACGCACCAGTCGCGGCGCCAGCGGGCGACGCCGTCAGCGGTCTTGGCGGCTAGCTGGTCGGGCGCATCGCCGAGGAAGAGCAGGTAAGGATGGGCAATGGCCAAGGGTCTTCTCCATGGGCGTCGGATCGATAGTTACAGTCTAATCCAATATGCGGCGCTGACCAGCGGGAACCGCCGAACGGAACCGTCAGCGGCCCGGATGCTCGACCCGCAGGACCCGGTTGACATGCGGGTGCTCGATGGCGCGCACCGTCCCGTCCGGCCAGCGCACCTCCACCCGCTCCACCGAATGGACCGCCCCCAGCCCGAAATGCGCCACCGGCTCCATCTGGCAGAGATAGCCGCTGCCGGCGCAGATCGCGCGCCGCTGGGTCCGTCCCTTCGCCGTGCAGGTCACGACCGCCCCGCGCGCCGGAGCGCCGGCTGCATGTCAGCGGCATCACCCGCAGCCAGGCATTGTCGTTCGGATAAGGCCGGTAGAAGCTGAGCGGCTGAGGCGCCGACTCGCCGTGGGAAATCAGCAGTTCCAGCCTGCCGTCGCCGTCGATATCGGCCACCGCCGCCCCGGTGCCCAGCCCGTGAGGCTCCTCCGCATCGCCGATTTCCACCTCGGTCCAGCGCCCATGCGACCATGCGAACAGCCGGTTCGGCTGCCCGATATTGTTGAAGAAGATTTCCTCGATCCCGTCATTGTCGAAATCGGCGGCGATGACGGTGCGGATTCGCGACGGTTCCGCCATTTCCTCCGGCGCCGCATCGGCGAATCCTCCGCCCGCCTTCTGAAGGAACAGCCGGTGCGGCCCTTCCCAATTGCCGTAGACGATATCGAACAACCCGTCACCGTCGGCATCGAGAACGGCGATGCCGCGCCCGTTCAAGCCCGCGTCGGCGATGCCCCACTCCGCCGCGATCTCCTCGAAAGTGCCGTCGCCGGTGTTGCGGAACAGGAAGTTAGGCCCGTGCTCGTTGGCGGCGAAGATATCCATGCGGTCCGAGACCAGCGGCAGGCTGACCAGCGCCCTGCCCGATGCCGGCAGATCGATCCCCGCCTCCTCCGCCACGTCGGAAACCCTGCCCCGCCGGTCGAACTCGTAAAGCCGGAACCGCCCGCCATGGTTGGCGACGACGAAGCCGTATTTGCCGGTGCCCGCCCGGTCGATGCAGGCGACCGACCGCCCCGCCGTCTGGTTGATCGCCGCGAAATTCTCCGGCTGGCCGAACAGGTCGAGCCAGCGATGCCCGAAACAGGCGAACAGCCGGTCGCCGAACTGCTTAGGCCCGCTGAAACTCTCGGAATTGAGGATGTAAAGCTCTTCCCGCCCATCCCCGTCGGCATCCGCGGCGCATATCCCGATAGCGTTGCGCCGGGCATCCGCCATCACCGCATCAGCGATATCGACCAGCCGGCGGCCATCCCATTTCAGCACGAGATTGGCGCAGCCATAACCGGCGACGACGAACTCGAACGCCCCGTCGCCGTCCACATCCGTAACCGCCACACCATACCCAAGCCGGGGCTCGTTCCGGCCGATCGACGCCGTCTCATCCAGAAACATCGTCCACTCCCTATTCGGATAGGCGGGACCATGCTGACACAAGTTCCAGCGAAAAGGGGAGGATTACGTGCCGGCCCTGGCCCTGATGATCGGCCGCGACCGCGCGCCATCCGCCGAATCATCCGTCAACGCCGCGCGAAGCCGGGACAGCACCGGCTTCTCAATGACCAGATGCAGGATCATCGCGGCCGCGACCACCACAACCATGTTGATCACATAGGCGGTTTCCGCCGTCAGCATCGGCTTGACCGCCGGACTGGCCAGCAGCTTGACGATCACGGAATTCATCGGCTGGCTGATCAGGAACAGCATGTAGGAGGACCCGCCGAACACCACCAGGAAGCGCGGAGCGCGCCATGCCGAACGCTGCTCCCAGGCCGCCAGCGCCGGAATCGTGACCGCCGCGCAGACATTGTAATATGTCTTCTCCATGGTCTCGCCGAAGACATGCGCTCCCACTGGAACGGTGTCCACATAGTACCATTCGGCGATCATTCCGGCGGCAAAGCCAGCCAGCCCGAGCAGCGCCAGCGGCCGGGGCGCCGGAATCCGGTCCTTCAAGACCAGATGAGCGCCGATCATGCCGAAGGCGAAGCCGATATTGGTGATATCCAGCGCCACTTCCGCAATCGCATTTCCCGCGAGGGGAGTGACGGTGTTCAGCAGAATGGCGGCCTGCCAGACGATGAACACCACCATGCCCAGCCGGGGCACAAGCAGCAGCAGGCCGAAGGCCACGTAGAAGATCACCTCCCGCTGCAACGCCCAGGCCGGCGGCAGGATCAGCGCTCCTTCGCGCGGGATCAGCAGAAAGTCCAGCAGCGCCTTGCCCGGCGTGATGGCCTTTTCAGCACCCAGGCTCGGCACCGCGAACATGGCGGCGGCCAGCAGGCCGACGACCAGCCAGTACATTGGATAGATGTGGATCGCCCGTTTCAGCGCGAACGACCGCAAACGGCCCGGACGCCCGATGTCGGAGGCATGCACGGTGTAGATGAAAAAGCCGGCCAGCACGAAGAAATATTCAAACCCGGCATGCCCGCCCCGGAATGGATTGCCGAATACGCTGACCCCGAAATACTTCTCGTAGAATCCTGTGGCATAGAAAAGCGTGATGAACAAAGCGGCAATACCGCGTCCGATCTCCAAACCCACAAAGCGGTTGTCCACCGGTTGAGGCAATGTCATGGCGATATCCCCGGTCGCGATTCAACGTCCGCCAGCACCCAGCCGCTGGCGATTGGGGATGATGCCGTGTTTCCCGCTGGAAGTTGATTAGCCTTCGGAGGAGCGCCACGGACTATTAATGCCTCACGCGATGCTTACTTCCGTCGGGCGCGTTCCAGCCGTCCGCCATTCCGAATCGCGGGAATTCGGGATCAATTTTTGCCACAAGCCTGCATTCATCGTGACGCGGCGTCCCCGGCATTATATCTAGGCGCACGAAAGCAACCCGTGCCACCAGGGGGAAGCCAGACATGAGTGTCCAGGACAGCCGGCGGCGCGTCACCGTTCCGGAATTGACCGCGCGCAAGGGCGGCACGCCCATCGTGTCGCTCACCGCCTACACCACGCCCATGGCCCGCCAGCTCGATCCCCATGTGGACATGCTGCTGGTGGGAGACAGCCTCGGCATGGTGCTCTACGGCATGGACAGCACGCTGCCGGTCACGCTCGACATGATGATCGCTCATGGCGCCGCCGTGGTGCGCGGCAGCGCCAAGGCCTGCGTCGTCGTCGATCTGCCGTTCGGGAGCTACCAGGAATCGCCCGAAGCCGCCTTCCGCTCGGCCGCCCGCGTCATGGCGGAAACCGGCTGTGCCGCGGTCAAGCTGGAAGGCGGGGCCGAGATGGCGCCGACGGTCGAATTCCTGGTCCGCCGGGGCATCCCCGTGCTCGGCCATGTCGGCCTGACCCCCCAGTCGGTCAATGTCCTGGGCGGCTACCGCGCGCGCGGCCGCACCGGCCAGGAAGGCAACGCGATCGCGTCCGGGGCCTTCGCCATCGCGGAGGCCGGCGCCTTCGCCATCGTGATCGAGGGCACCGTCGAAACGCTGGCCCGCCAGTTGACCGCCGATCTGCCGGTGCCGACCATCGGCATCGGCGCGTCATCGGCCTGCGACGGCCAGATCCTGGTCACCGAGGACATCGTCGGCCTGTTCAGCGATTTCACGCCGAAATTCGTCAAGCGCTACGCCGAACTGGGCGCCCTGATCGCGCAAGCGGCCCAAGCCTACGCCGAGGATGTGCGCGCGCGCCGCTTCCCCGGTCCCGAGCATGTCTTCGCCCCCAAGCCGAGCGGGAACACCCCCAATGCCTGAGAACCTGTCGGTCGTCCGGACCGTTGCCGACCTCCGCGCCCGCGTCGCCCGCTGGCGGGCGGCCGGGGACAAAGTCGGCCTCGTCCCGACCATGGGCGCCCTTCATGAAGGCCATCTGAGCCTTGTGGAAGCGGCGCGCCGGCAGGGCGCCAACCATGTCGTGGTCAGCGTCTTCGTCAACCCGACCCAGTTCGGCCCCAACGAGGATTTCTCGAAATACCCGCGTCAGGAAGCGGCCGACGCCGCCAAGCTGGACGACCGTCGGCGCCGACCTGCTCTACGCTCCCGATGTGGGGGAAATCTACCCGGACGGCTTCTCCACCACCGTCCATGTGGCGGGGCTGACCGACGGCCTCTGCGGCCCGCTCCGCCCCGGCCATTTCGACGGCGTCGCGACCGTGGTGTCCAAGCTGCTGCTGCAATGCCTGCCCGACGTGGCGGTGTTCGGCCAGAAGGACTACCAGCAGCTTCAGGTCATCCGCAGGATGGTCCGCGACCTCAACATCCCCGTCATGATCGAGGGTGCGGCGACGGTCCGCGACGACACCGGGCTGGCCCTGTCATCGCGCAACGCCTACCTGACGCCGGAACAGCTCGCCGTCGCCCGCCAGTTGAACAGGGTGCTGTTCACCATGGCCGACCGCATCGCGGCCGACCCGAATCGCTGCCAAAGCGAGATCGAGTGGGGATTGGAGGAGTTGCGGGTGGCCGGTTTCGACCGGATCGATTATCTCGCCGTCTGCGACGCCGCATCGCTGAAGCCGCTGGAAATCGCGGATCGTCCGGCGCGGGTACTGGCGGCGGCCTTCATCGGCCGGACGCGGCTGATCGACAACGTCCCTGTTTGATAGGAATCCTGTAAGTCGGATATCACCTCGCATGACGGACAAGGCCGGTATCCTACGAAGCCGCTCGCAGACGTTGAACACTCGCAAATTCACAAAACTGAAAACTGCAAAACAAATAGCCCCAACCGGCCGGATTTACCCGGCCGGCGCACACGGCATCGCCCAGGACGTAACCGCCTCAGGCCCGCTTCGCCGTAGCGGCCGCGTCGCCGGCACCGCGAGCGCGAACGCTCTTTTCCGGCGACGGCGGCGGCAGTTCGATGTTCACTTCCAGCGTCGAATAATCGCCGCCGCGCTCGAAGCTCACTTCAACCTTCTTCTCGTCGATCTGCACATACTTGGCGATCACCGCCAGCAGTTCGCGCTGGAGGATCGGCAGGTAATCGGGGCTCGACCCGGCGGCCCGCTCATGCGCCAGCACGATCTGGAGGCGCTCCTTGGCCTCCTCGGCGACGGACTTGCGGGGAGCCTGCCGGAAGAAGTTGAAGATGCTCATGCAGTCCTCCGCAGGAGGCGGTCCAGGAAGCCCTTCTTCTCCGGCTTCACGAAGCGATGCTCGACCGTCTCACCCAGGAACCGCGCGACCGCGTCGGTATAGGCCTGATTGGCGTTGCTCTTCTCGTCCAGCGTGACCGGCATGCCGATGTTGGAGGCGCGGAGCACGGCGGGGCTTTCCGGAACGACGCCCAGCAGCGGGATCGCCAGGATCTCCAGCACGTCATCGACCTTCAGCATTTCGCCGCGCTCGACACGCTCCGGATCGTAGCGGGTCAGCAGCAGATGCTCCTGCACCGGCTCCTGGTTCAGTTCCGCCCGGCGGGACTTGGAGGCCAGAACGCCCAGGATGCGGTCGCTGTCGCGCACCGACGACACTTCCGGGTTGGTCACGATGATCGCGTGGTCGGCGAAGTACAGCGCCATCAGGGCGCCCTTCTCGATGCCGGCCGGGCTGTCGCACAGGATGTAGTCGAAGTCCTTCTTCAACTCGTCCAGGATCTTCTCGACGCCTTCCTTGGTCAGCGCGTCCTTGTCGCGGGTCTGGCTGGTCGGCAGGATGAACAGGTTCTCGACCCGCTTGTCCTTGATCAGCGCCTGATTGAGCTTGGCCTCGCCATTGATCACGTTCACGAAGTCGAACACCACGCGGCGCTCGCAGCCCATGATCAGGTCAAGATTACGCAGACCCACATCGAAGTCGATGACGACGGTCTTGAACCCGCGGAGTGCGAGTCCAGTGGCGAAGGCAGCGCTCGACGTGGTCTTGCCCACGCCGCCCTTGCCCGATGTCATGACGATTACCTTGGCCAAGGAAGCCTCTCCACTTTTCGAAGTTGATAGATTGCTGCGATTGCTGTGGCTCATGACAACGGGTCCATGCGAAGATATCCGTCGTCCAGATAGATATGCACCGGCTTCTTGAACACCGATGCGTCCAGGTCCTCGCTCACCCGGTACAGACCGGCGATCGAAACCAGTTCCGCCTCCAGGCTGTGGCAGAAGATGCGGGCGTTGGTATCGCCTGAAATGCCCGCCAGCGCGCGGCCGCGCAGCGAGCTGTAGACGTGGATATTGCCGTCCGCCAGCAGTTCCGCCCCGGCGCTGACCGGCCCCATCACGATCAGGTCGCCGCGCGCGGCATAGATCTGCCGGCCCGAGCGCACCGGCTCGGTGATGATCATCGTCGTCTTCTGGAATTCCGGCGCCGGCGGCGCCTCCCCGATCGGAGAGGGGGTGCGCGGCGGCAGCGGATCGGTCGGTGCCCGGCCCGGAGCCGGCCGCTGGAACTCGCGTTCCGGCTCGCGGCTGGGCCGGCCGGTCGGCATGATCGTCAGCCCGGCCTCGAAGGCGGCGTTCTGCTGGTTGATCGTACCGCCCTGGATGCCGACCGGGATCAGGCTGTTCTGGCGCAGGGTGACGACGAAATCGATGAAGTCGGCCGGCCCGGCGCTCTCGTCCAGTTCCTCAAGGTCGAGCACCACCGGCGCGTTCTTGAAGAAGTTCGGCGCCTGACGGATCTTGCTGAGCAACTGGGGGAAAAACGACGGGTCGTCCGGCGCCACCAACTTCAGCACCATCACGGTGAAGTTGTTGCCCCGGAGCTGGAATGGCGCGTCGCGCTCGGAAATCTGACTGGTGCTTCTCACAAACCCCTACCGCCTATCCATGATGTCCGCCGCCCCGCGGGCAGCAGCAGCATCCGCCGCCCCATGCTCCGGCCATCCCTGTTAAAAAATCGGCTGACCTTCCGAAATCGAGAAAATGGCTACTCCTTCTAGCGAGCCACGGCCCCGAAGTGCAAGCGTCTAGTTAACCATAACCCACGGATATTCCAGCGACCACCCCCGCCCCCGTCCGCGATCCTGGTCGAGGTCCAATTTCTTGGGGTCTGTGCCGGAAAAACTACAAACTATGGTAACGGCAGGAGGATGCCTTGGCAAAGTCTTTAAACGCCCCCTCCGACCTGTTCCGGCTGCGGAAGGATCATTCCGGAGCATTTCCGGTGATTGCAGCCTTCCGCTCATCATATTCGGCCTGAGTCATCAACCCCCGGTCGAGCATGACCTTGAGCGCGCGCAATGATTGCGCCGCCGAGTTGCCGCCCTCATCGCCGCTCTCGGCGTCGGCGCTGCCGCTGGCGACACCCGCCCTCCCCGCCGGACGTACTGCTTTGACGGCGGATTTCTTCTCGTTCCAGATCGAGGTGAACCTGTTCGCCATAGTGTTCTCCGCAGCGTATCCGCCATTCAGCATAAGCAATCCTCGGCCTTTGCGCCATGCCGAAGCCGCTTTCGCACCTGCAATGCGGATAATTCGCAACAACTGGATGAATTTTTTATTCGTGCCCCAAAACATCGGGACAAAAGGAGATTTTGCTCGTTATCCTTCATGTACGAGCGGCAGTCACCGACGACAGGAAAACATCACTTGTCAGACCCGTCGAGAAGCATACACGACCCGGACAGCGGCCCCCGCATCCCACCCTGCCGCCTCGCTTCCGTACGCTTCGATCCAGTCAGCCGCGCCAATGCCCGCACCTCCCCCTGGGGAGGTTTTTTTGTGCCCGCATATCCCCGTCGCTCCGTCCGTTCAACGACCGTTTCAACGATTCAGGAGAACGACATGGTCCATCGCCGGTTCGGCAGCAGGAGGTGATTGATGAGAGCCCCGATCGAGACGACCAACCCGTGGGACCCCCTCAATCAGGACACCAGTGAAGGGAAAGGACGACGCTCAATGGCAAAACGCACCGCATCCTCGGCCCGTATCGTGGCACTGCCCGATGCCGACGACGACAGCTTCCGCGAGCAGAGCTACCTGAAGACGGTCAAGCCGCGGACCGCCAATCAGGAAGCCCTGATGACGGCCATCGACGCCCATTCCCTGACCCTGGCCGTCGGCCCCGCCGGTACCGGCAAGACCTACCTCGCCGTCACCAAGGCGGTGGAGGCGATGAACGCCGGCAGGATCACCCGCATCGTCATCACCCGGCCGGTGGTCGAGGCGGGCGAAAGCCTTGGCTTCCTGCCCGGCGACATCAACGAGAAGATGGACCCGTGGATGCGCCCGATCTACGACGCGCTGTCCGACCGGCTGGGCGCCCGTCAGGTACGGCAGATGACCAAGGACGGGACGGTCGAAATCGCACCGCTGGCGTATATGCGCGGCCGGACCATCTCGCGCAGCTTCGTGATCGTGGACGAAGCGCAGAACATGACCTTCCAGCAGATCAAGATGCTGCTGACCCGCCTTGGGCTGGCATTCCACCATGGTCATCACCGGCGACCCCGACCAGACCGACCTGCTGCCCGGCATGTCCGGCCTTGAGGAAGCCGTCCGCCGGCTGCAACCGCTGGAAGACATCGCCATCGTCCGCCTGACCACCCAGGACATCGTGAGGCACCCGCTGGTGGCCGCGATGATGCCGCTGCTGGCGTAGGCGTTACGCGATCACCGTGCGGCGGGGCGGTCTTCCGCCGCACGGCTTCGCGTACGTTACACGTGCTATCCAACCCCCAGCTTCGTCACCGCCTCCTTCAGGATGCCGGCGCTGCGCGCCAGAGCCGCCACCTCACGCTCATCCATATGCGGATGGATGGTCGCCAGCACGCCTCCCAGCCCGACGATCCTGGGCAGCGACAGCGCCACGTTCTGCACGCCGGCCACCTCCGGATTGACGATCGAGCAGGTCATCACCGCCCGCTCATCGTCGGAAATCGCCTGGACGATCCGCGCCAGCCCGCCGCCGATGCCGTACCACGTGGCGCCCTTCCCCTTGATGATCTTGCCGGCGGCCCCGCGCACGCCCTGATCGATCTCCGCCCGGACGGCATCGGTCAAGGGCCGGCCGACCTCGTCGGCGAAGGCGGAAATCGGCATGGCTCCGGCGTCGGCGCCCGACCAGTGCAGCACCTCGCTGTCGCCGTGCTCGCCCAGCACATGGGCATGGACCGATTTGGGCGAGATGCCCAGATGCTTGCCCAGCAGCGCCCGGAAGCGGGCGGTATCCAGGATGGTCCCCGACCCGATCACCCGGCCCGCCGGGAAGTCCGGCTTGGTCCGCCGCGCGATTTCCAGCGACACCTGGGTCATGACATCGACCGGGTTGGTCGCCACCAGCAGGATCGCCTGCGGCGCCGCCTCCAGCACGCGCGGAATGATGTCGCCGAAAACGGCGGCGTTGCGCTCCAGCAGTTCCAGCCGCGTCTCGCCCGGCTTCTGGTTGGCGCCGGCCGCCAGCACGACGACGCATGAGTCGGCCAAGGCGTCATAGTCGCCCGCATTGACGGGCATGGGATACGCGAAGGGGGTCGCGTGATGGATGTCTTCGGCCTGAGCCACCGCCAAGTCATGGTTGCGGTCCACCAGCACGATCTCCGTGCCAACTCCGCGCATCACCATGGCATAGGCTGCGGCGCTGCCGACGAAGCCGGCTCCGACGATTCCGATTTTCATGGCCTGATCCTTCCGAGGCTGATCGTCATGGGGCTGATCCTTATGGACTGGCACCGGGCGGTGGCTTAAAGGAGTGCGGCGTTGCGGCCGGGCTGCGGCGATTGGTCCTCCTGATCCCAAGCTCAACCCGAACAGATATCCCGGTCAAGCAGCGAATCATCCGGCTTTCCGCAACTGCAGTCATGGATAATGAACCAACGTCTCCTCCGCCTCGCCATCGGCACACTGATCGGCCTGCTGATCGCGGCCGGCATCGTCTGGTGGCAGATCTCCAGCCTGCCGACGAATTCGTCCTCCGGGACCCAGACGGGCACAGCGCTGATCGGCGGACCTTTCTCGCTGACCGATCAGACCGGCCGAGCCGGTCACCGATGCCGACTACCGGGGCCGCTATATGCTGATCTATTTCGGCTTCACCTTCTGCCCGGATGTCTGCCCGACCGAACTCCAGGTCATGGCCACGGCGCTCGACCAGTTGGGCCCGCCAGGCCGATCAGGTGCAGCCCCTGTTCATCACCGTCGATCCGGAACGCGACACGCCGCCGCAACTCGCCGGATATGTCTCCCAGTTCCACCCCAGGATGGCCGGGCTGACCGGCACGCCGGAGCAGATCGCCGCCGCCGCGCGCGCCTACCGGGTCTATTATTCCAAGGTGCCGAACAAGGAGAACGACGGTTACTACACCATGGACCACTCGTCCTTCGTGTACCTGATGAGCCCGGACGGCCGCTTCCTGGAAGCCTTCGCCCACGGCACCACGCCGGACAAGATGGCGCAGGGTATCCGCGCCCACATCAAGTCCTGACGCGCTGAAGTCCCAACGAGAAGAAGCCGGAGAGCCTCCCCATGCGTCATATTTTCGCAGCTTTGAGCGTCACCGCTCTCCTTGCCGCGGCGGCGATCACCCCCGCCGCGGCACAGCATGGCCCGGACGTACACGCCGCGGCCGGTCAGCAGACGGTCAGCAGCAAGGACCCATCCGGATCGAAGTCAAGCTGGGCGCGCGCCACCCCGCCCGGCGCCAAGGTGGGCGGCGTGTTCGTGACGCTCATCAACACCGGCGACGCGCCGGACCGTCTCGTTTCGGCGTCGTCCGGCGTCGCCGAGCGGGTCGAGCTTCATACCCACATCAAGGACGGCGATGTGATGCGGATGCGCGAGGTGGAGGGCGGAATCCCGCTGCCGCCGGGCGAAACCGTGAAGCTGCAGCCGGGCGGTTTCCACATCATGCTGCTGGGCCTGAACCAGGGGCTTACAGCCGGCTCCAGCTTCCCCCTCACCCTGACTTTCGAGAAGGCCGGCAGCGTACAGGTGGATGTTCCGGTCGAAGCCATGGGATCGATGGGACCGGGCGGCCACGCCGGCAATGCCCTCGCACTGATCCCGACCGCACCCGCGTACGATCGGCGTACATAGTGTCGCATTGGGGGTTCCTAAGGACGAAAGTGCGGGGTTCGCCCCCTTTCAGACCCCCGTTTTGACCAGTAAAATCAAGAAATTCAACCACTTGAGAGGAGGGTTTTGCGACTTGACAGGGTACCGGCCTAACCGTATGGTGCCGCCGCTTTCGTGCGGTTGCCCGGCCAACCGGGGGAGATGGTTTCGAGTATGAGCGACGACCAGTCACCCCCACCTTCGTTGGCCGACCTCGACGCTCGCTTGCAAAAGGCGCGGGAACGTAGTGCCGGACCGGCTCCAGTGGCCGGAGGCGACGACAACCTGTCGAAGAAGTCCATCGGGCTCGCCTTTCGCATCGGGATCGAGATGGTCGCCGCCATGATCGTCGGCGTCGGCGGCGGTATGCTGCTCGATCGCTGGCTGGGCACGACGCCCTGGGGCCTGATCGGGATGTTTTTCCTTGGCGCCGGGGCGGGAATTGTGAATGTCTACCGTGCCGTCAGCGGCATCGGCTACGCTCCGGGATACCGGAAAGAGCCGGAGTCGAAGAACGGATCGGAACAATAACAGCGCCAGACGCACAAGTTTGGCTGAACGAGGACGACCGTGGATCCGCTTCACCAATTCCAAATCCAGAGGTATCTGCCGATCAACATCGGTGGCCTCGACGCATCGTTCAGCAATTCCGCGCTGTACATGGTGATTACGGTAGCGCTGATCACCGGCCTCATCGTCTACGGCATGCGCGGCCGCGCGCTCGTTCCGACCCGCATGCAGTCGCTGGCTGAACTGTTTTACGAATTCGTCGCCAATCTGGTGCGCGACAACGCGGGTCCCGATGCGCGGAAGTATTTCCCCTTCGTGTTCTCGCTGTTCATGTTCATCATGGTCGGCAACCTGCTCGGCCTGATCCCCGGCACCTTCACCTTCACCAGCCACATCATCGTCACCTTCGGGCTGGCCTTGACGGTGTTCGTGTTCGTCACCCTGCTGGGTCTGATCAAGCACGGCTTCCACTTCTTCACGCTGTTCATGCCGTCAGGCGTGCCGATGGCGCTGGCGCCGATCCTGATCCCGATCGAGATCCTGTCGTACCTGTCGCGTCCGGTCAGCCTCTCCATCCGGTTGTTCGCCAACATGATGGCGGGCCACACGATGCTGAAGGTGTTCGGCGGCTTCTCGGTTCTGCTCGGCGGCGCCGCTCGGCGGCCTCGGCTACACGGTCGGCATCCTGCCGCTCGCGATCAACATCGCACTGGTCGGTTTTGAAATCCTGGTTGCCATGCTGCAAGCCTACGTTTTCACGATCCTGACCTGCCTCTATATCCGCGACGCCCTGGAACTGCACTGATCCCAACGGATCGGTGCCGCGCCGCGGGTCACTCCACACTACTCCCCTGTCTACCAACATAGTCTCACAAGAGAGGTTTTTATCATGGAAACAGAAGCCGCTAAGTTCATCGGCGCCGGCCTGGCGGTCTTCGCCCTCGCTGGTGTTGGCATGGGTATCGGCAACATCTTCGCGACCCTGATCGCCTCGATCGCCCGTAACCCGGCCTCGCGCGCCGCGGTCTTCCCGATCGGCATTCTGGGCTTCGCGCTGACTGAAGCCGTCGCGCTGTTCGCGCTGCTGATCGCCTTCCTGATCCTGTTCGCCTAAGCCCGAGCCTGAACGAAGCTGGTTTTCGCTCACATGCGGCGCCGGGTTTTGCGGGATCAACGTCCCGACAACCGGCGCCGCAAGCTTAGGGGATCGATCATGCCCAAGTTTTTGGCTCGTCCGCTGATCAGCGGGCTGGCCGGGCGCGTTGGTCTCGCCTGGACGATGCTCGTCGTCACGGCGGGCGGCGCCCTGGCCCAATCGGACCATGGGGCAGCCCACGCGGGCGATGCGGCACACGGTGCCGAACATGCCAGCGGCGGCCTGCCCCAGCTCGATGCGACCGCCTTCTCCCCCCAGCTGATCTGGCTCGGGATTTCGTTCATCACCCTCTACTTCCTGATGTCCAAGGTCGCCCTTCCCAAGGTCGCCGAGGTTCTGGAAGAGCGGCAGGAACGGATCACCAACGATCTGGATCGGGCCGGCGACCTCCGCAAGGAATCGGCCGGGGTGATGGCTGGCTACGAAAAGGCCCTGGCCGACGCGCGGACGCATGCCCAGTCGGTGATGGCCGCCACCGCCGCCGACATCTCGTCGGTTTCGGCTGGCCGTCAGGCCCAGTTCAATACCGATCTCGCCGCCAAGACCCGCGCCACCGAGGAGCGGATCAACGAGGCCAAGGAGACCGCCCTGGCCAGTGTTCGTTCAGTGGCCGCGGAGATCGCCCAGCAGACCGCTGAGAAGCTGGCCGGCATCAAGGTCGATGCCGCGCCAGGCCGATGCGGCTGTCGGCGCCGTGATGCAGGAGCGTGGCTGATGTTTCAAGCTGCTGAATTCTGGGTCGCCCTCGCCACCATCATCTTCGCCGTCCTCGCATTCCGTCCCGCCGCCAAGGCCGTGACCGCGATGCTGGACGACCGGGCGGACAAGATCCGCCAGGAGTTGGAGGAGGCGCAGCGCCTGCGTGAGGATGCTCAGGCTACCCTCGCGTCATACCAGCGCCGTCAGCGCGATGCGCTGAAGGAAGCCGAAGACATCATCGCCCATGCCCGTGAGGAAGCGGAGCGGCTGCGGCTGCACTCCACTGCCGATCTGGAAGCCGCGATGAAGCGGCGTGAAGCCCAGGCGATGGACAAGATCGCCCAGGCCGAAGCGCTCGCACTTCAGGAAGTGAAGAACCTGACGGTGGATATCGCCGTCGCCGCGGGCGGCCGCCTGCTCGCCCAGAACCTGGACGCGCAGCAGTCCGCCAAGCTGATCGACGCCTCCATCGCCGATCTGCGGCGCAACCTGCACTAAGCGGGCCTGCACTAAGCCGGCCCAACCTCCGGCTTGGATCTTCAAAAGCCCCCGATGCTCCGGCATCGGGGGCTTTTTGCTTTGCTCCGTCATCCGTTCCGTCAATTACCCTCTACGACAAACCCGTTCCGGCTGCGGTAGGCTTGTCGTCAACAGCGCCGCACACCGGCGCAATGACAAGGGAGAACGGGCTTCATGTCGATCCTGATTCGCGGCGGTACGGTCGTCACCGCCGAGCAGAGCTTCCGGGCCGATGTCTATTGCGAGAACGGCATCATCGCCGCCATCGAAGACGGCTTCGATCCGCCGGCCGGCGCCGAAGTGGTCGATGCCGGGGGCATGTATGTGATGCCGGGCGGCATCGATCCGCACACCCATATGGAACTGCCCTTCATGGGCACGGTCGCCAGCGAGGATTTCTTCACCGGCACCTCGGCGGGTGCGGCCGGCGGCACCACCACCATCATCGACTTCGTGATCCCCAGCCCGCAGCAGTCGCTGATCGAAGCCTATCGCGCAGTGGCGCTCCTGGGGTGAAAAGGCGGCGACCGACTATTCCTTCCACGTCGCCGTAACGTGGTGGTCCGATCAGGTGCGCGAGGAGATGGGCGTGCTGACCCGCGAGCACGGCGTCAACTCCTTCAAGCACTTCATGGCCTACAAGGGCGCCATCATGGTCGATGACGGCGTCCTTCTGAACAGCTTCGCCCGCGCGCAGGAGCTGGGCGCCCTCTGCACCGTCCATGCCGAAAACGGCGACGCCGTCTTCCATCTCCAGAAGAAGATGCTCGACCAGGGCATCACCGGCCCCGAAGGCCATGCGCTGTCCCGCCCGCCCCAGGTCGAGGGCGAGGCCGCCCAGCGCGCCATCGCCATCGCCAATGTGCTGGGAGCGCCGGTCTATATCGTCCACGTCTCGACCGAGCAGGCCACCCAGGCAATCGCCCGCGCCCGCGCCGCCGGCCACCGCGTCTTCGGCGAGGTCCTGGCCCAGCAGCTCGTGATCGACGAATCGGTCTACCGGCATCCGGATTGGCAGACCGCCGCCGCCTATGTCATGAGCCCGCCGTTCCGCGCGAAGCATCACCAGGACGCCCTGTGGGCCGGCCTCACCTCCGGCAACCTCCAGACCACCGCGACCGATCATTGCTGCTTCTGCGCGCCGCAGAAGGCCGCAGGCCGCGACAATTTCACCAAGATCCCCAACGGCACCGGCGGCATCGAAGACCGCATGTCGGTCCTCTGGCACCATGGCGTCGGCACCGGCCGCCTGACGCCGAACGAGTTCGTCCGGATCACCTCGACCAACTGCGCCCAGATCTTCAACCTCCACCCGCGCAAGGGCACTGTCCAGGTCGGGGCCGACGCCGACCTCGTGGTCTGGGACCCGGAGGGCACCCGCACGATCTCCGCCAAGACCCACCACCAGAACGTCGATTTCAACATCTATGAAGGCATGGAAGTGAAAGGCGTCGCCCGCCACACCCTGTCCCAGGGCAAGCTGGTCTGGACCGACGGGGATCTGCGCACCGTGCGCGGCGCCGGCCGCTATATCGACCGTCCCTGCTTCCCGCCGGTCTTCAAGGCGATCGACCTCTACAACGACCTGCACAAGCCGGTCGGCGTGGACCGCGAGGTCGCCACGGCCGTCACTCCCTGACGGCCGGACATCCCGACGGCAACAGCCGGAAGGCCACACTCCACGTGGCCTTCCGCTTTTGTCTCAGGGCGGACTGTCGCAGGCTCGGGCATCCGTTTCGAAAATGTATTATACTAGCCCGAATTGATATCTCATTCGGGGTAAGCAGTCGTCATGTTCGCCGCCCTTCGCCGCTTTGCCCGGGTCGCACCGGTGGCCCCCTTGCTTCTGGCCGCGCTGGCTTTTCTATGCGTTCCCGCCAGCGCCGCCGAAATCGCGGTATCCGGCGGCGCCATACCCAAGCCGGCGCTGATCGAGTCGGAACAACTCGCATCCCTCCCGGCGCACGAGATCACGACAGCAACGCCCTGGACCGGCAGCGCCCGGTTCTCCGGCCCCCGCTTCACCGACGTGCTGGCCCAGCTTGGCGCCCACGGCTCAAAGGTTTCCCTGATCGCCATCGACGATTACAAGGTGGATCTTTCGATGGCCGACATCGAGCGCTACCAGCCGATCCTGGCGCTGTCGATGAACGGCGAACGGTTGCCGCCGCGCGGACGCGGACCCTTCTGGCTGATGTTCCCCTTCGACGACCATCCGGAACTGCAGAATGACGCTTGGTACTTCCGCGCCATCTGGCAGATCGACCGGATCAGGGTCGAGCCGTGAAACGCGGCCTCCGGTCCGCCCTGGCGGGGATCGGACTGGCGGTTATCGCCTCCTTCTCCATCGTCGGCGGACTCCAGTACCTGCTGTCCATCCAAGACCACCACCGTCCTGTCGGGCGGTCGCGACAATCAGGCATGGGCCTTCTTTCAGCTTTCGAGCGAGCTTCAGCGCCTCCATGTGGCACTGCTGGAAGCCGTGACCGGCACCGGCAGCGCCGCCACGGCGGAGCGGCGCTACGAGGTCTTCGTAAGCCGGCTCAACATCGTCAGCGACGGTACCTACCGCCAGATGTTCAGTGGCCGCGAGTTCTATGAAAAGGGCATGGGCGAACTGAACCGTTTCGTATCCGAAACGGATGCCCTGCTGGAGCGCTCGCACGGCCTCGACAGCATGGTGCTGGCGGAACTGCTGCACCGGATGCCCGCCCTGCGGGAGCCGATCCAGGCCATGCTGCTCGGCATCAATGCCGAAATCGCGGGCGAAGCGGCGCAAGCGCTGGTCCGAAATCAACGAGATGCAGCGCCTCACCATCCTCGCGACGGTGATTCAGGCGGCGCTCAGCGTCATCTTCGCGGGACTGGCGGCGTGGTACATCGCGCAAAGCAGCCGGTCCCGCCGGGAACTGCTGCAACTGACCGAAACGCTGGATCTGGCGAAGCAGGACGCCGAAGCCGCCAGCCGCGCCAAGTCGGAGTTCCTCGCCAATATCAGCCACGAGATCCGCACGCCGCTCAACGGCGTCATGGGCCTGCTGGGATTGCTGGTGGACAGCCGTCTGGCGCCCGAACCGCAGAGCCACGCGCAATCGGCGCTGCGCTCGGCCGAAAACCTGCTGACCATCGTCAACGACATACTCGACCTGTCCAAGCTTGAAGCCGGGCGCATCGTGCTGGAGTCGGAAGACTTCCTGCTGACCCAGCCCGCCGAGGATGTGGTGTCCATCCTGCACCCCAAGGCGCATGAGAACGGCAACGAGCTGTTCTACACCATCGATCCGGACACGCGCCTGTCGCTGCGCGGCGATGTCGGCCGTATCCGGCAGGTCCTGTTCAATCTGGTCGGCAACGCGGTGAAGTTCACCCAGCGGGGCAAGATCCACATCCGCTTCTCCACCCGGCAGACCGGACCCGACGACATCACTCTCATCGTCGAAGTCAGCGACACCGGCATCGGCATCCCGCCGGAGTTCATCAGCCAGCTGTTCGAGCGGTTCTCCCAGGCCGACGGTTCGACCACGCGGCGCTACGGCGGCACCGGCCTCGGTCTGGCGATCTGCCGTCAGCTCTGCCTGCTTCTCGGCGGCGATATCAGCGTCACGAGCGAACTCGGAAAAGGCAGCACCTTCACCTTCACCGTGCAGTGCCAGCCCGGCCCTGACACGGCCACTCTGACGGTTCCGGAAGCTCCGGAAATTACACGGGAAACCGGTCCCTTGCGCATACTCGTCGTCGATGACGTTCCGGTAAACCGGACGCTGCTGACCGGCCTGCTGACCAGAAAGCAGCACACGGTCGAAACCGCCACCAACGGGCAGGAAGCCGTGACGGCGGTGACGAAAGCGGCACCTCCCTATGATCTCGTGCTGATGGACATCCAGATGCCGGTGATGGACGGCTGCTCCGCCACCGAAGCCATCCGCGCTCTGCCGTCGCCCCTTGGCGATACGCGCGTGATCGCCGTGACGGCCCACGCCATGGCGGGAGACAAGGAGCGTTATATCGGCGTCGGAATGAACGACTACGTCTCCAAGCCGGTGCGTCCCGGCGACCTCTTCGCCGCCATCGACCGGGTTGTCGGCGAACTCCCGGCCCGGCCCTCCGGCCGAAGCGCCGCCGGCGCCGACACCGCCCGCACCTCAACCGTCGTCGCCGGCCGACCCCTTCGCCGCCACTCCCCTGCTGGATCAGGGAATGCTGGACCAGTTGCACGACTGTCTCGACGCGGAAGACCTGATGGACATGTTCGGCCTCTTCCCTGGCCAAGCCAGGCTTCAGGCCGACGAGATCGACGCCGCCATCGCCAGCGCCGATCCGGTCGCGGTCAAGCGGGCGGCCCACGGCATGAAGGGCGCCAACGCCAATCTCGGCGCTCAGCGTATCGCCGCCATCGCCCGGGAGATCGAACTCAACGCCGCGAATTTCGAACAGGCGGCCCACCTCGTCACCCTCGTCCGCGCCCAGATCGACCCGACATCACGAGGCGCTGAATGCCCAGGTGGCGCCGCCCCCGGTCAACTGAACGCTTGGCCTCAGTCCGCTACCCAATGCCCTTCCCGCCGGATGAACCGGCCGGAAGCGCGGTAGCGGAACAGCTTGCCGTCCCACACCCTGACGCCGAAGCCGACCCGGTCGCCATCGACCTCGATCACGTTGTAGGCGTTGGGTTCGTTACGGAGCCGTGTCGATGTCGCGGTGGACGCCTGCGCCACCAGGATCGACCGCTTGACCGCGGCATGGTGCGTCCTGATATCGCCGTGGTATCCCCGGTGCAGATGCCCCGCCAGCAGCAGATCGACCCCGCAGCTCTCGAATGTCCGAAGCGCCAGGGCGGCACGCCCGACCAGCTTGGTTTCCGGCGCGTCGGGCGGCGGCAGGAAAGGGTGATGGGTCACGACGACCTTGAACACGTCGCCTGCCCAACGGCTCGAACACCGACCGGGCATGGTCAATCTGCCCGGAATTGATCCGTCCGTGCGACCAGTTCCAGTGCGGACCTGACCGGCCGGGCGGTATTCAGCCCAAGAACGGCGATCTCCGCGTCCAGATGCAGCGGCCGCATGTCCCGCTCGATATAGCGCTGGTACCGGGCGAAGGGCGCCGCGAAGCGGGCGAGCATATTGACGCCCGGAATGTCGTGATTGCCCGGCACGACCAGATAAGGAGCGCTCAGCCGGTCCAGAAACGCCCGCGCCTCCCGGAACTGGTGCCGGTGCCCCCGCTGGGTCAGGTCGCCGCTGACGACGATCAGGTCGGGGCCGAGGCTCCGCAGATCGGCCAGAAGCGCCTCCACGACCTCCTCGTCGATCCGGCCGAAATGCAGGTCGGAAATATGGGCGAGTTTCCTCATGGGGTCGGCTGCTTCCAAAACAGGCAATCGGCGGAACACTCCGCCGAAAACGGTTCTGGAAGCGCCGCTGTTCCCTTTACCGCTAAAGCGGTCAGAGGCCCGCCTTCTCCCAGACCTCGTGAGTCCAGGCGCCTTCCGGCTTCTTGCTGATGACCGGATCGGACTTGCCGTTGATCAGGACGCCGACGGTGCGCTCATAGGCCGCCGGGTCCAGGTAACCGGGCTTCGCCCCGCCCTCAAGCAGCTTGGCGATCTCGCTGATCATCTGCTTCTGATGCTTCTCGGTCTGGGCGCCCGACGCGTCGTTGTCCAGCACGATCCCGACCGCCTCGTCCTGGTTCTTGACGGCGTAATCCCAGCCCTTCATCGACGCCTTCACGAAGCGGGCGAGCTTATCGACCATCTTCGGGTCCTTCAGCTTCGCATCCAGAGTGTAGAGGCCGTCCTCCAGCGTCGCGACGCCCTGGTCCTCGTACTTGAAGACGACCAGTTCGGACTCGGGGATACCCGCGTCGATCACCTGCCAGTATTCGTTATAGGTCATGGTCGAAATGCAGGCGGCTTGTTTTTGAAGCAGCGGATCGACGTTGAAGCCCTGCTTCAGCACCTTGATATCCGGATTGCCGCCGCTGGTGCTGTAGCCCAGCTTGTCCATCCAGGACAGGAACGGATACTCGTTGCCCGAGAACCAGACGCCCAGCGTCTTGCCCTTGAAGTCCGCCGGCTTGGTGACGCCGCTGTCCTTGCGGCAGGTCAGCATCATGCCCGACTTGTTGAAGGTCTGGGCGATGTTGACCAGCGGCACGCCCTTCTCGCGGGTCGCCAGCGCCGACGGCATCCAGTCCACCACCACGTCGGCACCGCCGCCGGCGATCACCTGGGACGGGTTGATGTCCGGCCCGCCCGGCTTGATCGTCACATCCAGTCCGGCTTCCTCGATAGAAGCCCTTCGCGGCGGCCACGTAGTACCCGGCGAACTGCGCCTGGGTCACCCATTTCAGTTGCAGGGTCAGGGCATCAGCCGCCGACGCCTTGGTTACCGCACCACCCATCGCTACCGCCGCCGCTGCCGCGGCGATCCCGGCCAGAGCCAATTTCCGCATCACCCAGTACTCCCAGCCTCAGTTTGTTTTTGACGTCATTTGCGAAACGAAGGATGCCAGAACGTGGCTCCCCGCTCGATCACCGAGATGATTCCGTAAAAGGCCGATCCGGCCACCGCCGCCACGGCGATGGTCGCCCACACCACATCGACATTCATCCGCGCCACCTCGGTGGAGATGCGGAAGCCCATGCCGACGATCGGCGTCCCGAAGAACTCCGCCACGATGGCGCCGATCAGCGCCAGGGTCGAATTCAGCTTGAGGGCGTTGAAGACGAACGGCATGGCTGCGGGAAGCCGCAGCTTCATCAGCGTCTGTCCATAGCCCGCCGCGTAGGACCGCATCAGGTCAAGCTCCATGGCGCCCGCCGCCTGCAAGCCCCGCCAGCGTATTGACCAGCATGGGGAAGAAGGTCATCACCACGATCACCGCCGCCTTCGACTGCCAGTCGAAGCCGAACCACATGACCATGATCGGAGCGATGCCGACGATCGGCATGGCGCTGATCAGACTGCCCAGCGGCAGCAATCCGCGTTGCAGGAAGGGCGAGCGGTCGATTGCGACCGCCGTCAGGAACCCGGCCCCGCAGCCGATGATATAGCCGGGGATCACCGACCGGATCACGGTCTGCTGGAAATCCGCCGCCAGCGTCGGGATATTGGCGGCAAGCGCATGCCCGATCATGCTCGGCGGCGGCAGCAGGATTCGCGGCACGCCGAACCCGACCGTCACCAGTTCCCACAGCCACAGCAGCAGGACGCCGAACAGCAGCGGCACCGCAAGCCGTGCCGCCCAGCCATCATGCCGGGCAAGCCCGCCCATCGCCCAGACGCAGGCCGCCACAGCCACGCACACCGACCGCCAAGGCCGCAACCGGGCTCACCGCCAGCAAGGCCAGCGCCGCCAAGCCCGCCACCAGCGTCAGCACGACACGGGCGATCACAGCCGGCCTCCCCGCATGACGCGTCAACCCGCGTTCCGCCAGCCCGACGGCTCCGACCGCCGCCACCGCCAGGAAGGCCGACATGAACAGCGCCGCCCAGATCTGGATCGTCTGCCCGTAATACGACCCCGCCAGCAGCCGCGCGCCCAACCCCGCCTGCGCGCCGGTCGGCAGTTCCGCGACGATGGCGCCGACCAGGGACAGCGCTATGGCGACCTTCAGGCTCGGGAACAGGAAGGACATGCTCGACGGCCAGCGCAGCTTGGCGAAGGTCTGCGCATTCGACGCGCTGTATGTCCGCATCAGGTCCAGTTGCAGCGGGTCGGGCGAGCGCAGCCCCTTCACCATGCCGATGGCGATCGGGAAGAAGCTGAGATAGCCGGAAATGATGGCCTTGGGCAGCAACCCGGTGAACCCGAGATTGCCCAGCACCACGACGATCATCGGCGCTATGGCCAGGATCGGGATCGTCTGCGACGCGATGATCCAGGGCATCAGCGACCGGTCCAGCACCGTCACATGGACGATCCCGATCGCCAGCAGCACCCCCATGGCAAGCCCAAGGGCGAAGCCCGCGACCGTCGCCGACAGCGTCACCTGGGCATGGTAGACAAGGCTCCGCTTGGACGTGACCGGCCGCCCGAACACCGAGTCATAAAGCTCGACCGCGACCTGATGGGGTGCCGGCAGCACCGGCCGCTCCATCGCCCAGGTGCCGGCGACCAGATCCGACACGCCCCACTCCGTCCCGCCCCGGTTCAACTGCTCGGTCACCTGCGGCGCGTTCAGCCAGACCGCCGCCACGTACCAGACCGCCAGCAGCACCGCCAGGACCGTCACCACGGGCAGGACAGCGCCGTCCCGAGCCCTGCTCCGCCGCACCGGCAGCGCCGCCGGCCACCACCGCATCAGTCATAGCTGTGACCCGCCCGCAGCGCCACGCGCACGCGGTGCGCGATCTCCAGGAACTCCGGCGTCTCGCGGGCATCCAGGTCGCGGTCGGTCGGCAGATCGCTGTCGATCACCTCCAGGATGCGGCCCGGACGCGGCGACATCACGACGATCTTCGACGACAGGAAGACCGCTTCCGGGATGGAGTGGGTGACGAAGATCACCGTGATCCCGGTCTTCTCCCACAGCCGCAGCAGATGGACGTTCAGGTTGTCGCGGGTGATCTCGTCCAGCGCCCCGAACGGCTCGTCCATCAGCAGCAGCGCCGGCTCGAAGCTCAGGGCGCGCGCGATCGACACCCGCTGCTGCATGCCGCCCGACAACTGCCAGGGGAACTTCTTCTCGAACCCCTTCAGCCCGACCAGATCGAGGTAGCGCGCCGCCCGCTCCCTCCGCTCGGCCTTCGACATCCCCATGATCTCGAGCGGCAGCATGATGTTGCGCTCGATCGACCGCCACGGGTACAGGGCCGGCGCCTGGAAGACATAGCCATAGGCCCGGTCCAGCCGCGCCTGCTCCGCACGTTCCGCCGTTCACCAGCAGCGTGCCGGAAGTCTGCCGCGCCAGATCGGCGACCACGCGCATCAGCGTGGTCTTGCCGCACCCCGACGGCCCGATCAGGGAGACGAAATCTCCCCGCCGGATGGTCAGGTTGATCTCGCTCAGCGCCGTGACCGGCGCATCGGGCGTCTGGAAGATCAGCGAGAGGTCCCGAGCCTCCACGACCGGAGCGCGCTGCACCCCAGTCCCCGCCGCCGGTGCCGCACCTTCGAGCACCGCCTGTACCGGAGCCATCACGCCGCCCTGTCGCTCGCGTATCGCGGTTGTCGTACTCCAGCACCGCCCGCAGCAGGACATTCGCCCCGGCCGCCACGTGCTCGTACTCGGCCTTCTCGATCTCGTTGTGGCTGATGCCCTCTTCGCAGGGGATGAAGATCATCGCCGTCGGCACCACCCGCGCCATGTAGGCCGCATCGTGCCCGGCGCCGGAAACGATCTCCCGGTGGCTGTACTCGTTCTCTGCAGCCGCCGTCCGCACCGCATTCGACGCAGGCCGGATCGAACTTCGACGGCGGCGAGTCCCAGACCTGCTCGACCTTGATCTCCAGCTTAAGCTCCTCGGCGATCCGCTCGATAGCCGCCTTGACCTCCGCCTCCATGGCGTCGACCACCTCGTCCTCGGGGTGGCGCAGGTCGATGGTGAAGAAGACCTCGCCCGGCAGGACGTTGCGGCTGTTCGGCCTGACCTCCATCAGCCCGACGGTGGAGACCGCCAGCGGCGGATGGTCCAGCGCCACCTTGTCGATCGCCTCGACCATCCGGGCGCGCACCGACCAGCGCGTCGCTTGCGCAGATGCATCGGCGTGGTGCCGGCATGGCTTTCTGAACCCGGTGACGGTCACCTCGTACCAGCGCATGCCCTGGACGCCGGTGACGACGCCGATCACCTTCTCCTCGTCCTCAAGGATCGGCCCCTGCTCGATATGCAGCTCGAAAAAGGCGCCCAGCTTGTGGTCGCCGGCTTTCTCGGTGCCGCGATAGCCGATCCGGTCCAGCTCCTCGCCGAAGCTCTTGCCCTCGCGGTCCTTGCGGCTGTCGGCGTAGTCGCGCGTGAACACCCCGGCGAACACGCCGGACGCCAGCATGGCGGGCGCGAAGCGCGAGCCTTCCTCGTTGGTCCAGTCGATCACCTCGATCGGCGCGTTGGTCTCGTAGCCCGGTGTCCTTCAGCGTCCGCAGCACCTCAAGCCCGGACAGCACGCCCAGGACGCCGTCGAACTTGCCGCCGGTCGGCTGGGTGTCGAGATGGCTGCCCATGGCGATGGGCGGCAGCGAATTGTCCTTGCCGGGCCGGCGGGCGAACATGTTGCCCATCTCGTCCACGGTGACGGTGCAGCCGAGCTTCCTCGCACTGCGCAACGAACCAGTCCCGCACCTGCCGGTCCAGATCGGTCAGCGTCAGCCGGCAGATGCCGCCCTTGGCCGTCCCGCCGATCTGCGCCGTTTCCATGATGCTGTCCCACAGCCGCTGCGCGTTGATCTGAAGGTTATGCATGATGCTCCCTGTGAGGCGTGCTTATCGTTTCTTTGAAGCAAGGAGGGTGCCATTCCGGACCCCTCAGGGTTCCAGAGGCGTCAGGATTTGATTGGAAGGCGGCGGCGCGAACATCTCGTCGAGCGTCTTGCCATCGACCAGCGCATCCGCCCACGCATCCAGTTCCTCCAGGCTCCCGTCCATGACCCTCTGCCTGTACGCGTCCGGAACGGGACCGAATCGCCGGGTCATCAGACGAAGAATGCATTTCGGCCTCGGCCTTCAGCGACACATTCGCTCGGCGATCGACATGAGACGCTCCGCCTTTTTCGGCATGACTTCGGTCAACATTTCGCGCAGCACTCCCTTTTTCAGCCCATTGGGTTCCATCATCACGAAACGGACGAGCACCACAATCTCGTCGTCCAACTCCTCCGCCAACGCCTCCCGGATCAGCATCTTCAGGATCTCACGCACATCGCCATCGCGCGCGCCGTATTTGAGAACCTTGAAGCCGAACCGCAGCACCCGGTGCCTTGACAGAAACCCGCTATCCGTCTGGCCGAGATCGACCAGAGTATAGCGCAGATCGGGCAGCCAGGGGCGTATCTCCTCATCGTCCCCGCCCTCCGTCGCCCCGGCCAGGGTCAGCGGAACGTTCCATCGCTCCTCGCCATTGTAGACGACGATCGAGAACAGCGCCGGCAGCTTCCGCAGACGCCCGTTCTCATCGCGCCCCTCCCGCTTGTCCCACCAGTTCAGGATCTGGACATCGTAGCCCAGAAGCTGAAGCCCGGTCCGGTGGTCGGGCGAGGACTTATGCTCGACCAGCGTATAGACCAGGACCGGCTGCCCCTCCCTGGTCCGTGTCCGGTACAGCCGGTCAGGCCGGCGCTCCTCCAGATTCGTCGGAGATGAACGAGGTCGGCAGCGCCTCCGGCTCCTCGTCCACCAGCCGCCGCGCCACGACCGCCGGCAACCGCTCGCGAAGCAGGGCCAAAGCGGTACCGGGCTGATCGAGCAGGCGTTTGAAGTAGGCATCGTGGCGGTGGAACAGGCGGGTTGGCACGGCGGATTCGATTCACTGACGGGGACGACAACCCCGTCATGGCATATATCGAATGGGGTAGCCACAGCCGCCCGCACACGATGGAATTCCGCCGCACCCGCGTTTCCCTCCGCCCCTACTCCGCCGCCTCCCGCCGCATCGGGTTGTTGGGATGGTCCTTCCAGCTCAGGTAGGACGAGCCGTCGTCCAGCCGTTCCATGGTGATGCAGTTCTCCACCGGACAGATATGCATGCACAGGTTACAGCCGACGCATTCCTCCTCGATCACCTCGTAGCGCCGTCCCGCCGTCGACCCTGAAGCGCCGCGATGGACTGGTGCGACGTGTCCTCGCAGGCGATGTGGCACAAGCCGCACTTGATGCAGGTTTCCTGATCGATCTTCGCCACGATCTTGTAGTTGAGGTTCAGGTCTTCCCAGTGGACGTAATTGGGGATCGCCATGCCGGTGAACGCCTTGACGTCGCCGAATCCCTTGCCGTCCATCCAGTTGTTCAGCCCGTCCTTCATCTCCTCGACGATCCGGAAGCCGTGATGCATCACGGCGGTGCAGACCTGCACCGTGCTGGCCCCAAGGCTGATGAACTCCGCCGCATCCCGCCAGTTGGAAATGCCGCCGATGCCGCTGATCGCCATGCCCTGGCACTCGGGATCGCGGGCGATGTCCGCCACCATCCGCATCGCGATCGGCTTGACCGCCGGGCCGCAATAGCCGCCATGGGTGCCCTTGCCATCGACCACCGGCGTCGGCGCCATCACGTCCAGATCGACCGACATGATCGACTGGATCGTGTTGATCAGCGACACGGCATCGGCCCCGCCGCGCTTCGCCGCCCGCGCCGGCCCCAGGATATTGGTGATGTTGGGCGTCAGTTTGACGATCACCGGCATCCGGCTGTACTGCTTGCACCAGCGGGTGACCATCTCGACATACTCAGGCACCTGCCCCACGGCCGAACCCATGCCGCGCTCCGACATGCCATGCGGGCAGCCGAAGTTCAGTTCGATGCCGTCGGCCCCGGTGTCCTCCACCTGGGCCAGGATGCGCTTCCAGCTTTCCTCCTCGCACGGCACCATCAGGGAGACGACGACCGCCCGGTCCGGAAACTGCTTCTTGACCGACTTGATCTCCTGAAGATTGATCTCCAGCGGCCGGTCGGTGATCAGTTCGATATTGTTGAAGCCCGCCACCCGCGTGCCGTTATAGCTGAACGCGCCGTACCGGGACGACACGTTCACGATCGGCGGGTCCTCCCCCAAGGTCTTCCAGACCACGCCGCCCCAGCCAGCTCGGAAGGCGCGGACGACGTTGTATTCCTTGTCGGTCGGCGGGGCCGAGGCCAGCCAGAACGGGTTGGGCGACCGGATGCCGACGAAGTTGCTGACGAGATTTGCCATGATCCTGTTATCCCCTGCTTACCTTGTCCGCCGCCGTCACGAACCGCTGAGCAGGCGATGGATCGCCCGCGCCGCCACTTTGCCGTCCTGAACCGCCGAAACGGTCAGGTCTATCCCCCCGATACAGTCCCCGCCGGCAAACACATTCGCCAGCGAGGTCTGCCGGTCCTCGTTCACCGCGAACCGCCCGTCCGGCTGGAACTCCAGGATCTCCGCAAGGCCGCCGTCACCGACCGCCGCGGGCACGAAGCTCTGGCCGATCGCCTTGAACACCATGTCGGCCGGAATCCGGAAGAACTCCCCCGTCCCCGCCAGCCTGCCCGCCTCGTCCAGCACCGTGTACTCGAACTCCACTTCCCGCAACGAACCCCCGGCCCCCAGCAGCGAGCGCGGCTGCGCCCAGTACTTGATCCTGACGCCGTTGGTCTGCGCCCATTCCTGCTCGGCCCCCGTCGCCGACATGGATTCCGGCCCGCGCCGGTAGACGATGGTCACGTCCTCCGCCCCCAGCCGCTTCGACTGGGTGGCGACGTCGATGGCGGTATTGCCGCCGCCGATCACGACGATCTTCCGCCCGACCGGCAGCACCGATTTGTCCGCCGCCTGCCGAAGCTCCGCGATGAAATCGACCGCGTTGCTGACGCCCGCCAGATCCTCGCCCTCGATCCGCAGCGCGTTGACCGCGTTGTGCCCAATCCCAAGGAAGACGGCGTCGTAGTCCGCCCGAAGCTGCGCCAGCGTGATGTCCCGCCCCAGCGCCTTGCCGTACTCGACGGTGACGCCTCCGACCGACAGGATGAAATCGACCTCCCGCTGCGCGAAGTCGTTGGTCATCTTGTAGGCGGCGATGCCGTACTCGTTCAGCCCGCCCGGCTTTGGGCAGCATCTCGAACACGGTCACCTCATGCCCATGCAGCGCCAGCGCGTGGGCGCACGACAGCCCCGCCGGCCCGGCGCCCACGACGGCGACCTTCCGCCCCGTCGGCTCGGCGCGGGTGAAAGGCTGGATCTCCCGGTCGAACAGCCAGTCCGTGGCATAGCGCTGGAGCGCCCCGATGGTCACCGGCTTGTGTTCCTGGGCCGTCCGCACGCAGGCCTGCTCGCACAGGATCTCGGTCGGGCAGACCCGCGCGCAGGTGCCGCCCATGATGTTGTCTTCCAGGATCGTGACCGCCGCCCCCTTGACGTTGTCGGTCGCGATTTTCCGGATGAAGCTCGGGATGTCGATCCCTGTCGGGCACGCCTCCATGCACGGGGCGTCGTAGCAGAAATAGCAGCGCGCCGCCTCGATCAGCGCCTGTTTCCGGTTCAGCGGAGGTGTGGCATCGTCGAAATTGACCTCGTACTCCCGTGGCGAAAGCCGTCCGGGAGCGATGTCCGCCGGCACGTCCATCACGCTCGTCATCCCGCCTGCTCCTGTTCCGTTTGTTGGTATGTTTGGACAGATGCTATAAAGAAATTGACCGCTTGGTCAACTTGTTTCAAAAATGCAAAATAATGGGACGGAATGCTGCTCAAATGAGCGATCTGATGAATAATTCGGCTTCACAGCGCACCAATGCTTCCCGTGGCCGTATCCGGCGGGAAAACGAGGCCCGCATCCTGGAAGCGGCCGAGCGGGTCTTCGCCGAAACCGGCCTTGCCGGCGCCACCATGGCGCAGATAGCGCAAGCGGCGGGTCTGCCCAAGGCGAACCTGCATTATTACTTCGGCACCAAAGAGCAGCTTTATCAAGCCGTCCTGACCGCCATCCTGGAACTCTGGCTCGACGCCACCGACGCGATGCTCCCGAACAGCGATCCGGCGCAAGCGCTCGCCGGCTATGTCCGCGCCAAGATGCGCCATTCCCGCACCCGCCCCTTTGCCTCCAGAGTGTTCGCCAACGAGTTGCTGAGCGGCGCACCTTACCTGACCGACTATCTGGAGATCGATTTGAAACAGCGGGTCGAAGCCAAGTCGCGCATCATCGCGGGCTGGATCGCCGAAGGCCGGATGGCGGCGCTCGACCCGCGCCACCTGTTCTTCATGATCTGGGCCATGACCCAGACCTATGCCGATTTCGCGGTCCAGATCCGGGCGGTGATGAATGTCGAAAGCCTCAGCGACGCCGCGTGGGAGGAGGCCACCGATGAAGTGATCGCCTTCGTGCTGCGCGGCTGCGGCATCGCCCCGGCGGGGTCAGCATCATGAAGAGCGACACCCGCCAGCAGCAGATCCTCGACCTCGCCGGCCGGCAGGGCTTCGTCTCGATCGACGGGCTGTCCCGCCAGTTCGAAGTGACGCCCCAGACCATCCGCCGCGACATCAACCAGCTTTGCGAACAGGGCCTGCTGGAACGCCACCACGGCGGCGCCGTGCCCCGCTCCAGCACCCACAATGTCGATTACGTCGAGCGCAAGGCGCTGGGGTCGGAGGCCAAGCGCGCGATCGGCCGCCTTGTCGCCCGCCATGTGCCGGAAGGCGTCTCCCTCTTCATCAATATCGGCACGACGACCGAGGCGGTCGCCCAGGAACTGGTCAACCACAAGAGCCTCAGCGTCATCACCAACAACCTGAACGTCGCGGCCTTCCTGGCGGCGGGAACCGACCTCGACGTGCTGATCGCCGGCGGCCTTGTCCGCAACCGGGACGGCGGCATCATCGGCGAGGCGACGATCGACTTCATCAACCAGTTCAAGGTCGATATCGGCATCATCGGGATCAGCGGCATCGATCTGGACGGCACGCTGCTGGATTTCGACTACCGCGAAGTCCGCGTGGCGCAGGCGATCATCCGCAACGCCCGCACCGTCTTCCTCTGTACCGACCACAGCAAGTTCGGCCGCAACGCCATGGTCCGTCTGGGCCATATCGGCGAAGTCTCGGCCTTGTTCACCGACAAGGCCCCGCCGCCGCCGCTGGCCGAGGTGCTGAGCGCGCATGGCGTGGCGGTGCATATCGCCAAGCCGGAGTAAGCCGCCGGTTTGGGCACCCGCCTCCCGTTTGAGCACCTCGTCCCGTCCAGACTACACCGCACAACTCTGCGACAAACCGCCCGCGATGCATATAGCCGGTTTGGCCCACGTCTTGCGAACCATTCATGTCTTGCGGATACAAACGAAATAACCCTTGGCCACGACTTCAGGTCCGCACAGTCTCAGTACCGCTTCGGCATGTGGAAAACCCCTCGACAAAGCTGCCGTCCAAGCTCCTGATAGACCTCGAATTAGCCATCGTGAGCGCTTATTTCTTGGGCCGGAGGGACTTGATGAGTTTACCGGAAAGATCTGCCAACGTGGTGTTGAATTTTCTGCGCAAGCGTCAGGATGAGGAGCAGGTCGCAGCGACCGTGCCGCGAGGCATCCGGGTCTACGCGATCGGTGACATCCATGGCCGCGCGGATCTGCTGATGCGCCTGCTCGACATGGTGACCGAGGATGCCAAAGCGGCGCCCGGACCGGTCAACTATCTGGTATATCTCGGCGATTACGTGGACCGCGGGCTGCATTCCCGCCAAGTGATCGACATCATGATCGGCGGCCCGCCCGCCACCTTCGGCGCGGTGCATCTGCGCGGCAACCATGAAGCGACCTTCCAGGAATTCCTGACCAATCCCGCCGTGGGTCCCGGCTGGTTCAAGTTCGGCGGCCTCGCCACCCTGCACAGCTATGGTGTCCAGATCCCGTCCGGCATGACGCAGGAGCAGCGCATCGCCTATGCCCAGCAGGAACTGCGCCGGGTGATGCCGCCGTCGCATGTCAGCTTCCTCAGCCATCTGCGGCCAAGCCTGACCATCGGCGACTATTTCTTCACCCATGCCGGCATCAAGCCGGGCGTGCCGCTGAACAAGCAGGACCGCGACGACATGCTGTGGATCAGGGAGGAGTTCCTGACCTCCAACGCCGATCACGGCAAGGTCGTCGTCCACGGCCACACGATCAGCGAATTGCCGGAAATCCGCAGCAACCGGATCGGCATCGACACGGGAGCCTATGCCAGCGGCCGCCTCACCTGTCTGGTGCTGGAAGGCGACCGCCGCCGCTTCATCGTGACGGAACGCTGAAACGCTAGTCGCGGAAATTGATGTACTGCAAGGGCTGCTCGATCTTCAGCCCCTTGACCATGGCGATGGCGGCCTGAAGATCGTCGATCTTCTTGCCGGTCACGCGCAGCTCGTCACCCTGGATCGACGCCTGGACCTTCATCTTGCTGTCCTTGATCGCCTTGGTGATCTGCTTGGCAAGGTCCTTGTCGATGCCCTGCTTGACGGTGATGACCTGCCGGACGCTGTCACCGGCCGCCTTCTCCGGCTTGCCGTAATCGAAGCGCGCCCGGATCGAGCTTGCGCCGCGTGAAATGCACGACCAGCAGTTCATGCATCTGCTTCATCTTCAGGTCATCGTCGGCCAGAAGGGTAAGCTCGTTCTCCTTGCGCTCGATGGAGCAGCGCGAGCCCTTGAAGTCGTAACGCTGCCCGATCTCGCGGGTCACCCCGTCCAGGGCATTGTCGACTTCCGGAATTTCGGTCTTCGATACGATGTCAAACGACGGCATGGTCTTCTCGTATGCTGACTGAATGGGCTGCTGACGAACAGGGCGCGACCCTAGCACGCCCCACGGCAAAAACCATACTCTCCCAACCCGTGTTCCCGGAAGGCCGCGATGAGCGTTGAAAACACAGCGCATCGGAACACCTGATACTGCTAAAATCGCCCAACAACACCCAAACGGAGACAGGAATGCCCCATCTCGACCGCGACAGCTTCATCGCCTTGCTCAACCGCCTCGGCGATCCCGACGAGGCCGAGGCGCTGGCCGCCGCGCGCGAGATCGACCGCCGCGTCCGGGAAAGCGGCCTGACCTGGAGCGAACTGCTGGTCCCTCCGTCCTCCGCCACCGGCATCGACGGGAGGATTACGACGATTATCGCGGCGCCTTCACCGATGACGATCTGTTCGACGTCGACTCCGCCCCGCCCCAGGGAAGGCTACGCCAGCGACACGGCCCTGATCGAAGAGTTGCTGACCAACCAGGACCTGACGCCGGAAACCCGCCAGGAACTGCTCGACTTCAAATCCGACATCGCCGAAGGCGAGTTCACCGACATGGACGCCAAATACCTGCGCGACCTCCACGCCCGCCTGAGCCGGCAAGCAGCGCCACTCCGCCTGACGACTATCCCCTGATGACGCGCGTGATATCGCCGACGGACGCGAACATCTGATCCGGCGCCTGGGACGCCAGCAGTTCGGGCGTCGCATAGCCCCAGGACACGGCGGCGAAAGGAATGCCGAGGCTCCGCGCCGCCTCGGCGTCCCGGACCTCGTCGCCGATGCAGATCGCTTCGTGCGCCCGCACGCCGCTCCGGCGCAAGACCTGCCTGAACTTCGGCGGCTTGCCGAAGATCGATGCGCCGCAGCCATAGTGGTCGATCAGTGCCGGCATTCTCATGCCCCAGCACCCGCCGGATATTCTCTTCGGAATTGGAACTCACCACGGCAAGCCGCATGCCCGACGACTTCAGATCCAGCAGCATCTCCGCCGCCCCGTCGAACAGGGCGATACCGTCGATATCCTCGGCCATCAGCCGCTTCATATGGGCCGCGATCAGCGGGATCTTCCACAGCGGCACACCGACACGCCGGATGATCTCCCGGTTACCCATGCCTCTCAATTCTTCGAACTCCGCGTCGTCCAATGCGCGGAAGCCGTAACGCGTCGCGACACTGTTGAAGACGCTTCTGAACCACGGCAGGCTAGTCGGCCAGGGTGCCATCGAAGTCGAAGATGGCGAGGCGGTATTTCATGCTGGATTTCTCGGGATGCGAAGGCGGGACCGCCGCGACGGTACCCGCCGCCGCGACGGTCCGCAATCCACCACCGAGGTTACTACTCCGCCGCCTGCGCCGTAGCCTTGTTTCCCCCGCCCCCATCACCTTGTCGATGGTGATCGGCAGGTGGCGGATGCGACGCCCGGTGGCGTGGAAGATGGCGTTGGCGATGGCGGCCGCCGTGCCGACGATGCCGATCTCGCCCAACCCCTTGACGCCGATCGGGCTCGCCTTGTCGTCCTGCTCATCGACGAAGATCACGTCGATATCGTAGACATCGGCGTTCGCCGGGATGTGGTATTCGGCGATGTTGTGGTTCATGAAGCGGCCCAGCTTCTTGTCCATCAGGCTTTCTTCATGAAGCGCCATGCCGATGCCGAACACCACGCCGCCCAGGATCTGGCTGCGGGCGGTCTTCAGGTTCAGGATCTTGCCGGCGGCCACCGCATTGACGATCCGGGTCACGCGGATGACGCCAAGTTCCTCGTCCACCCGCACCTCGGCGAAGATCGCGGAGTGGGTGTAGCCGGCGTATTTCTTCTTGGTCTCCGGATCGGGAGCCGTGGTTTCCTCCGCCGAGATTTCCCGCTCCCCGATGGCCGCCATGGCATCCGCCAGCGTCACGAACCGCGACGGATCGCCGGCCACCGAGATCCGGCCATTCTCGAAGACGACCCGGTCGATGCTGAAATTGGCGAGCGGCGAGCCTTCGACCTTGCGGGCATGGTTGAACAGGGTTTCCCGCACCTTGTGGCAGGCGGCCGTGACGGCGGTCCCGGCCGAGGCCGCCGCCCAGGAACCACCCTCGACCGGCGATTTCGGCAGCGACGAAGTCGCCGATCTTGACCGTCACGTCCTCGATCGGAACGCCCAGCTCATCCGCCGCGATCTGCGCCATGATGGTGTAGGTCCCGGTGCCGATATCGGCGGTCGCGGTCGCCACCTCAAGCTTGCCGTCTGGCGTCAGAATGGCCCGCGCGCTGGTCTGCTGCATCATCGCTTCCCAGACGCCGGTCGCCATGCCCCAGCCGATCAGCTCGCGGCCCTCGCGCATCGAGCGCGGTTCAGCGGTCCGCTTCGACCACCCGAAGCGTTCGGCGCCCTGGCTGTAGCAGGCGCGCAATTCCTTGCTGCTGAACGGCTTGTCCTCGTTCCGGTCCTTCTCCGCGTAGTTCTTCAGCCGGAGCTCGATCGGATCGACGCCGGTCGCATAGGCCAGCTCGTCCATGGCGGATTCGAGGGCATAGACGCCGAGGGTCGCCCCCGGAGCCCGCATGTCGCCCGGCGTATAGGTGTTCATCTTGGCAAGCTCATAGGTGAGCTTGGTGTTGTCGCAGTCGTACAGCAGGCCGGACCAGTTGACGACCACCTCCTGGTAGTCCTCGAACGTCGAAGTCTCCGCCACCGCGTCGTGTTTGATGGCCTGGAGCTTGCCGTCCTTGTCGGCGGCGATCCCGAGCGTCTGGATCGTGTCCGGCCGATGGATGAAGGTGAACATCTGGTCGCGCGTCAGCACCACCCGCACCGACCGCTTCAGCTCCATCGCCGCCATCACGGCCAGGAAAAGCTGGTACTGCGGCCGAAGGCCGGAGCCGAAAGCGCCGCCGACGAAGGGCGAGATCACCCGCACGTCGTCCTTCTTCAGGCCGAAGACGCCGGTAACATAGTTCTGCGAGTTCTGAACGCCCTGGGTCTTGTCATAGACGACGAGCTTGCCGTCGTCCCCCCAGATCACCGTCGTCGCATGCGGCTCCATCGGGTTGTGGTGCTCCACCGCGACCCGGTACTCGTTCTCGAACTTCACCGGAGCCTTGGCGAAAGCCGCATCCGCATCACCGCGAGGCGGCGGCGCCGGGGAGATGCCGTTCCGCTTCTCCTTCGGCACGTAGGAGGAAGAACGCTCCGCTTCCAGGTCCGTCTTGTGCGGCCAGCTCTCGTACTCGATCTCGACCAGCGTCGCGGCATAGCGCGCCAGTTCGAAGGTTTCCGCGACGACCAGTGCGATGGGCTGGCCGCTATAGGCGATCTTGTCGTCGCCCAGGGGCCGCATCGGAGAGCCCGGAGGGGCAGTCTGGTCCTGGTACTTCTTGTCGTCCGACGCGATCTTGGGCCGGTTCTGGTAGGTGAAGACCTTGATCACGCCCGGCACCGCCTCGGCGGCCGAGGTGTCGATGCGGGTGATCCGGCCATGGGCGATATCGGACGAGATCACATAGCCATATGTCAGGCCCGGCGTCGGAAACTCACCGGCATACTTGGCGCCGCCGGTCACCTTCAGGCGGCCGTCGATCCGGCGCTGCGCCGTTCCGACATAGCGGACGGCGCGCTTGCCGTCAAGATTGGTCATATTGCTGGTCATGGCTTATGGCCTCACTGAATGCGCTTGTCGGTCTGGGTCTGCGGCGTGCCAGCGGCTGCCTGCGACAGCGCCCTGACGATGGCCCGGCGCGCCAGATCGATCTTGAAGTCGTTGTGGCCGAAGCCCTTGGCATCGCGCAGGATATGATCGGCGACAGGGCGGAACGAGGCTTCCTCAGCCGGCTTGCCGCGCAGCATGTCCTCCGCCGAGGTGTCGCGCCACGGCTTATGGGCGACGCCGCCGAGCGCTATCCGCGCCTCCGCGATCTTGCCGCCGTCGATCCGCAAGGCGGCGGCGACCGACACCAGCGCGAAGGCATAGGACAGCCGATCCCGCAGCTTCAGATAGCGTGTAGTTCTTCGAGAAATCCTCATCCGGCAACTCGACCGCGACGATCAGTTCCTGCGGCCCCAGATTGGTGTCGCGCTCCGGCTCGTCGCCCGGAAGCCGGTGGAAATCGGCCATCGGAATGACCCGCTCGCCGGACGGTCCCGCGACATGCACCTTGGCGTTCAATGCCGCCAGCCCGACGCACATGTCGGACGGATGCGTCGCGATGCATTTGCCGCTGGTGCCGAGGATGGCATGGATGCGGTTGACGCCGTCGATGGCCGAACAGCCGCTGCCCGGCTCCCGCTTGTTGCACGGCGTGCCCGTGTCATAGAAGTACAGGCACCGGGTCCGCTGAAGCAGGTTGCCGCCGGTCGAGGCCATGTTGCGAAGCTGCGGCGAGGCGCCGGCCAGGATCGCATCCCTCAGCAGCGGGTATTTCGCGGTCACCGCATCGTCGTATGCCAGATCGGAATTCGGCACCAAAGCGCCGATCCGCAAGGCCTCCGCCATCGGCCTTGTCGATGGTGGTCAGCGGCAGGCGGGTGATATCGACCAGCCGGGTCGGCCGCTCGACATTGTACTTCATCAGGTCGAGCAGGTTGGTGCCGCCGGCGATGAAGCGGGCGGAAGGATCGGACCCGACTTCGCGGACGGCCTCGGCGACATCGGTCGGGCGGGCATAGGAAAACCGGTTCATTCCGCAGCCTCCTTGAGCCGCGCATCGCCCGAGCCCAGCACCTGCTCGATGGCGGCCACGATGTTCACATAGCAGCCGCAGCGGCACAGATTGCCGCTCATCAGCTCGCGGATTTCATCCGCCGAATGCGCCCTGCCCTCCTTCATCAAACCCACCGCCGAACAGATCTGTCCGGGCGTACAGTAGCCGCATTGAAAGGCGTCGTGCTCGATGAAGGCGTCCTGCATCGGGTGCAGGGCGTCGCCGTCGGCCAGTCCCTCGATCGTGGTGATGCGGGCGCCGTCCTTCATGACGGCCAGCGTCAGGCAGGAGTTGACACGGCGGTCGTCGATCAGCACCGTACAAGCACCACACTGGCCATGGTCACAGCCTTTTTTGGTGCCTGTCAGGTCAAGTTCGTCGCGCAGCAGGTCCAGGACGCTGGTCCAGGGCTCGACCGTCAAGTGCCGAACTTCGCCGTTGATCGTCAGGGTGATAGGGATCGCTTGCGCGGTCCCGCTGTTCGGACCGTGTTTCGGCATGGAGTTCAAAACGAACCTCCCTTTGACTTCGATTGATCGGGAAGCATCGCCTGCTTGCGGGAGCCGGGGCGCATTCAGACGTTAACTATTTCGGAGCCCTTGGAGTTCCCCAACGCCTCGCCCAACTGGGAAACCGCAACCGGATCGGTTCGCGTGTGTTTCTCCGGACGGCATTGGCCCAAATGGTTCGTGCCCGAATAGATTCGCCCGTACAGACAGATGACATGAAGCCGGCACATACTTTGACAAGGACCAATGTTGTTCACGCCGCGACCCGCAAGGAGCGGTCGCTGGACCAGATGCTGGCGAGCCAGGCGCTTTCCAGGGTTACCGGAGCGTCGGCGGTTCCAGGCAACAGCCTGACATTGCTGAAAAACGGCGCCGAGAACTATCCGGCATGGCTGGAAGCGATCCAGTCGGCGGAAAGCTCGGTCCAGTTCGAGAACTACATCATCTACAACGACGCGACCGGCCGGACCTTCGTGGACCTGCTGGCGGAGCGCGCCCGCGCCGGAGTCCGCATCCACTTCCTCTACGACTGGCTCGGCTGCTTCCGGAAGACCTCGCGCACCATGCTCCGGACGCTGGCGCAGGCCGGCGTCCAGATCCGCTGCTTCAACCCGCCCGGTTTCGAAAGCCCGCTCGGCTGGCTCAGCCGCAACCACCGCAAGACGCTGATGGTGGACGGCCGGATCGGCTTCGTCTCCGGCCTGTGCATCGGCGATGCCTGGATGGGCGACCCGACCGGCAAGCGGAAACCCTGGCGCGACACCGGCGTCGCGATCGAAGGCCCCGTCCTGAACGACCTGGAAGCGGCGTTCCGCCATAGCTGGAACGCCGCCGGCCCGGCATTGGAGCGCCTTGAAGCGCCCAACCCGCGCCGCACCCGCTCAGCCTCCGGCGACGTGTCGATCCGGCTGATCGAGGGCCAGCCGTCGGAGATGGGCGTCTACCGCCTGGACCTGCTGATCGCCGCCGGGGTGCAGGACCGGCTGTGGCTGACCGACGCCTATTTCGTCGGGACCACCGCCTATATCCAGGCCTTGGGAGAGGCGGCGCGCGACGGCGTCGATGTCCGCCTGCTGGTCCCCGGCATCAGCGACATCCCGATCACCCAGGCGCTGTCCCGCGCCAGCTACCGCCCGCTGCTGGAGGCCGGCGTGCGGATCTTCGAATGGAACGGCCCGATGCTCCACGCCAAGACGGCGGTGGCCGACGGCCACTGGGCGCGCGTCGGTTCGACCAACCTCAACATCGCCAGTTGGATCGGCAACTGGGAGCTGGACGTCGCGATCGAGGACAGCTCCTTCGCCGAGGCGATGGAAAGCATGTACCTGGAAGACTTGGGCCAATCGACCGAAGTCGTGCTCGACGTCAAACACCGCCCCCAAGCCGTCACCGTCACCCCCCGCAGTCCCGGCGCCCACCGCCAGAAGAAGCAGAGCACCGCGAGAATGGCCGCAGGCGGCCTCGGCATCGGCAACACGGTGGGGGCGGCATTGACCAACCGCCGGGCGGTAGGCCGCGCCGAAGCCGGAGTGCTGGCCGGCGCCGGAGCGATCCTGCTGACGCTGGCGATCCTGGCCTTCTTCTTCCCCCGCCTGATCGCCGTGCCGATCACGCTGCTGGCCCTGCTCGTCGGCGGCGGCCTGCTGGTCCGCGCCTGGAAACTGCGGCATCCGGGAGGGACCTGACGCCCCGTTTTCGCCTTGAGCTTTCCGGTCCCCGGATCAATCATCATGCCGGTTGGGGCATCCCCGCCCCCATGAAGTTGATCAGAGCCGACCATGACCGTCACCGACCCGATCCCGCGCCGCAAGCTGTCCCAGGAGGTGCTGGATCGCCTGCTGTCCCGCATCACCAGCGGCGAATATGCCGCCGGGGACCAGCTTCCGTCCGAGCGTCAGCTTATGGAGATGTTCCAGGTCGGACGGCCCGCCATCCGGGAGGCGATGCAGACCCTTTCCCACATGGGTCTGGTTTCCATCACCCATGGAGAGCGGGCGCGGGTCACGCCGATCACCGCCGCGAAGCTGATCGGTCAGGTCGGAGAAACCGCCAAGCATTTCCTCGCCACCGCCCCTGAGAACCTGGAGCACCTGAAGGAAGCCCGCGTCTTCTTCGAAGTCGGCATGGTCCGCCTTGCCGCCGAGCGGGCGAGTGACGCCGACATCGCCGGCTGGAGCGGCGGCTTCAGGAGCATCGCGACAGTTTGAACGGACCTGTCCAGCTTCCTCGCCCGCGACATGGCCTTTCACCGCGAGATCGCCGCGATTTCCGGCAACCCGATCTACTCCGCCGTGGCGCAGGCGATGTTCGACTGGCTGGCGGTCTACCATGTCAGCCTGCTGCGGGCGCCGGGAGCCGAACAGATCACGATCGAGGAACACGAACGCATCTTCAACGGCATCGCCAAGCACGATCCGGAAGAGGCGGCAGCCGCCATGTCCGACCATCTGAAGCGGGCGAGCAAGCTGTACCGGCAGTTCGAGAGCTGACGGAATGACGGCATGGCCCGGCCGCATACCGCATCCCGCAGCGATCCGCATGAGGAGGACCCGTATGACGACGACTTCTTCGTACACCCCCCGGACGGGCAAGCTGCGCGGCACGCTGATCGGCTGCGGCTTCTTCGCCGAGAACCACCTGAACGCCTGGACCAGCATGCGGGACACTCCGCTGGAGGGCGTCGAGCTGGTGGCGGTCTGCGACCGCGACCTTGCCAAGGCGGAAGCCGCAGCCCGCCGCTTCGGCATTCCCCGCGCTTACGCCGATGCCGAAACCATGCTGGCCGAAGCAGAAGCCCGACTTCGTGGACATCGCGACGACGCTTCCGTCCCACCGCCCCCTGGTGGAACTGGCGGCGCGCCATGGCGTGCCCGCGATCTGCCAGAAGCCCTTCGCGGCCAGCCTGGAGGATGCGGAGGCGATGGTGCGGGCCTGCGCCGATGCGGGCGTGCAGCTTATGGTCCACGAGAATTTCCGCTGGCAGCATCCGCTGCTGGCGGTGAAACAGGTGCTGGACGAGGGCTGGGCCGGGCGTCCCTTCTTTGGCCGCGTCCAGTTCCGCCACGGCTTCGACATCATCGCGAACCAGCCCTATCTGGCCGAGGATGAACGCTACATCATCATGGATGTCGGCCTGCACCTGCTGGACGTGGCGCGCTTCCTGTTCGGCGAGGCCGGCCGGCTTTACTGCCGGACCGCGCGGGTCGATCCGAGGGTGCGCGGCGAGGACACCGCCACCATGCTGGTGGACTTCCACAGCGGCGTCACCTGCGTCGTGGAGCTTTCCACCGCGACCCGGACGGAGCCGGAACCCTTCCCCGAGTGTCTGGTGCGGATCGAGGGCACGGACGGCACGGTGGAGCTTGAGCAGGGCTACCGCCTTGTGCTGAGCCGGCCGGGGCACCGGGAGGTCCGCCCGGTTGACGCCGAACTCCTGCCGTGGGCAAGCCTGCCCTGGCACGTGGTGCAGGACAGCGTTCTCGCGATCCAGCGCCACTGGGTCGATTGCCTGCGGGAGGGCCGGGAGCCGGACACCTCGGGGGCGGATAACCTGCGGACGCTGGAACTGACGTTCGGCGCGTACCGGTCGGCGGAGCGGGGACAGGCGGAGGTGTTCGGCTGAGGCGATGTAGACACCCCCTACAAGGACGTGGATGTACGCAATTGTCATCACGGACAAGGTGTGGTTGTTCCTCCGACCACGCATTGCGTCACCCCTGTTCCACCACATTACCGTGGTGCTCGCTTGCCGTGTGTTTTTTCTGTTCACATGTCAGAGATCCGGCGCGGAGAGCGCGGGTCAGTTCATAGCATGGCGAGCTTGCGGACTTCAATCCGACAGAAAATCAAACACGCGGATCGGTCAAAACCAGAAGACACGCGGCCCAACTTCATACTATTAAACTGGTTGGCCCGTGCTGCCGAAACTGATAGGCAAGACGGATTGGTCTCGCTTTCGCACCACACCCGAAGAAGAGCCTGAAGAAGAGGTTGACGTGAACGCCGCATCTGATCCTGACAACTCGTCCCTAATTGATGCGCAACTGAGCCAAGCTGAGCCGCACGGCGCTGAATTGCTGACGACTGAGCCTCGGGCCAGAACCGCCCATTCCGACGTCGGCAGCGGTCGCATCCTCGTAGATCTCACCAATGGATGCAATTTCGCCTTCTCGGCGCATTTGACCCAGGAATTGGAAGATGCAAGCCCCGAGGTGTTGGCCGAAGTGGAGGTGCTGGGACAGGGCTACGGCCTGCATTGGGAAAAGCTGGATGTCGATCTCAGCGTTCCCGGACTGCTGGCGGGACTATTCGGTACCAAAGCCTTCATGGGTCGTCATCGCGCGGCACGAGCAGGCGCCTCAGTTCCAGCCACTTGAGCAAATACAATAGTGTCACCGCGATTCTGTCCACTTGTTAAAACTATGTCGCCGTAATTCCCAACATTTTCAACATCATGAAAGCCAGATTCATGCAGAATAATATAGATCATAGCGCGAAGCCTTCAATTGCACCACATGAAGGAAAGGAACTTGAACTCATGTTAGCGGGGAAAAAGCCGCTGGCATTATTCTACGCGATTGAAAGCGAGGCATGGGTCATACCCGAAGAACAGTTTGATTGCTATGTGACTTCCGGAAACTTTGTGAAAGCTGATTTCCTATTCAAGCCGCTTGACTCGACAGCGCCAGTTGTAAAATGTGTTCTTTACGCTTTATCAAGCGAATCAGCACGCATACTGGAGGCTGTCAAAATATTACGAGCAATATTTGAAGAACTGAAGGCGCCAGAGGCCGATCAGGAAAGAGCACTCGGGCGCCTGCTTGGCTATACAGAAGGAGATATTACACTTTATCTGAGTTAGGCTTCTGATTGGTCGCCTTCTGAATTACCATCTTCTGAATTACCAATTGAATTACCAATTTTCAAATGGCAAAAGTAACATAGATCACCAAATGCCCCACCATGCGGAGCACCGCATTTTATGCAGTGCAGGATATAGAGACCTTCCAGCCAATTCATCCTCAGTCTCATCTACAGGATTTATTTCCCCATTAACCTGCAATTTGCTCGACTCTTGGAACTTGCGTATTCCGTCAAAAAGCCTTCTATCAGGAAACGGTGTCAGGCCATACTCTGGAACTTCATAATGACCCAAGTTGAATAACGCTTCTTTGACAAGAATAACATCCTTTGGGTCCACGCTTGTATTTGCTGCTAATTTTGAATACGGCCTTCATCGCGATGCTCCACATAAAAAAGCCGCCCATAAGGGCGGCTGATTGAGATCCAGGCATAGTTCGTGCCTTTCCGGAACGAGCAATATCATGACAAAGTTCCTATTTCAAGCGAAAAAGCCATGGAAATAGCGTCTAGCACGCGAATGCCAGCGAAGCAGCGACCACGAACCTCTTCGCCATGTAGCTTTTCAAGCTGATTGCGCACTCAAGCAGTTCTCCCGACTGACGCTGTTCCCTCGCCGGAAAATGTCCTTATTCGAATTTGTGGAGCGCCGTTAATTGAAACGCTGCCGCTCATCCGCAAAGGCTGCCAGCTCCAGTTCCACAGCCTACCTTGTCTCGGCGATGTGCCGTACTTGCGCCCAGCAACATGGCTTCTGTCAGCCGTAACTTGCCGCGCGAGTTATGTAGGGAGAGCGATTTCAAGCCTTCGCTCCCACAATGAGCATTGATGCGAATTGTCAATCCCGATGTTTGCGGAAGTCTTGACATTCCGGTGTAACGTCCCGGCAGCACGATATATACATAGCACTGGCGTTCAGAAGTCATTGTCGAGTTTCCTGCGGTGAGGCGCTTGCTTGGGTGCCCTGGCGCTCTCCAGAACCTTTTCATCGTCACGGTCAGGATCGGCCACGTCGGTGATTTGCTCAAGCAGGCCCAGTGCCCATAGGGCGCCGGGATACGCGGCGGCGGAGGTGCCCGGCTTGCCCTTCTCGATGTCAGCCAACGTGAACCGGGACGTTCCCATGCGTTTGGCCACGTCCTCAAGCCGCAGTTCGCGGCGCAAACGCGCGGTGCGGATGTTCCGGCAGAAGCCTCTTCAAGGCGTCCTCGATAGCGGCGGGGGGGTGCTTCAGTGATCCTGCTTGTATTTGCCATGTTGGCTTGAGTTTACCTATATCGGCTATGTGTTGCTTCAAATCAACATAGGAAACTTGGACGTCTGCCGTCAGCAGCGATATGGGAGTGGTGCTGAGTTGATGTTGATCGTTCCGCCTCTCCTCCTCTAGGGTTGACAGCCTTGTCGCCGATGTATATGACTACTGTAGTCACATCGGGGGCAGTGCCATGCGCGAGATCCAGTTGAGGGAAGCCAAGGCGACCTTGTCGGCTGTAGTTGACGACGCTCTTCGGGGCCAGCCGTCGGTCATCACGCGGCACGGCAAGCCGGAAGCGGTGATTCTCAGCTTTGAGGAATGGGAGCGCCTGTCGCGGGTCCCTTCCTTTGGCCGCTTGCTGATGGCGGCACCGGTTGAGACTGAAGACCTGCCCGAGCGGGACAGGACACCGATCCGGCAGGCGGAATTCTGACCGCGGTTCCGGGCTTGATGTATCTGATCGACACCAATGTGATTTCGGCCGGCGCGCGGGCGAAAACCCAGGCCGGCACCGGCCCTGTCGCCTGGATGGATCTTGTCACCTGGATGGACGAGGCGTCAGACGCGCTCTTCCTGTCCGTAGTGACCGTGACCGAGATCGAAGACGGGATTGCAAAGGCGCGGCGTGAAGGGGCGACGCGCAAGGCAGCGGATCTGGCGGAATGGCTGGAAGCCCTGGTGCATCTGTATGGAAGCCGGATACTGGCGATCGATCTGGCGGTATCGCGAACTGCCGGAAAGCTCTCGGATACCGCCAGAGGGTCGCGGCCATGCCCCAGGCTTCGCCGACATCCTGATCGCCGCCACAGCCCTTCACCATGATCTTGTCATCCTCACGCGGAACGTCCGGCATTTCGAACCGCTGGGCGTGCCGGTCCTGAACCCGTTCGACAAGTTGCCACCTTTGCGGTGATTTGCCGAGGCGGATGGAAAGACCGATCTCGTATTCAGGAACCATCGACAGGTGCCCGCTTGCAGGTTGGTATAGAGCGAAGCGGCAGCCAGCATCGACGCGCCGGCTTGTCGGGTGCCGCTTCGCTCTACACCGACCTACGAGGGAGCGGCAACGCTGATCGCTCAGAGCTTCCTGAACGCGACATGAAGCGCCGCCGCTACCGGGGCAGCATGCCGCAGCATGCAGGTTCCCGTATTTAGTTGCGGAGGTTGCCCCTATTCTCGCCTCCGTCCGGTGGAGCAGACTGGTCCGCTCCACCGAGACATACCAGAGGAGGGAGTGTCCATGATTAAATGGACCATCCGGCTCCGTTGGAAGGGACAAACGATCGAGATTGATATCGAGATCGGCCTGAACCTCTGACGGAGCCATCGGGAGGGGTGTTCGCGCACCCCTTCCAACTCCTCTACTTTATTCAAATTCGTCGGATGTTGGGAAGGGCCTGATTGCGGGGGCATGACGGAAATGGTCACCCCCGCTACCCCCGGCTTTCCAGCATGGCGTTGATCTTCGCCAGCAGCGCGCGGGAGTTGAAGGGTTTGCTGAGCACCTGGGTGCGGGGGCCAAGCGGTTCGTCGCCCAGTGCCGCGTTGTGGGCGTAGCCGGTCAGGAACAGGACGGCGATGCCGGGTTTCAGGCGGCGGGCGATTTCGGCGACCTGACGGCCGTTCATGCCGGGAAGGCCGACATCGGTCGCGAGAAGGTCGATTTTCGGCTCGGTTTCCAGGGCTTGCAGGGCAAGCTGCGGCTCGTGCGCCTCGATCACGCGGTATCCCTTGTCCTCCAGCGTCTGCACCATCAGCATGCGGACAAGGCCCTCGTCCTCCAGGACCAGGATCGTTTCGCCTTCCTGTGCGGCCTGGATTTCGGGCAGCGCCGGGGCGGCGGGTTCGGCTTGGGGGGCGCCGTGGTGGCGCGGCAGGTAGAGCTTGACCGTCGTGCCCTTGCCTTCCTCGGAATAAATCGCCGCGTGGCCGCCGGACTGGCGGGCGAAGCCGTAGAGCTGGCTGAGGCCAAGGCCGGTGCCCTGCCCGATCGGCTTGGTCGTGTAGAAGGGCTCGAACGCCCGCGCCAGGACATCGGGCGGCATGCCGGAGCCGGTATCGGTGACGCACAGCACGACGTATTCGCCGGGCGTCAGGCCGAATTCGGCGGTGACATAGGTGTTGTCCAGATGGGTGTTGGCGGTCTCGATGGTCAGCTTGCCGCCCCCGGCATCGCGTCGCGGGCGTTGATGGCAAGGTTGAGCAGGCCGTTTTCCACCTGATTGGCGTCGGCCCAGGTGCGCCAGAGGCCGCCGGCCAGGATGGCTTCGACCTGGATCGCCTCCCCCACCGAGCGCTGAAGCAGTTCCTGCATGCCGCCCACCAGCGCGTTCAGGTTGAGGCTGGTCGGGGCCAGCGGCTGGCGCCGGGCGAAGGCAAGCAGGCGCTGGGTCAGGATCGCGGCGCGGTCGCCCGCTTGGCTCGCGAAGTTGACATGGCGGAGCAGGTCCGGGCGGTCGGCCAGCTTGTCCTTCAGCATGTCCAGATTGCCCAGGATCGCCTGGAGCAGGTTGTTGAAGTCATGGGCGACGCCGCCGGTAAGCTGGCCGACGGCTTCCATCTTCTGGGCGTGGCGAAGGGCTTCCTCGGCGGCGCGGAGAGCGCCCAGCGCTTCCCGTTCGGCGGTGATGTCGCGGCCGACCGCGTGGATGAAGTTTTCGTCGGGAACGGCGGCCCAGGAAATCCAGCGGTAGGAGCCGTCCTTATGGCGGTAGCGGTTCTCGAACCGCAGGGTGACCAGCCCCTTGTTCAGGCGCTCGGTCTCGCTGCGGGTCTGGCCTACGTCTTCCTCGTGGATGAGGTCCAGGAAGCTGGCGCCGATCAACTCGTCCTCGGTCCAGCCGAGCAGCGTTTCCCAGGCCGGGTTGACCGCGACGATCGTGCCGTCGAAGCGGGCGACCAGCATGATGTCGGTGGACAGCCGCCACATGCGGTCGCGGTCGCGCGTGCGCTCGGTGACCTGCTCTTCCAGCGTATGGTTCAGGCGGCGCAGCGAGGATTCGGAGCGGGCGCGTTCCGCCGCCGCCCAGGTGCGGTCGGCCACGTCGCGGATCAGGTCCACTTCCTGCGGCGACCATGCGCGCGGCTTGTCGTCGTGGATGTAGAGCAAGGCGGAGAAGCGGCCATCCTCTATGACGGGGACGTTGATCAGCGCCGCGATGCCCACTCCGTTGAGCGTCTCGACGCTGCCGGCGGTACGGGGGTCGGCGGTGACGTCCGGGATGACAAGGATCTCGCCACGACGGAGGGTGTCGAGGAAGGTGCCGTAATTGCGGAACCGGTGGACGCCGGCGATGCTCGACACCTTGCCGTTGGTCCAGTCGCGCTCGATCGTGACGTATTGCCCGCTCGGGTCCACCCGGCCATAGCCGGCGCGGGAGATGCCCAGCGTCCGGCCCAGAAGTTCCGCCGCTGTCTGGGCGATCTCGCCGGTGTCGTTGAGGTCGCGCAGGCGGTCGCCCAACTCGACCAGACAGGCGGAGCGCTCGCGTGCCCGGACCAGATCGGTGACGTCGCTGCCGTCGATGAAGATGCCGCTGGTGCGGCCGTCGGCGTCGCGGATCGGCTGGAAGACGAAATCGACGAAGCGCTCCTCTTCCTCCGCGTCCGGGCCACGGCGGAGCATGACGCGGACGGCGCGGCCGATGAAGGGTTCGCCGCTGGCATAGACGCGGTCGAGCAGGTCGATGAAGCCTTGCGCTTCAAGCTCCGGCAACGCCTCGCGGATCGGCTTGCCGATGATCTCGCGGTCGCCGACAAGCTGGCGGTAGGCGGCATTGGCGAGTTCGTAGACGTGGCCGGGCTCCCGCAGGACCGCCATGAAGCTGGGCGCGTTGTCGAACAGATGGCGGAGGCGGTCGGCGAGATCGACCTGATGGGCCAGCCGGTTTCGGTTCCTCACCTCGCGCGTCGTTTCCGTGCAGGCGGACAGCAGTCCGGCGACACGGCCGTCGTCGTCATGGATCGGCGACCAGGAAAAGGTGAACCAGGCGTTTTCCGGATGGCCGTTGCGGTTGATGACGACGGGGAAATTCTCCCGCCAGACCGCCTCTCCCGCCATGACGCGGGCGATCAGGTCCTTGATGTCGTCCCAGACTTCCGCCCAAAGCTCGGCCAGCGGGCAGCCCGGCTCGGCCGGATACTTGGCGCCCAGGATCGGGATGAAGCTGTCATTGTGGAACACCGCCAGATCGGGACCCCAGGCGACATACATGGGATGGCGCGAGTTCAGCATGATGCCGATGGATGTCCGCAGCGGCGCCGGCCAGTGGGCTGGGTGCCCGAGGGGCGACGCGCTCCAGTCGTGGGCGCGCATCATGGCGCCCATCTCACCGCCGCCCGACAGGAAAATAGGATGTGACGCGGGAGAGACGCTCATAAAGGTGCAACTGTGTGATTACGGCGCGACCATAGCCCCATAGTCGTTTGGAGGACAACTAGTTTCCTATCTAACTTGTTGGGGTTGCTGATTGCGGCGGAATTGGGATGGAGCTTGCCGGATGGCATGCCATCGCACATTATGGCGGAGCAGCAGCGACGATGGAGTTCCTCCGCGCTTTTCCGGCCGGAGATCGAAGAGCAGCAGTTCCGATCCGCCCGATACCGTGCCTTCACGCCCCCAGCTTGTTGAGTGGAGGCCTGTCCATGGAGGCGCCCAGCGCCGCTCGCTGCCCGATCCCCTATCCGGAACCCCTGATCCATGCTTGTCTTTGAAATCGCCATCATCGTCGCCCTGACCCTTTTGAACGGCGTCTTCGCGATGTCCGAACTGGCGGTCGTATCGTCCCGCAAATCCCGGCTTCAGCACATGGCGGACGAGGGGGTGCAGCGGCGCCCGCACCGCCTTGCGGCTGATCGACGATCCCAGCCGGTTCCTCTCGACGGTCCAGATCGGCATCACCATGGTCGGGGTGGTCGCGGGCGCCTATGGCGGCGCCACGCTGGGCGACCGGCTGGGCGATTGGCTCGGCAGTTTTCCGGCGCTGGCCGGCTATGGGCGGATCATCGGGGTCGGCAGCGTGCTGGTGGTGATCACCTATTCGTCGATCGTGATCGGCGAGCTGATCCCGAAGCGCATCGCGCTGAAGAACCCGGAGCGGACGGCCAGCCTGATCGCCCGGCCGATGAGCCTGCTGTCGCGCGTCGCCGCTCCGTTCGTCTGGCTGCTCGGCGCTTCGACCGACGCGCTGCTGAGGATTCTTGGGCCTGCATGGCGAGCGCGAGGCGACGGTGACGGAGGAGGAGGTGCGCTCCATGATCACGGAGGGCACCCAGGCCGGCGTGTTCGACCCGCGCGAGAAGGAGATGATCGACGGGGTGCTTCGGCTGGCGGACCGGACGGTGCGGGCGATCATGACGCCCAGGCCGGATGTCGTCTGGCTGGATGTCCATGACAAGCCGGAAGCCGTGATCAAGGAGATCCAGACGTCGGGGCATTCCCGCTTTCCGGTCTGCCGGGGCGAGCTGGACGAGCTGGTCGGCATCGTCCAGAACAAGGACCTGCTGAGCTTCGGCTTTCAGGGCAAGCCGCTCAACCTGGAAGCCGCCGCCGTCAAGCCGATGGTGGTCCACGACGCGACGCCGATCCTGAAGCTGCTGGACCTGATGAAGCGGATCCGGCATGCACATGGCGGTGGCGGTCGATGAATATGGCAGCGTCGAGGGCATCGTGACGCTGACCGACGTGATGGAATCCATCGCGGGCGACATGCCGGACCCCGGCGAGATCGCCGAGCAGGCGGCGGTTCAGCGGGACGACGGCTCGTGGCTGGTCAGCGGGTCGATGCCGGTGGACGAGTTCGAGAGCCATTTCGGGATGCGGGGCCTGCGCGACGACGGCGATTTCCACACCGTCGCCGGCTATGTGCTGCGCCATATCGGCCATATCCCGACGGCCGGCGAGAGCTTCGAGCGCGAGGGTGCGCGGTTCGAAGTGGTCGATATGGACGGGCGGCGGATCGACAAGATCCTGGTCATACCGCGCGCCCAGGCCGCTGATGAGGATGCGGCCTAGGCGGGGGCTTTGGTTTACTCGGCTATGCCGGGCTGAGGCTCGGCGCCACGCGCCGGATCGGCGTGAGCCGGCTCGTTCCGGGTCTTGATCAGCGACAGGACGATGGAGCCGCCGATCAGGGTCGCGGTGACGCCAAGCGCCAGGGCGGTCGGCACCTTCCAGATATCGATCAGGATCATCTTGGTGCCGATAAAGACGAGGACCAGCGACAAGCCGTATTTCAAATAGCTGAAACGATGGATGATGCCGGCGAGCGCGAAGTAGAGCGAACGCAGGCCAAGGATCGCGAAGACGTTGGACGTGTAGACGATGAACGGATCGTCGGTCACCGCGAAGATCGCGGGCACGCTGTCGAGCGCGAACATCAGGTCGGTCGCCTCGATCATCACCAGCACCAGAAGCATCGGCGTCGCCAGCAGCACGCCGTTGCGGCGGATGAAGAACGCCGTGCCTTCATACGTGTCGGTCATCTTCACGTGTTTGCGCACGAACCGCAGGATGCGGTTGTTCTCCAGGTCCGGTTCCTCGTCGGACGCCAGCATCATCTTGACGCCGGTGAACAGCAGGAAAGCGCCGAAGATGTAGATGGTCCAGTGGAACTGGTGGATCAGCGCTGTACCGGCGAAGATCAGGATGGCGCGCATGACCAGCGCACCCAGAATTCCCCAGAACAGAACGCGGTGCTGAAAGGCTGGGGGAACCGCGAAATGGCCGAAGATCATGGCCATGACGAAGATGTTGTCGACCGACAGGCTCCATTCGATCAGGTAGCCGGTGGTGAACTCCAGGCCTTTTTCCACGCCCATGAACCAGTAGATGCCGGCATTGAAGGCGAAGGCGATGGCGATATAACAGGCGCTGGCGGTCAGGCCTTCACGGACGGTAATCTGATGGGGACGTCGGTTGAACACGCCCAGGTCGAGCGCGAGCAGTACCAGGATAAAGGCGTTGAAGCCTATCCAAATTAGGGGCGATGTTTCCATCGGGCCCTCCAAATGCGGTCACGCCCGTCGGCGCAAGAGCAGGTGAAGGAATCCGACATCATAGGTGGCGACCCACCTACCAGAGGGGCCCGGATTCGGGTATCCGCGTCTAGTTGGGGCTGCGGGCGCTCATGTCAAGGTGGCCGTGAACAGATCGCACTGTCCGGAAAAGGGAGTCGTGTGGCGTCGCGTCGTGTTAAATGACGATACGAACAAGGGAGGAATGAAACCGAAATGGCTTCGAATGAGAAGATCGCACTGGTTACCGGCGCCGGTTCCGGCATCGGCAGAAGCGTGGCGCTGGCGCTGATGGAGGCGGGCTACGCCGTGGTTCTGGCCGGGCGCCGGCGGGAAGCGCTGGAGGAGACGGCGACTCAGGGGCAGGCTTTCGGGCGGCCGACGCTGGCGGTGCCGACGGATATCGGCGATCCGGCGTCGGTCAAGGCGCTGTTCGCGCAGACGAAGGAGAAGTTCGGCCGGCTGGATGTTCTGTTCAACAACGCCGGCAGCGGCGCTCCCGCGATCCCGCTGGAGGATCTGACGTATGAGCAGTGGAAGGCGGTCGTCGATGTCAATCTGACGGGAGCCTTCCTGTGTACTCAGGAAGCCTTCCGCATCATGAAGGACCAGAACCCGCGCGGCGGCAGGATCATCAACAACGGCTCGATCTCCGCCACGACGCCGAGGCCGAATTCAGCGCCCTATACGGCGACCAAGCACGCGATCACGGGGCTGACGAAATCGGCCTCGCTGGACGGGCGGAAATACGACATCGCCTGCGGTCAGATCGATATCGGCAACGCCGCCACCGACATGACCCAGCGGATGACGGAGGGCGTGATGCAGGCCGACGGGTCCATCAAGCCGGAGCCGAGGATGGACCCGCGCCATGTGGCGAGTTCCGTCGTCTACATGGCGAGCCTGCCGCTGGACGCCAATGTGCAGTTCATGACCGTGATGGCGACCAAGATGCCCTTCATCGGCCGGGGCTGAGGCAGCTCAGGCGGCTGACCTAGCGGGTCTGGGCCAGCACGACGTTGCTGTCCAGACCCATGGTCGTCAGCGTATTGGGGTTGAGGTTGCCGCTCACCTGAAGACCCCGGTCACGCTGGAACCGTTCGAGCGCCGCCTGCGTGCTGTCGCCCCAGATGCCGTCCGCATCTCCGGCATAGAGGCCGAGCTGCTTCAGCCGGCCCTGGATGGTGCGGACGGCCTCGGCGTTCAGCGCCCTGCCCTGCACGTCGCGCCCGGCCATGGCTCCGGGCTGGTCGCCCAGGGAAAGCAGGTCGGCGGGCTTGATCCCCATGGTCGCCAGCGTCGCCTGATTGAGGTTGCTGGTGACCTGAAGCCCGCGCGTCTGCTGGAACCGCTCCAGCGCTTCCTGACTGTCGCGCCCCCAGATGCCATCCACGGCACCGGAATAAACGCCAAGCTCCTTCAAGTGCCGCTGAACCTCTTTCTGGGCCTGCGGCGAGAGCGGCTGAACATAACTGACCGGGCTTGCGTCTGTGTCTGCGCTTGAGCTTCCTGCGCCTGGAATGCCGGGGAAAGCATTACACCCGCCATCACCAGCCCTGCCATCATCGAGTTTTTCATCTTCCGACCTCCCTCCGACATGATCAGCGGACGGGGTTTGCGGGCCGCCGCTGTTTACAGTTATTAACAGCGGAGGGGAGGTTTGTTCCTCGGGTGGGGGAGTGGGTGCCTCGTTCGATAATGTCAGCGCTGTCGATATGCGGGGCCATGTATATACATGTGTTGACGCCCTAATCGACGACGACTAAAATTGAAAAATTATCGTTCCTGCTTAGACGCAAGGACTTCCAGTCATGCCACTCACACGCCTGTTCAAATCCGGC
>CAWKET010000021.1:0-26700 GCA_963848585.1 uncultured Alphaproteobacteria bacterium | reverse complement strand
CGGCGGCGGTTGGAGCGGGTCAGCAGGAACCAGGCGACGATCCAGGGTTCCACCAGATAGCGCCGCCAGAACCGGGCGGGATCGCTCAGCAGGCGGTAGAGCCATTCCAGCCCCAGGGGGGCCAGCCAGCGCGGCGCCGTGGGGACGGCGCCGGCGAAATACTCCATGCAGGCGCCGCAGGTGCCGATGCAGTTGGTCCGCAGGACCTCGCCGGTTGCCCGAGATCCAGTGCTCCTGCCGGCCCATGCCCATGCCGACGATCAGGATATGGGGCTCGAACCGGTTGATATGCTCGACCACGGCGGCGTTCTCGGCGCTGCCGGGGCGGGCGTCGAAATAGCCGTCATGGCCGTCGATCGCCAGATCGGGGAACTCCGCGCGCAGGCGGGCCAGGCCGTCGGTCAGCACCTGTTCGGTGCCGCCCAGATAGTAGACGCGCCATCCGGAGCGCTGGGCGCGCTCCATCAGGGGCAGGAACCAGTCGATCCAGCCGGTCCGGTGCTCGGAGTTGAGATCCAGTCCTGCCGCCTTGCCGAGCCAGATGATCGGCGTGCCGTCGATATGGACGCAGGTCTTCGGATCATCGTGAAGGGCTGCGGAAGACTTCGTCCTTGAACAGCTTATACATGCCGTGAAGGTTCAGGCTGGCGATGACCACCTGATCCTTCGCGGCGACGGAACGATCCATCAGGGTGAACAGATCTTCCATGGTCGTCGGCGTCACCTTCACACCGAAAATTTCGCTCGACTTGAATCCCAAAGGCATACTGTGTTCCCGGCGGAGTGTCTTCTTAGTCAGCTCAGTTCTTAAAGTAGCTGCCGCGGCGGCCCATGTAGTACTCCACCTCGCCGGAGCCGTAGCGTGCCGCCTTGCTGGTATCGACCTGATTGAGGGCGACACCGGCGATGTTGGCTCCCGCTTCCGTCAGCTGCCGGATGGCAAGCTGAACCAGCTTGCGCGGCGTGCGGCGCCACTTGACCACCACGACGCACTGGCTGGCCTTTTCCGCCAGGATGCGGGTGTCGGAAACCGGCAGCACCGGCGGCGCGTCCAGCAGGATCAGATCGTACTGGGGACGCAGATTGAACAACATCTGATCGAACAGCGGGTTCCGGATGATCTCCTCCGGATTATCGGTCGGAGAGCCGGCGGTGATCACGTCGGCGCCGGTCCTGCTGTCGGTCCGCATCACGTCGGGCAGGGTGGCGTTGCCGCTGAGGAAGTCGGCAAGGCCGTACTGGTTCGGCAGGCTGAGCGACCGGTGGATGTTGGGACGGCGCAGGTCGCAGTCCACGATCAGCACGCGCCGGCCGGCGATGGCGGTCACCCGCGCCAGCGTCGCCACCAATGCCGACTTGCCTTCGCCCGGAACGGCCGAGGTCAGCAGGACGATGTTGCCGGTGCCCTTGCGCTGGTGGGCGATGATCAGCGACGTGAACAGGCTCTTGACCGCCTGGGAATAGGCCGACGCCGGCTTGTCCAGGGCATAGTCCTGCGGCGGCTTGCGGCTGAGGCGGTTGCGCTTGACCAGCGGGATCATGCCGAGCGACGGCAGGTGCAGCATGCGCTCGACATCTTCCTGCGTCTGCATGCCGCGTTCGAGCTGTTCGGCCAGGAAGACCAGGATCAGGCCGAGGCCGATCGCAAGCACCAGGGCCACCGCGATGAACAGGGGCTTCTGCGGGAAGGACGGGCTGAGCGGCGCGTTGGCGGTGGAGACGATCCAGGCGTTGGGCTGCTCCAGATCGACCGACTGGGTCTCCTTCGAGCGCGCCAGGAAGTTCTCGAACAGCGCCCGGTTGGCGTCCGCCTCGCGCTGGAGCGCCCGGATCTGGACGTCCGACTGGTTGAGGCGGGCGGCTTCCTGCTCAAGCCTGCTCATCGACTGCTCGAGCGAGGCGACCCGCTGCTGGGTGACGGCGGCCTGGTTGCGGAGCGCCCGCAGCCGGTTGTTGGCCTCGTTGTTGATCTCGTTGCTGACCGAGTTGATCTGCGACTTCAGATCGACGACCTGCGGATGGCGGGGGCCGAGATTGTTGAGCAGTTCGGCTTCGCGCTGGCGCAGCGTCGTTTCCTGAGCGCGCAGCCCGTTGACCAGCGTGCTGTCCGTCACGTCGAACACGGCGCGGATGCCGCGCGCCTGCCACGGCGCTCTCGACGCTGCGGAGCTGCGCCTGGGACGTGTTGTTCTCGGCGCGCGCCATGACGAGCTGGGTGTTGAGCTGGGTAGAGCTGCTCGTTGACCAGCCCTGCGTCGCGGCCCTGGACGACGCCCTGGCTGGCGCGCGCGGTTTCGACCGCCCGCTCCGCCGTCTCCACTTCCTCGCGCAGGCGGGTCAGCCGCTCGCCCAGCCATGCGTTGGCCTTCTGGCGGGCGTCGAACTTCTGTTCGAGCTGCTGGGTGATGTAGAGGTTGGCGATGGCTGTTCGCCACGTTGGAGGCGATGGCGGGGTCTTCCGACGTGAAGCTGATGGTCAGGACGCGCGACCGGCCCACGCTGGAAACACTCAGGCGGCTCAGGAACTTGGCCTCGATCGCGGTCTGCAGGCGGGCTTCCTCGGCCGCCGGGTCGGGAACTTCCTCCTCGCCGTCGGAGAGCAGGCTCTTCAGCCACTGGACCGGCGGCAGATCGCGGAGGCTCGGCAGCTTGAAGCTGTCGGCGTCCTGCTCCGCCGCCACCTTCGGATTGAACTCGGCAAGGCGGTCGAGGCCGAGCTGACGGATCACGCGAGCCGCCAGTTCGTCGGATTGGATGACCTGAATTTCACTTTCGATGGTCGATTGGTCGACGGGAACGCCCGCGACCAGCGATTCCACATTGATGACGCGCTGTTCCCGCGGGTCCACCATGACGGAGGTGGTCGCGGTGAAAAGCGGCGTCAGCATATAGACGTTGACGATGCCGAGCAGCGTCACAATTCCTATCGTACCGAGCAGCAAGTATTTCCGGCGCGACAGGACCATCAGCAGGTCGGCCAGACCAAGGGTGGGCGCCGTCCGGGACGGTCCTTCCTCGTGAGTGGACCAATCATGCCGGTCGGTCTCTTGGCGTTCCGGCGTCAAAAGCTTGTTCATCGGTGGTATCCGGTAGTTTTACACGCGCGTGCGGCACCTCAAGGCGAACATTGTCGCCTGAGGCTTTGTTCATTGGAATGCCGGGTGTCTTCCTTTGCGCAGAGCAGACAATGCTAATTGGTGGTGCATGCTAGCCCTATGGGGTAAAGATCAATGCAAACGCATAGGAAGACAAGATGCATTACATTTGATTTTAATTACCACAGTCTACTTTGCTCGACGCTTCGGGAGGCATTTGGATTCTCTCAGCGGTTCCACTATACAGAGATTTTGATGCCAATGTATGGCTGTTACATGGCAAAGGACGTTAGATCGAGAACCATCAATGGGTGCCCACTCCGGGTAGGACTTAATTGCCGTGGCGCTTGGCTCGGCAAAGGTCACCATCCGCCCTATCGTCGGAACTCTTGATTCCCAGCCTTTACGACTCCGTGCAACTGCTGCAGTCCTGTTGAATGACCACTGAAACCATGACGGCCCCCACGCCGGTAACTCCGAAAATATCGCTGTTTCTCCAGGATCTTCATGGGGGAGGGGCGGAACGGGTCATGCTGCGTCTGGCGGCCGGTATCGCGGCACGCTCCTATGCCGTCGATCTCGTCCTGATCAAGCGCGAGGGGGCGTACCTGGATTCGATCCCGCCGGGCGTTCGCCTTGTCGTGCTGAACACCCGCCGGACGCTCAACAGCATCGTGGCGCTGGCGGGCTATCTCCGCCGCGAGCGGCCGGCCGCCATGCTGACGGCATTGGTCCATGTCAATGTCGGCGCGCTTGCTGGCGGCATCCCTGTCGCGGGTGCGCACCCGCGTCATCGTGACGGAGCACAGCCAGATCACCCGCAATTTCGCGGCGCTGACATCGCGTACGGTCAAGCTGGCCTACCGGCTGGTGCCGCGCGTCTACCCCCTGGCGACGCGCGTGGTGGCGGTGTCCGGCGGTGTCGCCGACGATCTGGCGGGGTTCAGCGGCATGCGCCGGGACAACATCAGCGTCATCCACAACGGCATCGTGACGCCCGAACTTTATGCCAAGGCCGCCGAACCCTGCGACCATCCGTGGCTGGCTCCCGGTGAGCCGCCGGTCATCCTGGCCGCCGGGCGGCTGGTGCCGGTCAAGGATTTCGCGGCCCTGATCCGCGCCTTCGCGGAATTGCGGGCGCGCCGCCACGCCCGTCTGCTGATCCTGGGCGAAGGAGAGTTGCGGGGCGAGCTGGAGCGGCTGGCATCCGATCTGGGCGTTGCCGAGGATGTCGGGATGCCGGGATTCTACGCCAATCCCTACGCGCTGATGTCGCGCGCGTCGGTGTTCGTCCAGTCGTCCCAGTGGGAAGGGCTGCCGTCGGTGCTGGTGGAGGCGATGGCCTGCGGCACCCCCGTGGTGGCGACCGACTGTCCGGGCGGAACCCGCGAGATCCTGGAGGACGGTCACCTGGGCACGCTGGTGCCGGTGAACGACGACCATGCGCTGGCCGAGGCCATCCTCCGCACCCTGGACCAGCCGGTTCAGGCCAACGAGATGGCGCGCAAGGTCGAGGAATTCACGCTCGACCGGGCGGTGGACACATATCTGGAACTGGCGCTGGGACCCCAGGCGGTGCGTTCCCGCACCTGGGTGGCCAGCCGATGAGCGGAGGGGAAAGGCTGCGTCTGGTCCTGCTCATCACCCATATGGACCAGGGCGGCGCGCAGGAGGCGCTGCTTCGGCTGGCGCGGGAATTGCGCGCTCGCGGGCACGATGTGGAAACATGGTTTCTCTATGAGAAATCCCCCCTCTACCGGAACGAGGAAGGCATCCGCGTCCTGCTGCCCAAGGCATCGCCCGGAGCGTCGGGCTACCTGCGCATCCTGGGACGGCTGGTCCGCCAGTTGAAGGCGCACCGGCCGGATGCCGTGATCAGCTTCCTGCCGCTCGCCAACAGCTTCGGGCAGATGGCGTCCCGGCTGGCCGGTGTCCGGCGGCGGGTGGCATCGCAGCGCAATCCATACTGGAGCTACAGTCCCTGGATGCAGCGGCTGGACAAGCTGGCCGGAAACCTTGGCTGCTACACCGCCAATGTCGGCAATTCCCAATCCGTGGTGGACAGCTTCGCCCATTATCCAGCCGGCGTACCGGCGTCACCTGACGGTCGTCCATAACGGCATCGACTGGCGGCCATCCAGCCTGGACGTCCGCTGCCGCCCGGGCGCGGTTCGGCCTGCCCACCGATGAACCGCTGATCCTGAATATCGGCAGGCTGGCGGAGCAGAAGAATCAGGCGCTGCTGCTGAGGGCCTTGGCGGCGCTGCCCGCCGGGCATCTGGTGCTGGCCGGCGACGGCGAGGACAGGGGCAAGCTGGAGGCGATGGCGGGGCAACTCGGCATCGCCGCCCGCGTGCGGTTCCTGGGCGAGGTCAAGCGGGCCGATATCCCCGACCTGCTGCGCGCCAGCCGATATCTTCGCCATGCCGACCCGGTTCGAAGGGCAGAGCAACGCCCTGCTGGAGGCGATGCATGCCGGTCTGGCGATCGTGTCCAGCGACATTCCGGCTCAGGTGGAAACCCTGGGCGGTCCCGGCCCCGATGCCGTGGGGGAACTGCTGCCGCTGGACGACGATGCCGCCTGGATCGCGGCGCTGGATGCGCTGGTGCGCGATCCCGGCCGGCGGGCCGCCCTCGCCGAACGGGCGCGGACCCGTGCCCAACTGTTCACGGCCGAGCGGATGGCGGACGGTTTCGAGCGTCTGATCGTTCCCACGGCCCCTGAGGGCCGGCTTTACCGGCCGCAGCCGGGCTGAGGCATTGCGGAGTTTTGGCTTGATGTCCCTTGCCTATATCATTACCGCCTACAAGCAGCCGTCGCAGTTCGCCCGGCTGATCGATACGATCTGGCATCCGGACGACCATTTCGCCGTCCATGTCGATGCCAAGACCCCGGCGGCGGTCCATCAGGAATTCGCGGCGGCCGCCAAAGGGCGGAGCAACATCCTGTTCGTTCCGCCGGTTCCCGTCGTGTGGGGCGGCTTCGGCCTGTGTCAGGCGGAGTGGGACGCGCTGAACGTGCTGATCCGCCGGCCCGGCTGGACCCACATGATCAACATCACGGCGCAGGACTTCCCGCTCCAGACGCGCGAGCGGATGCTGGAGGAACTGCGGTCCAGGCCGGGCGTCAATTTCATGCGGGTGCTGCGGCTGGCCGACAACAAGCCCCATTTCAGCCGGCGCTTCCGCTGGGTCTGCATCGAAGCCGGGGGCAAGCTGCGCCGCCTGCCGATCCCTTATCCCAAACCGCGCACTTTCCGGAACGACTGGTTCGGCGACGGCTGGCACATCCTGACGCGGGAATTCTGCGAGTGGGCCGTGACGGCGCCGGTGGCCCAGGACTGCCTGCGCTGGTTCCGCCATGTCAAACACCCGCATGAAGTCCTGGTATCAGGCCATGATGATGGCGAGCCCGTTCGCCGGAACGGTCGATGGCGACAACAAGCGCCTGATCAAGTGGGTGCCTAACTCCGGCAACCCGAAGGTCCTGACCTCCGCCGATCTTCCGGATCTGGAGGCCTCCCCGGCTTTCTTCGCCCGGAAGTTCGATGAGACGGTCGATGCCGAGGTGCTGGACCGGCTGACGGCCCGCCTGCGCGAGGCGATGGCCGCCTGAACGGCATTGCCGGCGTTTCATGTGCCAGCCTGATTTGCAGGCTTGTCCAGCTTTCCTTGACGGCGTCCACGCCGCTGGACCGGCATAAGGTCAATCCAGCCGCCGATTACCCTGATTGCCGGGGCGATGGGAGGGGAAAGCTGAAGGATATCCGCCATAAATCCTTTGTTCGATGTGGGTACCCCGTAAGTGGCACGGCGCTTGCTGATAAGGAAAGCACTGGCGGAGAAGCCGCCGGTCCAAGCGATCAAATACACCTTATCAGGTCGGGAGATTCACATGAGCACGCATGTTGGCATTGAGCAGAGCGGCAAGTCTGGCGGCGAAGCAGTCGGTTTCTCGGGTTCGTCCTCGATGGGCCTCGGCGGCGGCGCCAACGGTATGGCTTCGGCCGGCGGTCTCGGCTTCAGCACCGCCGGCTCGGAAGCCGCTGGCGGCGACGCCCTCTCGGGCTCGACCGCTGCCGGCGCCCTGGGCGGCGACGTGAGCGACAACACCCAGATCGGCTCGATCTCCATCAATTCCTGATGGGTGATCCCGATTTCGGGATGTTCAGGAGGGCGCGGCTTTATCAGCCGCGCCTTTCTTGTTTGTGAAGGGCTTGTTTGTGCAGATCTTTTACGAAGACGGTTTTCTCAGGAAATCGCGCGCTGTTGTCCGGACGTATAATCCGCGCTGAATTCCTGGCGCGGCGCCAGCGCCTTCAGGCGAACCCAGTCGGCGGCGAAGATCCATGACACCGCTATGCAGGGCCAGATCGGCACCAGATAGCGCACCCCGCCGACATCGCCGAGAGCGGTCATGCTGATGGTACCGGCATAAAGGATCGCCGAAGAGCCGATGATCTGGAGATCGAGGCCGGTCGGCCGGCGCTGAACGGCCGTCACGACCATCACCAGAATGGCGCCGATGCCGATGATGTAGAACCCGTAATAGATCACCCGGAAGCCATGACGGTGGCGGTGCCGCGCTGGGCATCGCTGATCCCGATCTCCATCTTGAGCAGGCGCGGACCGGATTCGTATTCCCAGGACTCGTCGCCGTCATAGGGCCAGGGGGCCAGCCGCTCGACATCGGCGCGGGCATCGGCCGCTTCCGACGAAGTCATGATCGGGGCGAGATTGACCAGCGCCACGAATTCCCGCCATGACAGTTCCAGATAGCCGGCCAAGTCCTTGGACACGATCGCGTTGGCGATATCGCGGACATACAGTTCCCGATCCCAGCCATTGGCGTGATTGAATCGCTCCCGGTACATCGGGAACAGGACACCGAAGCGCAGGTAATTGACGTAAGTCTGGGAGATCAGCGTCCGCGCCCGCCCGTTTTCCATCTGGTCGAGCCGGGTCACGACCGGGTCCATGAGCCGGGCAAGCTCGGCGACGGGTTCCTGCAAGGGAGTGCCCTGCGAACTCGCCGGCATGCTTCGGCGCCAGCAGCATCGCCTTGCCCAGCAGGCCGGTACCGTGATTGCTGTTGGTGCCGGTGAAGCCGTGGACCGTGTAATTCACCGCATAGATCGAGCCGTAGCTGACCAGCACGGTCAGCACCAGGGCGCCCGCCATCCGGACGGGGCTGACGCGAAGCGCCGCCCATGAATAGAGCCCGATCACGATCAGGAACGGCAGATAGACCTGACCCGCCGGCCTGATCACGATGTTGAGCGCCGCCATGGCGCAGATCAGGGCGAACCACGATACGCGGCGCGTCCGGTAGAACTGGATCAGCGCTCCCAATGCCACCATGGCGGATGAGGTGACCAGGGATTCCGTGACCGCGATGTAATTGTAGATCGTGGTGACGATGTTGCCGTACAGCAGCACGGTCAGCGCCAGGGTCAACACCAGCGACCGCGTGGTTTTCAGCACCACGAGCGACAGGAAGACGCTGGAGCCCAGGAAGATCAGCGTCTGGACGACGACGGCGCTGATCCGGACATCGGCGATCGAGGACATGAGGGTCAGGAAGGCCGGATAGCCGAAGACCCGGAGGGGCGAGAAAGCCAGATAGTCGCGGGTATCCGCAGCGATGACCTCCCGCTTGCCGGCGAGCAGGTACGTCATGGCGACGGTGAGCACCAGCGCCAGGACAATCACCGCCACACGCCCCCAAGGCTTGGCAGCCAGCGTCGCATCCAGATGAAAGAACTTCGTCAGCAGGCTTGGACGGTCGGAGTGCCGCATATCAGCTTTCACAACATCGCTCGGCTGCTGTCCGGGCGCATAGTCCGGTGCTTACTTCCCTGCGCGGCGCCAGCGCCTTCACGCGGACCCAGTCGGCCGCGAAGATCCACGATACCGCGATGCAGGGCCAGATCGGCACGAGATAGCGCACGCCGCCGACATCACCGAGAGCGGTCATGCTGATCGTACCGGCATAGAGGATCGCTGACGAGCCGATCATCTGGAGATCGCAGGCCTATCGGCCGGCGCCGGACGCGGTCACGACCATCACCAGGATGCCGCCGATGCCGATGATGTAGAAGCCGTAATAGATCACCCGGAAAGCCACGACCGTAACCGTGCCGCGCTACCGTCGCCGATCTCGATTTCCATCTTGAGCAGGCGCGGGCCGGATTCGTACTCCCAGGACTCGTCGCCGTCATAGGGCCAGGGAGCCAGCCGCTCGACATCGGCGCGGGCATCGGCGGCTTCCGCCGACGTCATGATCGGAGCGAGGTTGACCAGCGCCATGAACTCCCGCCATGACAGTTCCAGATATCCCGCCAGATCCTTGGACACGATGGCGTTGGCGATATCGCGGACATACAGTTCGCGGTCCCAGCCATCGGCGTGGTTGAACCGCTCCCGGTACATCGGGAACAGGACGCCGAAGCGCAGGTAATTGACGTAAGTCTGCGAGATCAGCGTCCGCGCCCGCTCGTTTTCCATCTCGTCGAGCCGGGTCACGACCGGCTCCATGATCCGGGCAAGTTCGGCGACGGGTTCCTGCAAGGGGGTGCCGGCGAATTCACCGGCATGCTTCGGCGCCAGCAGCATCGCCTTGCCCAGCAGGCCGGTGCCGTGATTGCTGTTGGTGCCGGCAAAGCCGTGGACCGTGTGGTTCACCGCATAGATCGAGCCGTAGCTGACCAGCACCGTCAGCGCCAACGCACCCGCCATCCTCACGGGGCTGACGCGAAGCGCCAGCCCATGAGTAGAGCCCGATCACGATCAGGAACGGCAGATAGACCTGACCTGCCGGCCTGATCACGATGTTGAGCGCCGCCATGGCGCAGATCAGGGCGAACCACGATAGCGCGGCGCGTCCGGTAGAACTGGATCAGCGCTCCCAGCGCCACCATGGCCGATGAGGTGACCAGGGATTCCGTGACCGCGATGTAATTGTAGATCGTCGTGACGATGTTGCCGTACAGCAGCACGACCAGCACCAGGGTCAGCACCAGCGACCGCGTGGCTTTCAGCACCACCAGCGACAGGAAGACGCTGGAGCCGAGGAAGATCAGCGTCTGGACGACGACGGCGCTGATGCGGACATCCGCGATCGACGACATCAGGATCAGGAAGGCCGGATAGCCGAAGACGCGGAGCGGCGAGAAAGCCAGATAGTCGCGGGTATCCGCGGCGATGACCTCCCGCTTGCCGGCGAGCAGGTACGTCATGGCGACGGTCAGCACCAGCGCCAGGACGATCACCGCCACGCGGCCCCAGGGCTTGGCTTGCCAGCTTCGGTGTCCAGATTGAAGAATTTCGTCAGCAGGCTCGGACGGTCGGAGTGCCGCATATCAGCTTTCACAACATCATTCTTAATGGGATCGTTCTTGAAGGAGCCGGAATCCTGTTCCAGCGATCCGTAACTGCTGCAACGCAGCAGGGAAAGCTGATTTCCCCGCTCGCCAACTCTCAAGGGTCAAGCCCGATGGGGTAATACCGGCGCGCAGCTGTCGAATGGGACCGGTCGCTTCGGGCAATGACAACGCGCACGCAACGCGAAAAGGGCGCCGTCGATGACGGCGCCCTTCATACATGTCCTGAACCGGAACCGGTTATTTCTTGCGGAAAGCGTCCAGCGCCACGACCTGACCCATCTTGCTCTCTTCCGTGGGCTTGGGGCTGCCAAGCTTGGCGGCATGCTGAGCCGCTTCCTCGGTCACCTCGGCCTCGATCTCTTCCACGCTCGACGGACCGTCCTGCGCGCCGAGCGGCTGGAACTGGAGCGCGAAGTTGACGGAAGGATCGGCGAAGGTGGTGATCGCCGCGAAGGGGACGACCAGCCGCTCATGCATGTTGTTGAAGCTGAGCGTGACGCCGAATTTGTCCTCATCCACCTCCAGACCATAGAACTGGTACTGGAGCACGATCGTCATTTCGCTGGGATACTGCCCGCGAAGATAATCGGGGATATGGACGTCCGGATCGTGTGTGCGGAAGGTCAGATAGAAATGGTGATTGCCGGGCAGGCCGCGTTCACCCGCTTGGCGCAAAGCTTCCCGAACCACGCCGCGCAGGGCGTTTTCGACCATTTTGTCGTATCTGAGGTACTCGGTAGGCATTCCAGGCGCCGCCTCAACCTTATTAATCAGTGTAAGACACCACTTGAGAATCGAGTGGGATCAAAATTCAGTGGGAGGCTTCTGCCACCCGGCGCCCCCGAACCTCCGAACCGCCAAACCACGGCTCGAAAAGCTTATCTGGTGGAGGCGCCGGGTACCGCCCCCGGGTCCGCAACGCTTATTCCACATGACGTTTATCGCCATAGCCGGGTGCTACCCGGCATTCTGGAATATAGGCATTTTGGTGGCGGTGTGAAAGAGCCTGATTGCCGCAAGGCCTATATTTCTGAGACACGGAAATTTCCGATCGGGGAGTGCTTCAGCTTTGGCTCCCCGGCTCTGGTCTAAGCGCCGATGGAGCGCTAGAGTGCCGCCGGACTTTCAAAGCCGGGGACACCATGCCGCTCACGCCAGAGCAACGCGACGAAATCGATCAGCAGCGCAGCAATCCCGTTCCGACGAGACGGGCGACCGTGCCGGCGCTGGAGGAAATCCTGTACGAGGCGTTCCCCGTGCTCGACCACGGCTTCGTCCGCGTCATCGACTACATGGGCGACGACGGGGCGGTGGTCCAGGCGGCGCGGGTGTCCTATGGCCGAGGCACCAAGAAGGTCAGCGAGGACGCCGGCCTGATCCGCTACCTGATGCGTCACTGGCACTCGACCCCGTTCGAGATGTGCGAGATCAAGTATCACGTAAAGTTGCCGATCTTCGTGGCAAGACAATGGATCAGGCACAGAACCGCCAACGTCAATGAATACTAGTGCGCGATATTCGATCCTCGACAAGGAATTCTATATTCCGGCACCCGAACACTTGTCCGCTCAGAGCGAGATCAACCGGCAGGGCCGGGGCGACGTGCTTCAGGGCGACGAAGCGGCCCATGTACTCGACCTGCTGCGGGAGGATTCCGAGCGGGCGTATCGCGGCTATGCCGAGATGCTGAACCAGGACGAGCAGGGTGCGGCGCTCGACCCCAACCGCTCCGGGCTGGCGCGCGAGCTGGCGCGGATGAACCTGTCGCTGAACTATTATACCCAGTGGTACTGGAAGGTGGATCTGCACAATCTGATGCATTTCCTGCGGCTGCGCGCCGACAGCCACGCCCAGTACGAAATCCGGGCCTATGCCGACATCATGATCGACATCCTGCAACGCTGGGTGCCGCTGACGTCGGAAGCGTTCCGGGATTACCGCCTGGGCGGTACCCATCTCTCCGCGACCGGTCTTGCCATCGTGAAGCGTATGCTGGCGGGAGAAACGGTGGTTCAGGCGGATAGCGGCCTGAGCAAACGCGAATGGCGTGAACTGATGGAGCAGCTTGGCCGTTCGCCGGAGGCGTGACGGTCAGCCCGGCTGCCGCCGGAGTTTGGTGGCCGGAGTTGGGAGAGAAAAGCAATGAAAAGATACCGCGTGCAGGCCGCCCTGGCTGCCTGCTGGCTTGCCCGCCCGCCGGGTTTGGGGCCGGAAGTTTGGGGGAGAAAAACAATGAAGAAGATGACCCGCGTGGCGGGGGCCGCCCTGGCCCTGTTTTCGCTGATAGCGCCCGCCGCCATGGCGCAAGCGCAGATGCGCGACGCCACCGTCGCCGTGACCGCCATCGTCGAGCATCCGGCGCTGGACGCCACGCGCGACGGCGTCCGGGACGAGCTGGCGGCACAGGGCTGGAAAGTCGGCGAGAACCTGCGGTTCGACTACCAGAGCGCCCAGGGCAATCCCGGAACGGCGGTGCAGATCGCCCGCCAGTTCGTGGGGCAGGGGCCTGATGTGATCGTGCCGATCTCGACGCCGTCGGCCCAGGCGGTGGTGTCGGCGGCCCGCGATATTCCGGTCGTCTTCACCGCCGTCACCGATCCGCTGGGCGCTCAGCTCGTTCGCGATCTGGAGAAGCCGGGCCGCAACGTCACCGGCCTGTCCGACCTGTCGCCGATCGCCGATCATCTGGCGCTGATCCGGGAAGTCCTGCCCGACGCCAAGCGTCTCGGCGTGCCGTACAATCCAGGCGAGCCCAATTCCGCCACCCTGATCGAGATCATCAAGAAGCTGGCGCCGGAACACGGCTTCACCATCGTCGAGGCGCCCGCCACCAAGTCGTCCGATGTTCAGGGCGCCGCGCGCGGGCTGGTCGGGCGGGTCGACGCCATCTATGTGCCGACCGACAACACGATCGTCTCCGCGCTGGAGGCCCTGCTGATCGTCGGCACCCAGAACAAGCTGCCGGTCTTCAGCGGCGATACCGACAGCGTCCAGCGCGGCACCATCGCGACCATCGGCTTCAACTATTATCAGGTCGGACGCCAGACCGGCGAGATCGTCGCCCGCGTTCTCAAGGGCGAGAAGCCGGGCGACATCCCCGTGCGCACGGCCCAGGGCACCGACCTCCACGTCAACCCGAAGGCGGCCCAGGCGATGGGCGTCACCATTCCGGAAGCGGTCGTGGCGCGGGCATCGAAAGTGATCGGCGCAGTGACCGAAGCGTATCGGTTCGGAGCGCTCGACGATGAGCGCCGTGGCACTGCTGGGGGCGGCGGAGCTGGGGCTGGTGTTCGCCCTGGTGGCCCTGGGCGTCTTCCTGTCCTTCCGCGTCCTCGATTTTCCCGACCTGACGGTGGACGGCAGCTTCCCGCTGGGGGCGGCGGTCGCCGCGACGCTGATCCTGGCGGAGTGGAACCCGTGGGCCGCCACCGGCATCGCCATGCTGGCGGGTGCGGCTTCGGGGATCGTCACGGCGACCCTCAACGTGCGCTTCAAGATCCTGCATCTGCTGGCCAGCATCCTGACCATGATCGCGCTGTTCTCGGTCAACCTGCGGGTCATGGGGCGGCCGAACGTCGCGATCCTGATTCAGGACACCGTGCTGACGCCGTTCTACGGGCTGGGCCAGCGACTGGGGCTGTCGGACGCCGTGGTCCGGCCGCTGTTCGTCCTGGTCGTGGTGCTTGTCGTGGTGGCGCTGCTGGCGCGCTTCCTGACCAGCGAATTCGGCCTCGCGATGCGGGCGACCGGCGTCAATGCGCGGATGGCGCGGGCGCAGGGCGTTTCGACCGACCTGCACATCTATGTCGGCATGGCGCTGAGCAACGCGCTGGTGGGCTTGGCCGGCGCCCTGTTCGCCCAGACCAACGGCTTCGCCGATGTCACCAGCGGCATCGGGACCATCGTGATCGGTCTGGCGGCCGTCATCGTCGGCGAGACGGTCGTGCGCTCGCGGGTCATCGTGTGGATGCTGGTCGGCTGCGTCGTCGGCTCGATCCTGTACCGCATCGCGATCCAGGTGGCGCTGAACGCCGATTTCATCGGGCTGCGCGCCTCGGACCTGAACCTTGTGACGGCGCTGCTGGTCGCGGGCGCGCTGATCCTGCCGCGCGTGCGCAATCCCCTGAAAGCCCGCTCCGGCGCGGAGGCCGCGTCCCGATGATCACGGCGAAGAACCTGCACGTCACCTTCGGCCGGGGCACGCCGCTGGAGAAGCACGCCCTGCGCGGCGTCGATCTGGCGATCCCGAGCGGCCAGTTCGTGACCGTCATCGGCTCCAACGGCGCCGGCAAATCGACCGTGCTGGGGGCGCTGGCCGGCGACGTGATCCCGGAGCGGGGCACGGTCGCGATCGACGACACCGACGTCACCCGCTGGCACACCCCGCGCCGCGCCGGTCTGGTCGCCCGCGTCTTCCAGGACCCCATGGCGGGCACCTGCGCCACCCTCTCGATCGAGGAAAACATGGCGCTGGCGGCGGCGCGGGGCCGCCGTCGCGGCCTGGGCCTGCGGTCGGAACCCGCCAGCGCGCCGGCTTCGCCGAGCGGATCGCGGAGCTGGGCCTCGGGCTGGAAAACCGGCTGAAGGACCAGATGGGCCTGCTGTCCGGCGGCCAGCGTCAGGCGGTGAGCCTGCTGATGGCGACCCTGGCGGGATCGCGCATCCTGCTGCTGGACGAGCACACCGCCGCCCTCGATCCCTCCACGGCCGATTTCGTGCTCGACCTGACGCGGCGGATCGTCGTGGAGCATGGCCTGACGACCCTGATGGTCACCCACTCCATGCGCCACGCCCTGGACTACGGCGACCGCACGATCATGCTGCACGAGGGACAGGTGGTGCTGGATGTCGGCGGGCAGGAACGGGCCGGGCTGGACGTGCCCGACCTGCTCGCGATGTTCAGCCGCGTGCGCGGGCAGCAATTGGCCGATGACGCGCTGCTGATCGGGTAGGGCGGCTTGAAAAGGAATGCTGTCGAGCGTTTTGCCCGCCATAGGTCGGCGTTCGCTCCTCTTTGGGCGAACGCCGACCTACGGAATGGGATCGAATGCTCTGCTGGTTTACCGGCGCTTTGATCCCACCCTCACTCGATCACGATCTTCGGCGTTCCCCGCTGCGGCCCTGCCACCTTCTCCCACACGCGGGCGGCGATCCGGCGGTAGACCTTGGCGTGCTCGCTGTCGGGCTGCGACATGACGATCGGCTGGCCCTCGTCGCTGGTTTCGCGAATCGCGATGTCGAGCGGGACTTCGCCCAGGAACTCCATGCCCAGCAACTCGGCTTCGCGCTTGGCGCCGCCGTGGCTGAAGATGTCGGTGCGGTGGCCGCAGTTGGGGCAGCAGAAATAGCTCATGTTCTCGATGATGCCGAGCACCGGCACATCGACCCGGCGGAACATGTTCAGCCCCTTGCGGGCGTCCAGCAAGGCGATGTCCTGCGGGGTGGAGACGATCACCGCACCGGCCAGCGGCACCTGCTGCGCCATGGTGAGCTGGGCATCGCCGGTACCCGGCGGCAGATCGACCACCAGCACGTCCAGCTCGCCCCAGGCGACGTCCCGCAGCATCTGCTGCAAGGCGCTCTGCACCATCGGGCCGCGCCAGATCATCGGCGTGTCCTCGGCCACCAGGAAGCCCATGGACATGACCTTGACGCCGTAATTCTCCATCGGCTGCAGCATCTTGCCGTCGGCCGAGTTGGGCTTGCCGGTGATCGCCATCATGCGCGGCATCGACGGGCCGTAGATGTCGGCATCCAGCAGACCGACCCGCAGGCCGTTGGCCTTCATCCCCAGCGCCAGATTGACCGACGTGGTCGATTTGCCCACGCCGCCCTTGCCGGACGCAACCGCGACGATAGCGCGCACGCCCGGCACCAGGGCCTTGGCGGTGTGCGCCGGAGCCGCCGCCTTGGGAGCCGCCGGCGCCTCGCGGTGCGCCGTCAGAACCGCCGTTACGGATGTGACGCCGGGCAGGGCTTCCACGGCCTTTTCGGCCGCCTGACGCAACGGTTCGAGCTGTGGACCGCGCTTGGGATCGACTTCTATCGAAAAGCCGACGTTGGAACCCTTGACGACCAGCCCCGAAATCATGTTCAGACTGACGATGTCGGCCTGACGGTCGGGGTCCTTGACGGACCGAAGAGCGTCAAGGACCTGGGTCTCGGTAAGCTGCGCCATGGTTGAAAACTCCGATCTTTTCCCAATATTGGCGGATAACTGTCAGCTCGGTCGGCGCCGCGCCTGTCGGCCGTTATAAGACTGGACACGCGGCTTGGAAAGAGCCACGCGTTAGAATGAAATGCGAGCGAATACGTAAAAGAAAGGGACCGAGAGGCATGCCTTGGAGCAATCAGGGAGGGGGCGGCGGTGGCCCCTGGGGTCCTCCGCCCGGTAACGGCGGCGGAAACAACCCATGGGGTCGTCCAGGCGGCTCCGGTGGCGGTGGCGGACCGCAGCCACCCGATCTCGAAGACTTGCTCCGCAGGGGTCAGGACCGGTTCCGCCGGGTGATGCCGGGCGGCTTCGGCAGCGGCAAGGGCATCGCCATCGCGGCGGCGCTGGTCGTGCTGATCTGGCTGTTCAGCGGCGTCTACCGGGTGGAGGCGGACGAGCAGGGCGTGGTCATGCGATTCGGCGAATGGGTCCGGACCGAGCAGCCGGGCCTGCGCTATCACATCCCGGCCCCGATCGAGACGGCGTTGACCCCCAAGGTCACCCGCGTCAACCGGATCGAGATCGGCTTCCGTTCGGGCACGGGCGACGGCCGCCGCACCGGATCGGAGCGGGATGTGATCGACGAGAGCCTGATGCTCACCGGTGACGAGAACATCATCGACATCGATTTCACCGTCCTGTGGGTGATCAAGGACGCCGGCCAGTACCTGTTCAAGATCCGCGACCCCGAAACCACGGTGAAGAAGGCCGCCGAAAGCGCCATTCGCGAAGTGATCGGCCAGACCGACATTCAGCCGGCCCTGACCGAGGCCCGGCAGGAGATCGAGAACAGCACCCGCCAGCTTCTCCAGGCCATGCTGGACGACTATCAGTCCGGTATCGAAATCACCCAGGTCCAGCTTCAGAAGGTCGACCCGCCCGCCACGGTCGTCGATGCCTTCAACGACGTTCAGCGCGCCCGCGCCGACCGCGAGCGTGTCCGCAACGAGGCCGAAGCCTACCGCAACGACATCATTCCGCGTGCCCGAGGCGAAGCCGAACGGCTGATCCAGGAAGCCTCCGCCTACCGCGAGCAGACCGTCAGTCTGGCTCAGGGTGACGCCCAGCGCTTCCTGTCGGTCTACGAGGCCTATTCGGGAGCCCGCGAAGTGACCGCCCGCCGCATGTATCTGGAAACCATGGAACAGGTCCTGCGCGGCACCAACAAGGTCATCATCGATGGCAATGGCGAGGCCGGCGCCAACGGCGTCGTGCCCTATCTGCCCCTGACGGAGTTGCAGCGGCACCGCCCGGCGGTCACGCCCGCCCAGAACGCCGCTCCCGGCGCTTCCCGTCCGGCGCAGTGAGGAGTTGAGCCATGAATAAAAGACTAGCCATCCTCGGCATCGTCATCGTGGTGCTCGGCATCCTCGCCTCCGCCAGCCTGTTCACCGTCAACGAAACCCAGCAGGCGCTGGTCCTCCAGTTCGGTGAACCGCGCCGGGTGATCCAGGAGCCGGGCCTCAAGGCCAAGATCCCGTTCATCCAGAACGTCGTGATCTATGACCGCCGGGTGCTCGACCTCGACCCGCCGGTCGAGCAGGTGATCCTGGCCGACCAGAAGCGCCTGGACGTCGATGCCTTCGCCCGCTACCGGATCACCGATCCGTTGCGCTTCTTCCAGTCGGTCGGCTCGGAAATGGTGCTGGAGCAGCGGCTGAACACGGTCGTGGTCTCGGCGCTGCGCCGGGTTCTCGGCAACGTGACCGTGCTGGCGATCCTGTCGGACGAGCGCTCCCAGGTGATGGCCGACATCCGCCAGCAGGTCAATGGCGAGGCCCAGCGCTTCGGCATCGACGTGGTGGACGTCCGCATCCGCCGCGCCGACCTGCCGGAGGAGACCAGCCAGTCGATCTTCGCCCGCATGCGGTCGGAGCGTGAGCGGGAAGCCGCCGAGTTCCGCGCCCAGGGCCAGGAACAGGCCCAGCAGATCCGCTCCCGCGCGGAACGCGAACGCACCGTCATCATCGCCGAGGCCCAGCGCGACTCGCAGGTCCTGCGCGGCGAGGGCGACAACCAGGCGTTCCGGATCATCGCCGAGGCGACCGGCCGGGATGCCGATTTCTACTCGTTCTACCGGACGCTCCAGGCCTATCGCGACAGCCTGCGCAACGAGGACACCACCATGGTGCTCTCGCCGACGGGTGACTTCTTCAAGTATTTCGGCACCCTCAGCGGCATGGCGTCGGCCGGCGGCGCCGGAAGCGCTCCAAGCGGCGTTCCGGGCGGGGCTCCCGGCAGGACATCGGGAGCGGCGGCTGATTCCGTCGGCACCCGCAGGCTCCGCCGGCGACCCAGGGGGCCGAAAACGTTCAGCCGGGCAAATCCGCCAACTGATCCGGTTACCCTGTTCCTGCCGGGCCGGCACGGCGTCATCGCCGGCGCCGGCCCGTATTTCCGCTGCGGCCCCCCATACAGGCGCCGCAGCGTTCTCTTCTATCCAGGGCCTACCGTTGACGACTGAATTTCTGACGGCTTTCGCGCTCGTGCTTGTTCTCGAGGGCATCGCCTATGCTCTTTTTCCCGACTTCATGCGCCGCATGCTGGCGCTGGCGCTGATGACGCCGGTGGGGCAGTTGCGGGTCGCCGGTCTGGTCGCCGCGATCTGCGGCGTCGGGCTGGTTTGGCTGCTTCGCGGCTGACGACGCGGACGGCGAGAATAATAAGTTCGTCAGAAGGCCAACCGGACGCCTTACTTTTAGACCGGAATAGCGTTTATTATTCCTGTGGACGATAAAAAGCCGCTCTCGGCATGAATCGGCCGGGCGGCTATACATCGGCTGACACCCGGCGGTTCGCGGCGCGATCCCGGGGAGGGCGCGTGCGCACCGGCAGCGGCTGCTGGCGGTGGCATAATGAAGCAAGGAGAAAGCTTCCGTGACGAACAGTGCTCGTAGGAATGCCGCAACGGGAAATGCCGAAGGAAGGCGAGGGAACGCCATGACGATCGCCGCCGAAAACCGGCGTCCCGCATGGTTCCGGTGGGTTGCCGGGCTGCCGGTGGTCGTGGCACTGCTGTTCGCCTCCATACCTGCGGCCCATGCCCAAGGCCGCGCCAATGCTCCGGAAAGCTTCGCCGATCTGGCTCAGAAGCTGCTCCCTGCCGTGGTCAACATTTCGACCACGCAGAATATTCCCGAGCGCCGGGGGGCCGGACCCCGTCCGGGTCCGGAAATGCCGCAGTTCCCTCCAGGATCGCCGTTCGAGGAGTTCTTCCGCGACTTCTTCGACCGCCAGGGACGTGAGCAGAACGCCCCGCCCCGCCGCGCCACGTCGCTTGGATCGGGCTTCGTCATCGATGCCGGCGGTCTGGTGGTGACCAACAACCACGTCATCCAGGACGCCGACGAGATCAACGTCATCCTTCAGGACGACACCAACCTGAAGGCCGAACTGGTCGGCCGCGACACCAAGACCGATCTGGCCCTGCTGCGGGTCAAGACCGACAAGAAGCTGACGGCGGTGACGTTCGGCAACAGCGACGACATGCGGGTCGGCGACTGGGTGCTGGCGATCGGCAATCCCTTCGGCCTCGGCGGCACGGTGACCGCCGGCATCATTTCCGCCCGCGCCCGCGACATCAACGCGGGGCCGTACGACGACTTCCTCCAGACCGACGCGTCGATCAACCGGGGCAACTCCGGCGGTCCGATGTTCAACATGAGGGGCGAGGTCATCGGCATCAACACGGCGATCTTCTCGCCGTCCGGCGGCTCGGTCGGCATCGGCTTCGCCATTCCCTCGACCCTGGCGCGCAGCGTCGTCGCCCAGCTTCAGGAGTTCGGCCGGACCCGGCGCGGCTGGCTTGGCGTGCGCATCCAGGGTGTGACGCCCGAGATCGCCGAGAGCCTTGGGCTGCGGGCCGTGACCGGCGCCCTGGTCGCCAGCGTGACGCCCAACGGCCCGGCGGCCGAGGCCGGCATCCAGGCCGGCGACGTCATCCTGACCTTCGACGGCAAGGAAGTGAACGAGATGCGGCGCCTGCCGCGCGTCGTCGCCGAAACCGGCGTCGAGGAAAAGGTGCCGGTCAAGCTGTGGCGCCGTGGCAAGGAGCAGACGGTCCAGGTCAAGGTCGGCGAGCTTGAGGCGGCCGAGGAGTCCGGCGTCCTGGCGGCCATTCCCGACGAACCGGCCCCCACCGCGACCGAATCGGTCGAGGCGCTGGGGCTGAAGCTGACCAACATCACGCCGGAACTGCGCCAGCAGTTCGACCTCAACGAGCAGCTCAAGGGCGTCCTGGTGACCGAGGTCGCCGGAAACAGCGCCGCCGCCGAGAAGGGCCTGCGGCCCGGCGACGTGATCGTCGAGGTGGCGCAGGAGGAGGTTTCCACTCCCCAGGACGTGGCCGCCAAGGTGAAGGCCGCCCGCGACGCCAACCGCAAGACGGTGCTGCTGCTGGTGGACCGTCAGGGTGACCTGCGCTTCGTGGCGCTCGGCGTAAGCTGAGGTTCAGCCTGACGTCCCGAGAGAGCGCCAGGAGGCAGGAAAGGGCCTGCCGGAAGACATCTTCCTGCAGCCCCTTTGTGGTTTTCAGAGATCGCCTGTCAGGATGTCGATCGCGGTCCTGATATAGAACCGATGTTCGGCAAGACTGGTGACGACAGGGCCGATTTATACAGGCATGCGGACAAGCGTACAGGCAGACGCTGGCGGCCGACGGCAGGCGCTGAGTGGGGAACATGCCGCATATGAGACGGTAACAGACCTGGAAACGGCATCTTTGGTCCTCGACCATGCGAACATGACCGCGACTTGAACCGCGAACGTCACCCGAATTCCGCGTGAAGGTCGTGGACACGTAGAGACGCCGTGAAGGCTTCAAAGGTTGTGAGAGAAGACGGAAAATAAAGAAAGTTTATAACATTGGCGGCAAATAAACATAATAATCAATCTCGCCGATATGTTCATTAGGAAATTATACGACTATATTGATCGATGGCGCTGACCTGAGAACTGAGTAAATGCACAACAAAAGTGCTTTTCAGGTGTTGCGAATTGACCGGCCAACATTGCCAGCCGATTGCCAAATTCACCTCTTTGATCTTTCGAATGAGATCGCATGAACAACCTTACAGTCAGGTTGTCGGTTTCGGCTCCGTGTCGTGCTCAGGGTTGAACGCCAAGGAGTTCCAAATGCCGCCACGCCCCAACAAGCCCTTCAAGTTCGCCGGAGCCTGCGAAGTCTTCGACACCGAATCGGGCAGCGTCCCCCGCTCCAGCACCCCTTGCCGCTTTTGACCCGTTCAGCAGCGCCTTCGATTATTTCGCGGATGCTTTCCAGCGTACGGTCCTGTTCTGGGACGTCATGCGCAAACGCGGCAATCAGGCGGTCGAACATGCCGAAGCGGGAAAGCCCCCGGTCCTGTCCTTCCGTAATGAAGTCGTGATGGATGGAAGAACGCTCGAACGGCCCTGCAATTATCATGCTGCTGCGTATCCTTCCCAGCCCGGAATCCGGGGTGCGGATCGATCCGGCAAAGCGCCCCTTCGTCATTGTCGATCCACGGGCGGGCCATGGTCCGGGTATCGGCGGCTTCAAGCCGGACAGCCAGATCGGCAACGCCCTGGAGGCGGGCCATCCCTGCTATTTCATAAGCTTCCTGCCCGAGCCGGTTCCCGGCCAGACGCTGGGCGATGTGGCATCCGCCGAAGCGGCATTCATCGAACGGGTGCATGCGATGCACCCGGACGCCCAGGGCAAGCCCTGCGTCATCGCCAACTGCCAGGCGGGTTGGGCCATCATGGCGATGGGCGCCATCCATCCCGACCTGATGGGGCCGATGATCATCGCCGGCTCGCCCCTGTCATACTGGGCCGGCGTCAAAGGGCAGAACCCGATGCGTTATACGGGGGGCCTGCTCGGCGGCACCTGGCTGACCGCGCTCTCCAACGATTTAGGCAATGGCCGCTTCGACGGCTCCCTTCTGGTATCCAACTTCGAACGGCTCAATCCCAGCCATACCTACTGGAGCAAACCGTACAACCTCTATTCCAAGATCGACACCGAGGAACCGCGCTACCTGGAGTTCGAGAAATGGTGGAGCGGGTTCTTCCTGTTGAACGGGGAGGAGATCCAGGCCATCACCGACGAATTGTTCGTCGGCAACAAGCTGTCCACCGGCCAGATCGTGACCAAGGAAGGGCAGCGGGTCGATCTGCGTAACATCCGCTCGCCGATCCTGGTATTCGCCTCGTTCGGCGACAACATCACGCCGCCCCAGCAGGCGCTCGGCTGGATTCTCGATCTGTACGAGAGCGTGGACGACATCCGCTCCCGCGAGCAGACCATCATCTACAATCTGCATCACGATATCGGCCATCTCGGCATTTTCGTGTCCGGCAAGATCGCCCGGAAGGAAACGGCGGAGTTTGTCGAGAACATCGATCTGGTCGATCTGCTGCCGCCCGGTCTCTATGAGCTGATCATCGAGCCCAAGCAGTCGGACACCGTCGAGGGCGATCTGATCGTCGGCAACTACGTCACCCGTTTCGAGCCCCGTACGCTCGACGACATCCGCGCGTTCGGGGTCAACGATCCGGAAGACGACCTGCGTTTCGCGACGGTGGCCCGGGTATCCGAGATCAATCTGGGACTGTACGACCTGTTCCTGCGGCCCTGGGTCCGCGCCATGACGACGGAGGCCAGCGCCCAGGCAATGCGGCGCATGAGTTCCCATCGGACCAAATACTACATGCTGTCCGATCTCAATCCGGCCATGCAGATGATCAAGTCGATGGCCGAGACCGTACGGGAAAACCGGCGTCCGGTGCCGGATGACAATCCGTACCTGAAGGCCCAGAACCAGCTTTCCGATCAGATCGTCCAGGCATTCGATGCCTGGCGCGACATGCACGACGCCGCATCCGAGGCATTGTTCATGAACACCTATGGATCGCCGGTGCTGCAGGCGCTTGTCGGCCTGCACAAGCCGGGTGCGGAGGCGCGCCCAAGGCGGGTCAGGGACGAGGCCCATGAGGCGCTGGTGCGGAAGCGGCTTGAAGAGATCAAGTCGCGGGTCGAAGAGGGCGGCAATGTGGAAGCGCTGCTCCGCATCATGATCCATGTCCGTGAGAGCGGGCGTTCGGTCGATGAGCGCGGTTTCCAGATGCTCCGCAAGATCGGCAAGGAGCGCCGGGATGACGAGCGGATATCTTTGGACCGGTTCCGCGAGATCCTGAAGGAGCAGGTCTTCCTGATGGAACTGGACAGGGAACGCGCGCTGGCGGCCCTGCCCAAGCTGGTGCCGACCGAACAGAGCCGCCGCACCGTGGTCGAGGCGGCACAGCAGCTTCTTGACGTGCACGGTACGCCGCATCCGGACGAACTCGCCCGGTTCCATCAGATCAAGCTGCTGCTCGGCCTGGAAACGGAACCGGCCACCCGAGCGAAGGAGCCCGGCGGAGCCCCCCACCGCCAAGCCGGCTGATAAGCCGGCGATGTCACCAAACAGGGAGTGAACCCATGACCGAATCCGGCTCAGACAAATTCGAAGGGCTGATCAGGCCCGACGAACTTCGCAAGATCACCGAAGAAAAGGAAATGGCCGAGCTGCGCCAAGTGCTCGAGCATCAGAAGAAGGTCGAAGCGGAGCAGAAGGATGTTTATCAGGCCTTCCTGAACCAGCACATCCACCCGGAAGCCAAGGCGCGGGTCACCGCGGCGGTACGTCGCGCGGCCGAGCGTGGCGAGAAGGAAATCCAGGTACTCCGCTTCTCCAGCGATTTCTGTACGGACCGTGGGCGGGCGATCAACAACTTCGATCCGGACTGGCACGAAACACTGACCGGCTTCGCCAAGGAGGCCTACGAGGCCTGGGACCAAAATCTGCGTCCCCTCGGCTACAAGCTGAGGGCTCAGATCCTGAACTACCCCGACGGCATGCCCGGCGACGTCGGCATTTTCCTGCACTGGTAACGCCGGCGGCGGCCAGCGGAGGCCGCCGCTCGCCAAAGAGGACCCCGAGGAATGAACCAGACCCGAAGCCGGATCGCCGGCCCGCCGTCATGACAAGTACGAACGCCTGATCGCCCTGACCCGCGAAAACCCGGCGATCCCAACCGCGGTGGCGCATCCCTGTGACAAGTTTTCGCTGCGCGGGGCGGTCGAAGCGGCCGAGGCCGGCATCATCGTGCCGATTCTGGTCGGCCCCGCCGAGAAGATCCGGGCCGTGGCGGAGAAGGCCGGGCTGAACATCGCCCCCTACGAGATCGTCGAGGCGCCGCACAGCCATGGCGCCGCCGCGGAGGCGGTCAATCTGGTAAGGACCGGCCGGGCCGAGCTGCTGATGAAGGGCAGCCTGCACACCGACGAACTGATGGGCGAGGTCATGAAGCGGGACACCGGCCTCAGGACCGGCCGGCGGGTCAGCCACGCCTTCATCATGGACGTGCCGACATATCCCAAGCCGCTCGTCATCACCGATGCGGCGATCAACATCCTGCCGACGCTCGAAGACAAGTGCGACATCGTCCAGAACGCCATCGACCTTGTCCGGGCGCTCGGCATCGAGCAGCCCAAGGTGGCGATCCTTTCAGCCGTCGAGACGGTCACCCCGAAGATCCCATCGACCATCGAGGCGGCGGCGCTTGTGCAAGATGGCCGAGCGCGGCCAGATCACCGGCGGGTTGCTGGACGGGCCGCTGGCGCTCGACAACGCCATCAGCCCGGAAGCGGCGCGCATCAAGGGCATCAACTCGCCCGTGGCGGGTCATGCCGACATCCTGGTCGTTCCCGACCTCGAAGCCGGCAACATGCTGGCGAAGAACCTGACCTTCCTGGCCAACGCCGATGCCGCCGGCATCGTCCTGGGCGCCCGTGTGCCGATCGTCCTGACCAGCAGGGCCGACAGCGTGATGACGCGCATGGCGTCCTGCGCCGTGCGGCTCTCTACGCCCACCGCCTGCGCCTGAAAAACCCGATAAAGGGATGACGGACGATGCCGGACACCATCCTTGTCGCCAATGCCGGCTCGTCGAGCATCAAGTTCCAGCTCTTCGACATCGTCCGGCGAAACCGCGGCCTCGACCTGAACCTGAAGGGACAGGTCGAGGGCATCGGCTCCCGTCCCCGCCTGATCGCCAGGGACGCGCAAGGGGAGATGGTCGCCCACGAGACCTTTTCCGCCGCCGACCTGCCGGATGCGCGGGCGGCGCTCGGCCATTTGGGAAGCTGGCTGCGGCCCGCCTCGGCGGCGCGTTCCCGGCCGCCGCTCGGCCACCGCGTCGTTCATGGCGGTCCGGCCTCGATACGCATGTGGCGGTTGACGACGAGGTGATCGCCAAGCTGGAAGCCCTTGTCCCGTTGGCGCCGCTGCACCAGCCGAACAACCTCCTGCCGATCCGGGCGATCCGCGCGATGCAGCCCGAAGTGCTGCAGGTCGCGTGCTTCGACACGGCCTTCCATCGCGGACACCCGGAGGTGGCCGACCGCTACGCCATCCCGGAACAGCTCTACCAGGACGTATCCGCCGGTACGGGTTTCACGGCCTGAGCTACGAGTACATCACGCATGCTCTGCCCACCCTGGCGCCCGAGATTGCCGGTGGCCGCCTTGTGGTGGCGCACCTGGGCAGCGGCGCCAGCATGTGCGCGATCCGCGACGGCCGGAGCATCGACAGCACGATGGGTTTCACGGCGCTGGACGGTCTGCCCATGGGCACACGCCCCGGCCAGCTCGACGCCGGCGTCATCCTCCATCTGCTCACGAACAACGGCATGACCGCCGACGCCATTCAGCACATGCTCTATTACGATTGCGGGCTGAAAGGACTGTCCGGCATCAGCAACGACGCCCGCGACCTGCTCGCCAGCGATGACCCCGCGCCAGGCTCGCCCTGGATTACTTCGTCTACCGGGCCAGCCTCGCCCTCGGCTCGCTGACGGCAGCCCTGGAGGGGCTGGACGCAGTCGTCTTCACGGCCGGCATCGGGGAGAACTCCCCCGCGATCCGCGCGGCGATCTGTCAAAAAGCCCGCTGGCTTGGCATCGAACTGGATGAGGCGGCCAA
>CAWKET010000020.1:0-64817 GCA_963848585.1 uncultured Alphaproteobacteria bacterium | reverse complement strand
ACCGCATCAGCATTTCGACCAGCGCTTCGCCGCCGTTCTCGAAATCCTCCCAATACAGCGCTTGGTTCGTATAGCCGGAGTGCAGTACCGCATCGCCCGGCTGGGTCACCACGGCGCAGCCAGCCGCCCATGCCCAGCGCCCGCACCATGTTCATGTCGCCCATGACGCAGGCAAGGGCTGTTTTGCTGGGTTTATTGCTCATTCAATCCAGGCCATATGATCTCTGTTCATTGGACGTGGCTTCAGGCCGGCTGCCCTATGGCGACCGCGAAGACGAGAAGCGTCGAGATCGCGTTGAAGCATCCATGCACCAGCATGCAAGGCAGAATCGATCCGCTCCGCTCATAAGTCCATGCCAGCGTCAGCCCGACCAGGAAGGTGCCGGGCAGAAGCACTAGACTGCCATGAAGTGCCGCGAACGCGGCGGCGCTGATGATGCCGGCGACGATTGGAGACATGTGCTTCCGCAGCCAGCCATAGAGGACGCTGCGGAGCGTCAGTTCTTCCACCACCGGAGCCACGATGGCGGTCGCGACGAACATCCCGGCATCGCTCCCAGTCCCTCGGGTCCGGCATGATCAGTGGGATCTGCGGGTTTTCGAATGGCTTTCCCATGCCTATGGGAAATCAGCACGTTGGTCAGGATGACGATGATCTGAAGGAAGATCGCCATCGGGCACGACCCGGCGATACCATGATGCCGACGCCGGTACGAACCCCAGTTGGCGCAGCGTGGTGCCGCGATAGACCATCGCGACCAGCCAGACTATCGTCAGCAGTACCGCATTCTGGCCGATCAGAAGAGGCGACCACGGTCCCGGTCGTGACCTCGCGCGGGCGAAGCAGCAGGCGGAACGCCATCAGGGCGCCCACGGCCAGAGCGACGATCAGGATCAGGTCGATCAGACGAAGCGGCAGCGCGTACCACCGTCTTCGGAATTATCCGGCTTTCCGGTCTGCGGCGTCAGGGGAATGGTTTCGGTCATCAACGCTCCAACGGCTGCCTGATCGGCTTTGTTCCGGTTAAGGGCTTATGGATACCAGACCTCGATGCAGCGATCGCGGTGTATTCCTGTTTCTGAAACTAAATTTTCAGGATAGTTTGTCATTGAAAAAATGATTTCTCAGGTTTAACGTCGCCCGCGTTGCCCGAAGAATCAAACCGGAATTCAGAAACCATGAGGGACGTCATGACGCCTGACCAGCAGAACAAGATCCGCGCTTATGTCGACCAGCAGCACAAGGCCCAGGTCGAGTTCCTGGCGGAGCTGGTCAAGGTACCGTCGGACAATCCTCCGGGCGACTGCGCGCCCCATGCCAGGCGCTCGGCCGAACTGCTCGAAAAGCTGGGCTTCACGGTCGAGCGTCATGACGTGCCGGATGATCTGGTCAAGGCCAACGGCATGATCAGCGCCACCAACCTTGTCATCCGCCGCAAGTTCGGCCCCGGTCCGGTCGTGGCGCTCAACGCGCATGGCGACGTCGTCCCGCCGGGCGAGGGCTGGTCGTCGGACCCCTATGGCGCCGAAATCCGCGACGGCGTCATGTATGGCCGTGGCGTGGCGGTCTCCAAGTCCGACTTCGCGACCTATGCCTTCGCGCTGAAGGCGCTTGAGGAAAGCGGCCTGCCGCTGGGCGGTACGGTCGAACTGCACCTGACCTATGACGAGGAAGCCGGCGGCCTGATCGGGCCGGGCTGGCTGCTGGAGCAGGGGATCAGCAAGCCCGACCTCGCCATCAGCGCCGGCTTCTCCTACAACATCGTCATCGCGCATAACGGCTGCCTGCATCTGGAAGTCCGGGTGGAAGGGCGCTCCGCCCATGCCGCCCGGCCGGATACCGGCGTCGATGCGCTTCGCGCCGCCAACAAGCTGCTGACCGCGCTCTATGACCTGAACGATACGGAGTTCAAGTCGATCCAGTCGAAGGTCGAAGGCATCAATCACCCGTCGCTGGTGGTCGGACTGATCAGCGGCGGCATCAACACCAACGTGGTGCCCGATGTCGTCACGCTGCGCATCGACCGCCGCATGGTCCCGGAGGAGAATCCGGAACAGGTCGAGCGCGACATGATCGCCTTCATCGAGAAGGCCTGCTCCGAAACGCCGGGCATCAAGGTGAACATCCGCCGTATCCTGCTGGCGCGTCCGCTGACCCCGCTCGCCGGCTACGAGAAGATGGTGGAAATCATCCAGCGTCATGGCCGCGAGATCATGGGGGAGGACATTCCGGCCAACGGCGTGCCGCTCTACACCGATGCGCGCCTCTACAGCGCCGCCGGCATTCCGACCGTCCTTTATGGCGCCGGGCCGCATTCCCTGCTGGATGCCAACGGGCACCGGGCGGACGAGAAGCTGGTGCTGGAGGACCTGCGGAAGGCGACCCAGGTCATAGCGCTGACGCTGGCGGATCTCCTCAGCACCTGACCTCTTCCAGCCTTTGCATTACCTCCCGCAGGAACTTTGACAGCCATGGTCGTTGCGCCTCCGCCAGTTCGGTGCGGAGGCGCTTCACCGTGGCTTCAAGCCTGTCGACTTCCGCCTGATGACGCTCCGCATCGGCGACACGCTGGTCGTTCGCCTCCTCGATGCGTGCCTGAAGGCTGGAGACCTCCTGCCGCAGACGGTCGATTTCGGCGCGCAGGCGGTCGCGCTCGATGGTTTCGCCGGTGACCTGAGCGATTGATTTGGCCGATCCGCTTGCCTGAGCTTTGCGCGATGCGATGGTCGCCTCCCCCTGCCTTCAGGGTGCTGAACACTCCGGCACCCGATCGGTTGCAACCTATCCCGCTACGGTTGAAGTCTTCAAGGTCTCCTGTGGTTCAGCTAAGACCGGTTACCGGGATTGCGGCGCCATGAACCGCGCGCGCGGCATCGGATGACAGGAACAGAATCACCGCCGCCAGATCAGCCGGTGCGACCCAGCGTTTCGGGTCGGCCTTCGGCATGGCGGAACGGTTTTCCGGCGTGTCGATGATGGTCGGCAGCACGCAGTTGACGTTGATGCCGTGCTCACGCAATTCAGCCGACATGGCTTCCGTCAGCCGGATCACCGCCCCTTTGGCGGCGCAATAGGCGCCCATCCGGGCGACGCCATGCAATGCGGCATTCGCCCCGACATTGACGATCCGGCCATGTCCCGCCTTCAGCATGTGGGGCACCACGGCGCCTGCGGCATGGATCAGCGACCGGGCGTTGATATCCATCAGGAAATCCCAGGTCCGGTCGGATGTTTCATGGACCGGTTCTCCCATGCGGAAGCCGCCGGCGATGTTGCACAGCACGTCGATCTGGCCGAAGCGGTCGATGATCGTCCCGACGGCGGCATTCACGCGGTCGCGGTCCAGCAGATCGACCGGCAGCAGCAGACGGTTGTCGTCTTCGGCGCCGAACGCCTTCCCCAGAATGTCGCGGTCCAGGTCCAGCAGCGCCAGACGCGCGCCACGGGCTTCGAAAGCGTGCGCTACGGCGGAACCGAGATTGCCGCCGGCACCGGTCACGACGACCGTGCGGTTTTCAAAATCCATCATTGCCAAGCCCTTTCCCTCTTCAGGCCACTTGTCGGCGGGCCTTGTGATAGGCGCCGGTGCCACGATGAAGGACCTTGTCCGCCGGATCGATCGTCCCCGGCTCCAGGTCGGGCAGTGCCGCCACCCGCTGGTAGATCGGAGCGAAATCGATGTCGGCCAGCGCCAGCAACTCGTCGAAGCTGTCGATGACGAAGTAGGTTTCCTGGAAATCGTCGATCCGGTAGAGCGTCCGCATGACCCGCTCCAGGTCGAACCGGATGCGGTTGGGGGAGGGGTCTTCCAGGGCGAAGATGGTTTCGGTCCGTGAGGAAGCGATGCCCGAGCCGTAAATCCGCAAACCCTCAGCACCGCTGATCAGGCCGAATTCCACCGTGTACCAGTAGACCCGCGCCAGATTGGCGAGCACGCCCATACCCTGGGCGCGCAGGCCCCCCTTGCCATATTCCTGCATGTAGTCGGCGAAGACCGGGTGAGCCAGCATCGGCACATGGCCGAAGACATCGTGAAAGACGTCCGGCTCCTCAATGTAGTCGAGCTGGTCGGGCTTGCGGATGAACTGGCCGGCCGGAAAGCGCCGGTTGGCGAGATGGTCGAAGAAAACCTCGTCGGGCACCAACCCCGGCACCGCGACGACGCGCCAGCCGGTGCGCTTCTCCAGATCGTCGCTCAGCCGGCGGAAATCGGGGATGTGCTCGGCATCGATGGTGAGGTCGCGCATGCCCTGGACGAACTCGTCGCAGGCTCTGCCGGGCAGCAGTTTGCTCTGACGCTCGAACAGGGTTTTCCAGATGCCATGCTCTTCCGGCGTGTAGCTGTCCCAACCCTGGTCGATGGTCCAGTCGGCACTGATCGGGCGTCCCTCTTCTCCGGCAGCCGCGCCATGTCTGGTCGCTTCCATCGTCTCCTCCCGAAAGATCGGATCTGATAGAGCATAATCCGATTCGGGGGCTTCTTGCTGTCTCGTTTGGCGGGGAGCGCACTGGAAATGGTCATATTCTGACGGCGGTGGGGATGGAGCGACTGCTTCGCTCCGGCCCATTCCCCGCCCCTCGGTTCATTCAGACTGTCTCAGACCTCCTCGACATTGCAATCGAGTCTGAGGCTGCCGGCGGTGTTGGCAACCGCGGACAGGCAAATTTCCGCACGGGCGGGTGGAATGGAGACGGCGAAGCGGGTGACATAGCGGTCGCCGCCGGGGGCTGGTGGTCTTCTGCGCCTCCAGCCGGACGATGTTGGCGCCATATTCGCGGAAGACTTCGGCGAGCCTTGCGATCAGGCCCAACTGGTCGCCGCCGCTCACCTCTATCCGGTGCGTGATCCGGGCTTCCGGGCCGGGGGTGGCCTCGAACTCGTAGTCCGAAACCTCCACCCGCGCGTCTTCCAGCTCGGGCAGGCCGCTCAGGTCACGCTCCAGCTCGGCAAGGTCAAGGTCGGGCGGCAACTCGCAGACGGCGGAGAATTCGGCGCCCTGGCCCATGGCGGCGAAGGTCGTGTCCCGCAGATTTATGCCAAGGTCGTAGAGACGGCCCGCGATGGCTGAAACAAGCCCGACCCGGTCGGCGGCGAGGATCGAAACCAAGGCGACGGAAGGCGTTGCGGCTGGCATTTGGGGCTCCTGGCATGAAGGATCTTCACCAGCCGAGAACCTATACTTCCGCGAACGGTTCCGTCAAACCGGGTATCGCCGCGGATCGCCCGGTGAGCGCTCCGGCACCCATCCGCGCCGTCTTGAATTTGTTCCGCGAACCCTCCAGATATTGCAGTGCAACATGAACGGAAAATTGGTTAACAACAGGTTAATAAAGGGAAAATCCGCCCCTCGCCCATCTCATTGCTGCTATGCAGCATATGCGTTGGCAGAGGTCGCGAACGAAACCTACCTTTCTAACCATGAGGCCGGCCAAGAGCCATTCAGTGGGGGGAAGCAGACATCGCGGAAACGCGGTGACCATCAACTTCCTCGCTGACGCGGAGCCTCAAATCCCCGCCGGCGGTAGATACGTCGGAGAAAGCACCATGAGCATCCTGAAGCAGATCGGTCAAATCTGGAACCAGTACCGTGAGTTCCGTTCGACCTTCAATGAACTATCCCAGATGTCCGACGCCGAGTTGCGCGACATGGGCCTGTACCGCGGCGATATCGTCCGCGTTGCTTATGGCGAAGCGGAAACCCGCAGCATTCCTGTCGTGACCGCACGCCGCCAGACCAATCAGAACACCCAGGGCAGCTTCGGCGTCCTGCGCGAAAGCCACTAAGGCTTCTGAAGTGCAAAGTTTCTCAACCAGAGTTTCTCAAAGGGAGCGAAGCGCCGTCCTCATAAATCGAAGGAACGGCACTATGTACAAAATGAACACGATCACCCCCACTGCTAACCACGTCTTCCATGGCTTCGGCATGAACCTCCAGCAGAGCCTTGCCAACTTGCGCCACCGCGTCGAGGCGCACCTTGAAGCGCGCCGCATCCGCGCCGAGCTTGACAGCATGAGCGAGCGCGAGCGCCAGGAAATCGACGTCACCGCGCGGCAACACCGCCTGGGCCGCCCTGGATAGCCGCAACCGCTGAATCCGGCGGCGTTTCGGCAACTGAAGTTTTGGCAACCAAGAGTCCACAGGACCACGCCACGATCAAGTCAGGGAGTGGAGCGCTACCCGTACTGTCTTGGGAGCGAACTGATGACTGCCTTCACGAACACGAACGAACTGATCCAGCCGACGATTTCGGGCTTTTGCCGGATACAAGACCGCTTCCCCGGTTGCACGAGTGCTGAACGCGCTGGGAAAGCTGCCGGCATATCTGCGTCAATACTGGACCCTCTACCAGACCCGCGAAGAGCTGAGCCGCCTGAGCGACCGTTCGCTGAGCGATATCGGCATCGACCGCGAGGAAATCGCCAAGGTCGCCCGCGATCATCACGAGCAGGCCCTGATCCGGCATGACGAGACCGGCACAGCTGCTTGCGATGAGCGACGAGGAACTGGCCGATATCGGTGTCAGCCGTGGCGACGTGGAAGCCTACCGCGCCGGCCGCATCAAGTTCCTGCGCCGCCGTTTTGTGGAGAACGAGGCCGCCGCATGACGGCCTCACCCCTTGAAACGGCCCTTCTGCTGCGGGCCATCTTCGGCCTCGTCATGATCAACCTTGGCATGCTGCTGGGCTGACGCGGCCGCTATCATCGAATCGAGAAAGGGAGTGCGACTTGATAAGTCCGCGCTCCCTTTGCGTGTTTCCTGATTACTCGGCTGTTATCGGCTGATTTACTTTCGGCTGATTTAAGCGCCCGGCGGCGGCGCCATTCGACCCAGCGCCGTTCCAGCCGGATCATCGCCCTGCTGGTCGGCCGCTTCAGGAACGGCACGTCCTGAGCCAGCAGCAGCAATCCCAGCGGCAGCATCCAGATACCCAGAATCGGCAGGAAGCTCAGCAGCCCGCCGATGATCAGCAGGACCCCTGTGGGGATACGCACCCAGGTGGAACCGGGATCACGAAGCCAGCGCAGCGTGCGCGCGGCGCTCGCAGGCAATTGCCTCTCCAGGCGCTCGAAGCGTCGGTCGAGCCTGCGGTCGTCAATGTGTGTCATGCCCGCAATCTGGTATGCGAATCGGCAAATTGGAAGTCTTTGATTGAACCGGCGGCCATCCGCCGGAATTTTTTTCGATTTTTTGAGTGGCGCCCGGACTAAATCGCCGGCTCGCGCGAATATGTGCGGAACGAGACTGATCGAGATGCACCCGCTCCTTAAAGACCATATCCTGCCGCTTCGCCGTTACGCCCTTGCGCTGACCCGCGATGCCGACCAGTCGGACGACCTTGTCCAGGAAACCCTTGCGCGTGCCATCGAGAGCGCCGGGTCCTGGGACCCGAGGCGCGACCTGCGGAAATGGCTGTTCGGCATCATGCACAACACCCATGCCTCGGGCCGGCGGCGCAGCGTCCTGGAGAAGTCGGTGGCCGACGAGATCACGTCGATCTCCAGCGACAGCGCGCCGGCCAGCCAGTTCCTGAGCGTGCATTTCAACGAGACGATCGCATCGCTGATGCGGCTGCCGGACGAGCAGCGCGAGGTGATGCTGCTGATCGCGGTTGAAGTCCTTCAGCTACAAGGACGCGGCCGAGATGCTGGACCTGCCCGTCGGCACCGTGATGTCGCGCCTTGCCCGTGCCCGCGAAGCGTTGCGGGCGGAGCAGGGGAGCGAGCGGGAAGCTTCGCATAAACCAGACCTCCGCCTGGTGAGGTGAGCCATGTCTGAACCGAATTCCCGGAACCGATTTCCGAACTCGACCTGATGGCTTACGTGGATGACCAGCTCGATCCCGAGCGGCGCATCGCGGTGGAGGACCACCTGTCGCGCCACCCCGTCCTGGCGGCCCAGATCATGGACGATCTGCGGCGGCGGGACGAGTTGCGGCTTGCCCTGACCGAAGCGGCTTCAGCCATGTCGAACCACCGGCTTGAACTGCCGGCGGAACGGCTGGGCCGGCGCCTGTCGTTCAGGATGGCGCTCCACAGGAACCGGCGGGCCATCGCGGCCTCGATCCTGGTCGGGGCCGGCTGGTTCGCCCATGCGATGTTCGGCGGCCTCGGCGCCGATCCCGCATCCGCCGCGCATATCCTCCCGGTCTATGCCGACGAGGCGGTGGCGGCCTCATCGGACCGTCCTGGTGGAAGCGCGGCATCGATCGGGACGGCGGCGGTGCCGGCTGCGGCCAATGCCGGCGCATCGATCCCGCTGCCCCATCTGCCGGCGACCTTCGCTCCGGTGGCATCGCATCTGGTCCCGTCGGAGCGGGGAAATGCCGTGCAGATGCTGATCCATGGCCCGGACGAGGAATTGCTGACGCTGTTCGCGGTGGAAACCGACAGCTTCAACATCGAGCCACCCCATGCCGAGGCGGTCAGGGACGTCAATGTCGCCTACTGGCAGTCCGGCTGGGTCGCCTATGTCCTGAGCGGGACGGGCGATCAGAAGGAACTGTTATCGCTGGCCTCCAGGCTCAGCCGGTAACCAACATCACATCCAACCTGTTAAGATAACGGAGTTGAGGGAGCAACCATGTTCAACCAATACCCCAACCGGTCCGGAGCCTTCGGGCGGACCGTAGACACCGCGGCCTTCGACGAGGGCCTGCGGAAGCATATGCTTCGCGTCTACAACTACATGATGGTCGGTCTTGCGGTCACCGGCATCATCGCCTTCCTGGTCGCCAGCACGCCGGCGCTCTATGTGCCGATCTTCACCACGCCGCTGAAGTGGGTGGTGATGCTGGCGCCGCTGGCCTTCATCTTCGTGCTGTCCTGGCGTTTCGATCAGATGTCGGCGTCGGCGCTCCAGATGACGTTCTTCGCCTTCTGCGCCGTGATGGGCGTGTCGATGGCGTCGATCTTCCTGGTCTTCACCGGGGCCAGCGTCGCGCGGGTGTTCTTCATCACCTCGGCCATGTTCGCCGCCACCAGCCTGTGGGGCTACACGACCAAGACCGACCTGTCGAAGATGGGCTCGTTCCTGATCATGGGCCTGATCGGCATCGTCATCGCCAGTATCGTCAACATCTTCATCGGGTCGAGCGCGCTGCAGTTCGCGATCTCGGTGATCGGCGTCGTCGTCTTCACCGGCCTGACCGCCTACGACACCCAGAACATCAAGGAATCCTACGCCGAGCATTTCGGCCATGACACCAACACCAAGATGGCGGTCATGGGCGCGCTCAGCCTCTACCTCAACTTCATCAACCTCTTCCAGATGCTGCTCCAGCTTACCGGACAGCGCGAGGAGTAACGGCAGGGACAACACTGTCCGCCCCTTCAACATGACTTGCCCAGAGAGACGATAATGGACCAGAACGAGCGCCAGATCATCGAAGAGCTTTTCGGCAAGCTCCGTCAGGCGGAGGCCCAGTCCGGTCCCCGCGATGCGCAGGCTGAAGGCTTCATCCGCGAGCAGGTGGCCCGTCAGCCGGCGGCACCCTACCTGATGGCCCAAGCGATCGTCATCCAGGAGCAGGCTCTGGCGCAATCCCAGGCCCGCATCCAGGAACTTGAGCAGCAGCTTCGCAGCCGTCCCGCGCATCCGGGGGCGGCGGGCTGTTCGGCAGCCTGTTCGGCGGCGGCGCCCAGCAGCGCCAGCCGGCGCCCCCGCCGTCCAACTCGCCCTGGGGTAATCAGGGTGGCACAGCAGCCAGGTCGGCGACCCGCGCGTCGCGGCCTATGCCAACCCGCAGTACCAGCAGCGTCAGGGCGGCGGCTTCATGGCCGGGCGCCATGCAGACGGCCATGGGTGTCGCTGGCGGCGTGCTGATCGGCAACGCGCTCGGCAGCATGTTCTCCTCCGGCGAGGCGGTGGCCGACGACGCCGTCAATCAGGTCGAGGAGCAGGTGCCGGACGAAATCGCGGCGGATGATGGCGGCGACTTCTTCGGCGGCGACGAGGAGATCTGACCTCTTCGCCTTCGCGCGTAGCTGAAGGTGAGAGTTGAAACCGGGGGCGCGGACGCATGGTCCGCGCCCCCGGACCGTTTTGGCGTATGCTCGTGTGAAATGCGATGGACGGGACGGGAGTGATCAGATGACCGTAATCAGAACCATGAGCCGGGCCGAACTGGGCGTGGTGCTGGGCTGGGCGGCGGACGAGGGTGGAACCCCGGCCGGTGCGACGCCATCCCGTTCCATGCCGCCGACCCGACCGGCTTCCTGATCGCGGAGGCGGATGACGGCGAACCGGCGGCGGCATTTCCGTGGTGCGCTATGGCGACAGCTTCGGCTTTCTGGGACTCTACATCGTCAGGCCGGAATACCGGGGGCGCGGGCTCGGCATGGCGGTCTGGAACGCCGGGATGGAGTATCTGGCCGGCCGCACGGTCGGGCTGGACGGCGTGGTGGCTCAGCAGGACAATTACCGCAAATCGGGGTTCGAGCTTGCCCACCGGAACGTCCGGTTTCAGGGGCCGGCTCCAGGTGTCGAGCAGCACGGAGCCGGGCTTCTGAGCCTGTCCGATATTCCATTCGACCGGCTGCTGGCCTACGACCTGCCGCTGTTCGGAGCGCCACGGGCGGCGTTCCTGTCGGCCTGGATCGGCATGCCGGGAGTGATCGGTCTGGCGGCGGAGGACATGAAGGGCTACGCGGTCGCACGGCCTTGCGTCGAAGGCTGGAAGATCGGGCCGCTGTTCGCCGACGACGAAAAGACCGCCGAAGCGCTGTTCCTGGGCATCTGCGCCCGGTTGCCATCGGACGGCCCGGTGATCCTGGACGTGCCGGAGCCGAACCAGACCGCCATGCGGCTGGCGGAACGGACGGGCTTGACCCAGGTGTTCGAAACCGCCCGCATGTACGCCGGCCCGGCGCCAGCCCTGGACCTGAACCGCATCTACGGCATCACGTCATTCGAGCTGGGCTGAGCCAGCCTCTCAAGCGGCATCGGACCCATGCCGCGCGCGGCGGCGCTGCATGAACAACACGCCGCCCAAGGCCGCCAGGATCACCACGAAGGAAATCGCGGTGGTCAGGGTGCCCAGCGCGTAGAGCACCGGCGTCGTGACGTTGGTGGTCATGCCGTAGATTTCCAGCGGCAGCGTGTTGAAGCTGCCCGCCGTCATCAGCGTGCGGGCGAACTCGTCGTAGGACAGCGTGAAGCCGAACAGGGCGATGCCGATCACGCTCGGCGCGATGATCGGCAGCACCACGTAGCGGATGGTCTGCCAGGGCGTGGCGCCGAGGTCGCGCGCCGCTTCCTCGTAGGAGCGGTTGAAGCGGTTGAACACCGCGAACATGATCAGCAGGCCGAACGGCAGCGTCCAGGTCAGGTGCGCGCCGAGGCCGGAGCTGTACCAGTTCGGCTCCCACCCCATGATGTTGAACATCAGGCCGATGCCGAGGCTGACCAGGATCGACGGCACGATCAGGCTGGCGACCGCGATGTAGAAGATCACTCCCGACCCGAAGAACCGCCGGCGGAACGCCAGCCCGGCCGACACCGCGAACAGCACCGTCACCACCATGACGATGACGCCCAGGCTGAGCGACCGGGTCAGAGCGCCGCCGAAATCGCCGACCGCCTGCTGCTGGAACAGGTTGTGGAACCAGTGGGTCGAGACGCCATTCATCGGGAAGGTCAGCCCGCCGTTCGGCCCCTGGAACGACAGGATGACGATGGTCGCGATCGGGCCGTAGAGGAACAGCACGAACAGCCCGAAGAACGCCGCCAGCAGGTAGAAGCTGAGGGGGCGCGGCTCACGTCTCCTTACGTGCTTCGCCATGGCCTACAGCTCCTTGCGGATATCGACGATGCGCAGCATCAGCGCCACCATGATCAGCACCACGCCCAGCAGCACGACCGCATTGGCCGCCGCGGCGGGATATTGCAGCAGCGAGATCTGGTTCGCCATCATCAGCCCGACCGAAGCGCTCTGGCCGCCGCTCATCAGCCGGACGGTGATGAAATCGCCCATCACCAGCGTCACGACGAAGATCGAGCCGATGGCGATCCCCGGCTTGCTCAAGGGGATGATGACGTTGGTCAGGACCTGCCAGCCGGTGGCGCCCGCATCGACCGCCGCCTCGATCAGCGCCCGGTCGATCCGCATCATCGAGTTGAAGATCGGCACGACCATGAACAGCGTGTAGAGATGGACGAAGGCCAGCACGACCGAGAAGTCGGAGAACAGCAGGCATTCCAGCGGCTGATCGATCACGCCCATCGCCATCAGGGTCGAGTTGAGAATCCCGTTGCGCCCGAGGAACGGAATCCACGAGATCATGCGGATGATGTTGGAGGTCCAGAACGGGATCGTGCAGATCAGGAACAGCGTGATCTGCCATGTCAGCGACTTGACATGGAAGGCCAGGAAATAGGCGACCGTGAAGCCGATCCCGAGCGTCAGCGCCCAGGTCAGCGCCGCGTACTTCAAGGTATTGAGATAGATCCGCCACGTGACCGAGGAGGTCAGCAGCTCTTCGTAATTGAGCAGGATGAAGTCGGGGATGACCCGGATGAAATCGTAGTCCCAGAAGCTGACCACGACGATGGTCACGATCGGGACCAGCAGGAACACGGCGAAGGTCAGCGTGAGCGGCGCCACCTGGAGATAGGGCGCCAGCGCGTCGGTCACGCGGCCCCAGTTGAACCGCCGGGAGGGTGCACCCTCCCGGCGTTCGGCAAGGATGGATGTGGTGCGTGCCGTCATGCCGCGATGAACTCGTTCCATTTGCGGACCATGTAGCGGTCTTCGTCCATGACGGCGTTCCAGCAGGCGACCTTGCCCATGCGCTCGTAGAAGGAGCCGCCGTCGCGAACCGCGCCGGCCTTCTCCATGCACCTTGCCTTCGGGGCTCACGATGTCGGCGGCCGCCGGCTTGCCTTCCATCCAGAAGCCCCATTCCTCCGGGCTCATGTGCTCCTTGGCGGTGTCCAGCACGGCGCTGTAATAGCCCTGGCGGTTGAGATAGGCGCCGACCCAGCCGGACAGGTACCAGTTGATGTATTCGTAGGCCGCGTCGAGCTCCAGCCCGCTGACATGCTTGGCGATGCCAAGCCCGCCGCCCCAGGCGCGATAGCCTTCCTTGAGCGGCTGGTAGACGCAGGGGATGCCCTTGGCGCGCACGGCGGCGACGGCCGGCGACCACATCGACTGGATCACCACCTCGCCCGACGCCATCAGGTTGACGCTCTCGTCGAAGGTCTTCCAGAAGGCGCGGAACTGGCCGGCCTTCTTGGCCTCGATCAGGATGGCGATGGTCTTGTCGATCTCCGCCTTGGTCATGTTGCCCTTGTCGCCGTACTTCACCTCGCCCATGGACTTCGGCGACCATGGCGGCATCCATGATGCCGATCGACGGGATGTTGAGGATCGACGCCTTGCCCTTGAAGGCGGGGTCGAGCAGGTCCTTCCACTGCGTGATCGGACGGCCGACGAGGTCGGGGCGGATGCCCAGCGTGTCGGCGTTGTAGATGGTCGGGATCAGCGTCATCCACTGGGTCTGGGACTTGGCGAACTTGACCGAATCCTTGCCCTCGACGAAGCCGACGGTGTGCGGCGCCGTGCCCTGGGCGATGACCGATTTCAGGCGTCAGCTTGCCGGTGACGAACAGCGGGACGATCTTGTCGAAGTTCTTGATCTTCGACACGTCCATCGGCTGCATCACGCCGGCCGGGAAGACCTTCTTGCAGATCCAGTATTCGATATCGGCGATGTCGTAGGACTTGGGCTGGGTGACGGCGCGCTGGGAAACCGCGTCGCTGTCCAGCGCCGTCATCTGAAGGGTGAAGCCGAGGTCCTCCTTCACCTTGTCGGCGACGGCGTTGAGGTTCGACACGCCGGTGCCGAACTGGCGCAGCGTCACGTTCTTGATGTTCTGCGCCCAGATCGTCGGGAAGCCGGTGATGGCGCCGCTGCCGATGGCGACGCCGGCGGCGGCGCCGCCGTGCCCTTCAGCGCCTGACGGCGGCTGATGCCGGTAGTCGTGGTCTTGGGCGGGTTGGTCGTATCGCTGCTCATCTCTGAAGCCTCTCTTGTTTTTTGTTTGTAAGCTCGTACCCTGCCGGTCAGGCGGCGAGGGGATGCATGTCGTCGTCGTTCCAGGCGGCGGTGACCGTGTCGCCTTCGCCGAACGGAGCGGCGAAGTAGGCCTGCTCGGTGACCGCCACCGTGAACTCGTCCACTCCGGGCGAGGCGAGGCGCAGATGCACCATCGGCCCCTGGTATTCGACCAGCCGCACCTGTCCGGCGAGGCTGTTGGCATCGGCCGGAGCGGCAGCCTGGCGGCAGGATGCGGATGCGGTCGGTCCGGACGGCGAACTGCTGCTCGACCCCGCCGACCGAGCGGGCCAGGACGTTGTGGCCGCCGATGAAGCGGGCGACGAAGGCGTCGCGCGGATGGTTGAAGACTTCGCGCGGGGTGCCGGCCTGGGCGATGCGGCCGTTGTTCATGACGACGACCAGATCGGCCAGCGCCATCGCTTCCTCCTGACCGTGGGTCACGTGGATGAAGCTGATGCCGAGCCTCGCGCTGAAGCCGCTTCAGCTCCTCCCGCATCTTCACCCGCAGGAACGGATCGAGCGCCGACAGCGGCTCGTCCAGCAGCAGGGCGCTGGGGTCGGTGATCAGCGCGCGGGCGAGCGCCACGCGCTGCTGCTGCCCGCCGGAAAGCTGCGCCGGCAGGCGCTCCGCATACTTGTCCATCTGGACAAGCTTGAGCAGTTCCATCGCCTTCGCCCGCCGCTCCGGCTTGGGCACGCCCTTCAGCTTGAGGCTGAAGGCGACATTGTCGACGCAGTTGAGATGCGGGAACAGCGCGTAGCTCTGGAACATCATGGCGGTGCCGCGCCGGGCCGGCGGCAGATCGTTGATGTGCGTGTCGCCCAGCAGGATGTCGCCGTCCGAGACGGTTTCATGGCCGGCGATCATGCGCAGGGTGGAGGTCTTGCCGCAGCCGCTCGGCCCCAGCAGGCAGCAATAAGTCCCGGCCGGGATCTTGAGGTCGATCGAATCGACGGCGGTCGTGCTCCCATACAGTTTGGTGACCGCAGCGAGTTCGATATCAGCCGGTCCGGCCATCTGCATCGTCTCCGTGTTCTTGCCTGTTTGAGCCTTCTTCTCTCGTCGACTACGTCAGCAATTTGAATGCCAATGAATGGCCGCCGGCTGCCATAAAGGTGTATCGCGGTCGGGCGGGTGGCTGGGTAGCCCAGTAATGCGCAACATTTATGCAAATCTATCATTTTGCATAAAGTATATGCAGGAGAGGATTGGTTGTATGCCAATCGGCGAAATGAAGCGGCCGGGCATCGTGGTGGGGATGGGGGCTGAGGCGCGGATCGCGCGCCGGTTCGGATTTCCGGTCGCGACCCTCGGTGGCGCCGAAGCGCTGCTGGCCGATGGCGCCGACGGATTGATCAGCTTCGGCATCGCCGGAGGGCTGGCTCCCGGCCTGAAGCCCGGCACTCTCGTGGTGGCGACGGAGGTGATCGCCGAGGATGGGCGGCGCTATCCCGCGATGGACGTGACCGCATCGGTGACTGGAGCGGTCCGCGCGCCGATTTTCGGGGGCAGGGTGATCGTGTCGCGAGCGGAGGCCAAACAGGCGCTTTACCATCGAACCGGCGCGGTCGCGGTGGATCTGGAGAGCGCCGACGTGGCGCGGCTCTGCGCCGATGCTGGCGTGCCCCTGGCGGTCATCCGCGCGATCGGCGACCCGGCGGAGCGCGATCTTCCACCCGCGGCGCTGGTCGGGCTGAGGGCCGATGGGCGGGTCGATCTTCAGGCGGTGTTGCGAAGCGTGCTACGGTCGCCCGGTCAGATCCCGGCGCTGCTGACGGTTGCGCTGGATACCCGACGCGCGCTGGCGACGCTGGAGCGGGTTGGCAGGCGGAGTTTGTTGGGCCATGGCCCAACCTACGATGCAAGCCTGTAGGTTGGGCCGTGGCCCAACAGTCACTTAGCTTCTAGCGGACACAAGGTTCATCACCACGCTGACCCACTCCAGGTCCACTTGTATGCGGACAGGAACCGGCGGCCCGCCCGCCAGTGGCCGGGCGAACCATGCGGTGGCGCTACGGTCCACGCCGTAGCGGAAGAAGTCCTCCTTGTCGCGGTCGCGCTCGAACCCGGCGACGGGGCGGAGGAGGATCGTGCATTTCTCGGCCTCGCCGGCATGCATGTTGCGCGACGATTTCTGAAGCGTGTCGATCCCGTTGGACGTGACGATCACGTCGTAGCGGCGGCGGCCGTCGAACACCGGGAAGGTGCCGGCGCAGCCGGAAACGCTGCCGGCCGCGATGACGCCGACCATGGCGCTGACGGGGTCCAGCGTGTTGGGGCGGAATTCCGGCGCCACGGCGTTCGCGGACAGTTCCGACTGCGGCGGTTCCGCCGTGACCGCGACGTTGCCCGCCTTGTCATAGTCCATGTTGAGCGCCCGCTTGCGCTTGCGCTGGCTCCGGAAGGAGCGGAACTCCTCGGGTGAGACTTGAACGCCGTTCTCGACCCGCCCATCGGCCGACGCCTTATAGGACCAGCGCGACAGCAGATCCACCAGACGGCCGCCCTTGGCCTCGACCCCGGCGGAGTAGCGGTCGCGGCCAAGGTCGAGCTTCATCTCGCCGCTGACGAGGAACAAGCCGCCCGCATAGATATCGTAATCCAGCTTCATGGCCTTGGCCTGAACAGGAAACGCGATGAGGAAGGCGGCGGTGAGAGAGAACGCAGGGAAGACATTGCTGCTGCCGGACGGTTGAGACTGCGGACGATTAATCGTCCGCAGTCTCAACAGTTGGCGTGGCAATACGGTGGCAGCCTGGATCAGTGCCGCCTGATATCAGTGGCGCGCCGCTCCTGGCGCTGCCGCGCCCCGACAGGCTGGGGTTCTGCATGAAATAGGTATGGGCGTTGGGAGCTTCGGGGTCCTCTTTCATGCGGGTGAACGAGCCGTCGGACTCCATGGTCCAGCTCTGCGCCGTGTCGCGCAGGTTGGTACCCATGATCTGCTCGACGATCTGCTCGTGGACCGTCGCGTTCTCGATCGGCACCAGCGTCTCGATCCGGCGGTCCAGGTTGCGCGGCATCCAGTCGGCGGAAGAGATGAAGACCTTGGCCTTGGGAGAGGGCAGGCCGTGGCCGTCGCCGACGCACAGGATGCGGCTGTGCTCCAGGAAGCGGCCGACGATGCTCTTGACCCGGATATTCTCCGACAGGCCCTTCACGCCCGGCCGCAGGCAGCAGATGCCCCGGATGATCAGGTCGATCTGCACGCCGGCCTGCGACGCCTCGTACAGCTTGTCGATGATGTCGGGATCGACCAGGGAGTTCAGCTTGACCCAGATCGCGGCCTTGCGGCCGGCGCGGGCGTGCTCGATCTCGCGGTCGATCAACTGGACGATCTTCGGGCGGATCATCAGCGGAGCGATCGCCAGCTTTTCCAGATGCTGCGGCTTGGCATACCCGGTCATGTAGTTGAACATGACGGAGGCATCCAGGCACAGCGCCGGGTCGCAGGTGAAGAACGAGAGGTCGGTGTAGACCTTGGCGGTGATCGGGTGGTAGTTGCCGGTGCCGAAATGGACGTAGCTGTGCAGCCCGTCGGCCTCGCGCCGCATGATCAGCGACACCTTGGCGTGGGTCTTCAGATCGACGAAGCCGTAGACGACATGGACGCCGGCGCGCTCCAGGTCGCGCGCCCACTGGATATTGGCTTCCTCGTCGAACCGCGCCTTCAGCTCGACCATCGCGGTGACCGATTTGCCGGCCTCGGCCGCCTCGATCAGGGCCGCGACGATGGGGGAGTTCTTGCTGGTCCGGTAGAGCGTCTGCTTGATCGCGACCACCGCCGGATCGCGCGCCGCCTGAAGCAGGAACTGCACCACCACGTCGAAGCTCTCATACGGGTGGTGGACGACGATGTCCTTGTGCCGGATCGCGGCGAAGCAGTTGCCGCCGAAGTCGCGGATGCGCTCCGGGAAGCGGGCGGTGAAGGGCGGGAAGAGCAGGTCGGTGCGCTCGTTCAGGATGAGCTGCCGGACTTCGCCCAGTGCGATCAGCCCGTCCTGGACGAACATCTCGTCGGTCGAAACGCGCAGTTCCGACACCAGGAATTCCCGCAGGTCCTGGGACATGTCGGATTCGACCGCCAGACTGATGACGACGCCGCGGCGGCGGCGCTTCAGCGCGGTTTCGAACGTGCGGACGAGGTCTTCGGACTCCTCGTCGATGTCGATCTCGCTGTCGCGCAGCACGCGGAACAGGCCATGCGCCGTCAGCTTCAGCGGCTTGGGGAATATCTTGTCGAGGAACATCAGGACGAGATGTTCCAACTGGATGAAGCGCGCCTCGGCACCCGGCATGCGGATGAAACGGTCCAACTGGTTCGGCAGCGGGATCATCGCGTCGAGCGGCTCCGACTTTTCCGGATCGCTGAGTTGCAGGACCAGCGCCACGCCACGGTTGGCGATGAAGGGGAAGGGATGCGCCGGGTCCACCGCGATGGGGGTCAGGACGGGGAATATCTCGCGCAGGAAACGCGCTTCCGCCCAGGCGCGGTCCTCTTTGGACAGCTCCGTCGGGTCGACGACCGTGATGCCGGCTTCCCGCAACTCGGTCCGCAGGTTCTGGAAGCAGCGCTGCTGCGCCTCGTTCAGCTTGGTGATCGCCTGATTGATCAGGGCAAGCTGCTGCTCGGGCAGCAGGTTGTCGGGGGTGACGGCCTTGACGCCCGCCCGCACCTGAGCCTTGAGCGCCGCCACGCGCACCATGATGAACTCGTCCAGATTGCTGGCGGAGATCGACAGGAAGCGCAGCCGTTCCAGCAGGGGATGCTTGGCGTTGTTCGCTTCCCCCAGCACCCGGTCGTTGAAGGCGAGCCAGGAGATTTCGCGATTGATGAAGCGGTCCGGCGTAAGGTCGAGAGGGGCGGGGGCCGTCCGATCCTGTTCCTCCGCAGCCTGCTTCGTCTTGCCCGTGTGCTTCGTGGCTTCCGCAGTAGTGCTCATCCCGTTCCCCTCCCTTTCGGCGCTTAGCGGCGCAACATGCAGCAACATTCAAGGCTGGTGCATGGAACTTTTGTTAACATTATTTGACTGCCCGACTTCCTGTGTCATATCGCCCCGGCGGGTGTTTGACTTTGGCCGCGAAATCGCGCGTCTGTTTGCGTAAAAAGTTGAGTTTGGAAAGCTGTCGGAGCATGAACATGGTAAGAGCAGGGCTTTTTGTTGCCGGGGTCGCGCTGGCCTTCGCGTTTTCGACGCCCGTGCGGGCGGAGGAAGTCGGATGCGTCACGACAGCCTGGAAGATGCTGGGCGCCAACCACCGCGTCTGCGTCGAGGCCTTCGACGACCCCAAGGTGCCGGGTGTCGCCTGCCACCTCAGTCAGGCGCGGACGGGTGGCGTCTCGGGCAGCCTGGGGCTGGCGGAGGACCCGTCGCGCTTCTCGATCGCCTGCCGGCAGGTGGGGCCGATCACCCTGCCGGAAAAGCTGCGGGAGAATGAGGAGGTTTTCACGGCGGATACCTCGATCCTGTTCAAGGAAACGCGGGTGGTGCGGATGTTCGACCGCAAGCGCAATACGCTGGTCTATCTCAGCTACAGCACCAAGATGATCGAAGGCTCGCCCATGAACGCGGTTTCGACGGTGCCGATCATGCCCTGGCGGCAGTAGAACGGCTTTGTTCCGGGGCTGTGCAGGCACCATATGGTGCCGCCAGCGGGTTTCTGTAGATTTTGAGAGTTGAATTGTGAAGTCGCCGACGCATCCGATTTCGGTCGCTCCCATGATGGACTGGACGGACCGGCACTGCCGGTTCTTCCTGCGCCAGATCAGCCGGCATGCGCTGCTGTATACCGAGATGGTCACGACCGGAGCCATGCTCCACGGCCCCTGTGACCGGCTGCTGGCGTTCCATCCGGACGAGCATCCCGTGGCCTTGCAGCTTGGCGGCAGCGACCCGGCGGCGCTCGCCGAATGCGCGCGCATCGCCGAGGATGCCGGCTATGACGAGGTCAACCTGAATGTCGGGTGCCCGAGCGACCGGGTGCAGTCCGGGCGGTTCGGCGCCTGCCTGATGGCCGAGCCGGATCTGGTCGCCGAACTGGTCTCGGCCATGCGGGCGGCGGTGTCGATCCCGGTCACGGTCAAGTCGCGCATCGCCATCGACGAGATGGAGGAATGGCCGACGCTGGAGCACTTCATCGGGCGCGTCCGCGAGGCCGGCTGCACCCGCTTCATCGTCCATGCGCGCAAGGCGTGGCTGAAGGGGCTGAGCCCGACCGAGAACCGGGATATCCCGCCGCTCCGCTACGAGCTGGTCCACCGGCTGAAGCGGGAGAACCCCGATCTCGACATTACCATCAATGGTGGCATCACCACCCTGGATCAGGCGTCGGAGCATCTGGCGCTGCTCGATGGCGTCATGCTGGGGCGGGCCGCGTACAAGAATCCCTGGGTGCTGGCGGAGGTCGACCGGCGTTTCTATGGGGGCCGGAACGAATCGGAGATCGACCGTCACGAAGTGGTCCGCCGGATGCTGCCTTACATTGAGGCGCGGAGGGTCGAAGGGACACCTTTGAATGCCATCACGCGGCACATGACAGGATTGTTCCAGGGGCAACGCGGCGGCCGGGCGTGGCGCCGCCATTTGAGCGAGAATGCCCATAAAACCGGCGCGGGGCCTGAGATTGTCGAGGCGGCGCTGGCCCGGATCGAGCCTGTGGCACCCTTGTCCCAAGCAGCGGAATAAAGGCCCGCGACAAAACGGACACCCCCTGTGTTGTACAGAATTCGTCGTTTCGCTCTTGACAACGAGCCCATAAAGACCGAAATGGCCCGCCGTTCACCGATCGGAAATAAGAGTGTCTGAATTTGGTAACGTACACGGGGCCGCAGAGTCGAAGGCGGTGCCGCAACGTTGGTTTCCGTAGCGTGTGAATTGTTTTTTTCCTCCGCCTCGGCTGGGGCCGGCGGGATAGAGTTGGTAATCCGAGGACAATCGTAATGACCGCCCTTGAAATCACGGCGCGCCCCGTCGCCGACGCCGACCGCGCCACTACGGCGCGCACTGAAACCGCTGGTGCCCGCGGCAACATCGCGTTTGCCGAGCACTCCACCGATCCGGTCCGCCTCTACCTGCGGGACGTGGCGCAGCATCCGCTGCTGACGCGCGAGCAGGAAGTGACGCTGGCCCAGCGTATGGAAGCGGCGCGCGCCGCCATCGACGACGTGATCGCGGCAAGCCCTTTCGCCTGCACCCGGCTCATGCAGTGCCTTCAGGGCCTGCGTGACGAGTCGGTGACGCTCGGTTCGGTCGATCGATCTCGACCGCTTCGCCCGCATGGGCGCTGAGGCCGAGGCCGCCGCACATGCCGACGACGTTGTCGAGGATCTCGACGAGGCGCTGGTGGAAGCCGACGACAGCGATGTCGCCGGTGTCCCTCCCGCCATTTCCGCGGCCGAGATGGCTATCGCCGTGATCGAGGCGCTGGAGCGGATCGAGGCGGTCCAGACCGACCCCGCCGCTTCCGCGGCACTGATCCGCGAGTTGCCGCTGTCGATCGACCTGCGGACCGAGCTGATCACCGCCATGCGCGACCTCAACCGCCGCATCGTCGGCGTCGATGGCCGGCTGGCGCGCGTCGTGATGGCTGGCGGGGTCAAGCGGGAAGTCTTCCTGGAAGCCTATCTCGGCAAAGAGGGCGAGACGGGCTGGCTGGCGAACCGGGCCGCGAAGGGCGGGGCCTGGGCGAAGCTGGCCGAGCGCAAGGGCGAGGAAGTCGACGCGCTGTTCGCCGAACTGGCCGAGATCACCCAGACCATCGGCCTGCCGATCGGTGAGTTCCGCGAACTGGCGGCACGCCTCCAGCGTTCCCAGAACGAGCAGACCCGCACCAAGGAAGCCTTCGCCAAGGCCAACCTGCGGCTGGTCGCGGCCCTGGCGCGTAAGCACCTGAACCGTGGCCTGCCGTTCCTGGATCTGGTCCAGGAAGGCAATATCGGCCTGATGACCGCCATCGAGAAGTTCGACTGGCGTCGCGGCTACAAGTTCTCGACCTATGCCACGTGGTGGATCCGGCAGTCGATGACGCGCGCTCTGGCTGACCAGGGCCGCACGATCCGCATGCCGGCCCACGCCTGCGAGGCGCTGACCAAGATCCGCCGCTGCGCCGTGCAGCTTCGCCTGCGCCGTGGCATCGAGCCGACCAACGAGGACATCGCGTCCGCGCTGGCGATGCCGGTCGAGAAGGTCGCCGAACTGCTGCGCATGGCGGCGGACGCGGTCAGCCTCGACGCTCCGGTTGGCGACGACGACGACGGTGCGCGTCTGGGCGACTTCCTTGAGGACAGCGCCACGACCGGCGCTTTCGACGCCATCGCGGCTGGTTCGCTGCGCGAGAAGCTGTCGGAGATCCTGGACGACCTGACCCCCCGCGAGGCGGACATCATCCGCCGCCGCTTCGGTCTGGCCGGCACCGAGGAGACGCTTGAGGATATCGGCCGCGACTACAACGTGACCCGCGAGCGTATCCGTCAGGTCGAAGCGAAGGCGCTCCAGCGCCTGGGCCGTGCGAAGCACGCCCGCGTGCTGAAGACCTTCCTGGAAGGCTGAGACCGACAGGCACGGAAGCCGACGTAGCAGGTCTGAGCCGGTTCGCCGGCCGTGGTCCGAACGCCTGATAGCCTGCTGCGTTTAAGGCACCTGCGCCCCGCGCGTGTTCACATAGACCGCGTATAGCGACGTGCTGCCGGTCATGAACAGCCGGTTCTTTCGCGGCCCGCCGAAGCAGACGTTCGAGCAGATCTCCGGCAGGTGGATCTTGCCGATCGGCTTGCCGCCCTGCGGCGAGAAGATGTGAACGCCGTCGTACCCTTCGCCGGCCCAACCCGCAGACGCCCAGACATTCCCGTCCACATCGGTGCGCATCCCGTCCGCAATGCCGGGAGCCATGTCGGCGAAGACGCGCCCGTTGGCCAGACGTCTTGCCATCCACCACATCGAAAACCCTGATAGCCTTCGCCTGGTGCTCGTGTCCTGGTATCGGCGATATACAGCTTCGTTTCGTCCGGTGATGTACAGCTTGTTTCATCCGGTGAGAAGCAGAGGCCATTGGGCCGGGCGAAATCGCCCGCCACGACGGCCGCCTGTCCCGTCGCCCGGATCGATCCGGTAGACGTTGGTCGGAAGCTCGAACTCCGCCTTGCCGCCCTCGTAATCGCCCAGGATGCCGTAGCCGGGATCGGTGAACCAGATCCCGCCGTCGGAATGCACGACCGCGTCGTTGGGAGCGTTCAGCCGCTTGCCCTCGAACCGGTCGATCAGCACGGTGATCGTGCCGTCATATTCCGTCCGGGTAACCCGCCGCGCGCCGTGCTCGCAACTGATCAGCCGGCCCTGGCGGTCCCGCGTGTTGCCGTTGGTGTAGTTGGACACCGGCCGGAAGACGCTGACGGCGCCGGTTTCCTCGGTCCACCGCATCAGCCGGTTGTTGGGAATATCGCTCCAGACCAGATACCCGCCGTCGCGGAAATAGACCGGCCCTTCCGCCCAGCGCATCCCGGTGGCCAGACGCTCCACATTGGCGTTGCCGACGCGGTACTTGGCATTGCCGATGCGGTACTTCCCGAAGCTCGGGTCCAGCACCTCCACGGCGTCATCCGGATAGCGTACCGGCGGAGGATCGCCCCAGTCGCGGGCGAGAACGGGACCCGCCGCAATGGTCGCAGCGGTGGCGGCGCCGGCCCTGAGGACCGCGCGTCTGTCGATCAGCATGATGTTTCCCCCCATGGGTCAGCCGAAACAATGGCTGCCTTGTTTGTTGGCACTCGTTTGTTGGATGAGATAGCATCGCACCTGAATCAATCGTTGGCGATATATCCGGTTAGTCTATACCGTCCGATTCCTCTCTGATCTTGCGTGGGAACAATCACGGGATTGACTGGTTGTAGTGATGGCGCGGGTGACAGCCGCGTTTTCCAATCATCTCAATTGCCGACGAGAGTGTGATGTCATGTCCTTAACGTCCAGAGGATGGCGCCTGCGCGGGGTTTTTCTCATGACAGGTGCGCTTGGCGCTTGCCGCATGTGCGAACGAAGTCCCGCCGCCGAACAGCCAGGTCACGTTGTCGGATAGCATCATTCGCGACGCGGAAAGTGCCGGTGCCGTTCAGTACGCGCCGGTCGAACTCAACACGGCGCGCGAGAAGCTGGAAGCCGCACGCCGGGAGATGCAGGACGAAAACAACGAGAAGGCGCTTCGTCTGGCTGAAGAAGCCGAGGTGGATGCCCGTCTTGCCCAGTTGCGCGCCCGGACCAAGACCACCCGCGACGCCGCCGCCGCCATCCAGGCCAGCATCGATACCATGCGGCGTGAAATCAACACCCGGCCGACGAGCTGAGGGGGAGGAAGCAATCATGACCTCATCAGCAGTCACAATTCGCCGTGCTGGCTGCCTGGGCGCCGCCGCCTGCGCGCTTCTGGCCGCGTGCTCCAACGCGCCGACCGAAACCCGCACCGTCACGCAGGCCGCAGCCGCCTATGATGCGGCCCGCAACGATCCCCAGGTGGTCAGCAGCGCTCCGCTTGAACTCCAGCGGGCCGAGCAGGCGTTGAAGGTGGCGCAGGACTTCGCAGGCCGAGGGCGAGGATGTCGCCCTGGTCGATCATCAGGCCTATCTGGCGCAACGGCGCGCCGATATCGCTTCCCAGACCGCACAGCTCAAAGAAGCGGAGCAGCAGATCGAACAGGCCAATCTGGCGCGTGATCAGGCCCTGCTCGGCGCCCGTACCGGTCAGGTCCAAAGCCTTCAGCGCCAGTTGGACGAGCTTCAGGCGAAGCAGACCGACCGTGGCATGGTGCTGACGCTGGGTGACGTGCTGTTCGAAACGGGCCGCGCCGATCTTCGGTCGGGCGCCGACCGGACGGTCAGCCAGCTTGCCAATTTCATGCAGCAGAACCCGGACCGGACGGTGGAGATCACCGGCTTCACCGACAGCACCGGCAGCGTCGAGTTTAACCAGGAACTGTCGGAGCGCCGCGCCGAAGCCGTCCGGCAGGCGCTGGTGAGCTACGGCATCAGCCCGCAACGCGTCGTCACGCGCGGTCTTGGTCCGGCGCTGCCTGTCGCGAGCAACAACACGGCGGGCGGCCGGCAGCAGAACCGCCGGGTCGAGATCACCATTTCGGACGAGAAAGGCTCGATCCCTCCCAGGGCCTGATCCGGTCACCCTCCGCCGCCGGTCCGGCCGTCCCGAACAGGGGCGGCCGGGCAGGCGGCGGCGTGGTGTCTGGAGTGCGGAAAGCCCCGGTTTGCCTGGAACTCCGGCGCGCCGGAATGGTTGAGCGTCTGATCGAAATAAAGGCCTTGGTTCAAAGGCCGGGCTGGCAGTAGCGGGAGCGGAGAATGCACGAAGACAGAACGGTTGATTTGCCCTTGAGCGGCCTTTTCGCCAACCTGCGGCAGGAAGCGACGCTGCTGATCAAGCGCGAAGTCGAGCTTGCCCGCGTCGAAGCCTCCCAGAAAGTCGGGCAGATCACCCGTGGCGCCGTGGCGCTGGCGATCGGAGGGGCGGTGCTGTTCATCGGCATCCTGTTCCTGATGCTCTCCGGCACGTATGGGCTCTCCAAGGTCGTGGAGCCCTGGCTGGCGGCTCTGATCGTCGGCGGTGTCGTCCTGCTGGTCGGCGTGATCATGCTGCTGAAGGGCGCCAGCAACATGAAAGGCATGAACCTGAAGCCGGAGCGCACGCTTGAAACCCTCAAGGATGACGCGCGTCTGGTGCGGAGCCGGACGCCATGACCGCAGCCGGCCGCTCCCCCGAAGAAATCCAGCGCGAGATCGGCGAGACCCAGGCCAATCTCGCGCGGACCATCGCATCTCTGGAACGGAAGCTCGCTCCCAGCGACATCCTTGAGGAAGTGACCGCATCGCTGCGGGCCAGCGGCAGTAACCGGCTTGCCGATGCGATCCGCGACAACCCCATTCCGGCGGCGCTGATAGCGCTGGGTGTCGCGTGGCTCGCCATCTCCGTCGCGTCCACCACGCCCCAGCCCGACCGCTTCGTCGCCGATGGCAAGGGATGGCGCCGCCGCGCCGTGCTGTCCGCCCAGTCGCTGATCGGCGACGAGGTCCGCAATCTGGAAAACCAGATGCTCGGGCGGATCGAGGACATCATGATCGATGTCCCGACCGGCCGCGTCGCCTACGCGGTCCTGTCGTTCGGCGGGATCATGGGCATGGGCAACAAGCTCTTCGCCCTGCCATGGCAGGCCCTTCGGATCGACGACCGGCGCCGGCAGGTCAACGTCGATGTGGACAAGACGTATCTGCGTCAGGCTCCCGGTTTCGATAAGGACGACTGGCCGGATATGACCGATCTGTCGTGGAGCAACCGGGTTCATGGCTTCTGGATGGGCCGCGACGGCGATGTGCTCCACCGCCGCGTCATGTCGGCGGGCAGCCTTGCCGGGGACCCGGTCCGAAATCCGGCGGGAGAGGATCTCGGCACGATCGAGGCGACCATGGTCGATCTGGCCGACGGGCGCGTCGTGTATGCCGTGCTGGAGTTCGGCGGAACCCTCGGCTTCGGAACCAAACTCTTCGCCGTTCCCTGGCGCGTCCTGCGCCTCAACGAGGACGAGAAGCGCTTCGTCCTTGATGCCGACCGCGAGCGGCTGGAAGGCCTGCCCGGCTTCGACAAGGACAACTGGCCGGACATGGCCGATCCCGCCTGGACAAGCCGGGTGGAAATGCAGTTCGCCCGCTGACCCGTAAACCACCGCCGCCTCTCATTGCCCTGGCAGGATCAGTATCCTCCGCCACGGCAATGTCTGGCGGGACAGGGTGACGGTTTCGCTCTCCGCCGTCTGGACCTCGTACTTGTTGCCCATGCGCTGGAGGAAGCCGGCAAGCGTCACGCTGTTGAAGTAGTGCATGGGGATCACCAGCGGCGGCTGGATCTGGTCGATCACCTCGACCATGTAGCCCTGGGCCATCGTGTACGATCCATCGACCGGCACCAGCAGCACGTCGATGACTCCCAAGTTCGGCCAGATGCTCGTCGGTCAGCGTGTGGTGCAGATGGCCCAGATGGGCGACGCATAACCCTCCCGTTTCGAAGACGAAGATGGAGTTGCCGTTCATCCGGGTTCCGCCGAAGTCGCGGACGTTGGTCGGCACGTTGCGGACCCGCATGTCGCGGAGCGTCACGTCATGCAGCGCCACTCCGCCTTGCGGGTCCCATCCGCGCAGCACATGCCTGATGCCGGGATCGGCATGGTCGGTGTAGTGCGTCGAATGCGCGTTGTTCATCGTGACGATGTCGGGCAGGCGATCCGGGCGGAGATAGCCGTTGTAGTCGGTGACAGCCGCGACATCTTCAGCGCTTTCTATCAAAAAGCTGGAATGGCCGAGGAACGTCAGGCGCAGCGATCCCGCCGCCGGAGCCGCCACCGATGTGACGGCGGCCTTGTGCAGCAGGCCGCCGGGCAATGCCGCCACCGGCTGGCACATGGCGCGCGCCGCGGATACCGGCATCAGCATCGTGAGCAAACCGGCGAGGGCGATGGCGAAGCGAAAAATGGGAATATCGAACCGCATCGAAAGCACTTTCGATTGTTCAAGCAGCGGGGCCAAGCGGCTTCAACAAGCTTGAACCGATTGCGCCATCGATCAAGCCAGCAAGTGCGTGAACTACAAGCGTTTCGCCGCTGTTCACTGATGAAATAGCGGCCAATCAGCGGAGGAAATGTCAGGTGACCAGATTATCGCCACTCGGAACGGGGCTTTTCCTCACATTGGCCGCCGGGCTTCTGGCCTCCTGCGCCAATCCCAATGCGGACCGCGCCGCCGATGCCCGTCAGGTGCTGGTGGGAATGCCCAAGGAAACCCTGCTGTCCTGTGCCGGCGTGCCGCAACGGTCGGCTATGGTCGATAGCTCCGAATTCCTGACATACACCAGTTCCGACTACAGCGGCGGCGGTCCCTCGACGTCGTTCGGTGTCGCCGGCGGCAGTGGCGGTTCGGGCGTGGGGATCGGTCTGGGATTTCCGCTGTTCGGCGGGGGTGGCGGCTATTCCAGCAGTTGCGAGGCCAACTTCACCGTACGGAACGGCGTCGTCCAGCAATTGAACTACACCGGCTCATCCGGCGCCTCGGCATCGCTCGGCCAGTGCTACCGCATCGTGGAGAACTGCCTGGCGCTCGTCCCGCAGGCGACCCGCCCGCCCGGCTGATTTGAACGCTCGATACCGGTCAGACGCGCGCCGTATCCCGCAGATTGGCGCTGAACACACGGAGCGCGTCGGCCAGATCCGGGAACGGCGCGCTCCGTCGCGGCGCGCGCCTTCCTCCACGGCTTCCGCCGCGCGGTCGAACTCCAGCAGGCCGACATGCCCCAGCCGGGGCGCTATCTGCACGTCGGGCGGATCGCCGGCAAGGCGGGTCCGTCCGATGCGGTCGGTGATGATGCCAAGCGACGACACCATGACGCCGAACAGGCTCGGCCCGTCGTATTCACGGTTGAAGACCCGGCGTGTCAGCGCGTTGAGCCGTGATGGCGGCGGCGGTGTTTCCTGGGCCTGTTCCTCGTCCAGCACCTGAAGCAGGTCGAACCCGGCCGCCGTCGCGATGGTGGCGCCGGGCTTGCGGGCTTTGCCCAGGATGTCGGCGTTCAGGTTGACCGCGATCACCATTTCCGCACCCAGCGCCCGGCACGCGGAAACCGGGACCGGATCGACCAGCGCGCCATCGACCAGCCAGCGCTGATCGATGCAGATCGGCGGGAAGACACCGGGCAGCGAGAACGATGCGCGCAGCGATTCGACCAGCGGCCCCGTCCTCAGCCAGACCTCATGTCCGGTGACCAGATCGGTCGCGATGGCGGCGAACGGCATCGGCAGATCTTCGATCCGCTTGTCGCCCATGTGCTTCTTCATCTCGGCCATCAGCCGCCCGCCGCTGATCAGCCCGCCGCTGCGCACGCGCAGATCCAGATAGCTGACGATCTTCATGCGGCTGAGGTTGCGCGTCCACTCCTCCAGCGTATCCAGATGACCCGCCAGATAGCAGCCGCCGACCAGGGCGCCGACCGATGTGCCGGTGACGATATCAGGCTCTATGCCCAACTTTTGAGAGCGCGCAGGACGCCGATATGAGCCCACCCACGGGCGACACCGGCTCCAAGCGCCAAGCCGATGCGGGGACGGGTTCTGATCAGACTGGCTTCGTCGGGCATGCAAACACCTGACCGTGCTTCGGAAAACCACTGATATAAACAATGTTACACGAACATCGTTAATCGATGCTGAGCAACCATATGGGGGGAGGCACAAACTGGCTGTGATGGATTTCACCCGAACGCTCGAGGCCGGGTGGGACAAGTCATCGCTGGTCAAATCGCCCCGGATGGGGCAGGTTCCGCTTTTGCGCCGGAGCTGACTTCCCGCTTCTCCGGCGATGATCCGCGTCCGGTCAACGCTTCATGAAAATCACTCCATCGTCCTCCGTCTCCAATTCCTTCGATAAGCCCACGACCCGCCACACGGCCACCATGCCGCTGTTGAAGCGGCTGATCGCGACCTATCTCAGGCCGCATCGCTGGCTGCTGGCCAAGGCTGTGTTCTGGATGGCCATCGCCGCCGCCACGACCGGAGCGATGGCCAAGCTGATGGAACCGATCATCGACGAGATTTTCCAGAACCGCAATCAGGCCATGCTGTTTCCGGTTGCAGCCGGTGTGCTTATCGCCTTTGGGATGCGGGGGCTATCGACCTACTTCCATAGCGTCCAGATGAACCAGATCGGCCAGAGCATCGTGGCCGATATCCAGCGTCAGATGTATTCGCATCTCCTGCGCATGGACCTCGCCTTCTTCCACGGCACCTCGGCGGGCCAGTTGATCTCGCGCATGGTCAACGATGTCGGTCTGATGCGGCTTGCGGTGGCCGAGTGCCTGACCGGCATGGGCAAGAGCGTGCTGACCCTGGTGTTCCTGGTCGCGGTCATGTTCCAGCAGGACTGGGTGCTGGCGACCGGCGCCTTCATCGTCTTCCCCGTCGCGTCATATTTCGTGGCGCGGCTCGGCAAGCGGTTCCGCAAGGTGTCGGCCAACACGCAGGCCGAACTCGGCCACTTCTCGACGATCCTGAACCAGACGCTCCAGGGCGCCCGCCACGTCAAGGCGTACGGGATGGAGACGTACGAGGAAGAGCCGCGTCGGCGGCATCATCGAGAACCTGTACCAGCTTGTCCACAAGGGCTTCAAGGTTTCCGCCATGTCCGGCCCGGTGACCGAGACTGCTGAGCGGGTTGGCGATCGTCACCGTGATCGTCTACGGCGGCTATCAGGTCATCAATGGCGAACGTACGGCCGGCGCGCTGTTCTCCTTCATCACGGCCTTCCTGCTGGCCTACGAGCCGATGAAGAGGATGGCCAAGCTCAACAGCCAGCTTCAGGGCGGTCTGGCCGCCGCCGACCGGGTCTTCTCGCTGCTCGACATCAAGCCGTCGATTGTCGACAAGCCGGGCGCCGGAGCGCTGGATGTGACCCGCCACGACATCCGGTTCCAGGATGTGCAGTTCGGCTACGGCGGTGAGCAGCAGGCGCTCCACGGCATCACGCTGGAGGTGCCGGACGGCCATACCGTGGCGCTGGTCGGTCCCTCGGGGGCCGGCAAATCGACGCTGCTGAACCTGATCCCGCGCTTCTACGACGTGACCGGCGGCGCCGTCCTGATCGGCGGCACGGATATCCGGGACGTGACGCTGTCCAGCCTGCGCGAGAATATCGCCCTGGTCAGCCAGGAAGTGGCGCTGTTCGACGACAGCATCCGCGCCAACATCGCCTATGGCCGGATCGGCGCCACGGAGGAAGAGATCGTCGCCGCCGCGCGCGGGGCCGCCGCCCATGACTTCATCATGGGGCTTCCCGACGGCTACGACACGGTGGTCGGCGAGTTCGGCGTCAAGCTGTCGGGCGGGCAGCGCCAGCGGATCTCGATCGCCCGCGCCATGCTCCGCAACGCGCCGATCCTGCTGCTGGACGAGGCGACCTCCGCCCTCGACACCGAGTTGGAGCGGGTCGTCCAGGGTGCGCTGAAAGCCTTGCAGCAGGGCAGGACGACGCTGGTGGTGGCGCACCGCCTTTCGACCATCGTCGATGCCGACCGGATCTATGTGATCGACGCCGGCCGGGTGGCGGAGTCCGGGACGCATGGCGAGTTGCTCCGGCGTGATGGCATCTATGCGAAGTTGTGGGGGATGCAGAGCGGGCTTGTCTCTCAGGATGTGGAGGCTCCTGCTCAGGTGGCGATGCGATAAGATTTCAAATTTTTTTACAAATGAGGGATTGTTTGGGGGGCCGCTTCCGTTAATGTTGTGAAGCTACGCAAAATGCGGACCGCACCGCGTTCGCACCTCCCATCATTCCTGTCTCTCTAACACGGTAGGTTACCGTGCCTGATATCGTTATTGCCGAGCCTATGCACGAAGCGGCCGTTCTGGAACTGGGCCGCAGCTTCGAAGTCCGCTACGACCATGCGCTTGGACGCAACGGCGCCGCGCTCAGCGGCGCCATCGCCGATGCGCGTGCCCTGATCGTCCGCGACTGCACCATCATCGACGCCGACCTGCTGGCCGCCGCACCGCGCCTGCGCGTGATCGGCTGCCTGGGCGCTCCGTCCGGTCTGGTGGACGAGGACGCCTGCCGCGCCCGTGGTATCGAGATCCACAGCTACGCTTCCGAAGGCGAGCAAGGCCCGGTGGACCGGGTGATCGCCGGCCTGATCCGCCTGCTCGGCCGCTCCGGATGGCAACCCGGCGGCGATGCCCGCACGCTGGGGCTGATCGGCTTCAACCCGACCGCGCGGGAGGTCGCCGGCCGCGCCCGCGCCCTGGGGCTGGATGTCTGGGCCTATGATCCGCTGGTCGATCGAGGAAAGCCCGATCTGGGCGGATCTGGGGGTCCAGCCTTCCGGACTGCTTCACCTGCTGGAACAGTGCGACGCCATCAGCCTGCATCTGCGGCTGACGGAGGAAACGCGCGAGCTGATCGACTGGGAAACCATCACGGAGATGCGTCCCTCCGCCGTCCTGATCAACGCGTCCCATGCCGGTCTGGTCGATACCGGCGCCGTCATCGGCGCCGTCCGCACCGGGCGTCTGGCCGGAGCGCTGCTCGACCTCGATCAGGCCGACAACGAGCCGGAACTGGATACCCGCAGTGCTGCCGACGCACGCATCGGCGCCTTGATCGCCCACAAGGTTCGGACCACACTGGAACGGCGTGAGGAAGTCTGATCGGGACCTTGAGTCAGGAGGAGGGAAGATGCGCGTCGTCATCGCGCTGTTGAAGCACGAAACCAACACCTTCTCTCCCGTCCCGACACCGCTCTCCCGCTTCGGCAACGGCGGCCCCGCCTGGGGTGAGGATGCGTTCCGCGCCTATAAGGGCACGGCAACGCCGATGGGCGCCTTCATCGATCTGGCGGAAGCCGAAGGCGCCGACATCGTGACTCCGGTCGCGGCGGAGGCATGGCCGAGCGGGCCGGTTCATGACGACGCCTATGCCCGCCTGACCGACTCGATCCTGGAAGAGGTCGCCAAGGGCTGCGACTGCGTCCTGCTCGACCTCCACGGCGCCATGGTGACGGAGAGCCTGGAGGACGGCGAGGGCGAGTTGCTGGCCCGCGTGCGCGCTCTGGCGCCGCATGTGCCGGTGGGTGTGGCGCTGGACCTCCACGGCAACCTGTCGCAGAAGATCGTCGGCAATGCCACCGCCATCGCCGGCTTCAAGACCTATCCCCATGTCGATATGTACGAGACCGGGGACCGCGTCGGGCGGATCACGCTCCGGGCGCTGAAGGGCCTGTCGCGGCCGACGATGGTCTGGGGCAACCGGCCGATGCTGCCGCATGTGATGCGGATGGGGACCGACGAAGCCCCCATGCGCGATCTGGTCGAGGCGGCGCGCGGGTTCGAGGAGGACGGGGCGCTGGCGGTCAGCGTCTTCGGCGGCTTCCCCCATGCCGACATCCACGACGCCGGGATCAGCGTCGTGACGGTGACGGAGGATGACCGGGCCACGGCCGAGACGATCTGCAACGGTCTGCTCGACGTGGCCTGGAACCGGCGCGAGGAATTCGTCTACCACGCCGAACCGCTGGCCCGGTCCGTCGCCCGCGCGCGGGATCTGGCGGATGGGCCGGTGCTGCTGCTGGACCATTCCGACAACTGCGGCTCCGGCGGCACCCAGGACGTGACCGCCGTGCTTGCCGAGATCATGCGCCAGGGACTTAAGGACGTGGTCGCCTTCGCGATCCATGATCCGGCGGCCGTCGCAAAGCTGATCGAGGCGGGTGTCGGCGCCGACGTGACGCTGGATATCGGCGGCAAGCTGCCGATGCCCGCTATTGGCCTGACCGGCAAGCCCTTGACCGTGACCGGCAAGGTCCGGGTCATCACGGATGGCGAGTATACGATCCGTGGTCCCATGTATACGGGTGTACGCGTCGGCATGGGGCGCACGGTCGTGCTCGATACCGGCAACGTGGAAATCGTGCTGATCGAGCGGCACCATGAGCCGTGGGACCTGGGCTGCCTGCTGAGCCTCGGCATCGATCCGGCGGCGAAGAAATACATCATGCTGAAGTCGCGCATCCATTACCGCGCGGGCTTCCAGCCCATCGCCCGCCATATCGTGGAATGCGCCGGCGAGGGCGTCACGACGTCCGATTACAGCCGCCTCCGCTTCGACCGGGTGCGCCGCCCGATCTTCCCCCTCAACTGATGTGAACCGCCATCTTGCGTATCCTTGTCGTCCAGAACAGCCGGACAGCGCCCATCGGCCTGCTTGGTGATTACCTCACTGAATTCGGCGCCGACCTCGTCACCGTCACGCCGCCCGAAGGCGAACCGCTTCCGGCCGATGCCAGCGGCTTCCACGGCGCTGTCGTCCTGGGCGGCCCGCAATCGGCGGCGGACGACGGAACCAGCCCCTATATCCCGCGCCTGCTCGACCTGATGCGCGGCTTCGCCGATGCGGACCGGCCGATCCTGGGCATCTGCCTGGGCGCGCAGCTTCTCGCCCGCGCCTATGGCGAGCGGGTCTACCAGCACAGCCTGATGGAGCGGGGCTTCAAGCCGGTTACATCAACGCCGGCTGGCGCCGACGATCCGGTGATGGGATCGCTGGGGCCGGTGCGGCATATCATGCAGTGGCACTACGACACCTTCGACCTGCCGAAGGACGCCGTCCTGCTCGCCACCGGCCCCGATTGCGCCAATCAGGCTTTCCGGCTGGGCGACAGCCAGTACGGGCTTCAGTTCCACCCCGAAGTGAACCCGGAAATCGTCCGCGACTGGGTATCCCGCGCCGAAGGCGCCACGCCGGACGAAGTCGCCGCGATCGGCCGCGAGATGGAAGCGCAGATCGACCGCCACCTGCCCGAAGCGGCAGCCTTCGCCCGCGATCTCGCCCGCAACTGGCTTGAGTTGGTCCGGCGGAAGATGCTTACGTGACGCCCTCACCCCCTCACCCTAACCCTCTCCCCCAAGGGGGCGAGGGGACCTGTCTCCTGTATGGTGCTTTTCTGTAATCTATTGAAGTAGCATCAACAGTTTAGCACAGGTCCCCTCGCCCCCTTGGGCTAATCTATCAACACATCTTTTGTCGGAGAGCCACGCCCTCGCACATTGTTACGAAGCGAGCGTAGCCTCTGGCAAAGGTGATGGGTCCAGCCGGTTTGGATTTGGGATAACCGTCCCAGCCGCCAAGACGGGCGATGAACCATGCGGCCCAGGCCAGCGTGTCAGGCGGGTGTGGATTTTTGCGGGCGGCGGTGCGGCCTTCCAGACTTGGCTGGAGGGCGATCAGGATGCTGACCTGCTCCGCGGAGAAAGTATCGTGGATGGGGCGAACCAGGACACCGTCGCGAACGCCGAGCAGTTGCAGGATGTGCGTGGCGGCGACCAGGGCGACGAAAGCCAGCCGCTGAAGCGCATCGGCGCTTTCGATCTGGCTCGACTCGACATCCAGCCCCTGCGTTTTAAGCGTGCGGAAAAGCTGCTCGATGGTCCAGCGCCGCCGGTACCAAAGCACGATTTCCAAGGCTTTGGCCGTGTCCTCGACCTGATGGGTCGTCAGCAGCCGCCAATGGACCGGGTCTTCTCCGGCGGGGGTGTCCACTTCGCGAACATCGACCATCCGAAGCGTGAGCGCCGGTGCGGCGCCGGGGTGCGCCCCGTTCCTGGGCCGTTTCACCGCGACCGCGCCGTAGCGCAGTTCCAGGGTCGCCGTGCGGGCGGACCGCTTGCCGGGGCGTTCGGGAAGGTCCAGCGTGAAGCGCTCCGCCACCGGCAGCGCGTCGCTCCAGGCGTACAAGGAGCCGCCGCCAGCCAGCGCCCGGTCGCGGCAGGCCCGCGTCAGAAGATCGAAGCCCGCTTCCGGCAGCCGGTCCCATTCCTCGTAGATGTCGCTTTCGCGGTCGGCGACGACCGTGACGTGCCGGGCCGTGTCGAGATAGCGCTTGGCGGTCTGCGCCCCCTCCAGCCAGCGCATCGACTCCTTGCTCTCGATCGGCAGAGCCCGACGGTGCCTGGCCGCGGTCTCATGACGGGCGTAGACCTGCGCCCCGACCAGTCCCAGACAGGCTCCGCTGTCGGCCTCGACCGCCAGCACCGGATGGACGAACAGCCCGGCGTCCTGGCCGTTGCCGACCGTACCCAGGCCCCGCGTTCGTCCGGCATGGGCCTGATAGTTCAATTCGCTGGTGTCCTGGATGGCCAGAACATGCAGGCCGCCGGCGCGCGCCCGCATCTGCTCGCCGATCGTGCGCTCCATTTCCACCAGTCTTACCTTGGCATTGTTCAGCCAGCGCCCGAAGCGAGCCTCTTCGACCCGGTCGTTCGACAAACGCCGAATGCGGACGGTCGAGCGCTCGACCATCCTTCGCAGCAGATGCCGCCCCCTTTTTCCAGCCGCTCATCGTTGAAACGGCCGACGATGTCTACCTGAATGTCCATTCGTGACGCCCTCCGCCTGAGAACGTCACGAACAGAATCACATACCCACAAAGCTGCGCAACACAAAGGCCAAGCCCGAGTCAACCTGTCGCACCAAGAAAGATGTGTTGATAGATTAGGGCGTATCGTCAATTAAGCCAGATCAGCATGGCGGCGAACTGAAGGGCGGCCAGGAAGTTCCGCGACAACTTATCATAGCGTGTGGCGATACCACGGAAGTGCTTAAGTTTGCAGAAGAAGTTCTCAATGAGATGGCGGGCTTTGTACAGCTCCTGGTCATACTTTCGAGGAGTTCTGCGTTGACTTCGAGGTGGAATCACGACTTCAATTCCGGCCTGTTCCAGAGGTTGAACGACCCGGTCGTCAGCGTCATAGGCCTTGTCGGCGATCACCGCGCCGGTGCTCAGATCGGTCAACAGAACATCGGACCGACCAGATCGTGCGCCTGGCCTGGGGTCAGCAAAAATCGGGTCGGATTGCCCAGGGCGTCGGTCACAGCGTGGATCTTGGTCGATAATCCACCCCGTGACCGGCCGATCGCCTGTTGGTTCGGATCGCGGCCCCGGCGCTGTGCTGATGAGCGCGAACGACGGTACTATCGATCATGACGTATTCCGTGTCGGCCTGCTGGCTCAGCACCGACAACAGCTTGGCCCAGATGCCTTTTTCCGCCCACCGGCTGAACCGGCGATGAACGTTGCGGAAGTCGCCGTATTTTTCCGGAGGGTTTTAAGGCCCGAGTGACAGCCTATATAGAGCGCACCCAATCTCGCAGGGAAGCGCCATGGACAAGATCTGCCCGTACTGCCAGGGTCAGCATTTGATCAAGAATGGTTCGGCTTATGGTGTGCCGAAATGGAAGTGTAAGGATTGCCTCCGACAAACCAGTTTTAAGCCGCCGCGCGGTGAGCCGCTGTGGAAGAAAGAAACCGCTGTGCTGTTATACACGTTGGGCCTGTCGATGAATGCCATCGCCAAGCAACTCGGTGTTTCGACCCCGTCGATCCTGAATTGGATCCGAGCTCATGCGGCAACGCACGCGCCGCGCCCTCAACCGGAGCCGGGCGAGAGCGTGGTTGTGATGGAACTGGACGAACTCTGGCATTTCCTTCAAAAAAAAAGAACAAGCTGTGGATCTGGCTGGCTTTTGATCGCTCTGGCCAACGCCTCATCGACTGGGAATGTGGCGGTCGTGATGCCGCCACGCTGAACCGGTTGCTGGAGCGGCTGAAACCCTGGAGCGTCAAGCTGTACTGTACAGACGATTATGCGCCTTACGACACGCTCCTGCCGGTTGGGCGGCACTATATCGGCAAGGATGAAACGGTGGCAATTGAGCGGGTCAACAGTCGGTTGCGTCATTGGTTTGCCCGCTTTCGGCGACGGACCTGTGTGGTGTCGAAAGCGCTCGAGATGGTCGACGCCACCATCGCACTGTTTGCCGCCTACCACGTCAATCGAACAGCGGCAAAACTCACCTTGCCACTGCTGCTTAATACCCTCTTTCTCCGGAAGGTCACGCCAGGATTCCTCTCCGGAATCGGCGAACAGCGTCAAAGCAGGCATTCCATCGCCGTACCAACATGCTCGCCGCAGACAATCTTTGATCGATCCAAGTGCGAATCCCATCGATGGCTGAAATTCTGATGTTTGCGTATTTGAGGCAATACGCACGGGGGCTCGCTATTGCGCAGCCTAGCCCTGGGGGAGAGGGATAGGGTAAGACCGTATGTCCGCTAAACGGGTGAGGCGGCTCGTCCCCCATATACAGGAACGGACGAGGGTTGCTCGGGTAGGCCGAGCCGAGCCTCCATGTATAGGGGACGAGCCATGTCCGGATATGGGGACGCCTTTATTGGTCTGGATACCTCGAAGGCGAAGAATGCCGTCGCGATTGCCGAGGACGGTCGTGGCGGCGAAGTGCGCTACCTGGGTGAGTTCGAGAACACGGCGCCGGCCACGCGCAAGCTGGTGAGCCGGCTGGCCGAGAAGTACGATCATCTGCACTTCTGCTACGAAGCCGGACCGACAGGGTACGGGCTTTACCGCCAGATCCAGGATCTGGGACAGGACTGTGCGGTGGTGGCGCCCTCGTTGATCCCGAAGCGGCCTGGAGAGCGGATCAAGACCAACCGGCGTGATGCCGTGAGCCTGGCCAGGCTGCACCGCGCCGGCGAGCTGACGGCGGTGTGGGTGCCCGACACCCTCCACGAGGCGGTGCGCGATCTGTCCCGGGCCCGTGAGACGGCCATGGAGGATCTGCGCCGTAAGCGCCAGCAGGTGACGTCGTTCCTGCTGCGCCATGGTCGCAGCTATGCCGGCAGGACGACCTGGAGTGGACGGCATCGGCGCTGGCTGGCCGAGCAGACCTTCGATCATCCGGCTCAGCAGCTCGTGCTGCAGGAAGCGGTGGACACCGCCAAGGAGGCCGAGGCGCGTCTGGACCGGCTGGAGGCGGCTTTGGCCGAGATCGTGCCGACCTGGTCGATGGCGCCGGTGGTCGCGGCGTACCAGGCGATGCGCGGGGTCAACTTCCTGGCTGCAACAACCTTGGTGGCCGAAGTGGGCGATCTGCGGCGTTTCGACAACCCGGCGCAGCTGATGAGCTTCCTGGGCCTGGTGCCGTCCGAGCACTCGACCGGCGACACGACCCGACGCGGCGCGATCACCAAGACCGGCAACCGGCGAGCCCGACGGGTGCTGGTCGAGGGGGCCTGGAGCTATCGGTTCGGTGCCAGGGTGGGGAGGCAGCTGCTTGAGCGCATGACGGATCTGCCCAAGGAGGTGCGCGACATCGCCTGGAAGGCGCAGGTGCGCTTGTGCAAGCGGTACCGCGTGCTGACCGCCAGGGGCAAGCGGACCACGGTGGTGGCGACCGCGGTCGCCCGCGAGATGGCGGCGTTCCTGTGGGCGATCGCCCAGGTCGTGGCGCCGAAGGAGGCGGCATCATGAGGGCAACCGCGCCTTGGTTCGCGGCTCCCCGCACCCGCTGCCCAGTCTGTCCCGGGCGGGCAAGCCCCTCAAGGCCAGCCCTGCGGGCTGCCGCTGACGCGGCTGACGGCCTTGACCGGCCCACCCGCCCAGGAAACGACGCTCTCCATCGGATGCAAGGACAAAAGTGGCCCCGCGACCGACCACGCCGATGACAACAGCCAACCATCCCGGCCATGCAGGGCTGGAGGCGGAGCAACGGTAGGGGTATTCCCGATCCCCCCTCGTGGCCGATCCCACAAGATCGACGCCCGCACTTAAGACAGGGACAGCCCCGGACGAATATTCGGTAAGGCGGTAACCAACCCGCGCATCAGAGTTTGATCAACCGTCGTCTTGACGCTCCGCCTCCTGCCATGCATGGCTCACACGCTCAACCAGCACCTTTGATGAACAAAGGGCTGTCTTTTCTTGCTCTCAGCTCTTGAAAGCGGACATCAGAGGGGGTACAAGGCACCCACTTCCCGCGTCTCATCCACCTGAAGAACCCAGCGCCCGCAACGCCTCCGGCGTATCGATGTCCAGCAGCGCGCCGTTGCCTTCCATGGGAACCTCGCAGACCTGATCGGCATGGGCGCCGATCAGGTGGCGGGCGCCGACGTCACCGGCCAAGTCCTGCATCTCGGCGAAGAACCGCCGGTCCCACAGCACCGGGTTGCCGCGCTTGCCCTCCACCGTGGGCACGCAGATGGCGCGGCCTTCCACCGGATTGTAGGCGGCGATCAGGCGGTTGAGCGTCTCAGGCGTGACCCTCGGCATGTCGCCCAGGCACACCAGCACGCCGTCGATGTCGGCGGGCAGCGCCGCCAAGCCGGCGCGCAGCGATGTGCTGAGGCCGTCCGCATAGTGCGGATTATGCACGAACCGGATTTCATGACCGGCCAGAGCCGCGCGCACCGCGTCGGGGTCATGTCCCGTGACGACCACCACCGGCCCGGCCTGGGAGGCGGTCACGGCGGCCAGCGCATGGGCGACCATCGGTTTGCCGTCCACCTCGGCGATCATCTTGTTCAGCGCGCCCATGCGGCGCGACTGTCCCGCCGCCAGGATCAGGGCGGCGATCCTCGGTGCCCGCTGCATCACCGGCTCCGTTTCCGTGGCTGAGGCGCGGGGCAGGGGGCGCGTCGGGATCTCCGTCAGCAGACCGCCGGCCCCCATCATCATGATGTCGCGCCGGGTCACCGGCACGCCTGCCGCAAGCCGCTGAAGCACCCAGTCGAACCCGTTCAGCTTCGGCGATCGGGCGCAGCCGGGCAATCCCAGCACCGGCATGTCGCCGAGACGTGCCAGCAGCAGCAGGTTGCCGGGATCAACCGGCATGCCGAAATGCTCCACCTCGCCGCCCGCACGCTCGATTCCCGGCCGGCAGCACGTCGCGCCGGTCGGTGATGGCCGACGCTCCGGCGATCAGCAGCAGGTCGGGGGCGGAAACGCGGGCGGAGGCGATGGCGTCGGCGACGGCGCCCTCCGTATGGTCCACCCGCATCTCATCCACCAACTCACCGCCGAGTGCGGCCAGCCGGTCGCGGGTGACGCCCACGGTCTTGTCCAGCACGGACTCCTTGGTGCCGGCCAGCCGGGTCTGGATCAGGACTGTTCGAAGCGGCTGGAACTCGGCGACGCGGATCAGCGGCTCACCTTCGGCGGCCAGAGCTTCCGCCGCCGCGACGACCGCCTCCGGCGCCGCGAAGGGGATGATCTTGATGGTCGCCACCATCTGCGTCGGCTCGACCGGAGCGAAGGCGGGCAGGGTGGCGACGGTCACCGACTCATCGATCAGGTTGAGGCGGTTCAGCCGTTCGACATCGACCACGCAAAGCCCGCGCGCGGAGGCGAACAGATTGACCCTGCCGGTAAAGGCGGCGCTGACCGTCAGGCCGGAGCCCGCCACCGCCTTGGCGATCCGGGCGGCGGCGGCGTCCTCCCCGACATCGCCGGGGTCCAGGCAAGCGGCCGTCACATGCCCGATCCCGGCAGCCTTCAGCGCCGCGACATCGTCGGCGCTGAGGATGCGGCCTTTCTTGAAGGCCAACCCCTTCAGGCGGACCGAATGCACCAGGATCGCGCCGACGGCATCATCGGGAGGAACGGGGCCGAAGCGCATGGGCTCAGGCCGCCGCCGCTTTTTCAGGCGCGTCCCGGTGCAGGACGTGGGTGATCTGGGCCATGATCGACAGCGCGATCTCCGCCGGAGAAACCGCCCCGATCGACAAGCCTACCGGCGCATGGATGCGGCCGATCTCGGACTCGGTGAACCCTTCCTCGCGCAGCCGGTCCACCCGCTTGCCATGGGTCTTCCTGCTGCCCAGCGACCCGACATAGAAAGCGGGTGAGCGCAGCGCCACGTGGAGCGCCGGATCGTCCAGCTTGGGATCGTGGGTCAGGGTGACCACGGCGGTCCTGCTGTCGATCGCCAACTCCTTCAGCGCATCGTCCGGCCACTCGCCGTTCATGGTGATGCCGGGGAAGCGGTCGTCGGTCGCGAAGGCCCGCCGGGGATCGACCACCACCACGTCATACCCCGCCAGCGAGGCGATCGGCGCCAGCGCCTGAGCGATATGGACGGCGCCGACGATGATGATCCGCAGCGGCGGATTGAACGAGTGGATGAAAAGCTGGCTGTCGCCGACTTCCACGATGCCGCTGCGGTCCTCCCGCAGGAACCGGCGGACCTCCGCCCTGGCATCGTCATCCAGCCCGAAGCCGCCATGGTCCACATCGTTTTGAACCAGCGTCTGCAAGCCGGAGCCCAGGTCGGTAACCAACGCCACCGGCCGTTTTTCAGCGCGTGCTTTCACAAGACGCTGGAGAATATCGTGTTTCATTCCACCGCCTCGACATAGACCTGCACCTTGCCGCCGCAGGCCAAACCCACTTCCCAGGCCTGATCGTCGGTGACGCCGAAGCTCAGCAGGCGCGGCTCGCCGTCTTCCATGACCTTCATGGCTTCGTGGACCACCGCGCCCTCGATGCAGCCGCCCGAAACCGACCCCTGCATGGCGCCCGTCTCATCCACCACAAGCTGGCTGCCGACCGGCCGGGGCGAGGAGCCCCAGGTCGAAACCACGGTCGCCAGCGCCACCCGCTTGCCTGCGGCCTTCAGGGCCGCGGCCTGTTCCACGATGTTGTTCTGGTAAATCATTGCTTCAAGCCACCTCCGCTGGCCCCACCATCGCCATCCACCGTGCCATGCCGCCATGGCGGCGCGGCCCGACATGGTCGAGCACCTTCGCCAGATCGGCCAGACTGGCCAGATTGTGAACCGGTCGGAAATCATCGACATGGGGCATGATTGCCCGGATACCACTGGATTTCGGCTCGAACCCCTCATAACGCAAGAGGGGATTGAGCCAGATCAGACGCCGGCAGCTCTTGTGCAGCCGCTCGATCTCCTCGCCCAAGCCCTCGCGCCGCATCGCGGTCCAGCCCGTCGGTGATCAGTATCACGACAGCGCCCTGGCCCAGCACGCGGCGCGACCAGACCCGGTTGAATTCGTGCAGGCTGCGCCCGATGCGGGTCCCGCCCGACCAGTCCTGAACGGCGCCCGCGACCTTCTCCAGCGCCACGTCGATGTCCTTGTAGCGCAGATAGCGCGTCACATTGGTCAGCCGCGTGCCGAACAGGAAGGTGTGGACGCGGTCGCGGTCGTTGGTGACGGCGTGCATGAAGTGCAGCAGCATCCGCGAATAGCGGCTCATCGAGCCGGAAATGTCGCACAGGACCACCAGCGGCGGATGCCGCTCCCGCCGCCGCTTGGTCGCCAGATCGATCACGTCGCCGCCCGACCGCAGCGTCTTCCGCATCGTCGCCCGCAGGTCCGCCCGCCGCCCGAGATGGCTGAGTTCGAACCGGCGCGTCGGCACCGTCATGATCGGCAGCGACATGCGCTTGATGATCGATTTCGCCATGGCGACTTCCGCCGCCGACATCTTCTCGAAGTCCATGGACTGGATCAGTTCGCGATCCGACCATGTCAGCGAGGCGTCGATCTCGATCTCCTGATCCTGCTGCTCTCCCGCACCTTCGCCCGGCTTCGGCCGGTTGGGCTGGAGCGCGTCGGCCAGCCGGCGCGACATCTCCGGCCCTTCCTGCTTCAACTCGGCGCGGAGCGACGGCAGCAGCAGGGCCATCATCCGCTTCAGGATATCGGGATTGCGCCAGAAGACATGGAACGCCTGATCGAACAGCTCGCGCTGGTCGCGCCGGTTCACGAACACGGCGTGGAGCGTCCAGTAGAAATCCCGGCGGTTGTCGATGCCGACGGCCTCGACCGCTTCCAGCGCCTGCAACACCTTGCCCGGCCCGATCGGCAGGCCGGCCACGCGCAGGCAGCGGGCGAAATGCATGATGTTGGCCGATAGCCTGCCGCCATCGATCTGGATATCTCGCGTGTCCTGAACCATGCCGGCTTCAGAGGGTGTGGGAGGCGGACAGTTCGGCCTTGACCTGGGTCAGGATGCGGTTCGCCTCGCTGCCCTGGATTCGGGCGATATCGTCCTGGTACTTCAGCAGGGTGCCGAGCGTGTCGTTGATCGTGTCGGGGTCCAGTTCCAGCCGGTCGAGCTGAGTCAGCGCCTGCGCCCAGTCCAGCGTTTCCGCGACACCGGGCAGCTTGAACAGGTCCATGCTCCGCAGCTTCTGGACGAACCCGACGACCTGCTGCGACAGCCGCTCCGGCACGCCGGGGGCCTTCACCCGAAGGATTTCCAGCTCGCGCGCGGCGTTCGGATAATCGACCCAGTGGTAGAAGCAGCGCCGCTTCAGCGCGTCGTGGATCTCGCGCGTGCGGTTGGACGTGATGATGACCATCGGCGGGTGCTCGGCCTTGATCGTGCCGAGCTCCGGGATGGTGATCTGGAAGTCGGAGAGGACTTCCAGCAGATAGGCCTCGAACGGCTCGTCCGTCCGGTCCAACTCGTCGATCAGGAGGACCGGCGGCCCTTCAAGGCTGGATTCCAGCGCCTGAAGCAGAGGGCCGCTTGATCAGGAACTCCGGGGAGAAGATGTCGCTGCCCAAGCTTTCGCGGCTGCGGTCGCCGGTCGCCTCGGCAAGCCGGATCTCGATCATCTGCCGGGCGTAGTTCCATTCGTAGACGGCGGATGCGACGTCCAGCCCTTCATAGCACTGAAGCCGGACCAGCCGCCGCCCGAGCGTCTTGCTCAGCACCTTGGCGATCTCGGTCTTGCCGACCCCGGCCTCCCCCTCCAGGAACAGCGGCCGGTTCAGCTTGAGCGCCAGATAGAGCGCTGTCGCCAGCGACCGTTCGGCGACGTAGTCGCCGTGGGCAAGCAGGTCCAGGGTTTCATCGACGGAGGCGGGCAGGGGCTTTGTCATGATCACGGCAGGCAATGTTGGGCATGGTGGCAGGGAACACGGAAGAGTCATGTTGGGCCACGGCCCAACCTACGAGTTAACTCGTAGGTTGGGCCGTGGCCCAACGACTTCAACGCACCACGGAAGGATCAGCCAGCCGCCCTGACGACCGCCCGCTTCGCCATGACAGCGACAAGGCTGGCGCGATACTCGGCGCTGGCGTGGATATCGGCGTTCAGCCCGTCGGCATCGACGCTCAGCCCGTTCAGCGCCGCGGCGCTGAAGTTGGACGTCAACGCCTGCTCCGCCTCTGGCCAGCGGAACACCACCGGACCCGCTCCCGTCACCGCCACCCTGACGGCGCCGCCGACTTCGGCCACGAACACGCCGACCGTCGCATACCGGCTGGCCGGGTTCGGGAACTTGGCGTAGCCGGCCCGGCCCGGCTTGGGGAACGTCACCGCCGTCACGATCTCGTCCGGCTCAAGCGCCGTTTCGAACAGGCCGGTGAAGAAATCCTCCGCCGCTATCGTCCGCTTATTGGTGTGGACGGTGGCACCCAGCCCGACCAGTGCGGCGGGATAGTCCGCCGACGGGTCGTTGTTGCAGATCGACCCGCCCAGCGTGCCCCGGTTGCGCACCTGCGCGTCGCCGATCCCGTTGGCCAACTCCGCCAGCTCGGGGATCACCCGCCGCACCACCTCGCTCCCGGCCACTTCGCCATGCGTCGTGGTGGCGCCGATCACCAGACCGCCGCCCTCCTCGCGGATGCCCCGAAGCTCCGCGATGGCCGCCAAGGTCGATCACGTCGGACGGCTGCGCCAGACGCTGCTTCAGCGTCGGGATCAGCGTCTGGCCGCCCGCGATGATCTTGGCGTCGTCGTTGCCGGAAACCAGACCGGCCGCGTCGGCCAGCGACGTCGGGCGATGATACTCGAATGCGTACATGTTGTTCTTTCCTCCCCGTCCCTTATTCCGCCGCCAGCGGCACGGATGCGTCCTGGATCGCCCGCCACACCCGCTGCGGCGTCGCCGGCATGTCGAGGTGCTGGATGCCCAGATCCGCCAGCGCATCGACGACAGCGTTCATGACGGTGGCGCTGCCGCCGATGGCGCCCGCCTCGCCGCAGCCTTTGACGCCCAGCGGGTTGTGCGTGCAGGGCGCTTCCTCGTGGTACTGCACGGTGAAGCTCGGCACGTCGTCGGCGCGCGGCATGCAGTAGTCCATGTACGAGCCGGTCAGAAGCTGCCCGGTCTCCGGGTCGTAGACGCAGTGTTCCATCAGCGCCTGCCCGATGCCCTGGACGATGCCGCCGTGGACCTGACCTTCCACCACCATCGGGTTGATCACCCGGCCGAAGTCGTCCACCGCCATGAACTTCTCGATCCGCACCACCCCGGTTTCCGGATCGATCTCGACCTCGGCGATCTGGGTGCCGTTGGGATAGGTGAAGTTCTTGGGATCGTAGAAGGCCTGCTCGTCCAGCCCCGGCTCCAGCTCGTCCAGCGGGAAGTTGTGCGGCACATAGGCCGACAGCGCCACGTCGCCGATGGTCAGGCTCCGGTCGGTGCCGGCCACCGTGAAGCGGCCCTGCTCGAACACGATGTCGGTTTCCGCCGCTTCCAGCATATGGGCGGCGATCTTCTTCGCCTTGTTGACCACCTTGTCCATCGCCTTGGCGATGGCCGAGCCGCCGACCGCGAGGCTGCGCGAGCCGTAGGTGCCCATGCCGAACGGCACCTTGGAGGTGTCGCCGTGGACGATCTCGACATTCTCGATCGGAATGCCGAAGCGGTCCGAGACAAGCTGGGCGAAGGTCGTCTCGTGGCTCTGGCCGTGGCTGTGGGAGCCGGTGAACACCGTCACCGAGCCGGTCGGGTGGAAGCGGACCTCGCCCGACTCGTAGAGCCCGGCGCGGGCGCCGAGCGCTCCGGCGACGTTGCTGGGCGCGATGCCGCAGGCCTCGATATAGCTGGCGAGGCCGATGCCGCGCAGCTTGCCGCGCGCCTTCGCTTCCGCCTTGCGGGCGGGGAAGCCCTGGTAGTCGATCAGGGCCAGCGCCTGATCCAGGTTCTTCTCGAACAGCCCGCAGTCGTACTGGAGCGCCACCGGCGTGTCATAGGGCATGGCCGTCGGGCGGGATGAAGTTGCGCCGCCGCAGCTCCGTCTTGTCGATGCCCAGCTCGCGCGCCGCGTTCTCGACGATGCGCTCGATCAGGTAGCAGGCCTCCGGCCGTCCGGCGCCGCGGTAGGCGTCCACCGGCACGGTGTGGGTGAAGACCGCCTTGACCTCGGCATAGATCGCCGGTGTCGTGTACTGCCCGGCCAGCAGCGTGGCGTAGAGGTAGGTCGGGATCGCACGGCGCGAAGGTCGACAGGTAGGCGCCCATGTTGGCGAGCGTCTGGACCCGCAGCCCGAGGAACTTGCCGTCGGCGTCGAGCGCCAGTTCGGCATGGGTGACGTGGTCGCGGCCGTGGGCGTCGGACATGAAGCTTTCGGAGCGCTCGGCCATCCACTTGACCGGCCGCCCGATCTTCTTCGACGCCCAGGTGACGATGGCCTCCTCGGCGTAGTGGTAGATCTTCGAGCCGAAGCCGCCGCCGACATCGGGCGCGATGACGCGCAGCTTGTGCTCCGGGATGCCGAGCACGAAGGCGCCCATCAGCAGGCGGATGACGTGCGGGTTCTGGCTGGTGGTCTAGAGCGTGTAGTCGCCGGTGGCGCGGTCGAACTCGCCGATCGCGGCGCGCGGCTCCATCGCGTTGGGGACCAGCCGGTTGTTGATCAGGTCCAGCTTGGTGACATGCGCGGCCTTGGCGAACGCGGCGTCGGTCGCGGCCTTGTCGCCCAGGTGCCAGTCGAAGCAGAGGTTGCCCGGCGCCTGCTCGTGGACCAGCGGCGCGCCGGCCTTGAGCGCGTCGGCGGCTGGTCGATGACCGCCGGCAGCTCCTCGTAATCGACCATGATCAGCTCGGCCGCGTCCTTGGCCTGCTCGCAGGTCTCGGCGATGACGACGGCGACCTGATCGCCGACATGGCGCACCTTGTCGAGCACCAGCGGCGGGTGCGGCGGCTCGACCATCGGGCTGCCGTCCTTGGAGTGGATCTGCCAGCCGCAGGGCAAGCCGCCGACCTTGTCGGCCGCGATGTCCTTGCCGGTGAAGATCGCGACGACGCCGGGCGCTTCGCAGCGCCGCCGCCGTGTCGATGCCGTTGATCCGCGCATGGGCGTGGGGCGAGCGCAGGATATAGGCGTGGGTCTGGTCGGGCCGGTTGATGTCGTCGGTGTAGGTGCCCTGGCCGGTCAGGAAGCGGAAGTCCTCGCGCCGCTTGACGGACGCGCCGATGCCGGTGCGATTGGCATTCGCGGGAGAGTTCGACATGGTGTCTTTCCTCCCGTCATTCGGCTGCGGCTTGGGCGGGCTTGCCGCGCATCGCCTCGGCCCCCGCCAGAACGGCCTTGACGATGTTGTGATAGCCGGTGCAGCGGCAGATGTTGCCCTCCAGCCCTTCGCGCACGGTCTTCTCGTCCAGGTGCTCGTGGGTCTGGGCCAGATCGACGCGCGCTCATGACCATGCCGGGGGTGCAGAAGCCGCATTGCAGGCCGTGATGCTCGCGGAAGGCCGCCTGCATCGGGTGGAGCGTGCCGTCGGCCGCCGCCAGGCCCTCGATCGTGGTGACGTCAGGCCCTCGGCCTGGACCGCCAGCATGGTGCAGCTCTTGACCGACTCGCCATCGACATGGACGACGCAGGCGCCGCACTGGCTGGTGTCGCAGCCGACATGGGTGCCGGTCAGCCCAAGATGCTCGCGCAGCAACTGCACCAGAAGGGTGCGCCCCTCGACCTCGCGCGTTACGGACTTGCCGTTAACCTTCAAGGAAACGGATGGCATTGCTCTCTCCCTGTTTCGCCGGCTCGAAGTTTCTGCCGTTTGCCGGATGGCAGCTTGTTCCGCCGCCTTGTGCAACCGACAACATTTATCCAACATAGGCTAAGAGAGCCGCCGGAACAGGTCAAGCCATCCCGGCGGCATCCATGATAAGTTCACTGAAATCAAGATGCTGCACTGCATCAGAGCTGACTTCAGGTGAACGACCACAGCAGAATCGCCACTACCACGATGATCAGGGGTATCCAAACCATGGGTTGCAGCCCACGGCTTTGCTCGATGCTCGGCGGACCGGTGGGAGCCACCGTCGGACCGGCTGACGGCGTGGGAGGCGTGGGTGATGGCGGCGGTACGGCCGCCGTCTCGGAACTGAGAAACACGGGCGGTTCAGCCCTGGCCGCATCGCCTGGAGGTGCCGCCGCCGTAGCGGCGCCAGCGCCCGCAGTCTCGGCGGCCAGCGCCGGCTGCGCCAGTCTCCACAGCGCCGGATGCCGATATCACGCTCGGTTTCAGCGACAGGTTCAGCCGGCTGGCCGACCACCTGGGTGAACTTCGCGAAGAAATCGTCCGCCATCTTGCGCGCCGTGCCGTCGATCAGGCGGGAGCCGATCTGAGCCAGCTTGCCGCCGACCTGGGCATGGGCGGTGTATGACAGCACCGTATCCGCGCCATCCTCGACCAGATTGACCTTCGCGCCACCCTTGCCGAAGCCGGCGGCGCCACCGCTGCCCTCGCCGGTGATGGTGTAGCCGTTGGGCGCGTCGATGTCGCTCAAGGTTACCTTGCCGGCGAACTTCGCCTTGACCGGCCCGACCTTGGCGACGACCTTGGCCGTCATCTCGGTATCCGACTGCTTTTGAATTTCCTCGCAGCCGGGGATGCACTGTTTCAGGATCTCCGGGTCGTTGAGCGCCTCCCATACCCGCGAACGGGGGGCGGAGATTCTGTATTCTCCGTTCATATCCATGTTGTCGTTCCTCGTGTCGCGCTGAACCTGCCGTATCCGCCGGGGCGGACCATACGCCGTGACCCTAATGCGAGGGGTAGAAACCGACAAGCGGCGTTGCATAGCCCGATCCAATAGGGCAAATAGTCTGACCGTCCGACGATCGCCGGCCCGTGGCTTTCAGCTTGGCCTAACTTCCGACTGGCGGCATACTCGCCGCCCATTCCAAGGGCTTGTCGAAAATTGCCAAAGATGTTGAAAAACGAGGCGTCCCGGATTTTCCGCCACGTCACGCCCGCATCCGTCATGACCATGATGGCGCTCGTCGCGGGCCTGATCTTTCTGCTCAGCCCCGGCCTTGCCATGGCGGCGGAAGCGGTCGGGCATGGCGCCGCTCCCCACCTTGACGGAGCCGATCTGGGGCTGCTCTGGGTGGTGCCGTTCGCCGGCATCCTGCTGTCGATAGCGCTCTTCCCGCTGCTGGCGCCCAACATCTGGCATCATCATTTCGGCAAGATATCGGCCTTCTGGGCGCTCTCGTTCCTGGTCCCCTTCGCCCTGCAATTCGGCTTCGACCTGGCCCTGTACGAGGTGCTGCACACCGTCCTGCTGGAATACATCCCCTTCATCATCCTGCTGCTGGCGCTGTTCACCGTGGCGGGCGGCGTGCGGATGACCGGCAGCCTGCGCGGCACGCCGGCGGTCAACACCGGCCTGCTGCTTCTGGGAACCGTGATCGCAAGCTGGATGGGCACCACGGGTGCGGCCATGCTGCTGATCCGCCCGCTGCTGAAGGCCAACGACGACCGTCGGCACAAGGTCCACGTCGTCGTCTTCTTCATCTTCCTGGTCGCCAATATCGGCGGCTCGCTGACGCCGCTCGGCGATCCGCCGCTGTTCCTGGGCTTCCTGAAGGGCGTCGATTTCTTCTGGACGGCACAGCATATGCTGCTGCCGATGATGCTGATTTCGGCTCTCCTGCTGGCGATCTTCTTCGCCATGGACAGCTACTTCTACGCCCGTGAGCCGGCCCGCAAGAAACCCGCACCCAAGAGGAATCCCGAGAAGATCGGCATCGAAGGCGGCGTCAACATCCTGCTGCTGGGCGGCGTGGTCGGCGCTGTGCTCCTGAGCGGCGTCTGGAAGCCCGGCATCAGCATCGAGATCTACCATGTTCCGGTGGAAATCCAGAACATCGCCCGCGACGTCCTGCTGATCGCCATCTCGCTGCTGTCGCTGAAGCTGACGGACACCGAGAGCCGCCGGCTCAACGCCTTCAGCTGGTTCCCCATCCTGGAAGTCGCCAAGCTGTTCGCCGGCATCTTCCTGACGATCATCCCGGCGATCGCCATCCTGCGCGCCGGTGCCGAAGGCGCCTTGGGCGGCGTGGTGTCCGCCGTCACCACCCCTGACGGCCAGCCGATCAACTACATGTATTTCTGGGCGACCGGAGTGCTGTCGAGCTTCCTGGACAACGCGCCGACCTACCTCGTGTTCTTCAACACGGCGGGCGGCGATCCCCAGCACCTGATGCATGACGTGCCGACGACCCTGCTGGCGATCTCGGCCGGCGCCGTGTTCATGGGCGCCAACACCTATATCGGCAACGCGCCCAACTTCATGGTGAAGGCCATCGCCGAGGAGCGCGGCATCCAGATGCCCAGCTTCTTCGGCTACATGGCGTGGTCGGGGCTGATCCTCGTGCCGCTGTTCATCCTGACGACGCTGGTGTTCTTCCTGTAAGGACGGTCGTAACGGGTTGGCCTTTGGACTGTTGGGGGCGGAAACGGCTTCGTCGTCCGAGAAGAGGCGGGCGAGCCGCTGTCCCCGAACCCTGGAGGTACTCCATGACCAAAGGAACGCACAGCGAAGAGATCGATCCTCTCGGCAAGCCGACCCACGGCAATGAACACCCTATCGGCACCGGAACCCACGACCGCAACCGCATTCAGCAGGAGCGCGAGTTGCAGGACAACAAGGCCAAGGGCAACGAGGGACGCAAGGCCGGTTACGGCAAAGCGTAGATGGCTCCCTGAGGATGCTCAGTGCGACATCAGGACCGGCAGGTCCATGTGGCCCAGGATGTAGCGCGTGACCCCGCCGATGATCAGTTCCCGCAGCCGGGAGTGACCATAGGCGCCCATCACCAGGGAGTCGCAGCCCAGTTCGCGCCCCACATCCAGGATGATCTCGCCGACGCTGGCGTCATTGTCGTTGATGTTCGTCCTCAGTTCGACATTGACGCCATGCTTGGACAGGAAATCGCAGATTCTCTCCCCGGTCGAATCAGGCCTGCCCGGCCGCTCGATGCTGAGCACGGTGACCTGCATCCGCATCGCCGAGGAACGGGATCGCGTCGCGCACGGCGCGCCCCGCCTCGCGCGTGTTCTTCCAGGCGATCAGCGTGTGGTGGCCGGAGCTTTGGGTGCGGCGCTCCCATGGCAGCACGATGGTCGGGCAGGCCGCCTGCATGGGAAGCTGGTCGGGGATCTGAAGGCGGACGCGGTCTTCCAGATGCGCTGGGTGTGACTGGCTGACCACCGCCAGATCGACGAAGGGGGTCCGTCTCGCCAGCAGCTCGACATGGTCGCCTTCTTCGATGGTGAAGGAGTATGTCAGCCCGGAGCAATTGGTGCGAACCTCGTGCTCGATCTCCTCGGCCTTCTCATGGGCGATGGCCGTGGCCTCCGCCAGATAGGCGTAGGAGGCGCCGCGCCCGGTGATGCCGGCCGGCATGCTGACCGGCGTCGCGATGTAGAGAATTTCCAGATAGGCGTTGAACCGCGTCGCCAACTCGATGCCGCGCTGGAGGCGTTCGGCATGGTGCTCGTCGTTGGCCATGTGGAGCAGGATCGATTTGATCGGCATGGCGGCACGCTCCCCCGTTGCATTTTCACGACGATAACGCCGGGGTATGCCTCCCTGGCAACTCAGGTCGCCGGTTCGGACTTCTTCTTCGATCCGATCTTCGGCTCCTCGCCCCTCAGCAGGCGGCGGATATTGGCATGGTGGCGGATGAACACCAGCAGCGCGATGAAAGCGCAAAGCTGCGCCACCTGCGGCCCCGAGAAATACCACCCCGTCACCGGAGAGATGCCCAGCGCCACCAGCGCCGACAGGGAGGAATAGCGGAGCGCGAATGCCACCAGCAGCCATGTGGCGCAGGCGATCAGCCCGACCGGCCATGAAATCGCGAGCAGGACGCCAATCGCCGTCGCCACTCCCTTGCCGCCCTTGAAGCCGAGCCATATCGGAAACGTATGCCCCAGCATCGACCCGGCCGCCGCCAGCACGGCGGCATCGGGACCGAATTGCTTGGCGAGCAGCACCGCGAAAGCGCCCTTGCCGCTGTCCAGGATCAGCGTCAGGGCAGCCAGCAGCTTGTTGCCGGTCCGCAGCACGTTGGTGGCGCCGATATTCCCGGACCCGATCTTGCGGATATCGCCATAACCCGCGATCCTCGACAGGACGAGGCCAAAGGGGATCGACCCCAGCAGATATCCGCCAAGCGCGGCGCTGAGCAGGTAGGGCCAGGAAAACTCCCAGCTTATCGGATCGGGCATGCGGCGGATTTCCGGTGGATCGAGAGGGTCACGCTATCCTGCCGCCTGCGGCAGGATGATCATGGCGGGGCCGGACTATAAGCATCCGCCGCCCTCCCCGCAATCGCTTGGATGTTGAGGCATTGACTTGATGTCGGACGTAAGTGACACTATGTCCGACACAGGTGGCGCTATGTCGGACGCGAGAGGAGGAAACGAAATGGAAGCTGGAAGGCTCGTCGACCGGGTCCTTGAAGTGGCGAAAGCGGAGGGTTTGATCCCAGCCTCTGACAAAGATGCGAAGGTATCAGGCCGCATTCATCGCGGGCTTCTGAACGCGGCCAAGCGGCGAACCGGAATCGAGTCCGAAACCGCGCTGCTGGAGTATGCATTGGCCAAAGTAGCGATCGAGGATGATTTCGGAGCACATTTGGCGAAGCTTAGGGGTACCGTCAGCAAGGACGTCGATCTTGAGTTTTGACCTGCGACGCACACTGAGAAGGCTTAAACCCGAGCGTCTGGTCACCTCTTTGGAAAGCCGTCCTGATGATGAGTTGCCGTTCGTGCAGCAAAATCTCCGGCCGGGTCCCGAATTGCTGTTGGACACCGTCGTCTACATTGATGCGCTCCAGGACCGCTCGCCGCCGGAGGTGGACGAGATCATGTCCTTGCGAATCTGCAATCACTCCGCCGTCTGCTTGGCCGAATTGACCAATGCCTATGGCCGTCTCGATAACGCTCATCCCGAAACGCCGAACACCCTGGCTAAGATCACTGACGTGATCGCGGGAATTCGGCCCCACCGGCTTGCCGAACCAGGTTCGTCGGCATGGGGCATGGCCGGGATTCTAGCCGGTCTGGTCTTTCGCCTGGGTTGCTACCAGAAAGGTCAAGAACGAAAGCTGCTTAACGATGCCCTGGTGTACCTGCAAGCGCTGGAATTCGGCCAAGTCGTGCTCACGCGTAACATCGCGGACTTTGACAGATTGAACCAGCTTGTCCCCGAAGGACGCGTCCTTTTCTATCGTTAGCGGATTAGAAATAAGCGATCAGCCGTCCCAGTGTGGCAGTGGCCACCCAGGCCACGATCGATACCGCAGCACCCGCCACGGCCGGCAACGGGGCAGGGGCGTTGGCAGCCCAATGCTCCGCCGACCGCCACACCCCGAAATGGAAGACGGTGATGTTCACCAGCCCGAGCGCTATCAGCGCCAGCTTGTAGACGAAGACCGGGTTGTTCCAGACCGCCGTCGCGTCGGCGATGAACAGCAGCGCTCCGGTTACCACCGCCACGATGAAGCCCACGGCCGAGATCGGCAGCAGCAGCCGCGCCAGACCGGCCACGGGCAGCGACTTCGCGGCACCCATCAGCCTCAGGTCGAACGCCAGGATGCTGCCGACCATCGCCACGACCGCCAGCACATGCAGCACGTTGGCGATCGGGTAGAGCCACATCGCCTGCCGCAGAGTCTCACCCAGCGCCGAATGCTCCAGAGCCAGCGCCCAGGCTGGCCCGGCGCCGGTACCATGCTCCATCAGCGCAGCTCGACCGACTTGCCGTCCACCCTGATCCGTTCCGCGCGCAATTCCACCGGATCGCTCTTGTGAATATAGCCGTCCAGGCTGACCGTCTGGCCCGCCTTCAAGGTGCCGTCCGGCAATCCCCGGCTCGACATGCGCGAGGGAGGAGCCAGCACGATGGACCAGACCTTGCCCTGTGACTTAAGCTGTGACCGAGGCATGCGGGTTGCTGAAGGAGACGGATTGGACGGTGCCTTCCAGCGTCGTCACGGTCGTGCTGTCGTAGCTGCCCCAGCCATGATGGGCCAGCGCCGGAACGGCCATGGCCTGAAGACCAAGGATGATCGCGGCGCCTGCGGCGGCTCTTGCCCGGTATGGGGACATCGGTGTCTCCCTTTTCGGCAGTTGCTGTTCTCCCGCCTATATGGGGCCGCGATCCGGTTTAAACGATACCGTCGCTCCGCAACCTCGCGATGGTATCGGCATCCAGGCCAAGCCACTCCTTCAGCACCTCGTCGGTGTGCTGGCCCAGTGTCGGCGGCGCGTATCGGTAATCGACCGGCGTTTCGGAAAACTTCATCGGGCTGCCGATCAGGTGGATCGGCTCGGGCGCCAGCGGATGCGGCATCTCGATCTCCATGCCGCGCGCCTTGACCTGGGGATCGTCGAAGACCTGATCGACGCGGTTGATCGGGCTGCATGGCACGCCCAGCGTCGCCAGACCCGTCAGCCAATGATCGCGGGGCTGTTGCGAGATGATTTCCCGCAGGATCGGGATCAGCTCCCGCCGGTTGTTCACCCGCGCCTCGTTGGTGATGAACCGGGGATCGGTCGCCAGTTCCGGACGCCCGGCGAACTCGCAGAAGCGGGCATACTGCCCGTCATTGCCGACGCCCAAAATCACATAGCCGTCCGCCGCCGGAAACGCCTCGTACGGGACGATGGTCGGATGCGCGTTGCCCATGCGCGGCACCTGCTGGCCGCTGGTCAGGAAATACTGGCCGGCATAGGACAGCCAGGCCACCTGGGTATCCAGCAGCGCCATGTCGATATGCTGGCCCTTGCCGGTCTGATCGCGATGGCGGAGTGCCGCCAGGATCGCCACCAGCCCATACATGCCGGTCATCAGGTCGGCGATGCCGACGCCAAGCTTCTGCGGATCGCCGTCCGGCTCGCCCGTGATGCTCATGATCCCGCCCATCGCCTGCACCAGGAAATCATAGCCGGCGCGCGGCGCATAAGGGCCGGTCTGCCCGAACCCGGTGACCGAGCAATAAATCAGCCCCGGAAACTCGTCCTTCAACTGCTCGTAAGCCAGATTGTAGCGCTTGAGCGTCCCGACCTTGTAGTTCTCCAGCAGGATGTCGCTCTGCGCCACCATCCGCCGCGCCAGCGCCTGACCTTCCGGCTTGGTGAAGTCCAGCGTGATCGACCGCTTGTTGCGGTTGGCGGAGAGATAATAGGCGCTCTCCGTGGTGTTCTCGCCCTCCGCGTTCCGGATATAGGGCGGACCCCATTTCCGCGTATCGTCGCCCTGACCGGGCCGCTCGACCTTGACCACATCGGCGCCGAGATCGCCGAGGATCTGGGTGGCGCTGGGACCGGCCAGAACGCGCGTCATGTCGAACACCTTCAGGCCGGCGAGCGGGCCGGTGGCGGCGGGGCGGTCGGCGGACGTGGTCATGGGGCGATGCTTCCGGCTGAGCGGAATTGGCAGGAATCAGGACCCGCCGGTTATACGGATTGCTCACTCACGTTGACAAGCCGCGCCCGATCCGCGCAGTGCGGCCGGCTTCCCGGTAGTCGCGCGCCTCCGCGCAGACCCAATGGTAGAAGGCCGCCACCTTGGGCCGCTCGAAGTAACGGGGCGGCGCCACGAAGTAATAAGCCAGCTCGCTCGGCAGGCTGATGTCGAACGGCGACACCAGCCGCCCGGCATCCAGATCGTCCGCCGCCAGCACCCGGCGCGCCAGCGCCACCCCTTGCCCCGCCATGGCCGCCTGAAGCACCAGGGCCGAATCGGTGAACCGCGTTCCCCGCGTCGCATCCACCCCCTGGGCGCCGACCGCCTGAAGCCACATGGTCCAGCCGTACAGGAAATCATCGTGGAGCAGGGTGAACCCGCTCAGATCCTCCGGCTTCAGCAAGGGCTTGGAGCCATCCAGCAGGCTGGGCGCGCAGACGGGGAAGATGTCCTCGGTCAGCAGCCGGTCCGCCCTGCACGCCCTCCCAGCCGCCGCGCCCGAAGCGGATCGCCGCATCGACGTCCTGCTGGGTGAAATCCACCATCTGCGGCGTCGTGGAGATCAGCACGTCGATTTCCGGATGCCGCTCCTGAAAGCGGGGCAGGCGCGGCACCAGCCACTTGGCGGCGAAGGACGCCAGCGTGCTGATGGTCAAAGCGCCGCCGCTGTCGGCGGCCTTCAGCCGGGCGGTGGCATCGGCGATCTGGTCCAGCGCGTCGCGCAGCGGCGGCAGGTATGACTGACCGGCCTCGGTCAGCATCAGGGCGCGGTTGAGCCGGCGGAACAGCGGAATGCCCAGCACGTCCTCCAGCCCCTTGATCTGATGGCTGATCGCCGCCTGGGTCACGTTCAGCTCCTCCGCGGCGCGGGTGAAGCTGAGATGCCGGGCGGCGGCCTCGAAGGCGCGGATGGCGTTCAGCGGCGGCAGACGGCGGCCCATCGGCTCGACCCTTCATCAGATTAGATTTCCTAATCGATTCTATGAGAAAGCGTCGTTTGTGCGCAAGAACCGGGTCGCGCAAATATTGGCTCATCACGATGATGCTTCACGACGATGTTTGCCGAAGCCGGAGCCGCTTCGGTCCCGCTTTCGCATAAGGAGAGCTTGAGATGAGTGTTGGCATTCAGAAGTCCCGCGCGCTGTCCGGCCTTCGCACCGCGGCCCGCCCCACCCCGGCACTCGACATCAGCCTCAAGGGCCTCAGCGCCCTGATCGTGAAAGCCACGGACACCGTGCTCGACTGGCAGGACCGTGCCCGCCAGCGTCACCGCCTGGGTGAAATGGACGACCACCTGCTCCGCGACATCGGCCTGTCACGCGCCGATCTGGAGCACGAAGCCGCCAAGCCTTTCTGGCGCGCCTGATCCTGACTTAAAATCGGAGAGCCGGGCCGGGCAGGCCCGGCTCTCTCGCACATCAGGTCGTCGGTGACCGAGGCGATTTCATCCAGGGCGTTGGTCAGGCGCGGCAGATAGCGCCGGCCGTCTTCGGTCAGTTCCAGGCCGCGCGCGAAGCGGCGGAACAGGACGACGCCCAGCCAGCCTTCCAGCATCTTGACGTGATGGCTGATGGCTGCGGGCGTCACCTGCAATTCCTGTGCGGCTCCGGTAAAGCTGCCGTGCCTGCCGGCCGCTTCGAAGGCTTTGATCGCAGTAAGCGGCGGAAGTTGCCGCCCCAGTTGCGCGTTGTAATCCAACCTCTGTCCCACCCGCGACCCATTCCGCTCGATTTATTGCTTCGATCTACAAACATTCGGAATGCTGCCGAGGTTTCATCCAAACATCATCAATGCGAAGGGAATCGACGGCAGGGCCAGAACCGTCTGCGCCGTGATCAGTCCCGCCATCAGGCTTAAGTCGCCTCCCATCTGCCTTGCCAGGACGTAGGATGACGCCGCGGCGGGCAGGGCGTTGAACAGCACCGCGATCGTAAGCGTCAGTCCATGGACCCCGTACACCGCGCAGAACAGCGCGGTCAGCCCCGGCACGATCAGCAATTTGATCGCGGAGGATTGCAGCAGCACGCGGCCCGCCGACCGCACGGCCGATATGTTCAGGCCGGCGCCGACCGCCAGAAGCCCCAGGGGTGTGGCGGCCGCTCCCAGAATTTCGCAGATCGGGCCGAACAGCGGCGGCTTTCCGATGCCGCTCAGGTTGAGCATGCGCGCCGGCGGCGACGCCGATGATGATCGGGTTGCGCAGGATGCCGACGACGGCCGCCTTCACCGACGGCCCGTTACGCTGACCGGCGCCGTAGCGCGACAGCACCACGACGCACAGCACATTGACCAGCGGCACGACGCTCGCCAACCCGATCGCGAACAGCGTAACCCCCGGCACGCCGAACAGGGCGGAGGCCGCCGCCAGACCGACGAAGGTATTCGGCCGGACCGATCCCTGGAAGACGGAGCTGAAAGCCGGCCCGGACAGGTTCAGCCGCCGCCGCAGCAGATAAAGGCCCAGCGTCACCGCGAGGATGGCCGAAACCAGCGCCAGCGCCATGGGAAGGACGCGCAGGTCGCCAAGGTTGGCCTTCGACAGGTTGTCGAGCAGCAGGAGCGGAAAGAAGATGTAGTAAGTCAGCTTCTCAGCCGGCACCCAGAACTCGTCCGGCACGATACGGTACCGGCGAAGGCCATAGCCCAGCAGGATCAAGGCGAAGATCGGGACCAGGGCGGCGAAGGCGGCGAGTGATTGCTTCATTATTGCTTTTTGTCAGGAATGCACTTTACCGCAATGCCATCGGCGCACCCGGCCTGGACGGCGGCTTACGACTGAGCCACGCGAGAAACTCCCGATGTTCTCGCGGATTGCGCCCTCGTTGGCAAGGCGCGTTCTTTCATCCGCCGCGAAGGCGTCCCCGAACGGCGAGGTAAATTCCGTCTCGATCGTCGTTTCCTCGAGTCGGCTGCCCGTTCACGGCATCGGCCAGCTCGTAATTGACCTTGGCGGTCACCGTCATGTTCAGGCCGACCAGCGGCTGATGAACGTCGAGCAGATGGGCGTACAGGATATAACGCGGGGCGTTTCCCTCGGCCAGCAGGCCATGGTTGCGCAGGCTGTCCATCAAGGCGCTCTGGAAATCCTCGTTATCGACCTCGGAAGTCCCGAGCGCGCTGGGTCGCCTGCCCGCCATCGACCGAACCGACCGCGATGCCGTCGATCAGGCTGGTATCGGTCGGCTCGGCAAGCGCCAGGATCTGGGAAACCGTCATGTTGGAACGCTCAGCCGGTGCGGCGCAGGCTCCAAGCAGCAGCGTGATCGCAAGAAGCATCAGTGCAGTACGCTGTCGCATCAGGGTCTCCCAAGCCGCTCGAAAGATAGAATCATCTTTCATCAACAGCCTGATAACCGCTGACGGCACCCGGAAAAACGGGAGCAGGGATCAGTCCCGCTCCTCATCTCCGTTATCATCGTCATCAAGGTCCGCCGGATGGACCGGCGCCGACAGATCCCGCTTGTGCCGCCCCAACGCATCCAGCGCGCCCTGGAGGATGTAGGCCGCCGCCATCTTGTCCACGACCTCCGCCCGGCGCTTCCGCGTCATGTCGGCGTCGATCATCATCCGCTGCACGGCGCTGGTGGACAGCCGCTCGTCCCAGAACGCGATTTCCTGCTCGCCCCCCAGCAATTCCTTGTGCTCCAGCATGCTGGCGCCGAACTGCCGCGCCCGCTCGGCCGAAGGCCCCTCGCTGCCGTCCATGTTGACCGGCAGCCCGATCACCACGGCCCCGACCTCCCGGTCCTTCAGCACCTTCGCCAGTTCCCGCGCATCGGCGGTGAACTTGGTCCGCTTGATCGTGCCGATGGGGGAGGCGACGGAGAATCCCGGATCGGAAATCGCCATCCCGATGGTCTTCGTGCCAAGGTCCAGCCCCAGCAGCCGTTTGCCGCGAGGGACTGATGTCAAAAGGTCCGTGAGCTTGCGGATCGCCATAGCGGGTGTTACTTTCGGCGCACTTAATGAAGGCGCACTGCCAGAAATTTACCATATCCGCCGTCGGCCGGGGCAGTGCTCCGGCATGCGGCATTCGCGGACGGAGAGACTTACCCCATGTCGCTCGATAAGGCCACCGTGGCGAAGATCGCCCACTTGGCCCGCATCAAGGTGCCCGAGGCCGACCAGGAACATCTGGCTGGCGAACTCAGCAACATCCTGAACTTCGTCGAGCAATTGAACGAGGTCGATACCGTCGGCGTGCAACCGATGACCAGCGTGGCGCCGCACAAGCTGCGCCGTCGCCCTGACGCCGTCACCGACGGCGGCGTCCGCGACGCCGTACTGCTCAACGCCCCGGAAACCGCCGAGGGCTTCTTCGTCGTGCCGAAGGTTGTCGAGTGATGACTGATCTTACCAAGCTGACAATGACCGACGCCCTGGGCGGCCTCGCCAAGGGCGAGTTCACCAGCGTCGAACTGACCGAAGCGCATGTCCGCGCGGTCGAGGCCTCGCGCGCGCTCAACGCCTTCATCACCGAGACGCCGGAGCAGGCGCTCGCCATGGCCGAACGCGCCGATGCCCAGCGCGCCAAGGGCGAGGCCGGGCCGCTGAACGGCCTGCCGCTCGCGATCAAGGACCTGTTCTGCACGGCCGGTTTCCAGACCACCGCCGGCAGCCACATCCTCGAAGGCTTCAAGCCGCCCTATGAATTCGACCGTCACCGCCAATCTGTGGCGCGCCGGTGCGGTCATGCTCGGCAAGACCAACCTGGACGAGTTCGCCATGGGCTCGTCCAACGTGACCAGCTATTTCGGCCCCGTAATCAGCCCCTGGAGCCCTGGCGTCCTGGTCCAGCGCGACGCCGCTGAGACCGATGCCGGCTTCCTGGCGGAAGTCACGGCGGCGATCCGCCAGCCGCGCCCGGTGCAGGAATGGCAGTGGTCGCGGAAGCTGGTCCCCGGCGGCTCGTCGGGCGGCTCGGCGGCGGCGGTGGCGGCGCGCTGCGCCGGCCGCGACCGGCACCGACACCGGCGGCTCGATCCGCCAGCCGGCCGCCTTCACCGGCATCGTCGGCATCAAGCCGACCTACGGCCGCTGCTCGCGCTGGGGCATCGTCGCCTTCGCCTGCTCGCTCGACCAGGCCGGGCCGATGGCCCGCACGGTCGCGCGACTGCGCGATCATGCTCGAGGCCATGGCGGGTTTCGATCCGAAGGACTCGACCTCGCGTCGACCTGCCGGTGCCGGATTGCGAGGCGGCGCTGACCGGCGACATCAGGGGCCTGAAGGTCGGCATTCCCAAGGAATACCGCATCGACGGCATGCCGGCCGAGATCGAGCAGCTGTGGCAGCAGGGCATCGACTGGCTGCAGGCGGCGGGCGCCGAGCCGGTCGAGATCAGCCTGCCGCACACCAAATACGCGCTGCCGACCTATTACATCGTCGCCCCGGCCGAGGCGTCGTCCAACCTCGCCCGCTACGACGGCGTGCGCTACGGCCTGCGCGTCGAGGGCGAGGACCTGAACGACATGTACGCGAGACCCGCGCCGCCGGCTTCGGCGCGGAGGTCAAGCGCCGCATCATGATCGGCACCTATGTGCTGTCGGCCGGCTACTACGACGCCTATTATCAGCAAGGCGCAGAAGGTGCGGACCCTGATCAAGCGGGATTTCGAGCGAGGCGTTCGAGCAGTGCGACCTCATCCTGACGCCGACCGCGCCCAGCGCCGCCTTCGGGATCGGCGAGAAGATGGACGATCCGCTCGCGATGTATCTGAACGACGTGTTCACGGTGCCGGCCAGCCTCGCCGGCCTGCCCGGCATCTCGGTGCCGGCCGGGCTGGCGACGGACGGCCTGCCGCTCGGCCTTCAGCTGATCGGCCGGCCGTTCGACGAGGAGACCGTGCTGAACGCGCGGCCGGCGTGCTCGAGAACGCCGCCGGCTTCACCGCGATGCCGCCCTTCGTCTCCGCCGTAGTGAGGAAGTTGGACCATGACGTCTGTGATCGAAGCGACCAGTCTGATCCAGGGCGAGACCGGCGACTGGGAGGTCGTGGTCGGGCTCGAAGTCCATGCCCAGGTCATCTCGAACGCCGAAGCTGTTCTCCGGCGCCTCGACCGCAGTTCGGCGCCGAGCCGAACACCCAGGTCTCGCTTCGTCGACGCCGGCGATGCCCGGCATGCTGCCGGTCATCAACGAGTACTGCATCGAGCAGGCGGTGCGCACCGGCCTGGCGCTGGAGGCGCAGATCAACCTGTTCTCGGTGTTCGACCGCAAGAACTACTTCTACGCCGACCTGCCGCAGGGCTATCAGATCAGCCAGTTCCAGCAGCCGCTCGTCGGCGAGGGCGAGATCGTGCTCGACGTGCCGGACGGCTCGACGCCGCACGGTCGGCATCAAGCGCATCCACGTCGAGCAGGACGCGGGCAAGAGCCTGCACGACCAGCATCCCGACCATGACCTATGTCGACCTCAACCGCTCCGGCGTGGCGCTGATGGAGATCGTCTCGGAGCCGGACATGCGTTCGGCCGGAGGAAGCGGCGGCCTATCTGCGCAAGCTGCGGGCGATCCTGCGCTATCTCGGCACCTGCGACGGCAACATGGAGGAAGGCTCCATGCGCTGCGACGTCAACGTCTCGGTGCGCAGGCCCGGCGGCGACGCTCGGCACGCGGACCGAGACGAAGAACGTCAACTCGGTCCGCTTCGTCAGGCGGCGATCGAGTACGAGGCGCGCCGCCAGGTCGAGGTGCTCGAGGAAGGCGGCACGATCGCGCAGGAAACCCGCCTGTTCGACCCGACCAAGGGCGTGACCCGCTCGATGCGCACCAAGGAAGACGCGCACGACTACCGCTACTTCCCCGACCCCGACCTGCTGCCGCTGGAGCTGGACGAGGACTTCGTCGACGCGATCAAGGCGACCCTGCCGGAGCTGCCGGACGCCAAGAAGGCGCGCTTCATCAGCGACTACGAGCTGTCGCCCTACGACGCCGGCGTGCTGGTCGCGGAGACGAGCCAGCGCCGCCTTCTTCGAGACGGTGGCGAAGGGCCGCGATCCCAAGCTGGCCGCCAACTGGGTCGATGGGCGAGCTGTTCGGCGCGCTCAACCAGCAGGGCAAGGGCATCGACGCAGTCGCCGGTCTCCGCCGAGAACCTGGGCGGCCTGATCGACCTGATCGCCGACGGCACGATCACCGGCCGCATCGCCAAGGACGTGTTCGCCGATCATGCTCGAGACCGGCGAGCCCGCAGCGCGATCGTCGAGGAGCAGGGCCTGAAGCAGATCACCGACACCGGCGCGATCGACGCCGCGATCGACGAGCGTCCTCGCCGCCAACGCCGACAAGGTCGCCGACTACAAGGGCGGCAAGGAGAAGCTGTTCGGCTTCTTCGTCGGCCAGGTGATGAAGGCGACCCAGGGCAAGGCCAACCCGGCCCTGGTCAACGAACTTCTGACCAAGAAGTTGAAGGAGTAACGGCGGACGGACACGGCGGCCTCTCCAGACAGGAAGGGCCGCCGTGTCCCCCGGCTCAACCCTCATCCCCACATCCCGGAGAAATCCCGCCATGGCAGGCAAGCCCGACAGCCTCAAGCCTGAAACCCTTGCCGCGAATGCCCTTGGCTGGATCGATGAAAAAACCGGCGCGATCGTCCCGGCGATCCACCCCAGCACGACATATCTCCGGGACGCCGACAACAGCTACAACTCCACCGGCCGCGTCTACAGCCGCGCCGACAATCCGACATACGATCAGGTCGAAGCGCTGCTGAACAAGCTGGAAGGCGGGCAGGGGGCTCTGGTCTTCTCCTCCGGCATGGCGGCGGCGACGGCGCTGTTCATGTCGCTCAAGCCCGGCGACCATGTCGTGGCGCCCAGCGTCATGTACTGGTCGCTCCGCAACTGGCTGAACGATTTCGCCCGCACCTGGGGCCTGGACGTTGAATTCGTGCCGAGCGCCGACCTGGACGCCCTCGCCAAAGCCATGCGCCCCGGCAAAACGGCGCTGGTCTGGCTGGAAACGCCGAGCAATCCCCTATGGGACGTGACCGACATCCAGGCCGCCTCCGACATCGCGCACAAAGCCGGTGCGAGGCTCGCCGTTGACAGCACGTCGGCCAGCCCCGTCATCACCAAGCCGCTGGCGTTCGGCGCCGACTATGTGATGCATGCCGGCACCAAATACCTCAACGGCCACAGCGACGTGATCGCCGGCGCCCTGGTCACTGCCGCCGACGACGATCACTGGAACCGCGTCAAATCCGTCCGCAAGAACCTGGGCGCCGTCCTCGGGCCGTTCGAAAGCTGGCTGCTGCTGCGCGGCATGCGCACGCTCTATCCACGGGTCCGCACCGCATCCGCCAACGCGCTCGACATCGCCCGCTATTTCGAAGGCCATCCCGGCGTGGCGGAAGTCCTCTACCCCGGCCTGCAAAGCCACCCCCAGCACGAAATCGCCGTCAAACAGATGACCGACGGCTTCGGCGGCATGCTGTCGATCCGCATGAGCGCCGGCACCGCCGCCGCCATCGCCGTGGCCGCGAACACCAAGGTCTTCACCCGCGCGACCTCTCTCGGCGGCGTCGAAAGCCTGATCGAGCACCGCGCCAGCATCGAAGGAGCGGACAGCCCCGTCCCCGGCGACCTGCTGCGCCTGTCGGTCGGAATCGAGGCGATAGAGGACCTGATCGGCGACCTTGCGCAGGCAATCGCCATCGCCGCCAGGGCCGCATAACTTATCCCGAGAAAAGGTAATGAATAGCGTGCAATAGGGCTTGCCGAGACAGGCGCCAGTGGCTATACAAACGCCGCGCTGGATAGGTGGCCGAGAGGCTGAAGGCACAGCTTTGCTAAAGCTGCGTGGGGGAAACCTCACCGTGGGTTCGAATCCCACCCTATCCGC
>CAWKET010000019.1:0-38013 GCA_963848585.1 uncultured Alphaproteobacteria bacterium | reverse complement strand
CGCTCCCCTAGGTTCACGTACCGCTCAATCCCATGAGCAGTCGATGCGCCTACGGGTGCCCGCCGGTCCGCGAGTTTCGCGCACTGGCGCGTTTTCGTTTGGGCGCATGGCGGCACATGGGAACGGAGTGGTACGGATTTTCGAACCTTGATCGAGTGATGCATGTTTGAAGGGCTGACCGGACGGCTGGGCGACATCTTCGATCGCCTGACACGGCGTGGCGCGCTGAACGAGGAAGACGTCCGCGCGGCCTTGCGCGAGGTGCGTATCGCCTTGCTCGAGGCGGACGTCGCCCTGCCCGTGGTCAGCAGTTCATCGCCGGCGTCAAGGAAAAGGCCGTCGGCCAGGAAGTCCTGCGCTCGATCACGCCCGGCCAGATGGTCGTCAAGATCGTCCACGACCATCTGGTCGAGATGCTGGGTTCCGCCAGCGAAGGCATCAACCTCGAGGCCGCCGCCCCGGTTCCGATCCTCATGGTCGGCCTTCAGGGCTCGGGCAAGACCACCACCACCGCCAAGATCGCCCTGCGCCTGAAGACGCGCGAGCGCAAGAAGGTGCTGATGGCGTCGCTCGACACGCGGCGCCCGGCGGCTCAGGAACAGTTGAAGATCCTCGGCGAGCAGGTCGAGGTCGCGACGCTGCCGATCGTCCCCGGCCAGCAGCCGGTCGAGATCGCCAAGCGCGCGCATGCAGATGGGCCGGACGGAGGGCTATGACGTCGTCATGCTCGACACCGCCGGCCGGCTCGCCATCGATGACGAGCTGATGGCGGAAGTGCAGGCCGTCCGCGACGCCACCAAGCCGGTCGAAACCCTGCTGGTCGTGGACGCCATGACCGGCCAGGACGCGGTGACGGTCGCCACCAACTTCCAGGACCGCGTCGGCATCTCCGGCATCGTGCTGACCCGTATCGACGGCGACGCGCGCGGTGGCGCCGCGCTGTCGATGCGCCAGATCACCGGCAAGCCGATCAAGTTGCTGGGCGTCGGCGAAAAGGTCGACGCGCTGGAAGCCTTCCACCCCGACCGCATCGCCGGCCGCATCCTTGGCATGGGCGACGTCGTCAGTCTGGTCGAAAAGGCCGCCGAGAACATCGACAAGGCGGAGGCTGAAAAGCTCGCCAAGAAGATGGAGAAGGGGACCTTCGACCTCGACGACATGGCGAACCAGCTCAAGCAGATCCGCAAGATGGGCGGCATGGGCGGGATGCTCGGCATGCTGCCGGGCATCGGCAAGATCAAGAACCAGCTCAAGGACGCCAATATCGACGAAGGCATCCTGAAGAAGCAGGAAGCCATCATCTCGTCGATGACCAAGGCGGAGCGCCGCAACCCCGACATCATCAAGGCATCCCGCAAGCGCCGCATAGCACTTGGGTCGGGTGTGCAGGTCCAGGACGTCAACAAGCTGCTCAAGCAGTTCCAGGACATGCAGACCATGATGAAGAAGGTCAAGAAGATGGGCCAGAAGGGCTTCATGCGCCAGGGTCTGGCCGGCCTTCTGCCGCGCGGCGGTGGCGGGAAGGGTTTCCCGTGAGCCGCCGACTTAAACAGATTTCCGCCTTCGGGATCGTTCCCGCAGGCTCCCCTATCGAAGCCCAGTGCCATCTGCCGGGCTGAGACTTTCGCCGATACGACTGCAACCTGAGTGAAGAGAGTAATTCAGCAATGTCCCTGAAGATTCGTCTGACCCGCGGCGGCGCCAAGAAGCGCCCGTTCTATTCCATCGTCGTCACCGACGCCCGCAGCCCGCGCGATGGCCGTTTCATCGAGAAGATCGGCACCTACAACCCGATGCTGGCGAAGGATCATCCGGAGCGCGTCGTGCTGAACGGCGAGCGCGCCAAGCATTGGTTGTCCGTCGGCGCCCAGCCGACCGACCGCGTCACCCTGTTCCTCGGCCGCGCCGAGATCGTCCCGGCCCCGGCCCAGTCGAACAACCCGAAGAAGGCCGCCCCCAAGGCGAAGGCCCAGGAGCGTATCAAGGCTGAGCAGGCCGCCGCCGCCAAGCGCGCGGAAGCCGAAGCCGCCGCTGCAGCGCCGAATAAGCTTCAGGCCGCTGACAGGCCCGGTACCTCCCCATGGCAAACCAACCCGCAGGCAACGGCCGCAAGCCAAGCCAGGAACCCAGGTAGGCGCGAACACGGTGTGCGTCGGCCAGATCGTCGGCGTTCATGGTGTGCGCGGCCTTGTGAAGCTGAAAAGCTTCACCGAGGACCCTGCGGCCATCGCGGGCTATAACCCTCTGATGGATCAGACGGGCGCCCGTACCTTCACCGTCGAACTCCAGTCGGCGATGAAGGACTACTGGCTCGCCAGGGTCCAGGGGGTTGCCGACCGCACCGCCGCGGAAGCCATTCGTGGCGTCCACCTGTATGTGGATCGCGACCGGCTGCCGCCTCCCGAGGATGAGGAGGAGTTCTACCACGCCGACCTGATCGGCCTTTCGGTCGTAAGGCCGGACGGCTCGGATATCGGCACGGTGATCGCCCTCCATAACTTCGGCGGCGGCGACATGCTGGAAGTGAGGCTGCCGGACCGCCGCACGGTCATGGTGCCCTTCACCAAGGCGCTCGTGCCGGTGGTGGATGTCCCTGGCGGCCGCATCGTCGCCGACCCGCCCGAAGACCTGCTGGCACCTCCGGATGCCGCCGAGCAGGCGCGGGAACAGGCGGCGGAGAAGGCGGCGGAAGCGGCGGCCGAACGTGCCGGTTCCGGTCGACCGGGGAGGCCGGGTGATGGACCCGGTCTGGACCGTTCGCATCCTGACCCTGTTCCCGGAAATGTTTCCGGGGCCGCTGGGTCTCAGCCTCGCGGGGCGCGCCCTGGAGAACCGGATATGGTCCCTGGAAACGGTGGACATACGGAACTTCGGACGCGATAAGCACCGCACGGTTGACGATACTCCGTTCGGCGGCGGTCCCGGCATGGTGATGCGGGCCGATGTCCTCGATGCGGCCCTGACCTCCGCCACCGGCGGTCCGGAAAGCTGCAGGGCGCGGCCGGGTGATCTACCTGTCGCCGCGTGGCCGGCTGCTCGATCAGGCTCTCGTCCGGGAGCTTGCCGCGGAGCCGGTCGTGACCCTGCTGTGCGGGCGTTACGAAGGGGTGGATGAACGGGTCCTGGAAGCGCATGGGGCCGAAGAGGTCAGCCTCGGCGATTTCGTGCTGTCCGGCGGTGAGCCGGCGGCGCTGGCTCTTGTCGATGCCGTCGTCCGGCTGCTGCCGGGCGTCATGGGCAACGAGGAGACCGCCGGGGAAGAGAGCTTCGAACGGGGATTGCTGGAGTATCCCCATTATACGCGGCCGGCCGACTGGCAGGGCCGCATGGTGCCGGAGGTTCTGCTTTCCGGCCACCACGAAAAGGTACGCGCCTGGCGGCTGGCCGAGGCGGAGCGGATCACAAAGGCCAGACGGCCCGACCTGTGGTCCCGCTACGAGGCCGCCCGCGAGGTGGAAGAACCGCGGAAGCGCCGGCGGCGCGACCGCATCGCGACGATGGAATAGATGATAAACGGGTCCGCCGGGCTGCCTTTCAGGACTTCGGCGCGCCACAGTTGAATGTAAGGGGTGAGTGCGATGAACATCATTCAGCAACTTGAGGCCGAACAGGTCCAGAAGCTGGTCGAGAAGCGGCCGGTGCCGGAGTTTTCTCCCGGTGACACGCTGCGCGTCAACGTGAAGGTCGTCGAAGGCACGCGCGAGCGCGTCCAGGCCTATGAGGGCGTCTGCATCGCCCGCAAGAACGCCGGCGTGAACTCCAGCTTCACCGTCCGCAAGATCAGCTACGGCGAAGGCGTCGAGCGCGTATTCCCGCTCTACAGCCCGCGCATCGACAGCATCGAGCTGGTCCGCAAGGGCGACGTCCGTCGCGCCAAGCTGTACTACCTGCGCGAGCTGCGCGGCAAGCGCGCCCGCATCAGCGAGCGGACGACCGGCCGCGGCATGGTCAACGGCCGCGACGTCACGACCTCCGAGTTCTCAGGCCGTTTCGGGGAAGTCGTTGGGCCACGGCCCGACACGTCCCATCGAAGTGCAGCCATGCGAAAAGGCCCGCCGAAGTTTCTTCGGCGGGCCTTTTCGTATTGCGGCTCTGGCGGAATTCGGATCGTCAGAGCGGGATCACCATCTTCACGGTGGTCCCGCTGCCGGTGGATTCCACCGCCAGCGTCGCGTTCAACTGAGCCGCCAAGGGCCTCCGCCAGCAGCATGCCGGCATCGGCATCCGGATCGAAGCCGGAGGGCAGGGCGCGGCCGTTGTCGGCGATCACCAGTTCCATGGTTTCCGGTGCGGGGCTGGACAGCGAGATGCGTATCCAGCTCTTGGCCGGGAAGGCGTGGCGCAGCGCGTTGGTCAGCAACTCGTTGACGATCAGCCCGAGCGGCACCGCGAGCGACAACCCGCCGGTGATCTTCTCCGACTGCACATCGATATCGGTCCCCTGCGCGCCGCCGGGCAGGTTGGCGCTGGTCGTGGTGACCAGTTCCGTCAGATAGCGGCCGAACTCCACCTTGGTTTCGGTGCCGGACTCATGGAGATGGCGGTAGGCGATGGCGAGCGCTTCGATCCTCTGCAAGGTGAGGTCATAAGCCGTCCGCGCGTCGGGATCGCGGATACGGCCGCTCTGCAGTTTAAGAAGGCTGATGACGAGTTGAAGGCTGTTCTTGGCGCGGTGCTGAAGTTCCTTCAGCGCAGCCTCTTTCTCCCTCAGCGCCTGTTCGAGTTGCTTGGTATGATCGTCCATGTCAGGAGCATGAGCTGTTGTCAAAGGCGGTTCTCCTGACCGCGGCTTGATCGCCCCGGAACAAAAGCGTCAACGGGAAGGTAATTCCATACCAGCCGCATTTCCAACGGTTCGCCAATATGTACAACAGACAGGCTAACTCTCAAATATACTTTCCGGCGTATGATATCAAGGAGTTTTCGTAGCATGTTTGAGGATATAAGCTCGCCAACCTTGCTACGCAATTCTATGAACGTTCGGGCCGCACGCCGGTCCGGCATGGCGAGTTCGAAGGCCATCTTCGCACTTTTTGGATGCCGTATCGAGTATCCTGGTCAGGCGGCGGTAGCGGTGATCGTGCCAAGTCGTTCGCCAGCTCTGTCGATAACGGCCGAACCCCCCGAATTGATTCCCGTGTGGAAACCTGCGAACTGCCATGGAAGGACGCTTCGATCGTGGGACCGTGAGCCCATCGACCTACCGTGGAGTCCATCTGGAAGGCCCGATCGAAGAAATTCGGCCGCCTGGTGTCGTGGACATGGCCGCCGTGACCGATTCGCAGACGAAGCCGAGGAGCAGTCTGGACATGTCTGTTCTTGACACCGTCTGATTTTCTTGTTGCCATCAACCCGCTCATCTTGTTGAGAGCCTGGCGACGCTTTGCTTGGCCGGTGCCGGCTCCGTGAGCGGCTATGCCTCAAGCACCCGCCGCGTCAAGTAGCTCCCCATCATCGCTCAGACGTCATGGCGGAAGCGGTGCTTCAAGGGCGGATCGTCCGATGCGCACCGTAAGTCCTCGAGAGAGTTCGCCGATCTTGTATGACAGGTAAGCTGACTTTCACACATCTCCGGCATATTGCCGGTAAAGTAAAATACCATTTAATGTATTTTGATAATATACTCATTCCGGTCGCAGCGACGCTAAGATAGCGTTGCGAAGCTTGTATGCACTACGGTCAGTGTCGGTGCCACGTCCCGTTCCGTTACAGGCTTAGCACGATACGCAGCCAGTCGGTCAGTCGAAGAGCCGGCCGAAGAAGCCTTTCTTTTTCGGAACCGGCGGCTTGGCTTTGGGGCCGGGGCTTGCCCTGGATGTATTCTTCCTTGAAGCGCTTCATATCCTCCGACCGGCCGAAGTTGAAGCGGACATGGAAGATATAGGTCTTGGTCTTCTTGAAGTCGTCGATCTCCTCGGACATGCCCAGGAACTCCAACTCCCACTAGCCCTCTGATGTTATCCCGCATCCAATCTTCGGCCTCGTTCATTTTTCCCTGGCCGCGGAACTTGTGAACGATTTCGTATGTCAGATGCGTTGTCATGGCTTTTCCGCTTTGCGGTCTTCGATAATGGCCGGAGGTCCCGGTAAACGGGACCGGTGGTCGATCGTAGGCACAAGGCGTATAGATTCGGTTACCGGATAACCCGGATCGGTCCCGATCTCACAATGTTGACATGGATCAAGGCACTGTCCGGCGCCGTCCTGCATCGTCTGGATGTTGATCGTTGCCGTACCTGCGGTTCGATGACGGGAGCGGACAGCGTCATGACCAATCCTTCCGACGTGATGCGATTGCCGCCCCCAGGTGAGCCATACAACCTGTCAGGGCGGGTGCACTCGATTTCGGCACGGGGAACGGGGGCCGGACCCGGCGTCCGCTTCGTGATCTTCCTGCACGGCTGTCCCTTGCGCTGCGCCCATTGCCCGGACGCGGGATGCGATGGCGGCGACGGCGGGCATCTCGACACGGTCGGAAAGCTGATCGCCCGCATCGCTCAGTATGCCGATTACATGCGGGTGTCCGGTGGCGGAGTGACCGTCGCCGGAGCCGAGCCGCTGGAGCAGGCGGAATTCGTGCGCGAGTTGTTCCGGCGCTGCCACGACATGGGAATTCCCACGGCGCTGGACACCACGGGCAGCGGCAACCTGTTCGCGGCGCGCGGACTGCTTCACCTCACCGATCTGGTGGTGCTCGACCTGACCGCGTTCGACGTGGCGGCGCTCGACGACACTCCGGCCAGTCCCCGGATGCGGTTCGCCAACATGCTTCGCCAGATGGACAAGCCGGTCTGGATGCGCTTCGCGGTGATCCCCGGCGTCAATGACGACCCCGCGCATGTCCAGGCCCTGGCGGAATTCGCCGCCTCCTTCCCGGATCTGGAGCGGGTCGATGTGATCCCGTTTCAACGCATGGCCGCCGATGAATGGCGTAAGCGCTGCCCGCTGCCCGGCATTCAGGATGCTGGAACCGGCCGCGGCACCCCAGGTCCGCCTGATCCGCAATATCTTCAGAAGCCGCGGATTGCGGGCGGATTGAGCTTCCCCTGATGGTCACCGTCGGGTTAGCCCTTGGTAACCGCCCCATCGCGAAATCTTGTCGCACCGCAGCATTGGAAATGCCATCTAGGGGGCCATGGTCGCCATTCCTGAATTTGCCCGGCGGGCTTTGCTCGTCCTCACGCTCGGCGCCCTCGCGGCGGTCGGCTGCTCGCCGCTGATCGCCAACGGTCCTCCGCAGAACTCCTACCGCGTCCAACTGGACGACAGCCGCCCGGAACGGCAGGAAATCGGCATGCTCCGCTATCGCGGCGGGCTGGCGCTGAGCGACCGCGACCCGGATTTCGGCGGCCTGTCCGGTATCGAGGTCACCCCCGATGGACGGCGGTTCGTCGCGATCTCCGACAAGGGATCGGTGGTGGATGGCGTGCTCGACTACGACGATGCCGGCGACCTGACGGGTGCGCGCGATATCGCCGTGATGCCGCTGCTCGACATCGACGGCACCAAGGTCAAGGGCAACCGGCGCGACTCCGAAGGGTTGGCGCTGCTGCCGGACGGCCGGTGGGCCGTCAGCTTCGAGCGCTGGCACCGGATCGAGCTTTACCCCGCCAATCCCGCCGGTCCGGTGACGCCGCCGCTGCCCAAGCTGCCGCGTCCGCCCGGCGTCCAGAGCGCCGAAGGCAACAGCGGGCTGGAAGCGGTCACGGCGTTGCCCGATGGCCGGCTGCTGGTGCTGGAGGAGGGGCTTGAGGAAAACGCCGGCCACAGCCGCGCGTGGCTTGGCGGGGCGAATGGCTGGGCCAGCCTGAGCTATCGAGGCAAGGCGCCCTACCGGCCGACCGATGCGGCGACGCTGCCCAATGGCGATGTCGTGGTGCTGGAGCGGCGGGCCTCGATCCTGGGCGGGTTCGGCGCGCGGATCGTTCGCGTTCCGGCCGCGGATATCCAGCCCGGCGCTGAATTGTCCGGCACCGAACTGGCGGTGTTCGAGCAGCCGGTGACGACGGACAATTACGAAGGCATCTCGGCGGTACGCCAGCCGGACGGCAAGGTGATGCTCTACGTCGTGTCGGACGACAACTTCTGGGGTTTCCAGCGCACGCTGCTGCTGATGTTCGAAATTCTAGTCGTAAGGAGCGGCGTTCGACTGAGGCAGCGGTGGAGCATTGGTGCCCGCACCTTGTTTCAGTACGTGGGATCCAGCTACCGTGGCGAGCCCGTCCAGGCGATCAAGGAGCCGGCGCCGATGAAGCGTATGATTTTCCTGGCCCTCCTTCTGACAGGGTGCGCTGACAACCTGTCGTCGGCGGCGCAGGTGCAGATGACGCCGCCCTTCGACGGCTCGGGAGCGCAGGCAAAGCAGATCTGGGTATCGCCCGACGGACCGGTCAACGACATCAACACCGCACTCCAGATGGCAACTCCCGGCACCGACGTGATGGTCAAGGCCGGCACCTACCAGGGGGCGGTGAAGTTCGCCCGGAGTGGTGAGGAGGGGGCTCCGATCCGGCTGATCTCGGCCGATGGCCGGGGCAAGGCCCGCATCGTTTCCGACAAGACGGGGCTGTACGGGTTCGGCACGAAGAACGCCGGCGTCTTCGGCTTCCATATCGTCGCCGGAAGCGGGGGCAACGGCATCCAGTTCGGCCTGTCCGGCCAGGATACCAGCGACATGTCGCGCTATGCCCGCAATCTGGTGATCGCCGATAATCTGGTGGAAAACGCGGGCCAGGACGGCATCAAGCTCAGTCAGGCCGACAGCGTCTTTCGTCTACGGCAACATCGTCCGCAACAGCGGCGCCGACCACAACGGCAACGGCGATGGCGGGATCGACATGGTGGCGGTCAACCAGTCGCAGATCGTCGCCAATCTCGTCGATGGCACGCCGGGGCACACCTGCCTGATGATGAAGGGCGGCAGCGAGCGGAACTTCATCGCGGGCAACATCATGAGGGGATGCGAGCGCGACGGCTTGTCCGTCGGCGGCCTGACGACCGGCCGCTGGATGCGTCCGGGCACCGATTCGGAAGCCAAATACAACACCGTCGTCGGCAACGACATCGAGGCCGGGCGGAACGGCCTGCTGATCTATGGCGCCACCGGCAACATGGTCGCCAACAACATGTGCGGCGGCAGGAAAAGCTGCGTGTCCGAGATGATCAGCGATCGCGGGCACGATCCCATGGGCAACCACGACAACCAGCTTGAAAACAACCGGCCCGAGCCCGGTCCCGGCATCGGCACGGCGGCGGTCCAGGGCGACGATCTGCACCGCTGGGCGCAGGGCGCACAAAATCGATATGCTGCCGGATCAGGCACGATAAGCGGCGCTGCCGCGTTTATCACCTGAGTTTTCCTCGATCTGTTGAGACCGCATTGCCTCCTTCACCATTCCGCGATCTGACCCACCTGGGCGGACGGGCCGTCGACGCGTCGGCGAACTGACCGACCGCATGCTCGACGGCAACCTGCGCATCGGCGTCACCGGCCTGCGCCGGTCCGGCAAGACGGTCTTCACGACCGCGCTGATCGACAACCTGCTGCACGCCGACCGGCTGCCGTTCCTGGATGTCGTCGCGACCGGGCGGTTCATCGCGGCGCGGATGGAGCCGCAGCCCGATCAGGCGGTGCCCCGCTTCGACTATGAAACCCAGATCGCGCGGCTGACCGCGCCCGATCCGACATGGCCGAACAACACCAAGGTCACCAGTCAGGCGCGGGTGGCGATCCGCTACATGCCGGGCTCGCTGCTGAAGCGCCGGCTGCGCGGCGTCACCCGCCTCAACCTGGACATCATCGACTATCCGGGCGAATGGCTGCTCGACCTGCCGCTGCTCGACCGCAGCTACGCCGAGTGGTCGCGGGAAACGCTGGAACTGTCCAGACGGCCGCCCCGCGACGCGCTGGCGGCGGAGTGGCTGGCCTACCTGTCCAACCGCGACCCCTCAGGGCCGGCGGAGGAAATGGTGGCCCGCCGGGCGGCCGAGCTTTACACCAACTACCTGCTCGCCTGCCGCGCGTCGGACCAGCTCCTCAGCCTGATCCAGCCCGGCCGCTTCGTCGAGCCGGGCGAGTTGATCGGCGCTCCCGTCCTGGCTTTCTGCCCGCTGCCGGAGCCCGCGACACGGGCCGGCCGCGATACCCTGTGGTCGATGATGGAGGAGCGGTTCGAGGCCTATAAGACCAACGTGGTCCGCCGCTTCTTCTCCGAGCATTTCGCCCGCCTTGACCGCCAGATCGTGCTGGTCGATGTGCTGGGCGCGATAAATGCCGGGCCGGCGGCCCTGTCCGATATGCAGACCTCCCTGTCCGCCACGCTGGAGTCCTTCCGTCATGGCCGCTCAAGCTGGCTGGACCGGCTGCTCGGCGGGCGGATCGACCGGGTGCTGTTCGCCGCGACCAAGGCCGACCACATCCCGTCGAACCAGCACGCCAACCTGCGCCGCCTGCTGGACGGTCTGGTCGCCGAGCGGCGCAACGCGATCCGGTTCGAGGGCGCCGCGGTGGAAACCATGGCGCTCGCCGCCCTCAAATGCACCGAGACGGTGATGGCCGAGCATCAGGGCCGGCAGCTTTCCTGCGTGCGCGGCATCCCGCTGGGCCGGACGGAGCCGACGGTGCTCTATCCGGGCGAGATCCCCGACGACCACCGGCTGCTGGACCGCGACGGCGCCCGCAAGCTGAACTTCCTGGAATTCCGGCCGCCGACCCTGGCCGGGCGGCATGGGCGGGGGCTGCCCAATATCAGATTGGATCAGGCGCTGGAATTCCTGATCGGAGACTTCCTGTCATGACCGGCCGGACCCGCGATCCCGACTATATCCAGCCGATGGAACTGGACCCCAGCGGCACCGTCGTCGTCGTTCCGGAGGAACGCTCCACCGGGCCGCATCCCTCGGGTGAGCTGGTCGAGGGCGTGAGACGCCCGATCCCGTCCCGGCGCCCCGGCGCTGGGCCGTCCGGCTGCTGGTCGGTTCGGCGGCGGTGCTGGTGGCGCTGGCGGTCGGCTACGACACGGTCGATCTGGTCCGGCGCGCGTTCGACACCAGCATGGTTCTGGGCATCGGCGCCGCGGCGCTTGCCGCCGGGACGGTGGTGGGCGCCTTCGGTCTGCTGGCGGGCGAACTGCGGAGCCTGCGGCGGCTTCGCCAGATCGACGGCCTGCGCGCAGGACGCCGAGCATCTGCGCACCGCCGGCGGCCATGGCGAAGCGGAACGCTATGCCGGAGCCGTAGCTTCGCTCTACCGCGACCGGCCCGATCTGGCGACCCAGGTCACCGCCTTGAAGGATCACCTGAACGACGCGCATGACGACCGCGAAGTGGTCCGCATGGTCGATCTCCAGCTTCTCCAGGACATCGACCGCCGGGCCTATCAGCTTGTGCTCCGCGCCTCCCGCGACACGGCGATCGCCACGGCGCTGAGCCCGGCGGCGCTGCTCGATGTGGCGATCGTGCTGTGGCGGAACCTGAAGCTGGTCCGGGAAGTGGCGTCCCTGTACGGCGCCCGCCCCGGCTATGTCGGCGGTCTGAAGCTGCTGCGCCGGATGCTCGGCAACATCGCCATCGCCGGCGTGGCGGAGACCGGCAACCATCTGGTGGCCGAGGCCCTGGGCAGCACGCTGGCGGCATCGCTGTCGGCGCGGGTCGGGCAGGGGGTGATCAACGGCCTGCTGACCGCCCGCGTCGGCCTGACCGCCATGCACCTCTGCCGCCCCCTTGCCTACGACGACTCCAACCGCCCCAGCCTGAAGCGCATCCGGCGGGAGTTGCTGAGCGTGCCGAAGCAGGTGCTGTGAGGCTGGGGACCTAACAGTAAGGGGTAGCGACGAATACGTAAGGTATTCGTCATGCCGAGCTTGACTCTTCGGCAATCGCCGTGGCGATGCTGACATGTCCGGCAGTGAGAACCGCAGCTCTGTCACGGCAAGCGCTCTGCGGGCACGGAACGATCAGCTACGCCAGGAGATGCCAGGATCAAGTTCTGGCATGCGCACGAAGATCGAGCCTGCGATGACGAAACTGTCCTGAATAAGCCGGCTCTCAGCGCCGGTCAGGCGCTGGTGCCGGGGTGCTGGTAGACCATCGGCTTGTCGCCGCCGCCTTCCTCGCCGTTCTTTTCCGGCAGCTTGGGCTGGGGCAGGGCGTAGAACATGGGCTTGTCGGTGTCCCAGGTGTTCTCGAACGGCAGTTCCATCTTCATGCCGCCCTGGTTCTTTTCGGCCTCGCGCATGGCCTGCTGAAGCTGCTTGGCGACTTCCTCGCTCCAGCCGATCTTGTAGTAGCGCGGCTCGGCGCTGTTGGGGAGCTGGAGCCACAGGTAGATCGCCTCGCCCTCCTGCATGCGGGCACTCAGGACCGTGGCCTCGCGTCATGCTGCGGTTGAACCACTCCAGCGCCACCGGCTTCGGCTTGCTCAGCAGGTCGGCGAAGCTGGCGTAGGAGATCGGCATGAAGCAGGCCGCGAGGACCACGGCGCCCACCTTGACCCAGAGCTTCCGGGGCGACCAGATGCTGATCGTCGCGAGCCCGGCGGCAAGCACGGTGGCCAGAGCGAAGAGACTCATCAGAAGCTGCATCACTGCCTCCATTTCCGCAGCGGCTTGGGCAGGCTGTTCACGCTGCCCGGCACCAGTTCGCCGGCTTCGGTCAGCTTGAACCGGTAGACCGTGGTCTCCTGGTTCTCCGCCATCAGGTCGATGCTGCTGGTCAGGATCTGCTTGGCCGACTCCGAGTTCGGCTTCTTGACGCTGGTCACGACGGTCACCTTGACCGGTGAAACCTTGGACTTGTTGCGGTACATGTGCAGGTTGACCGCATACTCACCCGGCGGAACGCCCCGGCTGTAGCTGACTTCGTAGTTGAGCTGCGTCGGATCCGCGTTGCGGCCAAGGTCGTCGCGCAGCAGGTTGAAGATCACGCCGGACTTGTTGGAATAGCCGACCGGCACGTCGCCCGGCGCCTGGACCCACAGGTCGATATCGGTATCCAGCTCATCGGCCCAGCGCGCCTCGACCATGACGTTGCCGGGAACCGTGCTGGCGACGGCGGCCTGCGCCTCCTGCTTGGGGTTGAGGTGGGGGAGAAGAAGGATCACGACCGCCACGAAGCCGCACAGCGCCAGCGTGATGACGTCGCGGAAGACGGTGCCGTTGACGTCTTCGTCGTCGAACTGGTCAAGACCCTGCATGCCGTTCACCCAGCGCCGTGATTTCGGTGATCAGGTTTACGGTGCCGGTGCACAGCATGTTGTAATTGATGCTGAGCCAGATGTTCAGGACGCCGCCGACCAGCGTCGTATAGAGCGCCACCGACATGCCCTCGATCAGCTTGGTCACCATGGGCGCTATCGACGCCACGTCGCCGGCCTTCTGCGGATCGACGCCGCCCAGCGAGATGATGAAGCCGACGACGGTGCCGATCAGGCCCAGCAGGACGAGGCTGGAGGCCAGATGGCGGACGACGGCGACACGGGACGACAGCTTGAGGCGGAGGTTGCCGGCCAGCGTGGCGCGGCTGCCGCTGTCCCGGCCCTGCACTTCGGCCACATAGCGCGCCGCGCGGGAGCCGGTATGAAGGTTGAAATCCTTGCAGGCGTTGATTTCGCGGCTGGTACGCCAGACCTTGCTGGCGGACACCACGAGACCAACCAGGAACACGCCGAAGATCAATTGGCACAATCCGGTATTATCGGTATCCAGGATCGGCTTGATCCATCCCTGGAGCCATGCCGCCGCGAGAAGTGACGAAGCGACGGTATTGATTAAGACAAACCTCAGAACAAGCAGGTATTTCTGTGGGTTACGAACGAGATCGGAAAATGTGCTGGAAGACCTCGTATGTAAAACAGTCGGGACGGTACTCCGAGCAGTATGGACGGTCTCAGCAGTCGCGTCGGTCATCAAGGCTCTCCGTTGACAAGCGGCTGGTCAGAACTTCATTTCTCCAACTCCCTGTCGCAAGTTTCGTGCCAAGGATGGTTTATTGTGCGACCCGCTGATTGTACACACCAGCACAACCACGACAATACGGATGAGTTCGAGCGCAATCGGCTGAGTTATGCCTAAAAAATAGGCATAATAGATGGCGTTATGGAAATATGCACTAAAAATTATGCAAAAAGGGCGAAAATAAAGCATTTTTTAACCATTTCGCGCGACAGAATGTCACGGATGCTGTCGGCAATAGCCACTGGTTGTCGAAACCTGTCAGAAGGTCTCCTGATGCGGCTCATCGCTTTGTTTGCGAAAGGTTTATCGGCCGGCGACGTCACTGTCCGCGGAAATCCCGCTGCCGAAATCAGCGCTTATGCTGCACTGCACAATGGCTAGGCAGCCGCTGCAGACTCCAGCGACGACGGGCTGATCTTCCAGGCCGATGCCGTACGAGGCCGCGTCTTCCGACGGGGTGCGTTCCAGGATCACGTTCAGCCGCGTCCGGTGGGTTTCCCGGTAGCCATGCTCGATGCACAGGGCCACGCAATCCGACTTCCAGCGGTCGCTCGATGTTTCCAGCAGGATCAGCGACGGCCAGAGCCGGGACGGCGCGGTCGCGAAGAAGGGCACAAGGACGGTGTCCTCCGCCCCCTCGATATCGATCTTCAGCGCATCCACCCGGTCGAACCCGGCCTCGTTCAGCACGCTCTCCAAAGTCCGGCAGGGGACGCTGACCTTCTCCCCCGTGACCATGGCGATGCTGCTCTGGCCCCGGTTGCCCCGATCGATGAACAGGTCCAGCGTTCCGTCACGGTCGGCGACGGCGCATTGCATGGTCCGGATCGTTCCCAGATCGTTGGCCGCGACGTTGAAGGCCAGCCTGCGGTAGATCTCGGGCTGCGGCTCGACCGCCAGAACGCGGGCTTTCCGCCCGGCCAGTCCGGCGACGAACAGCGAGTAGACGCCGACATTGGCGCCCAAGATCCACGAAGGTGAAGCCATCCCGGATCGCGGCCGCCAGAACCTGAAGTTCGACAGGGTCGAAGAACTGCGGGGTGAACAGGACCCGCTTCTCGCAGACATTGTCCTCGGGATGCACCCGCAGCTTCCGCCCGAAAACATCGACGTCGAGCGGCGACTTCAATCCCGCCAGCGCCAGACGCCGGGCGGCGAAGGCGATGCGCTTGCCGAGCCATGTTTCCGGCACCGACCGGGTCAGCCTCATCACGGCGCGCTGAAAGCCCGACGGTGAGTAGGCGCCGAAGGGTGGCTCCTGGGTGATCCCTGACAAGTCTCTGGTTCCATACCGGCATCGACCACGCATACGGTGGTATCGGCGCCATCAGTAGCATGGCCCGCCGGTGCGGTCATTAATGAATCGGTAACCAAAAAGTCGGACCCGTCGCCAGATCAAGCGGCCCGGATCAGTCGGCGGCGATCCCATATTCCTTCGCCCAGCCAAGCCCGGCCAGTGTGCTCGCCCTTGGCCGGTACTCGCAGCCGATCCATCCGGCATAGCCGATATCGTCGATCAGCCGGAACAGATAGGGATAATTGATCTCTCCCACATCCGGTTCGTGCCGGCCGGGAGATCCCGCGATCTGGATATGGCCGATCACCTCCAGGTTCTGGCGCAGCCGCTCGGCCAGATCGCCTTCCATGATCTGGGTATGGTAGATGTCGAACTGAAGCTTGAGGTTGGGGCGTGAAACCGCAGCCAGGATCTTGCGCGCCGTCGTCGTGGTGTTGAGGAAATATCCCGGCATGTCGCGTGTGTTGATCGGCTCCGCCAGTATGGTGATGCCATGCTTTGCCGCTGTGTCCGCCGCGTGGCGCAGATTTGCGATATAAGTGGCCTCCGCCTGCTTCCCGGTCGATCCCGGCATGGACGATGCCCGCCATGGCATGGAGCCTGCCGCAGCCCAGTTCGCGCGCGTAATCGATGGCCTGATCCACCGAGGCGGCGAATTCCTTTTCCCGGCCCGGCAATGCCGCCATGCCCCGCTCACCGCCGGCCCAGTCGCCGGGCGCCAGATTGAACAGCACCTGCTCCAGCTTGGCGTCATCGAGCGCCCGCCGGATCTCGGCGGCGGGCCACTCATAGGGGAACAGGTACTCGACCCCATGGAAACCGCACCCGGCGGCAGCGGCGAAACGGTCCAGGAAGGTATGTTCCTGGAACATCATCGACAGATTGGCGGCGAATTTCGGCATGACACTCCCCCGGCTTTTCAGTCGTTCGTTCATTCAACAGAACAGAAAACCCGTACGGCTCTCCGGGGCAGGGCCGTACGGGTTCCAAGCTGTCCCACGGGCGGCTATAGCGCGATAGGCGCAGTCAGTCTTCATAGCGTTCGAGTTGCCGCTGCAGGTCGGTCGCTTCTTCCCGCATGGCTTCGAGCCTCATGCCGTCCGGGTCCTCACGCCGCCGTTCTTCGGCGATGCGGGCCTCCAGAGCTTCTTGCTCCTGACGCATGATGCTGATCAAGGCTTCCTTCATGATCGCCTCCAACATCGTCAAAGGATTATTCTTGTCCGAGTCGCGCTTCCGAACAAGATATCATAAGTCGAAAATGCGATACATTGTTTCATGTGCAATCTCCTCCCGCGACTTTCCGGCACGGAGCTTTGTCCCGGATCGGGAAATTCCGGCGGAACACGATCTCGGGACTCGACAAGCCCATGGGCACGTAATTAACAGTTAACCAACAGCCTCTAGACTGAAGGTCGAGGTGTTTCCCGCCATTCACCGGAATTTATGGGTAGTTTTATCGGATGAAGCGCAGGCTTCTGCTTCAATTGGCGCTGAACGCGCCCTTGCTCGGTCTCGGATCGTTCGGGCTCGCATCCGTCCTGATGCGGGGCCAAGCCGATGCCGCGACCAAGGAAGCTCCGCCGCGCAAGCCCGACCGCACCCCGCCGGCAGCTCAGCGTCGCCTTGTGGTGATCGATCCCGGCCATGGCGGCCATGATCCGGGCGCCATCGGCGTGCGCGGTACGCTGGAGAAGGAGATCACGCTCGATATCTCGCGGGAGATCGCGCGCAAGCTGCGCGGGACGCGCGGCGTTTCGGTCAAGCTGACCCGCGACGACGATACCTTCCTGCCGCTTGCCGACCGGGTCGCCGTGGCGCGGGAAGCCGGGGCCGACCTGTTCATCTCCATCCATGCCGACAGCGCCCCCAACCGCGAAGCCCGCGGCCTGTCGGCCTATACGCTGTCCGACAAGGCGTCGGACGATTTCTCCTTCGCGCTCGCCAAGCAGGAAAATCTGGCGGACGGGGCGGGGGGCATCGACCTGCGCCACACAAGGCCGCAGGTCGCGGCGATCCTGTCGGATCTGGTGGCGCGGCACACCGTCTCGGCATCGCTGATGGCGAAAAGCAGTCTGGTCGAAGGGGCGGGGCGGACGCTCCGCCTGCTCGACAACCCCAAGCGGTCGGCCAACTTCGCGGTGCTGAAGGCGCCGGACGTGCCGTCCGTGCTGATCGAGACGGGTTTTCTCTCCAACGAGCGGGACGAGGAACTGCTGCGCGACCAGTCCCAGCGGCGGCGCATCGCGGATGTGCTGTCGCGCGAACTCGCCGAGGTGCTCACCAGCGCGCCGTTCGCCTGAACGCAGTTGCAGCAATCAGGACACGGTGCGCGAAAAAGCCTTGGCTCCACTTTCGAGTAATTCAAATATGTGTTGCAATCACGTAGCGGGCATGACTTCTTCGCGCCGCTGGACGTGCTTTGCGACCGGCAAACGGAGGAAGCTTTGAGGTTTCGCGCGCGTCTTTCGGTACTCTCCGCCGCAGCGATAGCGATGCTCATGATGGGCGGTTGCGCTCCGCTGATCGTCGGAGGAGCCGCCACCACGGCCGTCGTCGCCGCCTCGCAGCCTCGTGGGCTCGGCGGCGCCATCAGCGACACCGAAATCCAGGCGCAGATCAACCATTTCTGGTTCCAGCACAGCGTCGAGATGCATTCCCGGCTGAGCACGAACGTCAACCAGGGCACCGTCCTGCTGACCGGCCGCGCCAAGGACCCGGAAATGCGGCTGGATGCCGTCCGGCTGGCCTGGCAGGCCAACGGCGTGAAGGAAATCATCAACGAAATCGTGGTGGACGACGGCTCGACGCTGACCAATTCGGCGCGCGACACCTGGATCGGCACGCAATTGCGCAGCAAGCTGATGTTCGATCGCGACATCTCGTCGATCAACTATTCGATCGAGACCGTCAACGGGGTGGTCTACCTGATGGGCAACGCGCGTGACCCGGCGGAGCTTGAGCGGGTAACCGGCCATGCCCGCTCCTTACCCTATGTGAAGCGTGTCGTGAGCTATGTCCGTTGACGGAACACGGTTCCCCGGCGGCAGGGCCGTCCTTCTTCTGGCGCTCCTGCTGCCGGTTCTGATTTTCCTTGCCGCCGGCGCCGCCATCGATGGGGGCTTCGGCGCAGGAAAGCGCTTCGAACGCCAACCGGCAGTTCGTCCAGGCCATGCAGATGATCCAGCAGGCCAACGCGACCTTCGATTCCGGGGAGGAAGCGCGTCTGCTGCGCGACGCCGACCGTCTGCTTAACGAGATCGTCCAGCGCTATCCCGACAGCGCCATCGCCGTCCAGCTCATCACCAACCAGTTCATCGGCGATTTCGACGTCTTCGAGTTCCGCAACCGGGTCCGCGCGCTGATCTGCAACGACGCGCAATCGACCGCGTGCTTCCTCTTCCGGATCGAGAACCTGCTGCCGCCGGTCGAATATCCGGTTTCGACGCCGCGCTGGGACTGGCTTTCGCTTGCCGTGGCCTATCACCTGAACGGCGGTGCCGACAGGGCGCGGGAAATCATAGCGCCCTTCGTCAGCGCGCTGCGGCGCGGGGCGGCGGCCAGCAGCGATGCCCAGGAGCAGGACCTGTTCGTCGCGCGCGCTCTGGCGCTGACCGGCCAGACCGATGTGGCGCTCCAGATCACCCGGAGCATCGCCGACTGCTCGACCCGCATCTACAACCTGACCGACATTGCCGAGATCGCCACATGGCGCGGCGAAAAGGACCTTGCCGCCGCCCTGACGACGGAAGCCCAGAAATACTCGCAGGCCAACAACTGCTCCTGGGAACTGGGGCTGGTGGTGCAATCGCTGCTGCGCGTCGGCCGGGAGGCGGAAGCCCGCACCCTGTTCCTGAACACGGTCGAGCAGCAGTTCTCCCGCTTCCGCGAAACCAAGCAGGAATGCTGCCCGGCCGAACTGGCGGTCGCCGCCGCCGACCTGGGCGAAGTCAATCTGGCGCTGGGTCTGCTGCGGACGGTCCACGAGGACAGTCCCTGGACGGTTCCCGCCGTACTGGGCCGCTTGCAGGCGCGCGGCGAGGTTTCGCTGACATCCGCCTATCTTGAACAGGTGCAGGAAGTCGATGCCCAGGCGGAAATCCTGTCGGAATTCGTCGCCGCCGCGATCCGTCGCGGCGATCCGGCCGCCGTCCAGCAATGGATGAAGCGGCTGAACCAGATCACCGACATGCCGGCCAACCGCAAGCCTGGCGTGCTGGCTCAGCGGGCCAAGGCGGAAAAGCTGATTTTCAACGACGACCGCTGGCGCGCCACCATGGCGCAGGCCATCGCCGCCGCCGACCGCAGCAGCGCCTTCGTGCGCCGCGATATCGGGGTGCCGCTGCTGGCGGCGCTGGTCCGGATCGAAAGCGGCCTTCCCATGCTGGACTGAGAGTTCGGGCCGGTTCGGCCTGCCCGATTCGGGCTTGCATGAGGCCCGCCGTTGCGCTTCCTTCAACGGCTGAATACGCCTGTCCAACCCGCAACCAGCGATCCTGGAAAGACCCGAGATGACCGCCCGCCATATCCTGACCATTTCCTGCCCGGACACCGTCGGGATCGTCGCCGCCGTGTCGGGATTTCTCGCCGGGCGGGGCTGCAACATCATCGACAGCGCCCAGTTCGGCGACCGCACCAGCGGACTGTTCTTCCTGCGCATCTTCCTGGCGTCGCCGGAAAACGGCCCCGGCCGCGAGGAACTTGCCGCCGGCTTCGCCGAGGTGGCGGAACGGTTCGGCATGACCTGGCACCTCCACGATGCCGACCGGCCGCAACGGCTGCTGCTGCTGGTGTCGAAGTTCGGCCATTGCCTCAACGATCTGCTCTACCGCTACCGGACCGGCGGCCTGAACGTGGAGATCCCGGCGATCGTCTCCAACCACCGGGACTTCTACCAGCTCGCGGCATGGCACAATGTGCCGTTCCACTACCTGCCGGTGAATGCCGACAACAAGCTGGAGCAGGAAGCCCGCCTGTGGGAGATCATCGAGCAGGAGAACATCGATCTGGTGGTGCTGGCGCGCTACATGCAGGTCCTGTCGCCGGAGCTGTGCGACCGGCTGGCCGGGCGGGCGATCAACATCCACCACTCGTTCCTGCCCAGCTTCAAGGGCGCCAAGCCCTACCATCAGGCATTCGCGCGCGGCGTCAAGCTGATCGGCGCCACCGCCCATTATGTCACCTCCAACCTGGACGAAGGTCCGATCATCGAGCAGGAAGTCGAGCGGGTCGATCACACCTCGACGCCCGACGATCTGGTGGCGGTGGGGCGCGATGTGGAAAGCGTGGTGCTTGCCCGCGCCGTGAAGTACCACACCGAGCACCGCGTGCTGCTGAACGGCAGCAAGACGATCGTCTTCCGGTAAGACGCCAGGTTCGGAGCGTTCTCGGCGAAGGCCATCCGCAAGCAATTGCGGCGGTCAGCCGGCCGAGCGGCCGGCCAGCGTCGGCGGCGCATCGCCGGGCCGGGGGGTGAAGACGGCCTGGGTGATCGCCCGCTCGATCTGCTCGCGGGTGAACGGCTTCTTGATCACCGGTCCAAGATAATCCAGCCCGCGCTGCTTCAGTTCCTCGGCGAAGGCGGTCACGAAGATGATCGGCAGCGCCCGCGTCTCGCGCAGCGCCTGCGCCGTCGTGATGCCGCTGCCGCCATGGGCCAGCCGCAGGTCCATCAGCGCCAGACTGGGCTGGTTGGCCGCCGCGGCGGCCAGCGCCTCTTCCATGGTGGCGGCGGTGCCGCAGACCTTGTGGCCCATCCCAAGCACGGTTTCGGTCAGGTCATAGGCGATGATCGCATCATCTTCGACGATCAGGATATTCGCCACCAGTTGCTCGCGCATGGCGTTCTGCGCGCGGCCCAGCGCGTCGCGCGCCTCATCGGCGGGAACGCCCATGACCTCGGCCGCCTGAGGCGTCGACAGCTCTTCAAGGCTGACCAGAAGGAAGACGCGTCTTTCCTGTTCCGGCAGGCTGCTCAGCGCCGCTTCGATCGGGTGGCCGGGCTCGGCGGGAGGAAGCCGTGGCGCCGGCGGCGCCGATATCGGCGTCGAACAACCCGTTGAGCAAAGTATAGAGACGGCGCCGCGTCACCGGCTCGTCATCGGTATCCAGCTGATACCGGTCGGGCTCGGTCAAGGCGGCCTCGACCGCGCGCGTGACAAGATCGTCGCCGCGGGTCGTGGAGCCGGTGAGCGCGCGCCCGTAGCGCCGCATGTACGGTAACTGAGCCATCAGTCTCCGGGCTTGCGCTTCCATAAGTCCTCCGCTGGTCCCTTTCCGTTCCTTGAAGGGATGATGTCTGTTTATCCCGCGCGTGGAGCGAATTCAAGCCAGCAGCGTAAGTGTACTCCGAGGTCTTACTGTGAATAAACATAAAGAGTTATATCGCAAATAATAGTCTATCCTGAATTGCGCGGGTACTTTACCGGATGAGTGGGCTGGTATTCTTGTACGTAACAGGAGAATGAGATCGCATCAAGCTCTCTTCACAGCGGTATCGCGGATGCGGCATAATCCGGATACATGGTTTCCCGGAGCCGTCTCTGCCACCGATAAGGCTTCCACTTGGGGAGTTGCCGGGGCATTGGGACTGCATGTTCATCCGGAAGGTGGTATTATGAACAATGTTGATACCTTTGGGAGCCGAAGCCGGTCCGGTGAGCGTGAGCGTCTGGGATCTTCCTGTCCGCCTGTTCCACTGGCTGCTGGTGGCCTCCATAGCCACATCCTGGGCAACGGCCGAACTGGGCTGGATGCGGGTCCACTTCCTGAGCGGCTATACGATCCTGACGCTGCTGCTGTTCCGTCTTGGCTGGGGCATCATCGGCAGTCATCCGGCCCGCTTCGCCACCTTCGTCAAGGGGCCGCGCGCGGCGCTGGAGCATCTGCGTGAACTGCGGCTGCCGCCGGATCAGGCGCCCCCGGTCCTGGGGCACAATCCGCTGGGGGCTGGATGGTCGTGACTTTGCTGCTGGTTCTGCTGATCCAGGCGGGGAGCGGCCTGTTCACGACGCGACGACATCATGGTCGATGGCCCCCTGGTCGCCCAGGCGTCAGGCGCTGTCGTCAAGACGCTGAGCACGGTGCACCGGCTGCTGTTCAAGCTGATCTTCGTGCTTGCGGCGATCCATATCGCGGTCGTCGCGGCCTATCTGCTGATCCGCCGGGAAAACCTGATCCGGCCCATGATCACGGGACGCAAACCGGTTCCCGCGGGGATGGAAGTCGGAGGCGCCGCGGACTGTCGGGACTGCTTTCCGCCGCCCTGGTTTTCGGGCTGGCGGTTACCCTGGTCGTCCTGCTGCTCAGGACCACCTGAACCGGCACGGCGCCGGGTCAGGCGATGTCCCCGGCGCCGGTTCTGCCGACTTATTCCGAGCGATAGGTTTCGTGGCATCCCTTGCAGGTGCCGCCGACCGCGCCGAACTGCTTCTGCACCGCGGCCTTGTCGCCGGACGCCACGGCCTGGACCAGCTTGGCGCTTTCAGCCTCGAAAGCCTGCGCCTTGGCGCCGAAATCGGCCCCATTGCTCCAGATGGCGGCCTTGGCCTTGGTCTCGCCCTTGTCCGAACCAGCCGGGAAAAGGGTGGGGACCTGCTTGGCGAAAGCATTGAGCGACTGCGCCGGAGCGGCGGCGCCGGAAAGGTCGCCACCGTCCTCAAGGATCTTCTTGATGGCGCCGAAGCTCTTCTTGGAGGCTTCGAAGCCTTCCTTGCGAACCTTCAGCGAGTCCTCCGCGGCGTGCACGCCGGGAAGCGAAAGTGACTGCGCCGAAAATCAATGCTCCTGCCGTCAGGGCACAAGTAAACAAACTAATCTTACGCATTTCGATAATTCCCGATTTGAGGGGTAGTTTGTTGCGGCGCGAAGACTTGCGGGGCGACGCTTGGTTGTCAACCAGCCGTTCCAGCACCTCTTTCCGGAGAGTTCACGGAATCGCCTTCCAAAGATCATTTCTTTTCCGGAACCATGCCCGGAACCGTGGGTTATTCTCGATGCGATGCAAGATCTGCTGCTCCTCACTCCCGGTCTACCGCACCCGGCCCAGCCGGGGACCTCGATGCGCGCCTGGAGGATGCTGCGGCACCTTTCCGGCAGTTATCGGGTCCATCTCGGCTGTTTTACCGACGACTCGGTCGATCGCCGGCACGAGGGATTCGTCCGGCAGTTCTGTCACAGCGTCTTCTTCGCGCGGCGTGAGCAGCCGTCCACCCGCAAGGTTCCGGCTTCCGGCCTGCTGGGCCTTGGCAGGTCCCAGCGCCGGGCTCGCGATGCGGCACTGACGGCCTGGGTGGAGCGGGTCTGGAACGAACGCCGGCCAACACGGGTCCTCGCCCTGTGCGCGACGATGGCTCCCTATGCGCTGATGCGTCCCGATCTGCCGGCGCGGCGGGTGCTCGACCGTTCGGACATCGGCGGACGACGCTCTGGCCGATGGATGGCGGCCGACGCAGGCGATCTGGCGCTGGCTCCAGACGCGTGAACTGCGTGCCCTGATGCTGCTGGACCAGCACCGGCTTGCCCCATGGGACGCCAGCCTTCTGAATTGCGGCCGAGCGGTCGAAAAGCTCCGGCAACTGCTTCCCGAGATTGCCGACCGCATCCATCATGTGCCGGATGGCATCGATACCGATCCGCTTCTCTCCCAACGACGGCTGCCACGCGACGCCTCTGCCGTTCAGCGGCCGGACGATCCTGATGGCGGGCCTGATGGAAGGGGCTGGCGATCAGTCGGATGGACGGGACAGAGGACGATGCCCCCGCCGATGCCGATGCCGCATGCTGGTTCGCCTCCCAGGTGCTGCCGAGGGTCCGCTCCGTCGCCCCGGATTGCCGGCTGATCCTGGCCACCAGGGATCTGGCGCCGGTCAGGCCGCATCCGGCGGCTTATCCGGGGGTGACGCTGGCGGCGGGCGTCCAGGACATACGCCCTGGCTCGCCCATGCCGCCGTCGTGGTGGCACCGTTCCAAAGACCCAATCCGCGCCCCATTCTGGAAGCCATGGCCATGGCCCGGCCGGTCGTGGCGGCTCCGGGCGCGCTTGGCGGCTACCTGGAACAGGTCGAGCGTGATCTGTGGCTGGCGGGGGAGCCGGCGGACTTCGCCCATGCGGTGCTGGCGGCCTTGCATCCACCGCTTGGCACGGCGGTCGGCCGCGCCGCCCGCGCCCGGATACTGGCGAACCACTCGTGGGAAGCGGGGTTGGCGCGGCTCGACGCCGTTCTGGAAGGGCGCGGCGTATCCTGCGTGGAGCGGACGAAGCCCATCACGCTTGGATGATGTATTGGTCCGATGCCGGAGCGGCATCGGCTTCAGCTGCATAGATGCGAAAGGATCAGCGGCATGTCGCCGCAGATCCGCCAGATGAGCCGGCCCTCGTTTCGGATAGGCGAAGCATCCCGGATTGAGCCATGCTATAGGCGCGTCAACGGGCGGATGCCCGGAACAGCAACGGGGCAGTCGGCGATCCTGCAGGAGCGGCCGCCCGCCCGAGCGGCCGGCAACACCGACCGGATTAGTGTAGAGGAGGCTTTTGGTGCCAAATAAGCAGTTGCTTCACCTCGTTTTCGGCGGCCAGTTGGTTCGCCCGGATACGACCGAGTTCGTCGATCCGAGCAAGCTTCACATCGTCGGTATTTTCCCCAGCTATGCGGAGGCGTATTCCGCTTGGCGCGGCGCCTCCGCGGCCACCATCGACGACGCGCATATGCGGTATTTCATCGTTCACATGCACCGCTTCCTTGATCCCACCGAGGAAGTCCACGGCCATTGACGGGGTGCGCGCCTGATCCGGTGCTGGAAAGAAACGTGCTTGTTTCGATCCATGGCTTATCATTAACCAATACGCAAGACTTCTGCGGATAAGGTTAATGAGCCCTGGCTGAGGGTGAGGCAAGTGTTCCCGACTTATGGGGTGCGGACGCCGATATCGCGGCGACGCACCCTTTCTTTTCTCCGGATGTCCGCCGCTCAGGCTGATCAGCCTGCCGACGATCCCTTCGCTGATAGGCAGATCCGCCTTTTGGTGGGCCGCGTATGATCGATTGCCAATAGTTTCAAATAGCAGACATGACGTAACCAAAGTCTGTATCGTGAATATGGAGATTGCTTTCATGTTAGAACTGTCTAGTTGAAGCTCACGGCAATTAGTAGGTTAACTGGATAGCGGACATGCCCGAACAGGATTGCGAAGTTGACCTTCTACAGGGCATTCCGGAAGGGGAGTTGGACGACTTTCTGGCTTGGCGGGGCCGCGTGCGCGGGGCGAACATTTCCGAAAAGACCTTGCTCGCCACCGACTACCTCAATCACTTCAACGAAATCGTGATGCTGATCGAGATGGTTCCCGACATGCCCGACATGATCGAGGATTGCCGGCTGTGGCATCCCAAATCCTACCAGCAGCATTTTCGGGACAGCGGCTTCTCCGAAAAGGAACTGGCCATCGAGGCTTATGACCACGTTCCGAACAAGTTCCGGACGCCGTTCGAGGCGACCATCGCGCAGATGGATGCGGTCATCCTGTTCACGCTGGACCGCATGGAAGTGGCAAGCACCGCTGGCGATGACCAGCGGTTGAAGTTCGACTGCGCGACATCGACCCAGATGCTTCACAAAATCATGCAGGTCGCCAACGGCATCATCCATGGAACCACCCATGTGATGCAGCAGGGCGAGATCGACGATTACATGGGGGTGTAAATATTCGATTTGATATGATTGGTATAGACTGATTGTTTGTGTTGGCGATTGATTGAATCTTTATTCGCAAAGCGGACTATTGTTGTTTCGTGTCCTCGGCATGGTAATACCAATCATGTCCCCGTTGAGCCGCCAGACCGACGACCGCATTCCCGATCACGAACCCAGCGCTGAAGCGCCGTTCGATACCTTCGCGCGTGACCGCCTGCCGGCAAGCCATCTCTGGCCCGATCTCCTGTTCGAAGTTCCACGATACCGTTTCCAGGGACCGCTGAACGTTGCGGTGGAACTGGTCGACCGCAATCTTGCGCAGGGCAGGGGAGAGCATCCCTGCCTGATCGATGCCGGTACAGGCGAAAGCACGACCTACCGGCAATTGTTCGAGCGCGTCAACCGGATCGCCCGAGTGCTGACCGAGGACATGGGCCTTCGCACCGGCAACCGCGTCCTGCTCAGGTCTCCCAATACCCCGATGCTGGTGGCGTGCTGGCTGGCGGTCGTCAAGGCGGGCGGCATCGTCGTCCCGACCATGCCGCTGCTTCGCGCCCGTGAGCTTGGGCCGATCCGCGACCGGCTGAAGATCGGGCTGGCGCTGTGCGACGACCGTCTCGTCACCGAACTGGAGGCCGCCTGCGCGGGTGAAGGAGCATCGCTGCCGGATACTGACCTTTTCCGAGCTCGCCGAGCGAATGCGCGGGAAGCCGGCCGATTTCGCCCCGGCACCGACCGACGCCGCCGATATCTGCCTGATCGCCTTCACCTCCGGAACGACCGGCATCCCGAAGGCGGCGGCACATTTCCACCGGGACCTGCTGGCCGTGACCGAAGGCTTGCCGCGCTCGGTTCTTGATGCGCAGGCCGGATGATGTGTTCTGCGCCGGTTCATCGCTCGCTTTCACCTATGGTCTGGGCGGAGGCCTGCTGTTCCCGCTGCGGTTGGGGGCGACGAGCGTGCTGGTGGAGGCGCCGACGCCGGAGGCTCTGCTGGATGCGCTGTCCGATCATTCCGTAACGATCTGTCTGTCCATTCCGACCGCCTACCGTTCGATGGCCGGACTGGTTGCGATCCGGGAAATGCCGAAGCTCCGGGCCTGTATTTCCGCTGCCGAAACATTGCCCGCCCGGATCATCGACGACTGGCGGGCCATGACCGGCCTGCCGATCATCGACACCATCGGCTCGACCGAGATGCTGCATACCTTCATCGCCAACCCGCCGGACGCTTTGCGTCCGGGCGCCACCGGCAAGCCTTTGCCGGGCTATCAGGCCATCGTGGTGGATGAGGATTTCCGCCAGGTTCCCGCAGGCGAGGTCGGGCGGCTCGCGGTCCGGGGGCCGATCGGCTGCCGGTACCTCGACGATCCACGGCAAGCCCAATATGTGCAGCATGGCTGGAACGTGACGGGCGACGCCTACCTGGTCGATGAGGATGGCTACTTCTGGTACCAGGGCCGGACCGACGACATGATCGTGTCGGCCGGATACAACATTTCCGGTATCGAGATCGAAACGGTCCTGCTGGAACATGCCGCCGTGCGGGAATGCGCCGTGGTCGCCTCGCCCGATGACAGGCGCGGCATGATCCCCAAGGCTTTCGTGGTGCCGCGCGAGCCGGTCCGGCCCGGCTCCGGGCTGATCGGCGAGTTGCAGGAATTCGTCAAAAAACAGATCGCTCCCTATAAATATCCAAGGCGGGTGGAATTTCTGGATGCGTTGCCGCGCACTGAAACCGGCAAAATTCAGCGATTTAAGCTCCGGGAGTTGGAAATCGGGCGGGTTGACGGCGGAAAAAATCGAAAGATAATTTTCGGTTGTCATCACTACGTGTCTCCGGCTTGGTAACTTCCCGTCAAGAATGGTTGGGTTACTGTGCATGCTGAGCGATGCCGGATCGGTATGGATGCGGTGTCACAAACCCTGCACATGAATCGTCCCGAGCCCATTGCGCACCTATGCCCATTGTCGTCGTCGTGGACGATCGCCGCATCAATCTGAAGATCCTGTCAAAGCTGGCCGGTTCGCTAGCCGCTGACATTATCGTCCACGCCTTTTCAGACCCGGTGGAAGCCTTGGACTGGACGGCGAGCAATTGCCCGGACCTTTGCATAACCGACTTCAAGATGCCCGTACTGGACGGCGCCGCTTTCATCCGGCGCTTCCGTGCCCAACCCGACCGCACCCATGTGCCGATCGTCGTCGTAACCGCTTTCGACGATGCCCGCCTGAGGCGGCAGGCGTTGGAGGCGGGGGCCGACGATTTTCTGCTGGGTCCCGTCGATCCGCTGGAATTCCGCGCCCGCGTGCGGACGCTGCTGACGCTGCGGCGGCAGCATCTGCTGCTGCGCGGCCAGAACCCGCGGGCGACCGTCGCCAGGGCAAGGGACCTTGTCGCGGTTCTGGACACCGTCCCGGCCATGGTTTCCGCCACCGGCCCGGATGGCCGGTATCAATATGTCAACCGCACCTATGCCGCGGCGCTGGGGGTCACCGCGGAACGGGCGGTGGGCCGGTCGCCCGCGGATCTGCTGCCGCGCGACGGCGGGATGCGCGCCATGGCGCTCGACCGCCGCGTCGCGGCCCGGGGTGAGCCGATGACCCCGTTTGAGGAGGAGGTCGAGATGCCCGACGGCGTCTGTCGCACCCTGGTTACGCTCAAGACGCCTGTTCGCAACCGTGCCGGCGCCATCGTCCGCATCGTCACCGTTTCGATGGATGTGACCGCCCGCGTCCGTCTGGTCGATGGAGAACCGGCATGACCGGGCAGATCCCGGACCCGACGGTCGATTCGGATGCCGAACTCGACCTTCCGCCGCCGCTGCCGGTCCGGATTACCGGGTTGCTGGTCTCGCTGGGCGCCGCCGCCCTTGGGCTGGTCGCCGCCGCAGGCGGTTCCGTTCTTCGTGCGGCGACGCGCTCGCCATGGCTGGGCCTGCTGTCCGCCCTGATGCTGAGTGCGGGGCCGGCGGCTACCGGCTGGCTGCTGTGGCGGCGCGGCGTGCGCCGGCGCTGGCGGGAGGTGGCGTTCGGCTGCGGGGACGAACTCACCCAGTCGGTCGCCCGCATCGCCAGCATCACCGCCATGATTCTTTTCGCCGGCGGAATAACCGTGCTTTCCGCCGGGACGGACCATGCGCAGGTCGAGGCCGCCATGCTGGTCCTCCAAGGCGGATCGCTGGCCGCCTGGGGGCTGATGTTCGACCTGCTGTGGCGAGGGCGGCCGTGCCGTATTCGCCGGATGTGCGGCGTCGCCGCCGATACGCTGTGCGTCACCCTGCTGCTGTGTGTCGGCGGTCCGTCCACGCAGGTGTGGATGTTCGCCTATATCTGGATCGCTCTGGGCAGCGCGCTCAGCGATGGCGCGACGGGCGCCATCGTGGCCGCCGCGGCGGGTGCCCTTGGCCTTGGCGGTGGTCGCCATGGCCACGGGCGTCCTGTCCGAAGCGCCGTTCCTGATCATCGGGGTCGCCGCCGGGCTGATGCTGCTGCCGGCGCAGGCCGGAGGGCTGATCGGGGCGGCGTCGGGCCGGAACGGCGGCACGTCGAAGCGCAAATTCAGGGTGCTGCTGGCGGAAGACAGCGGCTATGGCGGCCGCAGCCTGCGCCGGCAGTTGGAGCGGGCGGGTCATGCGGTCCACATCGCGGGGGACGGCGACAGCGCGCTCGACCTGCTGCACAAGGGCGGCATGGATGTCATGCTGATCGATCTGCATCTGCGCAATCCCAGCGCGCTGGACATCGTGCGGATGTACCGCTTCATGCGGTCGGAGGATGCCAATCTGCCGATCGTCGGTCTGGCGCCGGGACTGAACGACGCCATGCGCAAGCGCTGCATTTCGGCCGGAATGAACGAGGTGCTGCCGATGCCGGTGGAGGGCTTCCGCCTGCTGGAAGCGGTCGATCGTCTAGGCGCCGCATCCTTCAGCGCGCGGCAGGCGCTTGAAACCGGGGTCATCGCGTCGATCTCGTCCCATCCCCGCTTTTCCGCCGTCGCGGAACCGTCGATCGACGAGGACGCGCTCGACGCGCTCCAGTCGCTCGACCCCGACAACGGCTTCCTGGAGGACGTCATTTCCGTTTTCCTTATCGACGGTGCCGAATTGATCGATGCGATGTGCAAGGCGCTGAACGAAGGGGACGTGCTCAACTTCCGGGAGCACGCCGATTTGCTGGGAAGCAGTTCGACCCACATCGGCGCCATCCGGCTGGTCAAGCTGCTGGCGCGATGTCGTGACATGCCGACAAGGGGATTCAAGGAGGAAGGCAACCAGAGAATGCTACAGATTCAGGAGGAGTTCCGGCGCGTGCGCACCGCTCTCCAAAGCCATGTCTGGGCACTCCGACACAGCGGCGATTCGAACTAATCGAAGAAACGGCTCAGCCGAAGATTCTGCTTCGCCAGCAGAGACGGCAAACCGTGGCCACCCAACCAGTCATATTCGACGCGCCGCTGGTCAACGACAGGGTCCAGCGCGCGAAGCTCTTCGTCCGGAATACCGGGGTGGCACATCACCAGCCCCTTCGGTGGAATGTCCTCAACGAAGCGGTCCATCAAAGTGCCGAACGGCACGCGGTCAGAGAAATCGTAGACGCCACGAAAGCTATTGTTACCTGCAACAGTATGCTTCCGCGCAAGTTTTCGCAAGCGTTGTCCGATGGCTGAGATCAAAAGACTCTTCGGAATCTCGATCCCTCGCTTTAGGGTGGCAAAGTAATTCTCATGGCATAATCGCAAGTAGATTTTCTCTCCCTTGATACCGATTTGTCACCGCCCTGATTACCGCCTTCCGCACAACGGGAAGCTGATGGATGTGCTGGTGACCGTCGATATGGCTGGGCGGACGCCCGAAAGCTGCTTCGAAAGCATCGAGCTGGCGGTTCAATTCCGAATCGACCTCACCCTGATCCAACCGGCGGGTGAAGGACCTCCGCATCAGCACGGGGAGAGGCGGAAACCGGTCCCCCGGCGCCGTGCGGGGCATCGGACCCAGCGGCCGGTGATCGGTCAATGTCAGGTGAAGGCCGACATCGACCTGATCCGCGTAGGGCTTCAGCCAGGAGGCATGGTCCGGCCAGAACGGCGACATCGTCATGCAACTGGTGGCCGACAGCCGGCCCCGGTCGATCAGGTCGCGGATGGCGGAACTGACGCCGGGCGAAAAGCCGTAGTCGTCGGCGCACAGAATGAACGGCGTCGGAGCGGAGCGGGGCGGGGCGTTCACGGCCTGGGGGTTCCGGTTTGTCATGTCATGGGCGATAGAAGCAAAGCCCGGGAGGATTGCAAATGCGGTGAACCCCAGGCGTGTGCATCCACCATCCTCACTCCATCGCCGCCGCATGGGCATCGGGGCCGGGACTCCGGCGCGGGTTGCGGAGCAGGAGGAGCATGGGCACCGCCAGCAAGGCCACGAACATCATCAGTTTGAAGTCGTCGAGGTAGGCGATCATCATCGCCTGCCGCGTCACCTCGGCGTTGAGGCTGGCGACGGCGGACGAGGTCGGTCGAGGTCGGTCAAGCGGCCGTCGAGCAGCGGGTTGAACGGGGTCACGTGTTCGGCCAGGTCGGCGTGGTTGACCTGCGTGTTGCTGCGCCAGCAGGGTCATGACCGATCGAGATGCCGACGCCGCTGCCGATGTTGCGCATCAGGCTGAACAGGCTGGTGGCGTCGGTGCGGAAGCGCGGCTCCAGCGTGGCGAAGGCGAGCGTGCTGACAGCGGCACGAAGACGAGGCCGAGGCCGAGGCCCTGGATCGACGCCGGATGACGATGATCGAGCCGCTCGTCCATCTGCGGTCGTGAAGCCGGTCATCTGCCAGAGCGACCATGCGGTCAGCAGCAGGCCGGCGAAGATCAGCGAGGCGGGCGTCGATCCTGTCGACCAGCCGGCCGACGAGGATCATCGAGATCATCGTGCCGACGCCGCGCGGCGCCAGCACCATGCCGGTGGTGACCATCGGATAGCCCAGCAGGTTCTGCAGCATCGGCGGCAGCAGCGCCAGGGTCGCCAGCAGGATGATGCCGACGATGAAGATGAAGACCAGGCCGGTCGACGAAGTTGCGGTCGGCGAAGATCTTCGGGTCGATGAAGGGCGTGCTCGCGGCCGGTGGTCAGGTGTGGACGACGAAGATCCAGAAGCCGGCGATCGCCAGCGCCGAGCTCGATCCAGGATCTCGGCGCGAGGAGAACCAGTCGAGCTGCTCGCCGCGGTCGAGCATCAGCTGCAGCGCGCCGACGGCGAGCGCCAGCATGGCGAAGCCGAAGAAGTCGAAGCCGCGCGGCCGCTTCTGGCGGTTTCCGGCAGGAAGGCGAGCGATGCCGAGGAAGGCGAGGATGCCGACCGGCAGGTTGATGTAGAACACCCAGCGCCAGTTGAAGGTCTCGGTCAGCCAGCCGCCCAGCGTCGGGCCGACGATCGGGCCGACCATGATGCCGGCGCCCCAGATCGCCATGGCCTGACCGTGCTGCTCCCTCGGGTTGATGTCGAGCAGGACGGCCTGCGACAGCGGCACCAGCGCCGCGCCGAACACGCCCTGCAGCAGGCGGAACAGCACCATCTCCGTCAGGCTGCTGGCGAGGCCGCACAGCATCGAGGCGACGGTGAAGCCGGCGACGGAGGCGAGGAACAGCTCGCTTGCGGCCGAACCGGTCGGCGAGCCAGCCGGTGACCGGCGTCATGATCGCGGCGGCGACGATGTAGGAGGTCAGCACCCAGGTGATCGTGTCCTGCGCGGCGCCGAGGCTGCCCTGCATGTGGGGCAGCGCCACGTTGGCGATCGTGGTGTCGAGCACCTGCATGATCGTCGCCAGCATGATCGAGACGGTGATCATGCCCGCGATGCTTCACGGGGCTGGCGGGGCATGCTGGCCGGTGGCCATGATGGACGGCTTACTTGTGCTGGATGTCGCTGGCGGCGGCCGCGCCGATGCCGGTCCAGGCGAGCGCCGAGCGGATCGGGCGAGGGCAGGCCGCGCGCGTGGCCGGTGTCGACCTCGACGTTGGCGCTCATGCCGGCGCGCAGCGGCACGTCGGCCGGCGGCTTCTCGATCGCCAGCCGCACCGGCACGCGCTGCACGACCTTGACCCAGTTGCCGGTCGCGTTCTGCGCCGGCAGCAGCGAGAACTCCGAGCCGGTGCCGGCGCCGATGCTCTCGACCGTGGCCGTGAAGCTCGCGGCCCGGATAGGTGTCGAGCTCGAACGTCGCCGGCTGGCCGACCGTCATGTGGGTGAGGTCGGTCTCCTTGAAGTTCGCCTCGATCCAGGTGTCGCCGGTCTCGACCAGCGCCAGGACCGGCGTGCCGACCGGCATGTACTGGCCGACCTGCAGCCGGTCGGTCTGGCTGACGATGCCGTCGGCCGGGGCGACGACATCGGTGTGCTCCAGGTCGCGCTCGGCCTGATCGCGCTTGGCGATCGCCTCCATCACCTGCGGGATGCCTGTCGGTCAGGATATCCGGGTCGCCGCCGAGCGCGGCCTTGGCGCTTTCGACGCCCTGGCGGGCCTGCGCCAGACGCTGCTCGGCCGCCTGGAAGTCATGACGCACCTGATCGTACTTGGCCTGCGCGGCATAGCCGCCGGACAGCAGAGTCTTCTGGCGGTCGAGTTCCCGGCGCTGGAAGTCGAGGTTCTCTTCCGACGCGCGCTGTTCGGCCATCGCGTCAAGATAGGCGGCGCGCATCTGCTCGATGTTGAGGCGTGCCGAGGCGATCGCGGCTTCCGCCTGCTGGAGGGCGAGGCGGGAGGGTTCGGGGTCGATGCGGAACAGCAGGTCGCCCTGGTGGACGGTGTCGTTCTCGCGCACGGCGACCTCGACGATGCGGCCGGCGACGTCGGGGGCGAGCATCGCCTTGTCCTGCTGGAGATAGGCGTTGTCGGTCGAGACATAGCGCCCGCCGGTCACCCAGAAATACCCGCCGGCCAGCACAAGGGCGAGCGGCACGATCAGCATGAGGACGAGGCGGCGGAGCTTCGCCGCTGAACGGCGGCGGGGCTGGCCGAGGATAATGTCGGTATCGGCGGTAGTGGCGGCGGACATGGTTCTCAGTTCCCTGCGGAGACTTCTTTCGGTGACGCTTCTTCAGCGGCGCGCGTCCGACAGGTTGGCCCGGATCTGGGCGAGGCTGGTCAGGAGCAGATCGCGGGTTTCGGGGGCGATGCCCTCCAGGGCTTCGGCGTAGATATCGCGGGACAGCTCGCGCATATGGTCGAGCACGCCCTGCGCCTTGGGCCGTCATGAAGATGCGGCGGACGCGGCGGTCGGCCGGATCGGGCTGGCGCGCGATCCAGCCGGCTTCCTCCATCCGGTCGAGCTGCCGGCCGACGGTGATCGGCTCGACCTCCATCAGGTCGGCGAGACCGGCCTGATTGATGCCCTCGTTGCGGTAGAGGTGAGACAGCACGTTCCACTGGGCACGGGTGAGCCCCATTGCGCGGGCGCGCTGGTCGAAGCGCTGCCTGAGCAGCCGGGCGCTGTCGATCAGCAGAGCGCCGAGGGTGTTGGAGGGGGCGGTGTTGGGCATGAGGATAAGATAGTAAGCCCGCTTATTGTTTCCCAGGTATCTTATAAGCTGGCTTATGAAAATCCTGCGGAGCGGGGATGCGTCGCCTGTATTGCTGGCGAAGAAGTGTGAAAACGCGGATGTGACGATCCCTCTCCCGTCCTGTTGTCGGGGCAAGCGACTTCGCTTTCGAACTGGAGGGATAGACATGAGCAAGGGTTTGGAGGGGCATTCCCCCATCGACGTCACCAAGCACCTGAAAGGCATCGACTTTCCGGCAGGCAAGCAGGACATCCTGGAGCATGCCAAACAGCAGGGAGCCGACGGCGAGGTTCTCGACCTGATCAATAAGATGCCCGACGGAAAGTTCGAGTCCATGGCGGACGTCATGAAGGGCGTCGGCAGGAGCGGGTAAACTTAACGGTTCGGGGAGTTGCGGCGATGAGCGGCGACAGGGAAGAGCGGGTCCGGCAGCGTGCCCACGAACTATGGGAGCAGGCCGGGCGGCCCGAAGGTCAGCAGGAGCAGCATTGGCAGCAGGCGTCCCAGGAGATTTCCGTGGAAGGCGAGCCGAACCTGTCCACCGTGGCAGCGGGCCGGATGGAAGCGACGGGAACTCCGCGCGCTCCCCTGTCGCCCGGCGCCGCCAACAGTGGCCGGATTTCCCAAGCGCGGCGCAAGGATGCGACCTGACACCGACAAGTACGAGGAACCACTTCATGCGCCGTCAGATCATCGCCATGACCTTCATGATCGCGGGCACCGCAGCCCATCCAGCCGTGGCGCAGCAGGAAAGCTGCCTTAACGAAATTCAGCGGCTGGAGGCTGCCTTTGCCGAAGCAGGGCGGGATTCTCCTGCGCCGGATGGCGGTTCGGCGGGTGCTGCGATGGCCGATGCCGACAGGAACTAAAAGCCGGGATGCCACCCGCGACAAGGTTTCCAAGGATCTCGAAAGCTCTGATGGTGTCGTGGCCCCTGCACCGATCGGCAGCGGAATACGCACGGAGCAGCCGGTTCGCGGTGTCGATCCGGTCCCGATGAGCAAGAACCCAGGACAGCAGCCGGGCGGTCTGGCAGGGGCAAGGCTTTCGTCGCAGCAGACGGACGATATGACCGCAATGCTGCGCGATGGCCGGGCAGCAGCCGAACGCGGCGACACCCAGGGCTGCCTGGAAAAGGTTCGGCAGGCACGGCAACTCGCTCGGGGGGCGACGACCGGGGTGCGCGGCGGTGCGGGCGGCGGTTGAAGCGATTGGGACGTTCGGGTGAAAATTGCCGTGGCGGCTCTTGCACGTTCTCCAGGCGTTTCCATATAGGCGTTACTGTCATCAACAACAGAAAGGAGGTGGTCCTGTGTCTAATTGTTCCAAGCTGCGATCCACGATCGTCGAGACCAGGGTCTTCGCCTCCGGCGGAACCCAACTTCTGTAAGAAGTCGTATCGTGATCTGAATTGGATCGTGGTTTGACAATGGAAAGGCCGCCCATCCGGGCGGCCTTTCTGCTTTTCGGGTCATGAGACTTCTTCGCAGTACTTCCAGCTTCAGCGGCAGTCTCTCGCCGAGCCATGCGGCATGATCAGTATGGTCGGCGTAGTCGTCCCCGGTGGACGGATGGAGCAGCACCGATAGTCCACGGCGGTTGAGCATCAGCCAGGGAAGAATCCTGGACAGCAGGTCGGGAGGGAAGGCCACCTGATACATGGCCCCTGTGTGAGGCCCGACCGGCTGGTCGTGCCAGCGCCCGAGCCGCACTTCGGGAAAGTTCGTCCCGATGTGATCCCGGATCGCCGACGCGCGGTCGCGGCTCGCCACCGGGTCATAATAGATATGGGCGTGATACTCGCTGATCCGGCCGGGATCGGACGATCCCCTTGTCGGCCGGGATCGTTTCATCGGTCATTGCCGCACCTCCCCCTCAGCCAGTCAGTCATGCGCTATGGGAAGATGATTTTGGCCGTGTCGCGCCTTCTTCAATTACTCTTCGGGTTCGGGCGGCGGAGTCCGTCCCAGCCTGACTCCCGGTCCGCAGTCGGCGCTGGAGTCCAGGAAGATCACGCCGCCGCTTTCCAGTGCGCGGCGGATGGCGGTCGCCGTGGCGCGCTGCAATCCGTGTTGTCCGCCTTCGAAGCCGCGCACAGTGCTGCGGCTTACCTCGGCGTGGGCGGCGAGATCGTCCTGTGTCCAGTCCAGAAGCGCTCTCGCGGCGCGGCATTGTTCCGATGTCAGCGGCATGGCCTGCTAGATAGGCCCAATATTCCAAAAGGTCAATGTGCGACATTTTGGTTGAAACTGAGGCTTTTGGTCCCATGTGTGTGACACAGCTATTTGTATTCTTAGGGAGAGATTAGTGCCAGGGCATGACACGCCGCTTATCGCCATTATTGCCATCGGCCTCGCATTGGCTTTCGTTCTCGGGCTGGCGGCGCATCGATTGCGCATGTCGCCGCTGGTCGGTTATCTGCTCGCCGGCATCGTCGTCGGCCCCTTCACGCCCGGGCTTCGTCGCCGATCAGGCGCTTGCGAACGAGCTCGCCGAGATCGGCGTGATCCTGCTGATGTTCGCGGTCGGCCTGCATTTCTCGCTGAAGGACCTGATGTCGGTCCGCACGATCGCCCTGCCGGGCGCCATCGCGCAGATCGCGGTCGCCACCTGCTCGGCATGGCGCTGGCCTGGGCCTCGGCTGGAGCATGGGGGCGGGGCTTGTCTTCGGCCTGGCGCTGTCGGTCGCCAGCACGGTCGTCCTGCTCCGCGCCCTGCAGGAACGGCGCATCCTGGAACCGACGCGGCCGGATCGCCGTCGGCTGGCTGATCGTCGAAGACCTCGCGATGGTGCTGGCGCTGGTGCTGCTGCCGGCGCTGGCCGCGCGTTGGGAGGGCAGGGAGGAACGGCGTCCTGGCAGACGATCGCGCTGTCGGCCGCGATTCACGCTGGCCAAGGTTGCGGCCTTCGTCGCCATCATGCTGGTCGCCGGCCGGCGGATCGTGCCCTGGATCATGCACTACGCCGCCCACACCGGCTCGCGCGAGCTGTTCCGTCTGGCGGTCTATGCCGTCGCGCTCGGCATCGCCTATGGGGCGGCGGCGCTGTTCGGCGTGTCTTCGCGCTCGGCGCCTTCTTCGCCGGCATGGTTCTGGCCGAAAGCCCGCTCAGCCAGCGCGCCACCGAGGAAGCGCTGCCGCTGCGGGACGCCTTCGCGGTGCTGTTCTTCGTGTCGGTCGGCATGCTGTTCGATCCCGGCGTCCTGGTCCGGCGCCCTGGCGGTGCTGGCGACCCTGGCGATCATCGTCGTCGGCAAGTCCGCTGGCCGCCTTCGCTGATCGTGCGAGCCTTCGGCCGCCCGAATCGACCGCGCTGACCATCTCGGCCAGCCTGGCGCAGATCGGCGAGTTCTCCTTCATCCTGGCCGGCCTGGGCGTCAGCTTGGGCCTGCTGCCGCCGGAGGGCGCGACCTGATCCTCGCCGGCGCCATCCTCTCCATCCTGCTCAACCCCTTCGTCTTCATCGCCTTCGAGAAGCTGCGTCCCGGCGTCCAAGCCCGCTGTCACGGTTCCCAACGTCTACAC
>CAWKET010000018.1:0-84823 GCA_963848585.1 uncultured Alphaproteobacteria bacterium | reverse complement strand
GAAAGGCTAATCCTGTGAGTTTTGGGGTATATTCATCAACATTTTCGTAGCAGCTGGAAGCCTGTTTCGATGCTTGACCTGGGCGTTATCAGGGTGTCCGTCAGGCCGTTTCCGAGGATCAAGCCAAAAGGTTTCCAACTTCCTGACGGATTTGAAGCAATTAGGGCATACAAAGACACCGCCGCCGGTTGTCCGACACGGTTTCAATGGGTAATGACGAGTCCCTAAAGATGTTTTATCGGTAATAATGAAGTGATTTTATGCAGAAACCCGCCACAACTGTTTGAAACAGCCTTTTTATTATGGTGGTGGATATTATTGAGACAAATTTGGGTGATCATGGGGACGCTGATGGGCTCATACCGTGACCGCGGTGGGGTTCGCCCACCGCCGTCACAGTGTCTTATCGAAGTCACGGCCGGTCGAAGACCAAGCTGTTTGGTATTGATGGGCACGGTCCGGGCCGTGGCGCCGGTGGGAGCGTTCTCGCGGTGGGTCTGACCCAGCATGTCGGCGGCTTCACCGGAAATCGTGTCGGAATGAGAAGCCGATCCGTCCGGCATGGCCCAGCCGACCGTCGCCTGACCGGAGCGGGATGTCCCGGAGCGGGACGTCCCCATGCCGGGAATGCCGCTGGGCAGGCCATTAAGGCGATATCCCATCCAGGCGGCCAGAAGGATGCCGGCACTGGCGGCGAACATGACGAAGGGAATGGGGTGCTCGCGGATGAGATCGCTTATGCCGCCGGGTGACCATGTGGTGGACGTATCGGCCCGGTCCCTGCGGCTGCTGATATGGGCACGACCCCGGACGCTTGGAGCGTCATAGGGGATGTAAGGGTGCTCGGGCGTATTATCGAGATAGCGCCCGGCCGGACCTCGAGGCTGACAGTGAGTCGACCATTTCCTGCCCCGTTTCTGGTTGTTGCAAAGACGGCCGCCGGCAAGACGGGGACCGCTTGCAATCTCAACCACAAGGGCTGGAGGAACGTTCCGCAACCGGCCGACCGACTGTTAACAGCGGTGGACTGTTGCCAGCGGCGGCCGGTGCCGGTATGACGGCGGCTCCTTTTACCCAATGGAGTTAACCTTGATCGACTCTGGTGCAACGACGGCCGAACAGTTGAAGCAGTTCGCCGATCGCATGGAAAATCTGCTGAACGAGATCGATGGACTGAAAAGCGACCTGAAGGACCTCAAGGGCGAGGCCAAGTCGGCCGGTTTCAACATCAAGGCGCTGGACCGCCTTGTCGCGATCCGCCGCAAGGATTTCCGCCGATGCCGAAACCGAGCTGCTGAACGACCTGCTTCTCTACGCCCACGCCACCGGCACCCACCTGGACCTTGCCATGCCGGATACCGCCGAAACCGCCGCTTGATATAAAGGCTGACACCTTACGATCCCGGCAACAAACCAAAGGCCCTGCCCGTTCTCCTCAGAACGGGCATTTTTCCGCTTCCACTTGGCTCCAAGTGGATACTTCGGAAACGTGCTTCAATCGGTATTAGTTTCGTACATCATCACGGCATGTGGAACCATTCGACAAGAACATGCCAGGTGATATCGTGGCTTTTTGGGACATGTTAGCTTGATGGGCAGTGTAATACCGGGGCAGCAGATCGATGAGATCCAGCGGCTCGAAGCTCTACACCGATACGGTATCCTGATACTTTGCGCGAGGCGGAGTTCGACGATCTGACATACCTTGCGGCCTATATCTGCCAGACCCCGATCGCCGTGGTGAATTTCGTCGATGCCGAACGGCAATGGTTCCGTCCGAGATCGGACTGGGCGAGCGAAACCTCGCGGGAGATTTCGGTCTGCACCGATGCTATCAGGCAAAAAGACATCTTCATCGTCCCCGACATGGCCAAGGACGAGCGGTTCATCCGCAACCCGCTGGTCACCGGTAAAGCCCACATGCGCTTCTACGCCGGGGTGCCGCTGGAAACGACCGACGAGTACGCCCTGGGCACCCTCTGCGTCCTGGACACCAAACCGCGCGAGCTTGATGAGGCGCAGAAGGCCGGATTCCGCAGTCTGGCGCGTCAGGTGATGGCGCTGCTGGAGCTTCGGCGATCGATCCAGCAGAAGGACCTGATGCTGCGGGAGGTCAACCATCGGGTAAAGAACAGCCTGCAACTCGTTTCCAGCCTGCTACGGCTGGAAAGCCGGCAGATCGCCGATCCAGTGACGCGCCGCCATTTCGATGAAGCTTGCGCCCGCGTTGCAACCATCGCCCGCGTCCATGAGCGGCTGTATAAGACGGACAAGGTCGGCGTGGTGGAGTTCGGCCAGTTCCTGCGCGACCTGCGCCGATCTCTCCCATTCCGCAATGATCGAGCAGGGTCATCACATCGAGGTCAATGCCGACACGCGCGAGCTGCCGACGGACAAGGTGATCCCACTGGCGCTGATCGTGAACGAACTTGTCACCAACGCCGTCAAATACGCCTATCCGGGCGCACGCATGGGGTGATCCAGGTTCAATTCAGCTCAGCGCGGGACGGAGGGTTCGAGGTCGGCGTTGCCGACGAAGGCATTGGGCTACCGGCAGGCTTCGATCCGGCGGCGACGCAGAGCCTTGGCATGCGCATGGTTTCCGCCCTTCTGGGTCAGGTCGGCGCAGAACTTTCGTGCGCATCCGATGGTGGAGGGACAAAGTTCACGATATCCGCCGCTGGTTGATCCATGATGCATTGGAACAACTACGTGGTAGACGCCAAAACTATTACTGCTCCGCTGTGTTGAAGTCGTTGCCACTATCGCCCCGAAAGCCGCCCCGAAAATCAAAGCCTGGTCCGATGCATGCACTCCCGAAGCTTCGACTCGTACAGACCCGTCGTCACGTTCCTCAGCCTTCGGACCGGCAGGAACCGGAAGACGGGCGCGTCGTCCGTATCCTGATCGTCGAGGACGAGGCCATTCCCGCCATGCTGTTGGAGGAAATGGTCGAGGATCTCGGCTTCACCGTCTGCGGCAAAGCGGTATCCGGCCCCGGCGCCGTGATGGCCGCGAGGAGTACAGGCCGGACCTGATCCTGATGGACATTCGGCTGGCTCAAGGCACCGACGGCATCGAAGCGGGGGTCGAGATCCGCGAACGCCTGGGCATCCCTTCCCTGTTCATGAGCGCGTTCAGCGACAAAGGCACGATGACAAGGGCGGAAGCCGCCCGGCCGGTCGGCTTCGTCGGCAAGCCCTATGACGAGACGAGGTTGAGGATCGCCCTGGATGCGGCGCTGAAGACCCTTGCAGAGGGGCGCGGGTAGCGCAGGTTGGCGAGTGGAGCCTGTCCCGACCAATTGGGGTTGCTCCCGTAGGTCTTTGGAGAATAATCAGAACGCAACCCTTTTGGGTGGTGTCACCGGCTCCCCCTTGTCCCTAACTTGACGCAAAATCCAGGACATCCGCCATGAAATGCTACTGCGGGTGTCCGATAAGGGGAGGCGCAATGGACGGGGATCATATTCTGGAAACCCGAAGTCTGACGAAGGAGTTCAAGGGTTTCATCGCGGTCAAGGACGTCAATCTCCAGGTCCGGCGCGGCAGTATCCATGCCCTGATCGGCCCCAACGGCGCCGGCAAGACGACGGTCTTCAATCTTCTCACCAAATTCCTGATCCCGAGCAGCGGGCAGATCCTGTTCAACGGCAACGACATCACCAAGGTCAAGCCGGCCGACATCGCCCGGCGCGGGCTGGTGCGCTCGTTCCAGATCAGCGCCGTGTTCCCGCATCTGAGCTGCCTGGAGAACGTACGGGTGGCGCTGCAGAAGCGCCTGCGCGGCGACAGCTTCGACTTCTGGCGGTCGGAGACGACGCTGCGCAATCTGGATGGCGAAGCCGACAGGTTGCTGGAGTCGGTCAATCTGGCGGCCTACCGCGACACGTCGGCGGTCGAACTGCCCTATGGCCGCAAGCGGGCGCTGGAGATCGCGACGACGCTGGCGCTCGAGCCGGAGCTGATGCTGCTGGACGAGCCGATGGCCGGCATGGGCCACGAGGACATCGACCGCACGGCGGAGCTGATCCGCAAGGTCTCGGCCAACCGGACGATCCTGATGGTCGAGCACAACCTGAGCGTCGTGTCCGACCTGTCGGACAAGATCACGGTGCTGCGGCGCGGCGAGATCCTGGCGGAGGGGCCGTACTCCACGGTGTCCAAGGACCCGCAGGTGATGGAAGCTTACATGGGGACGGGACATGCTTGAGATCCGCGATCTCCACGCCTTCTACGGCGAGAGCCACATCCTGCACGGCGTCAGCCTGGACGTCCGCAAGGGCGAGGTGGTGACGCTGCTGGGCCGCAACGGCGCCGGCAAGACCACGACGATGCGCTCGATCATGGGCATCGTCGGCAAGCGCACCGGCTCGATCAAGCTGAATGGCGCGGAGCTGGTGGGATTGCCGTCGAACAAGATCGCCAAGCTGGGCATCGGCTATGTGCCGGAGGAGCGCGGCATCTTCTCCAGCCTCAACGTCGAGGAGAACCTGATGCTGCCGCCGACGGTGAAGCCGGGCGGCATGAAGATCGAGGCGATCTACACCCTGTTCCCGAACCTGAAGGAACGGCGCAGGAGCCAGGGCACGCGGCTGTCGGGCGGCGAGCAGCAGATGCTGGCGATCGGGCGCATCCTGCGCACCGGCGCCGACTTCATCCTGCTGGACGAGCCGACCGAGGGTCTGGCCCCGGTGATCATCCAGCAGATCGGCCGGGTGGTGCGGGAGCTGAAGCAGCGCGGCATGACGATCCTGCTGGTCGAACAGAACTTCCGCTTCGCCGCCACCATCGCCGACCGGCACTACGTGATGGAGGAAGGCCACATCGTCGACATGATCCCGAACGACCAGCTCGAAGCCAATATGGAAAAGCTGCACGAATATCTGGGCGTGTAAACTGTCTACCAAGAGCGAATAAACAGAACAGGGAAACGGGGAAGAAAATGAACAAGATGCTCAAATCCATCCTGGCCGGAACGGCGCTGGTCGCTTTGACGTCCGGTGCGGCGCTTGCCCAGGGCGCCGGAGCGTTTTCCGATGGCAAGATCAAGATCGGCGTGCTGAACGACCGCTCCGGCATCTATGCCGACGTCGCGGGCGAAGGCTCGGCCGTGGCCGCCCGGATGGCGGCGGAGGAGTTCGGCAACGCCATCGACGGCGTGCCGATCGAGATCGTGGTCGCCGACCACCAGAACAAGGCCGACATCGCCGCCAACCTGACGCGCCAGTGGCTCGACCGCGATCAGGTCGATGTGGTCGCCGACGTGCCGAACTCGGCGGCGGCGCTGGCGGTGCAGGAAGTCACGCGCGACAAGGGCCGCATCTTCCTGATGTCCGGCCCCGGCAGCACCACGCCTGACGGGCACGCCTGCTCGCCCACCGGCTTCCACTGGACCTACGACAACCACGCCATGGCGGCCGGCACCGCCCGCGCGCTGACGCGAGGAAGGCAAGAACTCCTGGTACTTCGTGACGGCGGACTACGCCTTCGGCCACTCGCTGGAGGAGGAGACCACCAAGGTCGTGAAGGAGCTGAACGGCCAGGTCATGGGATCGGTCCGGCATCCGCTCGGCACGTCGGACTTCTCGTCGTTCCTGCTTCAGGCGCAGGGATCGGGCGCGCAGGTGATCGGGCTGGCGAATGCCGGCGGCGACACGACCAACGCGATCAAGCAGGCGGGCGAGTTCGGCATCACCGAAGCGGGCCAGACGCTGGCGGGGCTGCTGCTGTTCATCTCCGACATCCACGCGCTGGGGCTGGACGCCGCGAAGGGGCTGGTGCTGACGACGGGCTTCTACTGGGACATGGACGACCAGACGCGGGCATGGTCGGCCAAGTACGAGGAGAAGATGGGCTCGCAAGCCGACGATGGTCCATGCGGGCGTCTATTCCGCCGTCCGCCATTACCTGAAGGCGGTCCAGGCGGCGAAGTCGGACGACGGCAAGACCGTGGCGGCCAAGATGCATGAGCTGCCGGTCGAGGACATGTTCGCCAAGAACGCCAAGCTGCTGCCCAATGGCCGGCTGGTCCACGACATGTATCTGGCGCGGGTCAAGACCCCGGATGAGAGCAAGAAGCCCTGGGATTATTACGAGATCGTCCGCACCATCCCCGGCAATCAGGCCTATCTGACCGCCGAGGCCAGCGGCTGCAAGACTGGCGTCGAAGTAAAGGAATCCCCGCAATGATGGAGCTGCTGGGGGTGCCACCCCAGGTCCTGTTCGGTCAGCTTCTGCTGGGGCTGATCAACGGGTCCTTCTACGCGCTGCTGAGCCTCGGCTTGGCCGTCATCTTCGGCATGCTCAACGTCATCAACTTCGCTCACGGCGCCCAGTACATGCTGGGCGCCTTCGCGGCGTGGATGCTGTTGAAGTTCACCGGCATCGGCTACTGGTGGGCGCTGATCCTGGCCCCGCTGGTGGTCGGCCTGATCGGCGTCGTGCTGGAAAAGCTGATGCTGAGCCGGCTCTACAAGCTCGACCACCTCTACGGCCTGCTGCTGACCTTCGGGCTGGCCCTGATCATCGAGGGCATGTTCCGCCACTGGTACGGCGTCTCCGGCCAGCCCTACCCGATCCCATCGGCGCTGGCCGGCGGCTACAACCTCGGCTTCATGTTCCTGCCGACATACCGCGCCTGGGTCGTCATCGCCTCGGTCGTGGTCTGCTTCGGCACCTGGTTCGTGATCGAGCGCACCAAGCTCGGCGCCTACCTGCGCGCCGCCACCGAGAACCCGGTGCTGGTCCAGGCCTTCGGCATCAACGTGCCGGTCATGATCACCGCCACCTACGGCGTCGGCGTGGCGCTGGCCGGGCTGGCCGGCGTGCTCGCCGCCCCCATCTATCAGGTCAACCCGCTGATGGGCTCCAACCTGATCATCGTGGTCTTCGCGGTCGTCGTGATCGGCGGCATGGGCTCGATCCTGGGCGCCGTCCTGACCGGCTTCATGCTGGGCATCCTGGAGGGCTTCACCAAGGTGTTCTACCCGGAAGCCTCCAACATCGTGATCTTCGTCGTCATGGCGGTGGTGCTGCTGATCAAGCCCGCCGGTCTGTTCGGACGGGAGAAATAGCCATGGCCACACAATCGCACTATGCCGGCACGGCGCCCGCCCAGCGGCAGGGCTCACCGACGCTGAAATGGGCGGCGCTGGCGGTGCTGCTGGGGCTGGCGCTGGTGGCGCCGTTCCAGCTCTACCCGGTGTTCCTGGCCAAGGCGCTGTGCTTCGCGCTGTTCGCCTGCGCCTTCAACCTGCTGATCGGCTATGTCGGGCTGCTGTCGTTCGGCCACGCCGCGTTCTTCGGCTCGGCGGCCTACGTCACGGCGCACGCGGTCAAGGTCTGGGGGCTGACGCCGGAGCTGGGCATCCTGCTCGGCGTCGCCACGGCGGCGGCCTTCGGGCTGCTGTTCGGCGTCATCGCGATCCGGCGGCAGGGCATCTACTTCGCGATGGTCACGCTGGCGCTGTCGCAGATGGTGTTCTTCCTGGCGCTTGCAGTTGAAGTTCACCGGCGGCGAGGACGGCATCCAGGCGGTGCCGCGCGGGCATCCTGTTCGGGCTGTTCGACCTCGGCAACAACCTGATCATGTACTACTTCGTGCTGGCGGTGTTCCTGGCCGGGTTCGCGCTGATCCACCGGACGATCCACTCGCCGTTCGGTCAGGTGCTGAAGGCGATCCGGGAGAACGAGCCGCGCGCCGTCTCGCTCGGCTACAAGGTCGACCAGTACAAGCTGACGGCGTTCGTGATGTCGGCGGCGCTGGCGGGCCTGGCGGGCGGGACCAAGGCGATCGTGTTCCAGCTGGCGTCGCTGACCGACATCACGTGGCAGATGTCGGGCGAGGTCGTGCTGATGACGCTGCTCGGCGGCCTGGGCACCATCTTCGGGCCGGTCGTCGGCGCCTTCCTGGTGGTGACGCTGCAGAACTATCTGGCCGGCACGCAACTGCCGGTGACGGTGGTGACCGGCGTGATCTTCGTCGTCTGCGTCCTGCTGTTCCGCCGCGGCATCGTCGGCGAGATCGGGGCGCTGCTGAAGGCGAAGGGTGAGAGGAACTGGCAGGCCGGCATGCGACAGTATGCCAGGCCGATCGGTTTGTTATGGCATCGCCTGGAAGTATGGATCATACTTTATTGCAGATGAAAGACCGGACGGATGACGAACGAAATTTCCGAATTGAAACCCTTGCTGCTGCAACTGATCTCCAAGATGGATGAGGGATTTGCTGAACTGCGGCAGGGCTTGGCGAACTCAAGCAGGACGTCGGGTCTCAAACTGGATGTCGCTGACAAGCAGGAGCGTTCAAATGGATCGCTGAACTCAAGCAGGACGTTGCCGTCCTTAAGCAGGATGTCGGTGTTCTCAAGCTGGATGTCGCTGAGTTGAAGCGCGATGTGGGTGACTTGAAGCGGGTCACCAGTTCCAACCACTTCGTCGTCACCGGGCGACTGGACGAACAGCGCGGTATCCTGACGGACCACCTTGCCAAACCGCTCGAACACGCCCACCATCCTTGATGCCGAGCCATGCCGGCATCCGCCCCTTTCCCATCGATCGCTGACCGTCTAAACCTTCAGGAGCGAAGTGGGGCGGGCCGTGGGCGCGGCCCGCAATCCGGCGTCACAAAATTTTGACGCCCGTTCTCACTCCATCCCCAGCGCCATCTTATAGAGTTCGATCAACTCTTCCTCTTCCTGACGCTCTTCCTTCGCCTTCTTCCGGAGCCGGATGATGGTGCGGATGATCTTGACGTCGAACCCGGTGCCCTTGGCTTCGAGATAGACGTCCTTGATGTCGTCGGAAATGCCCTTCTTCTCTTCCTCAAGGCGCTCCAAGCGCTCGACAAAGGAGCGAAGGCGATCGGCGGCGATGCCCCCGACATCGTTCGTCGGAGCCGCATCGGCTCGCGCCGCAACTGAACTGTCCGTCATGAATTCCTCGTCACCTGAAACGACCTGTCGGGCGCACCATAGCCAATCCGATCGCCAAGGGCACCCATCGGCGAGCGTCGGGACCAATTTTTCACACGCGTCCGCTGTCCCCGCGCCGAAGGCGGGACCCCGGTCAGTGATCGGCGCGGGCCTGGGCCGCCGCGAAGGCCTGCTGCTGCTCGACCGTCGCTTCCGCCTGATGCTTGTTCTTCCACTCCTCGTACGGCATGCCGTAGATGATCTCGCGGGCGTCGTCGTAGCTCATCTCCAGCCCCTTGCCCTCGGCGGCGGCCCGGTACCACTTCGACAGGCAGTTGCGGCAGAAGCCGGCGAGGTTCATCAGGTCGATGTTCTGCACATCGCTGCGGTTGCGCAGATGCTCGACCAGTTGCCGGAAGGCCGCGGCCTCCAGTTCGGTGCGTGTCCGCTCGTCCAGTTCCGTCGTCATCGTCTCAACTCCTCGAATTTTTCGTTATGACGTTATGACCGTCCGCCTGACATGGCATCTGGCGAAGGATAGCGCAACGCCCGCATATTTCGTTTCCCCGCCGCGCTAATTTTAGCTAACTTCAGCTGCTGGCGTAGCGCCCATTTCCCACCCTGGGATGCTGAGCATGGTTATCGATCTGACACCCCATCTTCCCTACGACATGCGCGACCGCGCGGAACAGATCGCCCGCCGCGCCGCCGTCCTGCGGATCTCGCCCGTTACGGCGCCGGCTCCAAGCCGAACAGGGTTTCGCCGATCAGCCAGTCCACCACCTGCCTCAGCGCTTCCTGAGGCTCCGCACCGCCCGCCACCGCCTCCTTGTAGACGGCGACCTGACGATGGGCGCTGGTGCCCCGGCGCACGATGTCGCGGGCGTTGGCGATCGAATCGACGCAGCCGAGCGCTTCCGCGTCCTCGCGCAGCAGCCCGATCAGCTCGTCCAGCAACTCGCCATAGGGCACGATCTCGCCCCGGCCGAAATCGATCAGCCCGCCGTCGAAGCCATAGCGCTGAGCCCGCCAGCGGTTCTCCTCGATCAGCAGGTTCCGGTAGCGCCGCCACTGCACATTGTCCCGCCGCAGCCGCCACAGCATGCGCAGCAGGCAGACATAGAAGGCCGCCACCGTCAGCGTATCGTCCAGCCGCGTGCAGATATCGCTGATCCGCATTTCCAGCGTCGGGAACCGGCTCGACGGCCGGATGTCCCACCACAGCTTGGTGGCGTCCTCGATCACGCCGGCCTCGATCAGCGCCCCGACCTGCTGCTGGAACTCGCCGAAGCTATGGTATTCCTCGGGCATGCCCGTCCGCGGCAACTCGTTCCAGACCGCCAGCCGGTAGCTTTTCAGCCCGCTGTCCTGCCCCTGCCAGAACGGCGACGAGGTCGAAAGCGCCAGCAGATGCGGCAGGAAGTAGCGCACCTGATTCATCAGGTCGATGCGCAGGTTCTCGTCCTCGATCCCGACATGGACATGCATGCCGCAGATCATCAGCCGCCGCGCCGGAGCGCCGATATCGCGCGCCAGCATGTTGTAGCGGTCGCGGTTGGTGTGCTTCTGCGGCAGCCAGACCGCGAAGGGATGGGTCGAAGCCGCGATCGGCGCCAGCCCGTAGCGGCTGACGACATCCGCCACCGAAAGGCGCAGCCGCGACAACTCGCCCTTCGCCTCCGACAGATCGGAGCAGACGCAGGTGCCGATCTCGATCTGGCAGCGCAGGAACTCGGGATGGACCTGATCGGGCGCCACGGCCTCGCACGCGGTCAGCATGTCGTCGGGTGGATCGGGCACGATATCGCGGGTCTGCCGGTCCACCAGCAGATATTCCTCTTCGATGCCGAGCGTGAAGCTGGGAGACTTGGCAGCCATGATCCTCAGAAATGCTGGATGCGGTAAAGATCGGGATCGGCCAGAACCTCGTCCATGGCGCGCCCCAGGATATCCGCCCACTCGGCGGCGCCCTCCGGAGTCGTCGATCAGGTCCTGCCGGATTTCGACCAGAAGGTTCGGCAGCCCCCGCTGGGTCGCGTGCCGGTCCAGGGTCGAGCCCTCGCAGTTCCGTGCCGGTATAAGGCTCGTTGTCCCCGACGCAGAGCCGCGGATCGCGCTTCAAGCTCTCGATCACCGGCCCCGCCATCCGCGCGTCCTGATCCCACAGGATGCCGATATGCCAGGGCCGGTCGATGTCGCGCATGACCGGCGTGAAGCTGTGGATCGACACGATGGCCGGAATCTGCCCGCGCTCCATCATCCGGTCGATCTCGGCGGCCACCGTGGTCTGATAGGGCCAGAACAGCTCATCGATCCGCAACGCCGCCTCAGCCGGGTCGAGCGTCCGGTTGGCCGGCACGATCACCCCGTCGCTGATGACCGGGATCGAGGTCGGGTCTTCCAGGTCGCGGTTGATATCGATGATCAGCCGCGAATATCCCGACAGCACCGCCGCCGCGTCGTACCGCTCGACCAGCGCCCTGGTCACATCGGCGGCGCCGATATCCCAGGCGATATGCCTGGACATCTCCTCATCATCCACCCCAAGCGTACCGAGCGACGCCGGCACGGCGTTGGAGGCATGATCGCACAGCAGCAGGACGGGCGCGCGGCCCTCGCGGTTGAGCACCGTCACCGGCGGCGGGTCGCCGGGACCGAGCAGAGGCGGCAGCGCCGCCGGCTTGGGAGCCGTGGAAGCAGAAGACATGGCGCGCACTATACCCGAAACGCAGCCGCGACGAAATGCCCCGTAAGACGGAATTGACCCGATTGACCCCCGTTGATCCCGCAGGCACTTGCCAAACCCGCGCGATCCGGTGTCCATGAGGGGCGTAATCACCAGCACCGCCCCCTCTCAGAAGCACCTAGCCGTGATGCCCACCACTCCCTCGCCCGCCACCGCCCAGCCGGCTCACCACGACACCGCCGCTTCCGACCGCACCGCCCGCATCGCCCTGATCGCCCTCCTCGTCGGCGCGCTCGGCATCGCCCTGTCGCCGATCTTCGTGCGCCTGAGCGAAATCGGCCCCGTCGCCACCGCCTTCTGGCGCATCGGCTTCGCGATGCCGGTGGTGTTCGCCTGGATGGTGCTGGAAAGCCGGAGCGCCAACCCGCCCCGCCGCCCTTCCAGCCGGCGCGACTATCTGCGCCTGATCTGGGCCGGCCTGTTCTTCGCGGGCGATCTGGCGGTATGGCACTGGTCGATCCAGTTCACCTCGGTCGCCAACTCCACCCTTCTCGCCAATTTCGCGCCGATCTTCGTGACGCTGGTCGCCTGGGCCGTCTTCAAGCAGCGCTTCTCCCGCACCTTCATCGGCGGTCTGGCCCTGGCGATCGGCGGCGCCATCGTGCTGATGGGCGAGAGCATGAACCTCAGCCCAGCCATCTGACCGGCGACGCGCTCGGCATCGTCACCGCCATGTTCTACGCCGGCTACATCCTGTCGGTCGGCCGCCTGCGGGCCGAGTTCTCGACCGCCACCATCATGACCTGGACCGGCCTGGTCAGCGGCCTGACCCTGCTGCCCCTGGCCCTGCTCTCCGGCGAAAGCCTGATCCCGCCCTCACTCTATGGCTGGACGGTCCTGGCGGCCCTCGGCGTCATCAGCCACGCCGGAGGCCAGAGCCTGATCGCCTACGCCCTCGCCCACCTGCCGCCGGCCTTCTCCTCCGTCAGCCTGCTTCTCCAACCCGCCGCCGCCGCCATCTTCGCCTGGATACTGCTGGCCGAACCCCTGGGCTTCCTCCAGGCGCTGGGCGCCGCCATCGTCCTCGCCGGCATCTTCCTGGCCCGCCGCGGCAGCCGGTGAAATACTTCGATACAAACCTACCTTTACGGAATGCCCTGACTACCACCTTATTGCATTCCGTTCAAATTGATCCAAAATGCCGGTCGGAGCTCCGCAACGCTCTGGCGCGGATAGTCATCTGGTATTACCATGCGCGGCCGTATCGACTGAAAAGCGGCCTGGAGGAAGGCGTATTGACCGAAACGAGCGAGGCGGCCGAACCCGTAGCCAAGTATGGCGGAGACCGGGTTTCCGACAAGGTCGCGACAAAACTCCTCGACATGATCGCGCACGGCGAACTGACCCCCGGCCAGCGCCTGCCCGGTGAGCGTCAGCTTGCCGAGCAGATGGGCGTCAGCCGCGTGTCGGTACGCGCCGCCCTTCAGCAGTTGAAGACCCAAGGGTTTCCTGACCGCCGTTCAGGGGGGAGGCACGCGCGTGCTCTCCACCGCCGGCGATATGGACCCGGCCCTGACCGAGATGATCCGGATCAAGTTCGACAACCTCTACGATCTGGCGGAAATCCGGGTCATCCTCGAAATCATGGGCGGCCCGCCGCGCCGCCATGAACGCGACACCCGAACAGGTGGCCGAGATCGGCCGCACCGTCATGGCCATGGCGCAGCCGTCGCGCGGCAAGCTGCGGGCGACCGACGACGTGGATTTCCACATCGCCATCGGCAAGGCGGCCGGCAGCCCGATCTATATGCATATCCTGTCGGTGATCCGCGACACGCTGACCCAGATGCTGGAATTCCACCGGCACGAGTTGTTCGACCGCAGCGAGGACAAGACGGTCCTGGCCCAGCACCGCGCGATCCACCGCGCGATCGACCGCCACGACCCCGAAGCGGCAGCCGCCGCCATGACGGCCCATCTGAACTGGGTGCTGGAGCACTACCACGCCGCCCGCCGCCGCCGCGAAGCCATCACCGCCGCCGAAGCCGCCGCAAGCGCTGATCCAGCCGCCCGACCCCGCCCCTGACGGCTTCAGCGACGGCCAGTGGACCGGCGGTCGGGCATCCTGCCGCCCACCGCCGCCGTGACGTCAGCCGCCGCCAGCACGACCATGGCGCCCAGCGCCGCGAATCCGCTCGTTCGGGAATACGCGCCGTCGGCCCGGAAATCGACAGCGCCGCCAGCGGCCGCCCGTGCTCGTCATGGATGGCCGCGGCCACGCAGCGCAATCCTACGGCATGTTCCTCGTCATCGATCGCGTAGCCGCGCTCGCGGCTGACGGCCAGTTCCCGCAGCAGGCTTTCCGGATCGGTGATCGTCTTGCCGGTCAGTCCGACCGCCGGATGCCGCTCCGCCAGCACCGCCTCGGCCTCAAGCACCGGAAATGCGGCCAGCAGCGCCTTGCCGACGCCGGAGCAGTGCAGCGGCACCCGGATGCCGGGCTGCGACAGCGCCCGCATCATCTGGCGGCATTCGACCTGCGCCAGGAACACGGCTTCACCCCGGTCCTCCGCCGCCAGATTGACGGTTTCCCCGGCCTCTTCCATCAGCCGCCGCATGATCGGCCGCGCCAGCGCCGCGTAGTTCCGCCCGCGCAGAAAAGCACCGCCGACGCTGAACGCCTGCACCCCGATGAACCAGCGCCCGCGATCCTCGTCATGGACGACATAGTGCCGCTGCTCCAAACTCTTCAGCAGCCGGTGCACCGTGCTGGGCGGCAGCCCGGTCGCCTGCCCCAACTCCCCCAGGCCAAGGCCGGATTCCGCCGCCGCGATGCATTCCAGCAGATCGAGCGCGCGGCTCAGCGCCTGGACGGGGTTGGCCCCCTCCGCGTCGGCACGCTTGACTGCCCGCCGTGGGGCCGCCCGCCGTAACCCGCGCTCAATCCGATCCCCGTCCAATGTGCAACCCCGCCCAGTGGTTCGCCGTTCAGTGAAACGTCCACCTTTTCTTACGAGGTCGGAATGGCCCACGCAACCGCCGCCGCCTCCCGCTCGCCATTGACTTTCGCGCCAGTAGCGGCAAGGTGTCGCAGAGGAAAGCCTGAAGTCAGGCTGCCTTGCGCCCCTCCCGCAATGCACGACCGGAACCCCGTCAGACTTCATGGCAAAAAGGGACCGTAATGAAACGCAAGGCCAACTCCGTCCGGCGCTCCCGCTCGACCAAGATCGTCGCGACATTAGGACCGGGCACTTCGACGCCGGACCAGATCCGCGCCTTGTTCGAAGCCGGTGTCGATGTCTTCCGGCTCAACTTCAGCCACGGCACCCAGCAGGACCACGGCACGCGGCTGGAGATCCTGCGGGCGCTGGAGCATGAAACCGGCCGCCCCATCTGCGCCATGGCCGACCTCCAGGGACCCAAGCTCCGGGTCGGCCGGTTCGCCGCCGGCCCGATCCAGCCTCTCTCCGCGGCATGAAGTTCCGGCTGGACCTGTCGCCCGAACCCGGCGACGAAACACGCGTCAACCTGCCCCATCCCGAGATTTTCGAAGCGCTGAAGTCCGGCACCGACCTGCTGCTCGACGACGGCAAGGTCCGCCTGCACGTGCTGAGCTGCGGCCCCGATCATGCCGAGACCGAGGTGGTCAGCGGCACCCAGCTTTCCGACCGCAAGGGCGTCAACGTCCCCAACGTCATCCTGCCGCTCTCGCCGCTGACGCCCAAGGACCGCGACGACCTGCGCTATGCGCTCGACATCGGCGTCGATTGGGTGGCGCTCAGCTTCGTCCAGCGCCCCGAAGACGTGGCGGAGGCCCGCCGCCTGATCGCCAACCGCGCGGCCTTGCTGGTCAAGATGGAGAAGCCCGTCGGCCATCACCCATCTCGACGAGCTGATCGAAATGTCCGACGGCGTCATGGTCGCCCGTGGCGACCTCGGCGTCGAACTGCCGGCCGAGGACGTGCCCGCCATCCAGAAGCGGATCGTCCGCACGGCCCGGATGTTCGGCAAGCCGGTGATCGTCGCGACCCAGATGCTCGAATCGATGATCACCTCCCCCACGCCGACCCGCGCCGAAGCGTCCGACGTGGCGACCGCCGTCTATGACGGCGCCGACGCCGTCATGCTGTCCGCCGAAACCGCGACCGGCGCCTACCCGATCGAGGCCGTCTCGATCATGGACCGCATCGCCCGCCGGGTCGAACACGACCCCTCCTACCGCGCGATCATGGACGCCCAGCACCCCGACCCGCAGCAGACCTCGGCGGACGCGATCACCGCGGCGGCCCGTCAGGTGGCGCACACGGTCTCCGCCGCCTGCATCGTGACCTACACCACCTCCGGCTCGACCGCCCTTCGCGCGGTCCGCGAGCGCCCCGACGTGCCGATCCTGTCACTGACCTCGCGCCTGGAAACCGCCCGCCGCCTCGTCCTGTCCTACGGCGTCCACAGCGTCCACACCGGCGACGTCAGCACCTTCGCCGAAATGGTCCAGAAAGCCTCCCGCATCGCCTTCCAGGACGGCATCGCCGTCGAAGGCCAGCGCCTCGTCATAACCGCCGGCATGCCCTTCGGCACCCCCGGCAACACCAACGTCCTGCGCATCGCCTGGGTGGAGGCGGCGATCAGCCGTGATCCTCTTTCCTAAGGGAGACCAAGCTTGCGCGCCCCTTTACTGAGCGGTCGGAACGCCAATACTCTTAAGAACGCGATGGTTGTTCGACCGCATGCGGGCACAGGGCGAGTTTTGCACTGCGAATAGTCAGGATGCCGAACTGGTCTGGGAAAACGTACACCGGCGAGCGCAAGAGCTACGGTGTTTGGAAACGTATACTGCCAGCCCTAAGCATGACTTCAGTGTCACGCATGTTCCGATTGCGAGTCCCGCGCATTGCCGAATTGATGACCTTAATCTAGCCAACGCCGTGATACGCTTGCGGATGGGTGCGCCTTAGCCAAATTGAAGCGGCCGGTTACACGATAAGGAGACTATCGACCTCATTTTCCGAGGCACATTCCATCACCCCGATCTGACCTTGACGAACTCTGAGCGTTGATGAACAGCGTCCCGTATGCTGGCGATGATCCGCATCGCAATCCGCGCCAAGGCGCGTCTTCGGCAGTCCGGATCATGTTGGCGCTGGCTGAGAAAGCCAAAGAAGGCGTTATGACGGCAAGACCTGCATGAAATGCTGCTCACCGAACAAGCGGCAGTGAAGTCGATGTTCATGTTACCCGCATCGACATGGCATGGCTGCCTGTTAAGTGATCGTCTGAGCGATCTAGCCGCTATACCGACCTTCAAGGCTTCGGTGGAACTTAGGTGTCTGGACGCTGGCAGTCGAATATGGGTATTGCGATCGTCTATGCGAGCGCGTCAAGTCGCATATACCGCGTTGCTGAAATTCTTGGTCCATCTCGATATCGATCCGGAACGATATCTCCTACGGTCTCAAGCTGATTGAGATCGGAATCCCCAGAATATCGCCTTGGCGGCTGAAGAGGTAGGAGTACGAAACCCGGTGCCTGGATTCGTCTTCGACAAGAGACTGGCTCAATACCGGCATCCAGAAATTCCGACTTGCTATGCTCGGTCGATTCCGGGCTCAAGAGGCCCGACCTACGGCTTCTGTTTCGTAGGTCGGGCCTCTTCGAGCCCGACAACTCCGCCGCAATTCGAAGTCCACACGACAGCCGGAATTTACTCACTCCGCCGCCTGACCTCCGCCGCCGCCTTCGGCCGCGTCGGCGAAGTCCGGGTTGCCCCTCAACGCCTCCGGCAGCGGCCCGCCCGTCGCCCAGTCCAGCAGTTCGACCGTGTGGACGATCGGGATCGACGTCCCCGACCCGATCTGGGTCATGCAGCCGATATTGCCCGCCGCGATCACCTGCGGCTTCGTGCTTTCGATGTTGCGGACCTTGCGCTCGCGCAGTTGCCCCGCGATCTCCGGCTGAACCAGATTGTAGGTACCGGCCGAGCCGCAGCACAGGTGGCCTTCCGGCACCTCGCGGATCTGGAACCCCGCTTGGCCGAGCAGCGAGCGCGGCGGGGTCTTGATCTTCTGGCCGTGCTGCATCGAGCAGGCGGAGTGGTAGGCCACCACCTGCCCCGTCTCGACCACCGGCTCACCCAGGCCAAGCTCGGCCATGAACTCGGTCACGTCCTTCGCCAGCGCCGAGATCCGCGCCGCCTTGTCCGCCAGCTCCTTGTCCTCGCGGAACATGAAGCCGTAGTCCTTCACGGTCGTTCCGCAGCCGGACGTATTGATCACGATCGCATCCAGCCCGCCCTTCTCGATCTCCCGCGTCCAGGCCAGGATATTGGCGCGGGCATAGCCGTGGGCGTTTTCGGTCAGGCCCATGTGATGGGTCAGCGCCCCGCAGCACCCGGCGCCCTTGGCGACCACCACCTCGACACCGTGCCGCGTCAGCAGCCGAACCGTCGATTCATTGATCGCCGTGTTCAGCACCTGCTGGGCGCAGCCGTTCAGGATCGCCACCCGCTTCCGCCGCGTGCCCTCAGCCGGGATCACCTGCGGCTTGTCCACCGCACTGGGGCCGGGGATTTTCTTCGGCGCCAGCGCCAGCATGCCCTTGAGCCTGGCCGGCATCACGCCGGCCACGGGCCGCCCCGCCTTGGCCGCCATCAAGGCCATCCGGAACAATCCCGGACGCGGCAGCACCGTCGCCAGCATCTTGCGCATCAGGCGCTCCGACGCCGGACGGCGGTAGGTCTTCTCGATATGGGCGCGGCCATGATCGACCAGATGCATGTAATGCACGCCGGACGGACATGTGGTCATACACGACAGGCACGACAGGCAGCGGTCGATATGCTTGACCACCTGATCGTTCGCCGGCTTGTCGTTCTCCAGCATGTCCTTCATCAGGTAGATCCGGCCGCGCGGGCTGTCCAACTCATCGCCCAGCAGGACGTAAGTCGGGCATGTCGCGGTACAGAAGCCGCAGTGGACGCAGGTGCGCAGGATCTTTTCGGATTCCCGCGTATCGGCGTTCGGCAAGCTGGGCCAGGGTGAAATTGGTCTGCATGGCGGTTCTCCGCGTCAGACCCCGGCGTACATACGGCCGGGATTGAAAATGCGTTTAGGGTCCTGGGATTCTTTGACGCGCGCCGACAAGGCCGCCAGCGCCGCAGCCTGGGGATGGAACACATCCGCCGAGGCCCGCACCGTGTCGGGCGCCCGGATCAGCGTCGCGTGGCCTCCGCCAAGGCGTACGGCATCGCGGATCACCTGCTGGCCCGCCCGCTCCACCGCGGGATCGACAGCCAGCCAGACCAGCCCGCCGCCCCAGTCGAAATAAGCCTCCGCCGGAAGCCTGGATGCGATATCCGCCGCCACCCGCGCGCCATCGGCCGGCGGCACCGAAAGCCGCCAGACCAGCCGTTCCGGCTCGACGACAAACGGCTTCACGTCGCGAACCGCCGCCCAGAACGCCAGCGACGGCTCCCGCTCCAGGAACTCGACGCTCCCGAAATCACGGAACAGGTCGCGGAACTTGCCCGCCCGGTACTCGATCGACGGCCCGAAGCCCTCCAGCCGGATCGCGGTCGCGGCCACGCCGCCGCCCAGCTCATCGACCCCGACGCCGCCCGCCAGCGCCGCCGGCACATGGGCGGCCCCCGCGACCTCGTACGGGCTTTGAAGCGCCAGCGCCATCACCCGGATCGCCGTCGCGTCGTCCAGGCCCCGGATCAGCACCGTCCTGGTATCCGCCGGCGCCGGCAGCACCTTCAGCGTCACCTCCGTCAGCAGCGCCAGCGTGCCATAGGATCCGGCGAGCAGCTTCGGCAGATCATAGCCGGTGACGTTCTTCACCACCCTGCCGCCGGCCTTGAAAGCCTCGCCGCGCCCGCTGACCGCCTGACAGCCCAGGAAGTGGTCGCGCGCCGCCCCGGCCTTGACCCGGCGCGGCCCCGCCAGATTGCAGGACACCACGCCGCCGATCGTCTGCTTGCCGGCCTCTCCCCCAAGCAGCGGCCCGAAGTCGGGCGGCTCGAAGGCGAATTGCTGGCGGTTCTCGGCCAGCAGCGCTTCCAGCTCGGCCAAAGGCGTCGCCGGCCTGCGCCGACAGCACCAGCTCCTCCGGCTCGTAAAGCTTCACGCCGGTCAGGTCCGACATATCCAGCGTATGGGTGGCCTGGAACGGCCGCCCCAGAGCCCGCTTGGTGCCGTGTCCCACCAGTTCCAGCGGAGTTTCTTCGGAAATGGCCCAGCGGACGGCTTCCAATGCCTGCGCCGCGTCCGCCGGCTTCAAATGAGTTCGTCATGCCAGCCCTTAAAAGCGCGGAAGGTCGGGGAACGGCAACTGGCCGCGGTGGATATGCATGCGGCCCAGTTCGGCGCAGCGGTGAAGCTGCGGGAACACCTTGCCGGGATTCAGCAGCCCGCCGGGATCGAAGGCGCATTTGACCCGCTGCTGCTGGTTCATGTCGGTCTCGGTGAACTGATGCCCCATCAGGTCGCGCTTCTCGACGCCCACGCCATGCTCGCCGGTCAGCACGCCGCCGACCTCGACGCACAGCTTCAGGATATCGGCGCCGAAGTCCTCCGCCGCCTGCAACTCGCCCGGCTTGTTGGCATCGTACAGGATCAGCGGATGCAGATTGCCGTCGCCCGCATGGAACACATTGGCGACCCGCAAGCCGTGATGCTCCGACATCTCCGCCATGCGGTTCAGCACCAGCGGCAACTGCTTGCGCGGGATCGTGCCGTCCATGCACAGATAGTCCGGGCTGATCCGCCCGACGGCGGGGAAAGCCGCCTTGCGCCCGGCCCAGAAGACCAGCCGCTCATCCTCGGACGAGCTGACCCGGACCGATACCGCGCCGTGTTTGCGGGCGATCGCCTCGACCTCGCCGATCAGGTGGTTGACCTCCGCCTCCGGCCCGTCCAGTTCGACGATCAGGATCGCTTCCACGTCCAGCGGATATCCGGCATGGACGAACTCCTCCGCCGCGTGGATCGCCGGCTTGTCCATCATCTCCATGCCGCCGGGGATGATGCCCGCCGCGATGATGGCCGCGACGCAGTCTCCGCCGGTCTCGCTGCTGGGAAAGCCGATCAGCACCGCCCGCAGCGTCTCGGGCTTCTTCAGGATGCGCACCGTCACCTCGGTGACGACGCCCAGCAACCCTTCCGACCCGGTCATGATGCCGAGCAGGTCGTAGCCGTCGGAATCGAGATGCTTGCCGCCCAGCCGCACGATGTCGCCGTTCATCAGCACCATCTCGATGCCGAGGACGTTGTTGGTGGTCAGGCCGTATTTGAGGCAATGCACCCCGCCGGAGTTCTCGGCGATGTTGCCGCCGATGGTGCAGGCGATCTGGCTGCTGGGATCGGGCGCGTAATAGAAGCCCTCATGCGCCACCGCGTTGGTGATGCCGAGATTGGTGACGCCCGGCTGCGCCGTGACCGTCCGGTTGGCGTAATCGATGTCCAGGATCTTGTTGAACTTGCCGAGGCCCAGGATGATGCCGTCGACCAGCGGCAGCGCGCCGCCCGACAGGGACGTGCCGGCCCCGCGCGGGACGACCTTGACCCCCATCTCGTTGCAGTATTTGAGGACCTTGGAAACCTGCTCGGTCGTCTTCGGCAGAACGACGACCATCGGCAATTGCTTATAAGCGGTCAGAGCGTCGGTTTCATAAACGCGCATCTCGTCCTGTTCGACGATGACGCCTTCACCCGGCACGATGGCCCTAAGCGCGTTTACGATCTCCTGCCGACGGGCGAGCACCGCAGCGTCCGGCGTGGGCATCTTCATGCCGTGTTTCCTCCTCCAGCAGACAGCGCCATGATTCGCGGATAACCGGAATCGGCACCATCACGTCTCTTATTCTTAAGCGATAGCCAATGTGGAAAATTATGGCCGTCAAGTAAAGTGGTATCACCACTTTATGGAACAAGAGCGCTTATCGGAGGAAATAGAGCGGGAAATTCCCGGCCCCAAAAAGCAAAACCGCGCCGGAATTATCGGCGCGGTCACCTCCCGGAGATACGGGCTCTCCCGTTTCGCACGCTCAGCCCTGGCGTGCCTTGAAGCGGGGGTTCTGCTTGTTGATGACGTAGACGCGGCCCTTGCGGCGGATCACGCGGCAGGCTTTGTGCCGGGTCTTCATGGATTTCAGCGAGTTGACGATCTTCATCGTTTCAAGTCCTAAGAGGCTAGGTCGGAGGCTAAGTCACAAGAGCGGCGGAAAATATGGATACGGGCACCCAATGTCAATAAGCGCCTGTATTCCGGCACCTGATCGGGCGCGATTTCAAGGCTCACCCCTCCGATCCGTCGGCAAGTTTCAGCGCGAAGAACCGGTACGCCCGCAACCCGCTCTGAAGTGCGGCGACCCGCCTCGCCCACTGCTCGACCTCCTCGACCACCGCCAGCTTGGTTTCATTGTCCAGGCTGCGGCTTTGAAGGAACTCGGTCAGCGACTGGATGGCCGCCACGATCAGCGTGCGGTGGGCATCGGTGATGTCCTCGTTGATCCGGATATCCAGGTTGCGCTGCTGGAGCGAGTTGATCGTCTGCTGCATGGTCAGCGGAAACGGCTCCACCGGCTCCTTGGCTATCCAGTCCTTGATCGGCGGCCGAACGCGGCTCTTCCTTGTCGAAGACGTAGTCGGTGAACAGCAACTGCCCGCGCGGCTTCAGGCTCAGCTCGATGCCGTCATGCAGCCCTTCGCGGTTCTTGACGAAGCAGAAGGCTTCCTTGGCGAAGATGCAGTCGAAGCGCTTGGGATGCTTGAAGTTCTCGGGATCGTAGTGGACGATCGTCGCCTGCTTGGCCATGCCGGCCTTGACCGACCGCTCCATTCCTTCCTTGGCGAGCACCGGCGACGGCTCCATGCCGGTGACCCAGCAGCCGTACTGGGCCGCCATCTTCCGCCCGGCTCCGCCAAGCCCGCCGCCAGATCCAGCACGCTCATCGCGGGGTTGAGCCCAAGCGGCTTGACCAGTTGGGGAATGTAATCGTCGCCGCCGGGCGTGGTGAAACCTTCACCCCAAAGCTTCTCGACCACCTGGATGCGGGTCGCGGACCAGAGCGGTTTTCCGAACCGGGAAGTGACGCCGGTCAGAGCCGGCTTGTTGCCCGCAGGGGCTTCCGCCGCTACCGGCGGGTTCCGGCTCATGGGCTTCCGCCTTTTCCTTCGGCAGGTCATAGCCTTCCCACCAAGCGAGAAGCTTCTTCTTCCAGGGCTTTCCCGGCGCCGATTCTTCACTCATCTCCCACACGTCGTCCTGATTTCGGCCCGCCACCCTCGGCACGATTGTCCACCGGCAGAGGTCATATGAATAGCATGGCGCCGTTAAACGGCGGTTAAGGACATGGCCGAACCAGCCCCGGAATCATGTTCTCATGCGTCATGCAGCCACTTGGCGGCGGCCCGCGCTATCCGCTCCGGATAATCCGGCAATTCCGGTCCGATCAGCGGCAACCCCAGTTCCGCGACAATCCGCCCCACGCTGGCCCGCCCCACGTCCCCGCCCTCCAGCGACAGGCCCAGATCCCGCGCCATTCTGGCGATGACCATCTCCTGACCCCAGAAATAGACCCTGGACGCGCCGGTATTGGCCAGCATTCCGCGCACCTGATCCACCCGCTCGTCACCGTTGATCGGCAGCCAGATATCGGCCAGCAGGGTATCCGCCGGCTGGTCCGGCGTGTAGGTCAGCGCATCGCCGCGCACGACGGTGATCTTGGCCTGAGCCTCAGGCGGCAACTGCCCGAAAACGCCGATCTCGCCGATCATCGCGATGACTTCCGGGTCGAACTCGACCACCGTCACGGCGGTGACATCCGGCCGAAGGGCCGCGTTGGCGGTGGCCCAGCCCATGCCCAAGCCCATCACCACGGTATGGCCGAAGGCGGCGCGGCAGCCCAGTTCCTGGCTTTCGATCTCCATGGGCGTCATCGACATCCATGTCCGGATGCTTCTGCCTTCATCCTCGACCCGCACCAGCGCCGCCATATCGGTGACCAGTTGCGGCCCGCTCCAGTATCCCGGCGCCATGCACATCGGAGTGACATCGAGCCGCCAGCGGTCACCCTGCATCGGCCGATAGACCGGGCGGAACAGGTCGGTCTCGCACAAGGCCGCACCGCCGGGACCGATCAAGACCCTGGGGAATAACAACTGCGTCGGACGGCATTCACTGTCTCCCAATTCCCTATTGCCCGCGAAAGGCCATCTATAACATAAGGAGTAGTTTACAAATGACTGACAACGCGCCGACCCAACCGCCTTGCCTCCGCCCCGGCAACCGGGCAAGTTCGCTGCAAGCGATCAACGATCGGGGACAGGCGCTCGGCATGACATCCGAAACGACGGCCACAGGCAAGGTTAAGGGGTTCGGGCAGCCGGGGGAGGTGCCGGGCTGGGTGAACTACGCCCTGCTGCCGGTGCTCAACCTCGTGGCGGCGCTGCTGGTGTCGAGCCTCGTCATCCTGGCCATCGGCGAAAACCCGATCGCCGCGATGCAAGTGCTGCTCTACGGCTCGTTCGGCTATCCCGAGGCGATCGGCTTCACACTCTATTACTCGACCAACTTCATCTTCACCGGTCTGGCGGTCGCGGTGGCGTTCCACTGCGGCCTGTTCAATATCGGCGGGGAGGGACAGGCCTATATCGGCGGCCTGGCGATCGGGCTGGTGGCGCTTTATCTCGGCTGGCTGCCCTGGCCGCTGATCGCGGTCCTCGGCATCGTGGCGGGTGCCGCCGGAGGTGCCGCCTGGGCCTTCATCCCGGCATATCTTCAGGCGCAACGCGGCAGCCACATCGTCATCACGACGATCATGTTCAACTTCATCGCGGCCTCGATCATGACGTGGCTGCTGGTCGATGTGCTGATAGCGCCGGGCCAGCAATCCCCGGAAAGCCGCCAGTTCGCGGAAACCACGTGGCTGCCCTTCATGCATCAGGCGCTGGGCTGGATCGGCCTCCAGATCCCCGCATCTCCGCTCAACCTGTCGTTCGTCTGGGCGCTGGTCTGCTGCGTCCTGTTCTGGGTCTTCATCTGGCACACCCGCTGGGGCTACGAGATCCGCACCGTCGGCCAGAACGAGCGCGCCGCCGTCTATGCCGGCATCTCGCCGTCCGGCAACATCATCCTCGCCATGGCCCTGTCGGGAGCGCTCGCCGCCTTCGTCGGGCTGAACGAGGTGCTGGGCGTGCATCACCGCCTGATCCTGGGCTTCACCGGCGGCGTCGGCTTCGTCGGCATCGCCGTGGCCCTGATGGGCCGCAACCATCCCATCGGCATCGTGCTGGCGGCCCTGCTGTTCGGCGCGCTCTACCAGGGCGGCTCCGAACTCGCGTTCGATTTCCCGTCGATCAACCGGGAGATGGTGGTGGTGATCCAGGGCCTTGTGATCCTGTTCGCGGGCGCCCTGGAAAACCTGTTCCGCCCCCGGATCGAAGCCCTGTTCCGCCGCACGGCACCCAACCGGCCCCGGCCGCCTGACCCGGAGCCAGACGACGCCATGGATTATCTCACCCTCCTCTCCGTCCTCGACGGCACGCTCCGCACCGCCGCCCCCCTGGTGCTGGCAGCCCTGGCCGGCCTGTTCGCCGAGCGCTCCGGCGTGGTCGATATCGGGCTGGAAGGCAAGATGCTGGCGGGAGCCTTCGCCGCCGCCGCCGCCGCATCGGTCACCGGAAGCCCCTGGATCGGCCTGCTGGCCGGCATCGCCGCCGGGGTCGCGCTGTCGATGGTCCACGCCTATGCCTCCGTCACCCACCACGGCAATCAGGTGGTCAGCGGCATGGCGATCAACATCCTGGTTTCCGGACTGACGCCGACTCTCGCCTTCGCGTGGTTCCAGCAGGGCGGGCAGACGCCCCTGCTCCAGCAGGGCGAGCGCTTCGACCCGATCACCCTCCCCTTCGCCGACGCCATCGGCAATGCCATCCCCGTCCTCGGCCCCCTCTACCGCGAAGTCATCAGCGGCCACAACATCCTGGTCTATGCCGCGGCCCTGGCGGTGCCGCTGACCGGCTGGGTGGTCTACCGCTCCCGCTTCGGCCTGCGCCTGCGGGCGGTCGGCGAGAACCCCAGCGCCGTGGATACCGCCGGCATTTCCGTCGCCAAACTGCGCTATCAGGCGCTGGTGATCTGCGGCGCCCTGACCGGTGCGGCGGGAGCCTACCTCTCGACCGCGCAGGGCGCCGGGCTTCGTCCGCGACATGACCGCCGGCATGGGCTATCTGGCGCTGGCGGCGCTGATCTTCGGCAAGTGGCGCCCCGTCCCCACGCTGGGCGCCTGCCTGCTGTTCGCGTTCGCCGACGCGGTCCAGATCCGGCTTCAGGGCGTCGATATCCCCGGCATCGGGGTCATCCCCGTCCAGTTCATCCAGATGCTGCCCTATGTGCTGACCGTGTTCCTGCTGGCGGGCTTCGTCGGCCGGGCGGTCGCTCCCAAGGCCAGCGGCATACCTTATGTGAAAGAGCGATGAGCAGCGATCTCGACACCATGATCCGCCAAGCCGCCCAGGCGATGGAGCGGGCCTACGCCCCCTATTCCAACTTCCACGTCGGCGCCTGCCTCCGCACCGACAGCGGCCAGCTCTACGCCGCCGCCAATGTGGAAAACGCGGCCTACCCCCAAGGCCAGTGCGCCGAAGCCAGCGCCATCGGCATGATGATCGCGGGCGGAGACCGCCGGATCGTCGAAGTCGTCGTGATGGGCGGAAAGCCGGGCGACGGCATGCTCTGCACCCCCTGCGGCGGCTGCCGCCAGCGCCTCCGCGAGTTCTGCGCGCCCGACGTCCAGATCCACGTCTGCGGCCCCGAAGGTGTCCGCAAAACGGTGACGCTTGACGAATTGCTGCCGTTCTCGTTCGGCCCCGAAAACCTGAGCTTCTGAGGAGCCTCCCCGCATGAGCACCGCCGCCACCCCGGAAGACGCCGCGAAAGTCATCGCCGAGCGCGCCCCCGGATTCACGCCCCGCGTCGGCATCGTGCTGGGCTCCGGCCTCGGCGGGCTGGCGGAGCGGATCGAGGACCCCGTCACGATCTCCTACGCCGACCTGCCCGGTTTCCCGCGCCCCGGCGTTCACGGCCACGCCGGTCAACTGGTGCTCGGCACTCTCGGCGGCGAGCGCGTCGCCTGCATGCAGGGCCGCGTCCATCTCTACGAGGGCACGGGACCTGCCGCCATCAAGCTCCCCATCCGCACCCTCAAGCTGGCCGGCTGCGAGACGCTGTTCCTGACCTGCGCCGCCGGCTCGCTCCGCACGGAGGTCGGCCCCGGCCGCCTGATGGCGATCACCGACCACATCAACATGCAGGGCACCAACCCGCTGGTCGGCCCCAACGACGACGCCTTCGGCCCCCGCTTCCCCAGCCTGACCGACGCCTGGAACCCGGACCTGACCGCCCATCTCGCCTGGACCGCCGAGGGGCTGGGCATCGATCTGGCGACCGGCGTCTATGCCGCGTGGCTCGGCCCCAGCTTCGAAACCCCCGCCGAAGTCCGCATGTTGAAGCTTCTGGGCGCCGATGCCGTCGGCATGTCCACCGTGCCGGAATGCATCATCGCCCGCCACTGCGGCCTGGACGTGGTCGGCTGCGCCGTCATCACCAATCTCGGCGTCGGCCTTGGCGACGGCGAGGTCAGCCACGACCAGACGCTCCGCGCCGCCAACGCGGCGGCGGCCGACCTCGAACGGCTGGTGATAGGCTTCCTGGAAGGACTGGACCGGTGATCAAACTGGACGCGACCCTGAACCGCCTCGTCGAAGAGGCCCGCACAGCCCCGGCCAGCGCGGAAATCGCCGCCCGCGCCCTGCCCCTGCTCGACCTGACCAGCCTCAACGACGACGACACCGACGAGCGGATCGAAGCCCTCTGCGACCGCGCGGTCACCCGAAGCCGGCCGGGTCGCCGCCGTCTGCATCTATCCCCGCTTCATTCCGCTGGCGAAACAACGCCTCTCCAACAAGGGCGTCGCCATCGCCACGGTGATCAACTTCCCGGCCGGCGGCACCGATGCCGCCGCCGTTTCCGCCGACACGAAAGCCGCCGTCAAAGCCGGCGCCGACGAGATCGACGTCGTCCTGCCCTGGCGCACGTTCCAGTCGGGCGAACGCACGATCCCGCACGACGTTCTCCGCGCCTGCCGCGACGCCTGCGGCGACGCCGTCCTGATGAAGGTGATCCTGGAAACCGGCGGCCTCGACAACGCCGACCTGATCGAACAGGCGAGCCGCGACGCCATCTCCGCCGGGGCCGATTTCATCAAGACCTCCACCGGCAAGCTCAACCCGGCGGCCACCCTGGAAGCAGCCGCGATCATGCTGGCCGTGATCCGCGACTGCGGCCGCCCGGTAGGCTTCAAGGCCGCCGGCGGCATCCGCGACACTGCGGGAGCCGCCTCGTACCTGCACCTGTCCAACGCCCTGCTGGGACCGGGATGGGCGACCCCCGCCACCTTCCGCTTCGGCGCCAGCGGCTTGCTGGATGCGCTGCTGGCCGATCTGGGCCAGAATACGACCGAACAGACAGCCCTCCAGCGGCTACTGAACGCCAGATCAAGAAGAGCGAACCCAAAACCATGCTCCCCCAGGAAATCATCCGCATCAAACGCGACGGCGGCCGTCTCAACGAAGCGCAGATCCAGCGCTTCATCCAGGGCGTCACGTCGGGCGCCGTGACGGAGGGCCAGATCGCGGCCTTCTGCATGGCCGTGTTCTTTCGCGGCATGGACCTGGATGAGCGGGTGGCCTTGACGCTCGCCATGACCCGTTCCGGCACCGTACTGGACTGGAAGCCGCTCAACCTGCCCGGCCCCATCCTCGACAAGCATTCGACCGGCGGAGTCGGCGACAAGGTCAGCCTGATCCTCGCCCCCGCCATCGCCGCCTGCGGCGGCTTCGTGCCGATGATCTCCGGCCGGGGGCTGGGCCATACCGGCGGCACGCTGGACAAGCTCGACAGCATCCCCGGCTACGTCTCCCTCCCCGACCGCCCGACGCTGGAGCGGGTGATCCGCGACGTCGGCTGCGCCATCATCGGCGCCACCGACGCCTTCGCCCCCGCCGACAAGCGCGTCTACGCCGTCCGCGACATCACCGCCACGGTCGAGTCGCTCGACCTGATCACCGCCTCCATCCTGTCCAAGAAGCTGGCCGCCGGCCTGGACGCGCTGGTGATGGACGTCAAGTTCGGCTCCGGCGCCTTCATGGCGGCGTTCGACGATGCCGTGGCCCTGGCCGAAAGCATCGTCACCGTCGCCACCGGAGCCGGAATGCCGACCGTGGCCCTGCTGACCGACATGAACGAGGTGCTGGGCCGCACCGCCGGCAACGCGCTGGAAGTCCGCGAATCGATCGACTTCCTGACCGGAGCCGGCCACGACCCCCGCCTTTACGAAGTCACCGCAGCCCTCAGCGCCGAACTGCTGGTCCTGGGCGGCCTCTGCCCCGACCAATCCACCGCCCGCACCCGCTTCGATGAAGCCATCTCCAGCGGAGCCGCCGCCGAACGCTTCGGCCGCATGGTCGCAGCACTCGGCGGCCCCGCCGACCTGCTGGAAAACCCCGACCGCTACCTCGCCCCCGCCCCGGTCCAGCTTGAAGTCCACGCCACCACCCCCGGCCACATCACCGCCATCGATACCCGCGCGCTCGGCGTCGCCGTCGTGGCGCTGGGCGGCGGCCGCACCCGCGTCCAGGACCCGATCGACCCTGCGGTAGGCCTCTCCGACGTCGCCGGCCTCGGCACCCCCGTCGGCGCCCAAGGCCGCCCCCTCGCCATCGTCCACGCCCGGAGCGAGGACGCGGCGGAAGCCGCGGCCGATGCGATCCGCTCCGCCTTCACCATTGGCGATTCAGCCCCCACCCCGACCTCCCCCGTCGCCCGCCGCCTCGCTCACTGAAACCCGATGACCCCGACCGCCCCCATCCCCAAAGCCGAACTGCACGTCCACCTGGAAGGCACCGCCACGCCCGAGTTGGTGCGCTCGCTGGCGACCCGGCACGGGATGACGCTGCCCCCGGACCTCTTCGACGCGCAAGGCGACTTCGCCTGGGACGATTTCCTGCATTTCCTGAAAGTCTACGACGATGCCGCCGCCGTCATCCGGACCGACCGGGACTACCGCGACGTCACCTACGACTATCTCCGCCGCTGCGCCGCCGAGGGCGCCATCTACGTCGAAGTCATGTCCTCGCCCGACCACGCCGCGCAAGCCGGCCTCTCCTTCCAGGGCCATCTCGACGGCATCGTCCAGGGGATCGAGGACGCCCAAGCCGATTTCGGCATCGAAGCCCGCCTGATCGTCACCTGCGTCCGCCATTTCGGCGTCGAACGCGGCCTTGAAGTGGCGAACGCCTGCACCCGCCACCGCCACCCGCTGCTGACCGGCTTCGGCATGGGCGGCGACGAAAACCACCTGCCCGTCCAGCGCATTCGCCAAAGTCTTCGCCATCGCCCACAATGACGCCGGCCTCGCCTGCACCGTCCACGCCGGAGAAGCCGCCGGCCCGGCCAGCATCCGCGACGCGCTCGACAGCCTGCCCGTCCGCCGGATCGGCCACGGCGTCCGCGCCATCGAAGACCCCGCCCTCACCAGCCGCATCGCCGAAGAAGGGATCGTGCTGGAAGTCTGCCCGACCAGCAACATCCGCACGGCCGTCTACCCCGACTACGCCGCGCACCCGCTCAACCGCCTCCGCGCCGCCGGCTGCGCCGTCACCCTCAACAGCGACGACCCGCCCTACTTCGCGACCTCGATCGGCCACGAATACGACGTTGCGAAACAGCATTTCGGCTGGTCCGACAGCGATCTGGCGAGCGCCACCGCGACCAGCCTCGACGCCGCCTTCATCGACGCCGAAACCCGCACCCGCCTGACTGCCCGCCTCAGGTCGGCCGGCAGCCCAGCCGCAGCGCCCCCCAATGGCGCCCATGCACAAGGATCGGCGCGCTGACGTCCTTCATCAGCAGGAACTTGCCGCCGCCCATGTCGCGCCGGTAGGTCTGGACCAGCGCCGGAGCCCGGCTGCGCGCCGCCGCGATGCCGGTGAAGTCGTCGAAGATCCGCCGGTTGCGGCAATTGGCGACGTTCCAGGCGGTATCGCCCGGCCGCTGCGGCTGCGAGTATTTCAGGTTATGGGTCGGCAGATAGCCGTTGCGGTCGACCGTGGCGCAGAAATCGATCCGTGATTCCTTCTGAAGCACCGCCTCCTGAATGGGCGGCAGCAGCCGGTCGAACAGCTCCGTATAGCCCGTCATGTACTGCTGCGGATCGGACCCCTCGATCGGCAGGTAAGCGGTCGAGAACATCACGTCGGCGCTGATGCCGCCGCTGTCGATCGTATCGTCCAGCAATCCCGAAATCTGGCGCGCCGCCGCCTGAACCGTCGCGATCAGCGCGTCGTCGCCGCTGTGCCAGCGGTCCAGCGCGCGGGCCAGCGCCGCCTTGACATCGGCCGCCAGTTCAAGGAAATGGGCGTGGATGACCTCCCCTTCCGCATTGGCGACTTCCGCATCGATCGTGCCGATATCGGGAAGCGTCAGCGTCAGCCGGGTCCCTTTCGGCGCCGTCCCGCTGTCCAGCCGGACCTGGGCGCCGCCGTTGGAAATGTTCTCGATGACCGCGGGGCACCGGGTCCCGCCGACGATACACTCCACCCGCAGATCGACGGCGACCCTGGCCGCCCGGCGCCGCTCGGCGAAGCGGGAGTTCCGCAGGCTGGCGATCACCCGCTTCTCGATATTGACGACCTGCCCGACCAGTTCCGACGTGTTGTGGCGAAGCTGGGTCGAAACCTTCGTCGTCACCCCGGCCTGCGTCGCGACGCTGCCGATCCGCTCATGCACCAGCCGGACGCTGTCGGCGGTCTGGCTGACCGACTGGGCGATGTCGCGGGTGACGGCGTCCTGCTCGACCACGGCGGCCGCTATCGCGCCGATGGTCTCGTTGACCATCTCGACCCGCCCGGCCACGTCGGAAATGGCCGAAACCGTTTCCCCGATCGCCTGCTGCATCGACAGGATCTCGCTCCGGATATTGCCGGTGGCGTTGTTGGTCTGGTCGGCAAGCTGCTTGACCTCGTTGGCGACGACGGAAAAGCCCTTGCCGGCCTCCCCCGCCCGCGCCGCCTCGATGCTGGCGTTGAGCGCCAGCAGCCGCGTCTCCTTGGCGATCTTCTCGATCAGCGTCGCGATCGACCCGATCCGGTCCGACACGTCGTTCAGATTCTCGGCGATGCCGCGCGCCGCCTGGGACCGGGACGTGGCGTCCTGCGCCGCCCCGGTCGAACGGTCCACCTGGGAGGAAATCTCCGCGATGGAGGCGGAAAGCTCCTGCGCCGCCGCCGCGATGGTCTGCGCGTTGGCGTCGGCCTCATGCGACGCGGCGGCGACATGGTCGCCGTCCTCGCTGACCCTTTGCGCCGCACCCAGCACCTCGTCCGACGCCGCCTCCATCGCCTGCGCCTTGCGGCGGACCAGTTGGACCGCGTCGTCCAGCTCCTGCTCGAAGGTGTCGGCAAGGTCCAGCAGCTCGTCCGTCACATGCTGTTCGGTCTTGGTGTCGGTATAGACCGACAGCGCCAGCTCCGCCTCCATCAGCAGCGTGCGGATCAGCGTCGCCGCCTGATCGGCGGCGGATTGCCGGCTCCAGCGGTTGCGCTCGATCACCGACCGCACCAGCCGCTCCATGATGAAGGAATAGGCCGACAGGTAGAAGCGCGGCTTCAGCCCGACGCGGTGATGGGCGGCGCCGATCCGCTGGACCCGCTCGACATAGGCGGTGTCGATCCCGTCGGTGAACAGCTTGTGCCAGTGGTCCTGCTGGGCGCAGATCAGGCGGGAAACCATGCCCTCGGCCGCGATCAGCTCGGCGGTTTCCGGAAATCCTCTAAGAAATGAATAGAAATCATTTAAAATACTATCGAGGTCGGCATTTACATGCGGACCGAGCTGGAACAAAGATCGCTGCGTCGCGGCATCAATGCGCCAAAGCTCAAGTTCAAGCGACACCGCATGGGATTGGCCCTTCATTCCAGACATGTCACTACCCGTCATGAAACCTTCCCCCCAGTTGTGGGCGGGACCATCCGGTGTACCGATTGCACTGGCAATGATCTAGGTCAAAAGTAATAGAACTGTCGTCGGATTGCCGTCATTACGGACCAATTTCGCGGCACTTGACAGCCGGCGAGGCCGCCTGCCACTGTCTGCGGGTCAAGGCTGGGGTGCGGGGCGGCGTCATTTCCGCTCTCGCTGAGATCATACCCATAGAACCTGATCTGGATCGTGCCAGCGAAGGGAGCCCGCGTGATCCTTCAGGCAGTTCACCGGTTCTCCCTCGCGCTGAAACCGCAAGCGTCGAGGACAAGGAACCGTCATATGCCGCCGTGGAAAAAGACCCTCCTGACCGCCACGCTGGCGGCAATGCCTCAGCCACGCCAGCGGCGGCCGTTGCCGCCGAGGTCGATATCCCCGTGCTGGTTCCCGTTACCGGCTTCCTGGCGCTCGAAGGCACCAGCCAGCGGAACGGCGCCGTCCTGGCGATCCGCCACGCCGCCGAAGGGCTCCAGGTCCATGCGGAAGTGATCGACACCGGCACCTCGCCCGAGGGCGCCGTGACGGCGCTGGAACGGGCATCCGGCCGGAGCAAGCCGCTGGCGGTCGCCGCCAGCATGCTCGGCACCCAGATGCTGGCGATGCTGCCGCTGGCCGACGAATACGGCATTCCGCTGGTGACGGTATCCGGCACGGCGTCGATCACCGAGCGCGGCAATCCCTGGGTCTTCCGCTTCTTCCCCGGCGACGGCGTCACCAAGACCGCCCATGCCCGCTACGTGGTGGAGGAACTGGGCAAGCGCCGCCCGGCGGTGATCTACCAGACCACCGCCTACGGCCAGAGCGGACAGGCCCACCTGCGCGACGCCTTCGCCAAGCTGGGCGTCGAACCCGTGTTCGAGGAAGGCGTCGACCCCGGCATCCGCGACATGCTGCCGGTGCTGACCAAGGCGATGGCCGCCAAGCCGGACGTCCTCGTCCTCCACCTGCATTCCGGCCCCACCGCCCTGTTCGTCCGTCAGGCCGCGGCCTCCGCCGCCGGAATCCCGATCGTCGCCGGCTCCGCGATGCACCAGCCCTCCACCGCCGCCTTGCTGGAACCGGCCGAGCTGAAAGGCGTCTGCGCCGAAACCTCGGCCTCCCCGGTCTCCGGCGGCACGCCGGAGCTGGAAAAGTTCACCGCCGATTACCGCACCAGCTTCAACACCGACCCCGACGCCTTCGCGCTCGGCCAGTATGACGGCATCGCCATGGTGCTCGACGCGGCGGCCAAGGGAGCGACCACGCCCGAAGCTATCCGCGACGTGCTCTCGCAAACGACATACAAGGGCCTCGCCATGACCTACCGGTCGGACGGCAAGGGCAACATGGCGCACTCCGCCTCCATCGTCTGCTATGACGGCTCCAGCCGCATCCCCGCCATCGTCAAGCGGTACGAGGGCTCGCCGCCCAATGATCCTGGCGCAACTGCTGGTCAACGGCGTGGCGCTGGGTGCCGCCTATGCGCTGGTGGCGCTGGGCTTCGTCCTGGTGCTGAACGCGACCGGCGCCGTCAACTTCGCCCAGGGCGACCTGGTCATGGCGGGAGGCTTCCTGGCCGTGGCCCTTGCGGGCCTGATCCCCGCACCCGGTTTCGTCCTGCTGCCGCTGGTGATGGCCCTGATGGCGCTGCTGGGCCTCGCGGTCTCCGCTCACCGCCTACCTGCCGCTCCGCAACCGCCCGCCGGTCAGCGTCTTCATCAGCACCATCGCCGTCGGCATCATCCTCCAGAACGGCGCCACCGTCCTGTTCGGGCCGGAACCGAAGGCCGCACCGCCCCTGTTCGGCGGCGGCGCGTTCACCCTTGCCGGTCTCCAGATCCCCGAACAATCCCTCGCCGTCATCGGGACCGCCGCCCTGCTGATCGCGGGCCAGTACTGGCTGTTCACCCATACCCAACTCGGCCGCCGCCTGCGGGCGACGGCGCAGGACCCCGACATGGCGCGCGCCTGCGGCATCCCCGTGACCGCCATGATCGCCCTCACCTTCGCGCTGGGCGCCGCCCTGGCCGGGGCCGCCGGGCTGCTGCTGTCCAACCAGTTCTTCGTGACGCCCACATCCGGCAGCGGCCTGATCCTGAAAGCCTATATCGCCGTCACGATAGGCGGCTGGGGCTCCATCGCCGGAGCGGTCGCGGGCGCCCTTCTGATCGCCGCGTTCGAAGTCGTCGTCTCCTACACACTCTCCTACACCGCCGCGACCGCCGCCCTTTATCTGGCGCTGCTGGCGATCCTGGCCGTCCGCCCCCAAGGCCTGTTCGGAGAGGCGGCGCGCCGCCGTGCCTGAGCCGTGCCGCTCACCCGTGGCATAAACCCGCTGCTGATCCTGGCCGCCCTCGCCCTGGCGGCCTACGCGCTGTTCGGCGCCAATCCCTACGGCCTGCGGGTCCTGACCGTGGCCGGCGTCTACGCCATCGCCGTCATCGGCTACCAGACCATCTTCGGACAGGCGGGCGCCCTCTCCCTCGCCCAAGGCACCTTCTTCGGCCTCGGCGCCTACGTCACCGGCATCCTCGGCTCCAAATTCGGCCTCGGCTTCCCGGTAACCTTCCCGCTGTCGATCCTGGCCCCCACCCTGCTGGCATTGCTGATCGCCGTTCCCGTCCTGCGGCTGGAAAGCCACTACTTCGCGCTGGCGACGCTGGGCATCGGACAGGTCATCCTGCTCGCCGCGATCGAGTGGCAAAGCCTGACCGGCGGCGCCAACGGCATCGCCGGCGTGCCCGGCATCGAGTTGTTCGGCTGGCGCGTCGGACGCGGCCTGCCGCTGGCGGCTTTCGTCTGGGCGCTGGTGGCCTTGGGCGCACTGATCTCATGGCGCCTCAGCCATGGCCGGCGCGGCGCCGCCTTCCCCATCATGCGGGAAACGCCCAACGCCGCCCGAACCCTTGGCATCGACATCGACCGGCTGAGGCTGGAAGCCTTCGCCATCAGCGCCGCCTATGGCGGAGCCGCCGGAGCGCTGACCGCCCACACCCAGCGCGTCGTCTCGCCCGAGGTGCTGGAATTCCCCGTCATGGTCACGATCCTGACCATCGCCGTCATCGGCGGCCAGGGCCGCATAGCCGGAGCCATCGTCGGAGCCTTCCTCCTGATCCACCTGCCGGAGTGGTTCCGGGGACTGGAAAGCGGCTACCTCATCCTCTACGGCGCCGCACTGCTGGCGACGGTCATCGCCGCTCCCTGGGGCCTCGTCGGATCGCTGGAACGGCTGCGCGCCCGCATCCTCCCCCAGCCTCCCACGCCTCCCACCAGCACCATCGGCGCCACCTCCCCAACCAGCACCACCGAGCCACCAGCCCCGTCCTGTACGTCGAAGGTTTCACCAAAAGCTTCGGCGGCGTACGCGCCGTCTCCGACGTCACCCTTCAGCTCGACCACGGCCAGATCCTTGGCGTCATCGGCCCCAACGGCTCCGGCAAGACGACGCTGATCAACCTCATCACCGGCCTGGAAATCCGCCGACAGCGGCAGGCTGTACGTGTCCGGCGCCGACATCACCGGCCAGCCGCCGCACCGCCGCGCCCATGCCGGCATCGCCCGCAGCTTCCAGACCGCGGCCCTCCCGCCCGACATCACCGTGCTGGAAGCCGTGACAGCGGCCCGCATCGCCATCGACCGCGACCTTGCCACCGCACGGTCCCACGCGATGCACTTCATCAACCAGGCCGGCATCACCGACCTCGTCCACTCCCGCTGCGGCACGCTGCCCCCCGGCCCCCGCCGCGCGGTCGAACTCGCCCGCGCCCTCGCCCGCCAACCGCTGGCGATGCTGCTGGACGAACCGGCGGCCGGCCTGACCGAGGCCGAACAGGCCGACCTCGCCCGCCGCCTCCGCTCCGCCGCCGACACCGGCATCGCCGTCCTGATCGTCGAGCACAACATGCCCTTCCTGCTGCCGCTGGCCGACCGCATCCTCTGCCTGGACGAGGGCCGCACCATCGCCGAAGGCACGCCAGACAGCATCCGGCGAAACCCCGCCGTAATCGCCGCCTACCTGGGCACGCCATGAGCACGCCGCTCCTGACCCTCGACCAGCCTCTCCGTCGGCTACGGCGGCGCCCCCGTCGTGGACGCCGTCTCGCTCACCATCGCCCCCGGCGAGGTCCTGGCCCTGCTCGGCTCCAACGGCGCCGGCAAGTCGAGCCTGATGCGCGCCATCATCGGCCTGGAACCCGCAGCCGCCGGCCGAATCCTCCTGGACGGCACCGACATCACCGCTCTGCCCGCCCGAGCGCCGCGCCCGGATGGGCCTCGGCTACGTCCCGGAAGGACGCCGCGTCTTCCCCGGCATGAGCGTACGCGACAACCTGGAAGTGGCGAGTTTCGCCCCGAAACCCGCCAGATCCCGCCTCATCGAGCGCGTCTTCACCCTGTTCCCCCAGCTTCGGACCAAGTCCCGCGACCGCGCGTGGCAGCTTTCCGGCGGGCAGCAGCAGATGCTCGCCATCGGCCGCGCGCTGATGGGCGAACCGCGCCTGCTTCTGCTGGACGAACCCTCCATGGGACTGTCCCCCCGCCTGACATCCGAGGTCATGGCGACGGTGCGCGCGATTGCCGCAGGCGGTACGGCGGTGCTGCTGGCGGAACAGGCGGCGAGACGCGCTTTACAAGCGGCGGACCGTGGCTTATGGCTGCATCTGGGCCGGGTGGCGGACACCGGCAACGCCACCGATTTGCTCGATCGAATGGGGGCCAACCCGGACTTTCCGGGCACTCCCCTTGCGACCAGCCCTTGCGACGGGGCGGTCTGAGCTATAGCCTGCGCCAAATCGTAGCGCAGCCGGATATTGAACGTGCAGGCTCATCTTCTCGCTTTAGCGCTCGGCGCAGCCATCGGGCTGTCGAGCGGCCTTCCCTCCGCCGCCCTCGCCCAGGCGCAGAACAACGCCCCGCCAAAGGGCGCCCAGTTGACCGGTGCTCCGATCGGAGACTGGCGCGGCGGTGCCGTGGCCGATCCGAACGGCAAGTTCGCTTATTGCGTCGCCGAAAACCGGTTCGACAACAAGCTGGCCCTTGTGATCGCCCGCAACCCCAACGGCGAAACCAACCTCGCCATCGGAATTCCCGGCGCCGGCATGGCGAAGGGCACCAAGTTCCCGATGAGCGTGCGGGTCGATGAAACGGTCAAGCGCAACTTCACCGGCATCGCGGTGGAACCGGACCTGCTGGTGGTTTCCACCGGCAAGGACGACGAACTGTATGAAGGCATGCGGAAGGGCAGCCGCCTGATCATGCAGGGGCCGACCGACACCGCGATCTTCCAGTTGCGCGGCACCGGCAAGGCTCTGGGCGAACTGAAGACCTGCGCCCAGAATGGCGGCGGCACCATCGGAACGGCGCAGCCCGGCGCACCGAACGCCCAGGGCGGACAGAAGCCCGTCGCCGTCGTCCTGCCGGAAACCCTGCGCGCGATCCTGAACGCCGCCGGCCTTGGCAAGGCGGTTCCCCTGTCGCTGGCCGGCGTGCCCGAAGACCGCCGCCCGGCCGACTTCGCCTGGAAGATCGGCCCCGTGTTCGGCGGCGTCCGCGAAGCGCGCGCTCCTGCCGAAGCCACGTTCGAGTCGCTGACCACCAATTACCTGGACGTCCTGAAGCAGCGTTGCAGCGGCGCGTTCACCGCGACCCCCGCCGCCATCGAAACGCTGCCGCGCGTGACGCTCCGCACCGCCAACGTCTCCTGCACTCCGCCGGAGGGCAAGATCAACGTCTCGATCCTGTTCTACAAGAGCCAGGGCGACATCTTCACCGTCTTCTTCCACGAAGCATCCGACGCCGACGTGGCACTGGCGAACCAAGCCCGCGACGGCCTGACCCAGGTGGTCCGCAAACTCGGCGCCGAACAGCCCCCGGCACAGCCGCCGGCCGGCGGCCCGCAAGGCCAGCCCGCACCGTCAGCACCGCCGAAGGCGAACTGAACGCGTTAGGTCACGGGGCACCTTCGAGTGACGCTCGTAGGTTGGGCCGCGGCCCAACAACGCCAACGCTCCCCTCAAAACAACCCCTCCTCCACCCTCGGCTGGCCATTCACCAGAATGGCCGAGATCGCCGGCGTCCCCGCCCGGTTGACGGCGACGCGGATATCGATCCGCTCCCCCTCCGCCGGCCGCTCCCACTCCCGCCCCGTGCCTTCCGGCACGAAATAGCTCTCGATCCCATAGCGGATGCCGGCGATCCGGCAGGGCGCGATGACCGTCGACTCGCCCGTACCCGTTTCCTCGCACTGCTGCTCCGCCACCCACTCGACCCGCCCGCGCAGCACGGCCCCCGTCGGCGCCGCGACCGGACGCTGACGCCAGACCCCCGTCGCCTGCCACGCCGGCCGGCCGGGCTGAAGATCGACGAACACCGTCTCCCCCCGCTCCAGATCGTCGTCGCCGGCCAGCCGGTCGATCCGCAGATGGCCGATCTCGTAGCTCAACCGCACATAATCGCCCTGAAACAGCGAGCGCGGATCGACCGGGCGGATCGCCAGCACCACCGGCGTCCCCGTTTCCAGCGTCCACTGCCGGAACCCGATCAGCGCCGCCAGCACGGCGGTCTGCACCAGCACCAGGGTCAGCAGACGGCCGCCCCTCGTCATGCCCTCCCTGTTCATGCCGCCTCCCGCAGGTCACCGATCAGGTTGCGGCGCTTCCGTTCCAGCCCCCAGCCCAGCGCTATCACCAGCAGGCCGCCGACCATGAAGAACAGCGACCGGTCGAACAGCAGCCAGAAGGTATCGAAATACAGCCGCAGGATCGTCAGCGCGAAGGTGAGGAACCCGAGATTGACCACGAACCGGTCATCCCGCCGGTACCCCTCGGCGATCAGCCCGATCAGCGCCGCGACCAGCACGAGGTTCAGCACCGCAAGCGCCAGCCAGCCATGCTCCGCCGGCACCACGGCGCAGGCGACCGCGACCGCCACCAGCGCCACGGCTCCCAGCGCCAGCCTGTCCGCCACCAGCCGCCACCGGAACACCGCCCCGACCAGCGCCAGCAGCAGCACCAGCGCCGCCAGCCCGGACCACCAGGGATCGCCCCCGCTCTTCCCGTCATGGAACGACGGCAGCGCCAGCAGCGAGATGCCGGCCAGCAATGCCCACCAGCGCGTAGCGTTCCAGCGGCACGGCGAACGGCACCGCCGGACCGATCCCGGACAGCAGGCTTCCCGCCGCCAGGAACAGCGCCGCGATGGCGCTGCCCAGCCGCAGGATATCGTCGGACGCCGCCTCGTTCCCCGACATCAGCGATACCAGCGTCGCCAGCACGAACCACGCGAGCGACGCCAGCGCCACATGATAGGCCGCCATCCAGCGCATCCGCAGGATCGGCGGCAGCATGGCGGCCCAGACCGGCAGGAACGGCAGATAAACCGCCAGCGCCGCTTCGGGCGCCGCCAGACGTGAACCACAGGCTGATCAGCACCAGCGCCGCGCAGGCCGCCAACTGGCTGGGCCACGCCCAGGCCGCCACGATGGCGCCCAGCGCCCACAGCAGCACCCCGGCGGGAGGATCGGCGGACAGGTGATAGATCTGCCCGATCAGCATGATGCCGGCGCCGAACAGCACGACGCCCAGCAGCATCATCGCCTCGGCGAACTGATCCGCCTTGGCGCGCAAGGCCGCGTAGGATGCGCGCATGAGCACCCCAGAGCGCCGCGAACAGGACCGCCAGCTTGGCGATGCGCCCCATCCCTTCCCAATTGGCCGCCAGGAACAGCAAAGCGCCGGCCGCGACCAGCACCGCCCCGAGCAGGGCCAGAAGATTCGGCAGACTACCGGGAGCCCGGTCGGACGACGCGGCATCCTTGAGGATGGCGTCCATGTCTTCCCGCTTGACCCATCCCCGCTCGACCCAGCGGGACAGGTCGTTTCGCAAACGACTGACATAGTACTGATGCAGCAAGGGCGTGATCCGATCCGTCGTGCCGGCCTGCACCATAATAAGTTTGCCGGCCCGTCGCCCGCACTATTCTTCCGGCTACCAATGATTGGATCGGCTGAACCTCAGATCGATACCGGCTCTACAAGCGAGCCGCCAGCGCACCGATCGCGCCGCCTGCGAAGCTCAGACAGCATCCCCCCGTCAAAACGCCTGCCCGATGCTGATGTAAAGCTGCCAGCTCGAATCGCCCGGCCGCTTGTTCAGCGGCACCGCGACATCCACCCGCAAAGGCCCGAACGCCGGTATAATACCGCGCCCCGATGCCCGCACCCCAGCGCAGCTCTTCCGAAAAGTCCAGCGTCGGCGAGTCGTAGACATTACCGCCGTCGATGAACGGCACGATGCCGATGGTGTCGGTCACCTTGACCCGCATCTCCGCCCCGACCTCGATCAGGCTGCGGCCGCCGGTCGGCTCGCCCTCGGCATCGCGCGGCCCGACATCCTGGAACCCATAGCCCCGGATCGATCCGCCGCCGCCCGCATAGAACCGCTTGTCCGCCGGAATGTCCGCCGTGCTCGACCCGAAGACGCTGCCCAGCGAGAACCGCCCCGCCGCCACGAACCGCCCGTCACCGACGAAATCGTAATAGGCGCTGTTGGTGATCCGCGCGATGGAGAAAATCGACCCCTGCCCGCCGATCTGCTTATACGGCGTCACCAGCAGATCGGTGCGGAAGCCCCGCGTCGGGTTCAGCAGATCGTTGGTGCCGTCATAACTGACATGCAGCGGAACGCCGAACAGCGTGCTGTCGGTGGTGCCGCCCAGATTGTCGGTGACGCTCGACTGTTCCAGCGTCACGCCGCCGGAAACCGTCAGGGCGTCGGACAGCTTCCGCTCCAGCAGGGCCGACAGCACGACCGCGTCGCGGTCATAGGCGTCGGGCCGCTCGCGGAGCAGGGTCGCATCCAGGATCAGCGCCTGATTGACCATCAGGAAATCGGGTTTGCGGAAATTGGTGTTCAGCCTCGCCTCGATATCCGTCGGATCGTTCTCGCCGATCCGCGCCAGGGTGGCGGACAGGCGAAGCTGCTCCGCCCCGCCGAACAGGTTGCGGTGCTGCCAATAGGCATTGGTGGCCGAAGCCGTCCTCGGTCGAATAGCTGAACCCGGCCCCGATCACCCGGCGCGGCCGTTCCGCGACCGTTATGGTCACCGGCGTCACGCCATCCGGTCCCGGTTCCCGGTCCAGCCCGACCCGCACCGACGAAAAAACGCCCAGGTCGGAAATCGACGACCGCGCGTCCTCGATCTCCTCCGGGCGGTATTCCTCCCCCGGTTTCCAGGGGATGCGGTTGCGCACCAGTTGCTCGGTCACCCGATCCAGCCCCTGGACCTCGACATCGCCGTACCGGGTGAGCGGCCCCGGATCGATGATATAGGTGACGTCCATGGTCCGGGTTTCGTGATCGACCACGGCCTTGCGCTCGGCGATACGGGCAAAGGCGAAGCCCCGCTCCGCAAGCCGGTTGGTGGCGCGGTTCTCGGCATCGACCACCTTGGCCGCCAGCGCCGGTTCCCCCACCTGGATGCCAAGGTCGGCCGCCGTGATCGGCGCCCCTTCAAGCGCCACGCCGCCGGCCCCCGCCACCGTGATCCGGTCGAACGTGTATGCCGGCCCTGGTGTCACGACGACATTGACCTTGGCCGGCTCGACCGAGGTATCGACCTCGATCTCCACCTTGCCGTCATAGAACCCGACCGAGCGAAGCGCCGTCTGAATCCGTTCCCGGTCGGCATCGGCCCGGCGGCGCAGCCCGATCGGGCTTGGCGGCGGCTGCTCGTTCAGGCGGAACAGGGTGGCGGTGCCCTCAAGCAGTTCGCGGAGCGAATTGTCCTCCACCCCGGTCAGGGTGACCTCATACGGTGTCTGCTGCGCCGAAACCGGCAGGGCCACCATGCCGCCGATGGCGAGAAGCGCCGCCAGACCGGCGATGCCGCAGGAAAGGCGGATACGCCGCCGGTTGACGGATGCGGGCCGGTGGGCGGGAACTGGGGCGATGGCCGGAATTCAGGGGTCGTCTCCGTTCGGGCGGTGCGTTGGCAAACGTAGTGGTGACGGACGAGGTTCCCCCTGGCAACCCCCGCGTATGAACTATCGCCTTTCATTCTCTTGAAAAGCCCAGCCGCCTCTCCCCACTTGGGCTAAGCGGATCGGAATGGGACGGCGATGCTTAACGGGAATACCCGGTGGGCGTCCATGTCGCACCGGTTCCACTTGTAGTTTGAGGCGCAAACTGTATACTGCGCCGCAACATGACCCGGGCACTGAGATGAATCTTTGAATTCATCATCAACGTGTTTATCCGGGCATTTTTGTTTGCCCGCGGTACGCCGCGGCTCAACCCGGGACATCAGAGAAGTTCGGTATGGATCTGCGGAATATCGCTATCATCGCACACGTCGACCATGGCAAGACCACCCTGGTCGATGTGCTGCTTCGCCAGTCCGGTTCCTTTCGCGAAAATCAGCAGGTCGCCGAACGGGCGATGGACAGCAACGACCTGGAGCGTGAGCGCGGCATCACCATCCTCGCCAAGTGCACGTCCGTGCTTTGGGACGGCACCCGGATCAACATCGTGGACACCCCCGGCCACGCCGATTTCGGCGGCGAGGTCGAGCGTATCCTGAGCATGGTCGACGGCGTCGTGGTGCTGGTCGACGCGGCCGAAGGCCCCCTGCCCCAGACCAAGTTCGTGGTCGGCAAGGCCCTCAAGCTCGGTCTTCGCCCCATCGTCGTGATCAACAAGGTCGACCGTCCCGACGCCCGCGCCGCACGAAGTCCATGACGAGGTGTTCGACCTGTTCGCGTCGCTGGAAGCGACCGACGAGCAGCTCGACTTCCCGACCCTGTTCGCATCCGGCCGTAACGGCTGGGCGGCGGAGAGCCTGGAAGCCGAACGCGTCGACATGAAGCCGCTGTTCGAGCTGGTCCGCCGTCACGTTCCGCCGCCGAAGGTCGCCGCCAACAAGGACGACGCGAACTTCACCATGCTGGTGACGACGCTGGAAGCGAACCCCTATCTGGGCCGCATCCTGACCGGCCGTATCGAGACCGGCACCGCCCGCGCCAACATGCAGATCAAGTCGCTGTCCCGCTGACGGCAAGGTGATCGAGACGGGCCGCATTTCCAAGCTGCTGGCCTTCCGCGGCCTGGAGCGCGTCGGCGTGGACGAGGCGCAGGCCGGTGACATCGTCGCCATCGCGGGCCTGACCAAGACCACCGTCGCCGACACCATCTGCGACCCCGCCGTCGAAGCCGCCCTGCCGGCCCAGCCGATCGATCCGCCGACCCTCGCCATGACCTTCTCGGTCAACGACAGCCCGCTGGCCGGCCGCGAAGGCGACAAGGTCACCAGCCGCATGATCCGCGACCGGCTGTTCCGCGAAGTCGAAGGCAACGTCGCGCTGAAGGTCTCCGAGACCGACGGCGCCGACGCCTTCGAAGTCGCCGGCCGTGGCGAACTTCAGCTCGGCATCCTGATCGAGACGATGCGCCGCGAAGGGTTCGAGCTGTCGATCTCCCGCCCGCGCGTGCTGTACCAGAACGACCCGGTCACCGGCCAGCGCCTGGAGCCGATCGAGGAAGTCGTGATCGACGTGGACGAGGAGTTCTCGGGCAGCGTCGTCCAGAAGGTCTCCGAGCGTAAGGGCGACCTGATCGAGATGAAGCCCTCGGGTGCGGGCAAGTCGCGTCTGGTGTTCCATGTGCCGTCGCGTGGCCTGATCGGCTACCAGAGCGAGTTCATGACCGACACGCGCGGCACGGGCCTGATGAACCGCCTGTTCCACGGCTATGCCCCGTACAAGGGCGCCATCGCGTCGCGTCACACGGGCGTCCTGATCTCCAACGGCGACGGCATGGCGGTTGCCTACGCGCTGTGGAACCTGGAAGACCGTGGCCCGATGATGATCGATCCCGGCGTTCCGGTTTACCAGGGCATGATCATCGGCGAGCACACCCGCGGCAACGACCTGGAAGTCAACGTCCTCAAGGGCAAGCAGCTCACCAACATCCGCGCCGCCGGCAAGGATGAAGCGGTGCGCCTGACCAACCCGATCGTGATGACGCTGGAAAAGGCGATGTCCTACATCGCCGACGACGAGCTGCTGGAAGTGACGCCGAAGTCGATCCGGCTCCGCAAGCGCCACCTCGACCCCAACGAGCGCAAGCGCGCCTCGAAGCAGGCCGAAGCCAGCTAACAACCCGACGCTAAGCGCCGCGCCCCATCTTCAGTGGGGCGCGGTTACTTTTTGCAGCCAGCGGATCAGCTCCTCCCGCTCCGCATCGTTGCCGATGGTCTGAACCGGCATCTTGGTCCCCGGCGTGACCACATCCGGCCCCAGCCGGAACAACTCGCTGACCGTCTCCGCCGTCCAGACGATATCCCCACCCTTCAGCGCCGCCGAATACGGATACCCCGGCACGGTCCCGATCCTGCGCCCGAACAGCCCGTAAAGCGTCGGCCCCGCCCTGTTCCCGCCATCGGGCGTCACCGTATGGCAAGCCCCGCACCGCCGGAACAACTCCGCCCCGCGCTCCCCCTTCGGCACGTCCGAAGCGTTGGCGACCTGCGCCCCACGCCGTCCGGACCTCGGCCCCCGTCGCCGTATCCCAGATCCGGATAGCGCCATCTCCCCCCGCCGTCAGCAGCCGCTTGCCATCCGGCGTGAACGCCAGCCCCCAGACCGGCCCGCGATGCCCCGCCAGAGTATGGAGCACCCGCCCGCTCTCCAGCGCCCACAACCACGACCGCCCCATTCACCCCCGCCGAGGCGACCGCAGCCCCGTCCGGTGAAACCGCGACCCCAAGCACCGGCACCGGATCACTCCCCTCCAGCCCCGGCGAGACCTCAGCCCCCGCCTCCAGATCCCAAACCCGCACCCGCCCGTCGATCCCGCCCGCGACCACGCGCCTGCCATCGGGAGTCAGCGCCAGCGCATTGACCGGCAGCCCACCGCCGAAAACCTTGACCTCCCGCCCGTCCGCCCGCTCCCAAACCCGAACGGTCCCATCCTCCCCCGCACTGACCACCCGGCCACCATCCGGCGTAAACGCCACCGCATTCACATTGCCGGCATGGCCCGTCAATTCCGCAACCTGCCCCCCAGTCTCCAGATCCCACAACCGAACCGTCCGGTCCCAAGCCGCCGAAGCAGCCACCCGCCCATCCGGCGCCACCGCCACGCCAGCGACCCGCCCCCGATGCCCGCTCATGACCCGCTCCGGCGCCCCCTGCCCCAGCCGCCACAGCAGCACCTTGCCGTCATCCCCGCCGCTGACGACGCGCAAGCCATCCGGCGTAAAAGCCACCGCATTGACCGCCGCCTCATGCCCATGCATCAGCGAACACCGCAGCCACCGCCTTCAAGTCCCAAAGCATCACCGAGTAATCGAACCCGGCACTCGCCACCCGCGCCCCGTCACCCGAAACCGCAACGCCCTTGACCATGCCGCCATGCCCGACGAGTTGCGCCTGGGCGGCGCCGAGGGTGGCCAGCAATGCGACCGACTATTATCGTAAAACGACGGATGATCGATCGTGCGCCAAGCACTCCGGTTGCTCCATTCTGATTCAAGCCGCCTTACCATAAGCTCGGACGGCTGGAAAGTTGGAGCAAACACCGATCCACCATGCCGACCTTTTTGAAGCGAGAAATAGTGGTATCGACTGACTCTGATTTGAGCCGAAAACGATTCTAGCTGACCATAACGACCAGCATCAGAACAGGGAGCACTACAGGAGGTGAGCCGGAGTGCCCCGCACAGTTTCCGCAGCCGATGCCAATAGGCAGTTTTCCACGATCCTCGGCCATGCCGCCTCAGGGTGAAACCGTCATTATCACCCGGCGCGGCGCACCCGTTGCACAACTCGTCCCTTACGGACGACCGCCCTGCCGATGAAGCGCGAGCTAGCGGCATGGAACCGCCTGCTGAAGACCCTGGAGGAAGGCGTGCATCTCCGGTGGTGCGGCTTTCGACCGTGATTCGCTTGTACGACCGCTAACCGTCAAACGTGCATCACGCGACACTAACAGTGCTGAAGAGATCGACGGCGCTTCAGTCAGCGCTAAGCCCGAATCCTCGGAACTCCCGGCCATCACGCTTCGGCATCTGATATCACTCCGCCGCCATACTATCCGCCCGGATCGTCTCCACCCGGATCTCCTCCGTCAGCCGCGCCTTATACTCCGCGAACTCCGGCGTCGTCTTGACCGTGTAGGTCCGGGGATGCGGCAGGTCCACCGCCACGTCGCATTTGATCCGCCCCGGCCGCGCCGTCATCACGACCACGCGGTTCGCCAGGAAGATCGCCTCGTCGATATCATGCGTGACGAACAGCACCGTCTTGCGGTCGGCCTCCCAGATGCCCAGCAGCAATTCCTGCATCAGCGCCCGCGTCTGGTTGTCCAGCGCGCCGAACGGCTCGTCCAGCAGCAGCACCTTGGGATCGTTGGCAAGCGCCCGCGCCAGCGCCGTCCTCTGCTTCATGCCGCCCGACAGCGTCTTCGGGTAATGGTCGGCGAACTGCCGCAAGCCCCACCTTCTCCAGGAAATAGCCGGAGATCTCCATCTGCTCCGCCTTCGGCATCCCCTTCTCCCGAAGCCCGAAGCAGATGTTCTCCCGCACCGTCATCCACGGGAACAGGCTGTACGACTGGAAGACCATCCCCCGATCCGGCCCCGGCCCCCCGACCGGCTGCCCGTCCATCAGCACCCGCCCCGAAGTCGGAGTATCCAGCCCCGCCACGATCCGCAGCAACGTGCTCTTGCCGCAGCCCGACGGCCCCAGGATCGTGATGAAGTCGTTATGCGCCACGGCCAAATCGGTCGGCTGAAGCGCCACCGTCTCCGCCCCTCCGCGATGGGCCGGCGGAAACACCCGCCCCACCCCCTCGATCGTCAAACTCTCACGATCTACTCACGACTGCCGCCCACGAAAACAGCCGCTGGTTCAATTGCTTGAACAGGAAGTCCGACACCAGCCCGATCACCCCGATCACGAAAATCCCGAAGATCATCTGCCCGGTATCCAGAAACCGCTGAGCGTCGATGATCATGAACCCGATCCCCGCACTCGCCCCGATCAGTTCCGCGACGATCACGTAAGTCCAGGCCCAGCCCAGCACCAGCCGAAGCGTCTCGAAGATCTGCGGCGCCGCGGCCGGCAGCATGACCCGAAGCACCACGCCCCTGCTCTTCGCCCCCAGCGTATAGGCCGCCTCGATCAGCTCCATCCGGACGCCGCCGACGATGACCGCGACCATCAGGCAGATCTGGAAGACAGCGCCGATGAAGATCACCGCCAGCTTCTGCGTCTCCCCCACTCCCGCCCACAGGATCAGCAGCGGGATGAAGGCCGACGCCGGCAGATAGCGCGCGAAGGAGATCAGCGGCTCCAGCAGCGCCTCGACCGGCTTGAACGCCCCCATGACGATCCCCAGCGGCACCGCCACCGCGGAAGCGATCAGGAAACCGCCCAAACACCCGCCCGACCGTCACCAGCACGTCGTTCAGAAACCCGAACTCGAAGAACAGCGCGTAACCGGCCTGCAACGTCGCCCAAGGCCCCGCCAGGAACAGCGGCTTGACCAACCCGCTCGCCGTCACCGCCCACCAGACCGCCACCACCACGACGAACCCAAGTATCCCCAGGACGATCCTGACGCCCAGGGGATACCGGCTTCAGCGGCACAAACAAATCAGCCATGTAAACCGCAGTACCCGCTTACTTGACGAACGACGCATCGACCATGGTCGAAACATCCGCCGGCCGGCGCACCAGCTTCGCTTCCACCATCACCTCGTTGGCTTCCTTCAGGAACTTCGGCAGCGTCTCGCCCATATAGGTGCTGTTCATATCCCGGTCGTACCACTGCACGAACTTGGCCGAGTCCTTGAACTGCTCCGGCGTCTGGTTCACATCCGCGCCCATGATCTTGTACGCCGCTTCCGGCTGCGCCTTGATCATGTCCAGCGCCTCGAACCACGACTTGACCATCGCCTGAACCACGGCCGGGTTCTTCGCGATATAGTCCGGCTGGAACGCCAGCGTATCGACGATCACGCCGGGAGTATCCGCCGACGTCACGATGATCTTGCCGGCATTGTTCGTCCGCACCGTGGACAGGTACGGCTCATACGTCACCGCCGCGTCGAACTGCCCGGCGACGAACGCGTTGGCCGCGTCCTTCGGCTCCAGGTTGGTCAGCTTCACGTCGTCCAGCTTCATGCCTTCCTGCTTCAGCAGATAGGCCAGCCAGAACTGAGGCACCCCGCCGAACTGCACCGCCACCGACTTGCCCTTCAGCTCCTTGACCGAGCCGATGCCGTCCCGCGCCGCGATGCCGTCCCCGCCCGCCGAGGTATCCAGCACCAGCACCTGCGTCACCGGCACGCCGCTGGACGCGTAGAGTATATGGGTATCGACCGTCGTCGTGATCGCCTGAACGTCGCCCGACGCCATCGCCTGATGCCGGTTGGACGTCGGCATCTTCTTGATTTCGACCTGAACGCCGTTCCGCTCGAAGATCCCGGCCTTCTGCGCCAGAGTGATCGGCGCGAAGCCGGTCCAGCCGCTCATCGCCAGCGTCACCTTGGGCACATCGGCCCAAGCGGATACGGAAGCCGTACAGAACACGGCGCCCAGCATCGCCGCCGCGAAAGCGCCAATCCACCGTCTCGTCATCGTCAGACCTTCCTGTCACTCATCATCCGCCGCACTCGTTGCTTTGGTGCGGTGCGATAGTATGATCCTCAAGTCTTTCACAGCGGCCCACCGCTGCCAACCCGGTTCTGTGACGCAAAAGGCAAGGCGCAAACGATCGACGGCATTTTTCATAACCTTACATTAACCATATTCAGGCTCTCTTATCCTGCCGCCCGAATGGTGTATCGTATTTGTTGGACCGCCCGTTTAAACTTGCTCAACACTCGCTTATGGGCTCATGCCCGCCAGAGGATCTCGCCCGCATGAACGACCAGAAATCCGCTACCAATGCCACAGCACTGTTGGCCGTGTCGCTGGCGCTTCTGGCGCCCATCCCGGCGCTGGCCCAGCCGCCCGCCTCCAGCGCGCCGATCCAGGCAGCGGCCAATTCATCGACCAAGGCGCCCAACACCGTCCGCCGCCCAGCAGTCCTCGGTGGATGAGCGGGCGCTCAACCTGTTCAGCGAAGTGTTCGAGCGGGTGCGCGGGCAGTATGTCGAGAAGGTGACCGACGAGCAGTTGGTCAAAGCGGCCATCAACGGCATGCTGACCTCGCTCGACCCGCATTCCAGCTTCCTCGACACCGAGGAATTCGCCGAGATGCAGGTGCAGACCCGTGGCGAGTTCGGCGGCCTGGGCATCGAAGTCACGCTGGAAAACGGCCTCGTCAAAGTCATTTCCCCGATCGACGACACCCCCGCCGCCCGCGCCGGCTTCCAGAGCGGCGACCTGATCACCCAGATCGACGGCGAGCCGGTCATGGGCCTGACCCTCAAGCAGGCGGTGGACAAGATGCGCGGCCCGGTCGGCCAGCCGATCAAGGTCATGGTCCGGCGCGGCGTCACCGAGACGGCTCCGTTCGAAGTCAGCCTGACCCGCGAAGTGATCAAGAGCCAGCCGGTCAAGCAGCGGGCGGAGGGCAATGTCGGCTATATCCGCATCACCGGCTTCAGCCGCCAGACCCAGCCCGGCCTGGAAAAGGCGGTCCAGACGCTCCAGAACGAGATCGGCAACAAGCTGATCGGCTACGTGGTCGATCTCCGCAACAATCCCGGCGGGTTGCTGGATCAGGCGGTTTCGGTCGCCGACAGCTTCCTCGACAAGGGCAACATCGTCTCGACCCGCGCCCGCGACGGCGTGGAAACCCAGCGCTTCGACGCGACCAACGGCGACCTGACCAAGGGCCTGCCCATCGTCGTGCTGGTCAACGGCGGCTCGGCTTCCGCATCGGAAATCGTGGCCGGCGCTCTCCAGGACCAGCACCGGGCGGTGCTGATGGGCACCCAGACCTTCGGCAAGGGCTCCGTCCAGACCATCATGCCGCTGACCGAGCAGAAGGCCATGAAGATCACGACGGCGCGCTACTACACGCCGTCGGGCCGCTCGATCCAGGCGCTGGGCGTCACCCCCGACATCACGGTCGAGCAGGCCAAGCTGGAGAAACTGGCGCAGGCCCCGACCCGCAAGGAAGCCGACCTGCGCGGCGCCCTGACCAACGACACGGTGGCGAAGCCCCCCGCCGGCGCCGCGCCCTCCACCGCTCCAGCCCCGGTCACGACGAAGTCCGACGCCGCCCCCGGCAGCGCCGAGGACTACCAGCTCCAGCGCGCGGTCGATCTGCTGGTCGGAACCTCGCTGTTCCGCCAGCTTCCCGGCCAGACGCCGGGTCAGGCCTCGCCCTCCCCCATGGTCACCAAGACCTCGGGCTGAAGCCGTACCGAAAACAAAAGAGCGGCGGGCAAACCGCCCGCCGCTCTTCAAACCCCTATAAGACCTAAAACTTAAAACGCCGCCATCACACCGGCGGCAGAGTATTCAACTTCTCTTCGACTTCCGCGAAGCTCGGCATGTATTCGTGGGAAATCGCCTTCCGGCCGGTTTCCACGCTGATCTGCGGCGCCTGCCCGTGCAGGTGGGCGGTGATGATCACGCGGATCACGTGGTAGAACTTGATCTCATCGTCGTAGATGCCCTGCAAGCCGCGTCGCGATCGGGCCGAAGATGCCATAGGCCAGCAGCACGCCCAGGAAGGTGCCGACCAGCGCGCCGCCGATCATCTTGCCCAGCACGGGCGGCGGTTCGTTCAGCGAGCCCATGGTCTTCACCACGCCCAGCACCGCCGCGACGATGCCGAGAGCCGGCAGCGCGTCGGCCATGCCCTGGAAAGCGTGGGAGACGTGCAGGCCTTCGCCATGGAAGCCCTTGATCTCGCGCTCCATGATGTCTTCGACCTGATGCGGATCGTCCTGGCTCATGGACACCATGCGCAGGTAGTCGCAGATCAGATCCTGCGCGAAATGGTCGTGCATGATCTTGGGATAAGCCTGGAAAATCGGGCTCTCGCTCGGCTTTTCGATATGGGGCTCGATCGCGACCGTACCCTTGTTCTTGGCCAGCTTCAGCAATTGGAACATCAGCGTCAGGATGTCCATGTAGTCGGACTTCTTGAACTTGGCCCCCTTGATGACCTTCGGCATGTCCTTCAGCGCATGCTTGATGCCATGGGCGCTGTTGGAAATCAGGAAGGTGCCGACGGCGGCGCCGCCGATGGTCGCCATCTCGTGCGGCAAAGCGTGCAGCACGATCTCCATATTACCGCCAGTTGCCGCGTAAACGCCGAAAACGCAGATGAAGAGGAAAACGAGACCACCGATTGCAAGCATGACCGTCCGACTTGCCGATAAAGAAATGTTTACGTTCTTACGTCAGGTTGTCCGCCTTGACACGCCGGTAAATGCGCGGAAATGCGGGAAAACCTGCATAAGTCGGGCGCATATTGTCGTGGAAGTCTTAATATTTCGTCAGTCAGGTTGAGTCATGGCAAAGTCCGAACGGCCCATCATCATCAAGCGGATCATCGTGGCCGGCGGCGGCCACCATGGCGGCGCCTGGAAGGTGGCCTATGCCGATTTCGTGACCGCGATGATGGCGTTCTTCCTGCTGCTGTGGCTGCTCGGCTCGACCACCGAGGACCAGCGCAAGAGCCTCGCCGACTACTTCTCCCCCAGCCCGGCGGTTTCCAGTTCCAACAGCGGCTCCGGCGGCCTGCTGGGCGGCGTCACCATCTCCGTCCCCGGCAGCCTGTCATCCCCCAACGCCGCCTTCACCTCCCAGGACGCCGCCCCCAACACCCTTGTCAAACCCTCCGAAAACGACGGCGACAGCAGCGGCGCCGGAGAAGGCGCCGAGGGCGAGGACAGCGGCCAGGGAAAAGACCCCGGCCAGCAAGCCGCCGGAGCCCCCCCAAGCCCGGCGCTCCCCCGTCCCTGACGCCGGAGCAGCGCGAAAAGCGCCAGTTCGACAAGGCGGCCGAGGCGCTCAAGCAGGCGCTGGAAGCCTCCCCCGACCTCCAGGGCCTCAAGAACAACCTGCTGGTCGATCAAACGCCGGAGGGCATGCGCGTCCAGATCGTCGATAACGAGGGCAAGAGCATGTTCGCCCTCGGCAGCACGCAGATGAACGACGACATGCGGAAGCTCCTGACCAAAGTCGTCCAGGCCATCGGCCCCCTGAACAACAAGATCGCGATCCGGGGCCACACCGACGCCACCCCCTTCGCCAACAATCCCCAGGGCAACTGGGACCTGTCCAGCCAGCGCGCCAGCGCCACGCTGAAAGCGCTGACCGCCATGGGCCTGCCCCCCACCCGCCTCGCCGATGTCAGCGGCCGGGCCGAAGTGGACCCCCTGTTCCCCGAAAACCCCAACGACCCCCGCAACCGCCGCATCTCGATCATCCTGTTCAAACAGGCGAAGTGACGCGGCGGCGGGCGCGCCCGCCGGAATGAGCGCACCATCCGTTCGGAGAGACATATCCAGCCTTTTTTGTCTCGCATATGCGAAATATCATATATCGTTTGACTTAATTCTCCGGAAAGGTTCTCACTTCGCGTTCGAACACTCACGGTTGATACTCACGGGGGGCGAGGGATGAGCCGACGCTTCAATGGCGCATTAAACGTCCTTTCGGCTGTCGTGATACTGGTTCTGCTCGCCATTGGTACGCTGGGAACGCTGGCCGCTGCGGAACAACCGGGTGATGCCGGCCTTATCCAGGTGGCCCAGGCGACCCCGCCGCCGGACCCGGCGCTGGTGGAGAAGGTCCACCAAGCCAACGCACAATGCTTGACCTGCCACACCGCCGCCGCGCTGGCGCATCCGCCGCGTCAGGACATGGACATGGAGAAGCTGAAGCTCTTCCTGGTCGATCCTAAGGCATACGAGCACTCGAACCACGGCGGCGTGGACTGCAAGAACTGCCATGGACAGGGCTACGTCCCCTTCCCGCACCGGCCGGAGGCGCGCGCGCAGACCAGCCAGTGCTCGGAATGCCACGCGCAGAAAGTCCTGCGGCTCGAGCCGCAGTTCGACAAGAGCGTCCACGCCCAGTAACTGCCGGGCAAGTTCACCTGCCAGACCTGCCACGACCCGCACAAGTATCAGGTCGCCAGGAAGATCGGCGATCCGCGGGAAATCGTGGCGCAGGACAACGCCATGTGCATCGACTGCCACTCGAGCGACAAGGCGTTCCACAAGCTGGCGAAACCGGAAACCGAGCGGCCGGACATCGACCGCATCCACGACTGGCTGCCGAACCAGCAATTGCATTGGAAGGCGGTCCGCTGCGTGGATTGCCACACGCCGGCGTCCACCATGAAGCAGCTTGCGCTGTCGCACGAGATCCTGTCCAAGGACCGCGCCGAGAAGGACTGCGTGGCCTGCCACAGCACCAACTCGGCACTGCGCACCCGGCTCTACCGCCATCTGGTGGACCAGGAGGTGCAGACCGCCGGTTTCACCAACAGCATCATCCTGCGCAGCGCCTATGTGGTCGGCGCCACGCGCAACACGTACCTGGACATCGCCGGACTGGCGCTTGTCGGACTGACGGTGGCGGGGGTGCTTGGGCACGGCTTCATCCGCATCCTGACCGGAACCTGGAGAAGGTGGCGCCGCCATGACTGAACGCATCTACCTGCTGCCGCGCTGGCTCCGGGCGTGGCATTGGACGAACGCGGCGCTGATCATCGCGCTGACGATTACCGGCGTCAGCCTGCACTTCGCCGGCCCCGGCCTGCCGCTGGTGCCGTTCCGCATCGCCCGCGCCGCGCACAACATCGCCGGCCTGACGCTGACTGCGGCCTACACTTTCTTCGTCGTCGCGAACATCGTGTCGGGCAACTGGTGGCAATACGTGCCCAAGCCCGGCGGCTTCTGGCGCAAGGTGATCACCCAGACCCGCTTCTATGTCTGGGGCATCTTCAAGGGCGAGCCGCACCCGTATCCGCCGACGCTCGCAAACAATTTCAACGCGCTCCAGCAGATCATCTACTGGATGGTCATGTATCTGGCGATGCCCGGCCTGATCCTGACCGGCCTGATCTTCCTATGGCCGGAGTTGGCGCCCGACCACGTCTTCGGGCTGGACGGCCTGCTGCCCATCGCCGTCGCGCATTACCTGATCGGCCTGATCATCGTGCTGTTCATGATCGGCCACATCTACCTGGGCACCACCGGCGTCACCGTCACCAGCTTGTTCAAAATGATGATCACCGGCTGGCACGAGCACGAGCACCAGGGCGACCACGAAGACGAGCACGCATCGGACCCGACCAAACCCTGAACCGATCAAACCCCAAGAAGGCAGGCTTAAAAATGAAAAAAACCCTGAAGATCGCCGCCCTCGCCGCTCCGCTGACCGTATTGGCCGGCCTTGCATTCGCCCAGCAGGCCGCCGACACCCCGCCCAAGGGGCCGGTGAAGCCGATCATCGTGACAGCCATGAAGGCCGCCACCGCGCCGAAGCTCGACGCGCTCGCCGCCGACGAGGTGTGGAAGAAGGCACCGGCCGCCCAGTTCACCGCCGTGAAGGGCATCCACTTCAAGGACGACGCCGGCACCACCACCGGCACGCTGCAGGCCGTTTACAGCGGCGACACGGTGTACTTCCTGCTGCAATACGAGGACCCGACCGAGTCGTTCCGCCGCTTGCCCTTCGTCAAGGGCCAGGATGGCAAATGGACCAAGGCGAGCGATCCCGACGACAAGGGCGGCGACAACAACAAGGTCTACGAAGACAAGTTCGCGATGCAGTGGAACATCGACGACTCGATCTTCGGCTTCAAGAGAAGCTGAGCTGCCAGACCAACTGCCACTCGGGTGAGCCCGGCAAGCCGCTACGGCAACAAGTACACCGCCGACGACACCGAAATGGGTGATATCTGGCACATGAAGACGGTGCGCACCGGCTCGATCGGGCAGATCGACAACCAGTACGTCGACCACACCCGCTTCGACCCGCAGAAGTCGCCGGAGGCCGGCCGCAAGAGCGACTCCAAGACCGGCGGCGGCTACACCGACGTCAAACTGGTGGACGGCAAGCCGGAGTTCGATGACCAAGGAGGGTACCTACTGGATCAAGGAGGGCGACAAGGTCCCCTTCGACGACAGCAAGTTCAAGCCCGGCGACGAGGCGGCCTCCATCATCGTAGCGCCGTTCACCGGCGACCGCGGGGCCATTGCCTCGGCGATGAAGTGGGAAAACGGCAAGTGGACGTTCGCCTTCAGCCGCAAGCTGACGACGCCCAGCAAGTTCGACGTCCAGTTCAAGGACATGGGCAAGCCGTACGGCTTTGGCGTCTCGATGTTCGACAACGCCCAGGTGCGGCACGCCTACGTGCAGCAGCCCATGCATCTGGTGTTCGAAAAGTAAGCACTCTTGTCAGCGGGAGGGCGGCGTGTCAGCCGCGTGATGGACCGGGCCTTCCCGCAACCGCCCGGCGCAGCGCCGCGCGCGCCAGCAGGCGCGTGGAATCGAGCGTCGGCAGCGGCGAATTCGCGTCGTTCATGATCAGCGGGATCTCGGTGCAGCCGAGCACGACGGCATCGCAGCCGTCGTCCTTCATCCGCCCGATGACCCGCTGAAAGTAAGCGACCGCCTCGGGCTTGAAGACGCCGTAGACCAGCTCGTCCATGATGATGCGATTGATCTCCTCGCGCTCGGCGGCGTCCGGGCGCACGTACTCCAGCCCGCGCGCGGTGAGCTTTTCCGGATAGACCTCGCTCTCGACGAGCCAGCGGGTGCCGGTCAGGCCGAGGCGCCGGAACCCGCGCTCGACGGCCTCGTGCCGCGACGACCTCGGCGATGTGCAGCCAGGGCAGCGGCGATCGCGGCTCGACGTAAGGCAGCGCCTGGTGGATGGTGTTGTCGGGGCAGATCAGGAAATCGGCGCCGATCTTCGCGAGCTTGTTCGCGGACGAGAGCATCAGCTCACCCACGCCCTGCCAGTCGCCGCGATAGATGCACTCCATGTACTCGGCGAGCGAGTGCGTGTGCATCGAGACCTCGGGATGAGCGTGCGGGCCGAGAAGCCGCGCGCCCTCCACGCAGATGGTCCGATAGCAGAGCGCCGCGCCTTCGGCGGAGCAGGCGACGATACCGATGTGTTGGGGCATGATGTCCGTGTCCCATGACGTGATGATGTTGGGGCACCCTCTCGGCCAGCCCCTGAGTCTGGTATATTATGGTAAATTCCATTCCGCTGGCACCCGGAAGGCAGGAGGCTGTAGTGCTTCGAGCGATAACCCTGGCGCTTATCGCGGGATATGTGGACACGGTTGGTTATCTGCATTTCGACGCGTTCGCGGGCTTGATGACGGGAAACACGATCTTCTTAGGCATCGAGCTCGCAACCCAAAAATACGACATGGCGGTATTTCACACGGTTATCATACTGGCTTTCCTGGTCGGCGTCATAGTCGCCCGGGTGAAGATGCGCGCCGGTTTGAGCAGTTGGATCGCCCTGTCCGCCGCCAGCGCGCTGCTGGTCATCTGCAGTTTTACGGAAAGGACCATAGCGGCCATTCTTCTCTCCCTGGCTATGGGGATACAGAATTCGGCGGCGAACCGGTTCAACGGTGTCGCCCTCAACACGGTATTCATTACCGGGAATCTGCAAAAGCTTGGGGAAGAACTGGTCACATGGCTATGGCCGGGCAAAGATGGAGCGGCCCGGCAGGGTGTTACGATCTTCGCATTCGTATGGCTCGGTTACGCGGTGGGAGCCGCGTCAGGCGCGGTCGCCGTCAATTTCATGGAAAAGCCGCTCTTCGTTCCGGCTGTCATTCTGCCATTCATCATGCTTCGATCACGCCCGGTCGCCCCCGCGTGAGGTGACTTGGCTCAAACTCCCGATGATCCCGTGATGCGTGTCAGAGTGCCGAGGGATCGATCGTGAACAGGTCCTGCGCCCGCCCGACGCCGCGCAGGGCGAAGCGGCCGACCGAAACGAGGTTGGCTCGTTCCGGCTCCGGCGTCCGGGCCGCGAACTCGGCGGAGATGACGACATCGCGATCGACCGAGCGGCACATGGAGGCGATCCGGCTGACCTCGTTGACCGCCGGCCCGACGACCGTGAAATCCAGCCGGTCCTTGCTGCCGATATTGCCGTAGAAGACCTCACCGATATGCAGGCCGAGATACACCGACGTGACGGGGCTCCCCTCGGCGGCGCGGCGCTGGTTGATCGCCTCCAGGTGCCGCCGCAGGCTCGCCTCGGCCTTGAGCGCGCAACGGCAGGCGTCCGATGGATCGTCCGCCTTGAAGATCGCCAGAACGCCGTCGCCGATCAGCTTGAGCACATCGCCGCCGGCATCGTGGATGGCCGAAATCACCGCCTCGGCATAGTCGTTCAGCAGGGGAATGATCTCGCCGGGAACCGCGTTGTCGCTGATCCTCGTATAGCCCCGCAGATCGGAGAACCAGAGGACCGCGCTGATCTTGTCGGCCACGCCCCGCGAGATATGGCCGTTGAGCACGCGCCGGCCCGCATCCTTGCCCAGATAGACCTCGACCAGGGTCTCGGAGATCCGCTTCAGGGAAGCGCATTTGAGCGCCAGCGCCAGCGGCGGCAGCAGCCGGCGCAAGGCCGAAAGGTCGGCTTCGGCAAAGCCATCCGGATGCCGCGTGGTCCAGTAGGAATAGACGCAGTCCATCTCCCCGATGATGCCATCACCGGCGAAGCGATGAATGAAAGCTATGTAGTCGGTCTGCCCCTCGTCCCTCAGGACATCCAGGTGGGAGAAGGCCACCGGTTCGCCAGCACCGATCCGCACCCGGATCTCATCGCCGCCGGTGTCAAGAAGATGCTGGAAAGGACTGCTCCGCCACTTGGCCGCGGCTTCGCCTTCGCTTGTGGATTCATACTCGACGATGAAGCTCTCTTCGACGCCATCGTTCCGCCACCGGAAGGCGCGTCCTTCGTAGATGGGATGCAGCGTGTCGATGATCGTGATGGCGCGGGACAGATCGATCCCGGCCTTGCAGCACCGTTCGCAGAAACCATGCAGCAGATCCGTTTCCGAATATCCCGCCAAGCCACTGTTCACAAGCCATGCCGCGATGCTGTCAACTTCATCACTGCGCATACCGGGCTTCACCGTTGCCGAACGACCAGTTTTCCTTCCGCACCTCGACCAGGTTGATGAAGACATCCTCGCGGCGAAGGTTGAGCCTGCTGTTCAGCCCGTCGGCGATCGCCTTGTAGAAGGCCCGCTTCTGGTCGACGGTGCGGCCATCGCTCAGGGTGATCTGGATGATCACGCAATCGGGGGAGCGTTAAATCCCGATGTAGTTCGGATCGACGATGAAATCCGCCGGCGCGTGCTCCGTGATGATCTGGAAGCGGTCATCTTTTGGGACATTGATGGTGCTGATCATCGCTTCGTAAACGACTTCGCCTATCGTGCGGCGATAATCCGGCGATTTGCCGGCGGCAAGGTCGATGCGGACGAGTGGCATGAGCAATTTCCCCGGCTGGATCTCCCGACTATCATACCACGATACTATTGCCGGGGTGGCCGCTTGTCATCCATCAGGCCTGGACCTGCCGCATCGCCAGCCCCTATAGCCCTGCCCGTATAGTAAGCTCACTCATGAAAGCCGATACTCGCCGTGTCCATTTTCATCAATATCATTCTGCCGGTCTTCGGCCTGATCCTTGTCGGGTACTTCGCGGGGCACACTCCCATCCTGCCGCCCCTGGCGGTTCGCGGGATAGCGAATGCGGCGACCTACATCATGATCCCCGTGCTCCTGTTCCGCTCCATGATCGGAGATGGCACGGCGCCGAGCATGGAGCCCGGCATCGTGCTGGCGTATTTCAGCGGTTGCCTGATCGTCCTGATACTGGCGCTGATCAGCGGGCGGCTGCTGTTCAAGATGCGGCTCGAACAGCTTGGCGTGTTCGGAATGGCGGCGATGTACTCCAATGCGGCGCTGCTCGGCCTTCCCCTGATGCAAACCGCCTTCGGTACCAGCGGCGTCATCCTTCAGACCAAGATCATCGCCTTCCACTCGCTCATCCTGCTCCCCGTGACGACGATGCTGATAGGGCTGGGACGGGGCCAGACGGGAGGGTTGTTCAAATTCATCGGGCCCGCCGTGAAGGACACTGTTTCCAACCCGATCATCATCGGTCTCGTGAGCGGCCTCGTCTGGAGCTTTACCGGGCTTGGCATCTGGGGACCGCTGGATAAGATGACCGGCATGCTGAGCGCCGCGGCCTCGCCGACCGCCCTGATCGCACTGGGCGCCGCGCAGGCCCAGAGCACTCTCCGCATCGGCGGCGAACTGCTGGAGGCCATGATGGTGGCCATCCTGAAACTGGCGGTGCATCCGCTGATCGTCTGGTTCCTGACGGCCAAGGTCGCGGGGCTGCCGCCCGAGGCGGTCGCCGTCGCGACGGTCACCGCCGCCTTGCCCGCCGGGGCCAATGTGTACCTGCAGGCCCACCAGTTCGGCGTCTATGTGACGGGCGCCGTGAACGCGGTCATGCTGACGACCCTGTTGTCGGTGATCAGCATCACCCTGATTTTGGGGCTGCTTCATCCCTCATGAGGACAGGTGGGAAAACCGGTGCCGGACCTTCTTGTGAAATGAAGGCCGTTCATGTTATGTTCTTATTCACCTTCCTCCCTCCGCCCATTACCTACGGTAAAGACTGAAGATCGACCATCTGGATCACGTAAACCGAGGCCACGATTATGGAACCGAGGATTAACGAACCGGAATTGGACGAACGTCTCGCAGCCCTCGAAACGGTGCGAACCTGGAGCCCCCGGCTCATCTCGAAGCTGGAAAGCCTTATCCGGACCGGGGATGACCGGGCTCTGTTCCGGATCAATCCGCTGACATTCGCCGCCGAACGGAACATCGACGAAGCGCGAAGCGATCGACCTGTTCCTGCATGCGACGTCGCTGGGCCTGTTCGAGATGGACTGGCTCCTGGTGTGCCCGATGTGCGCCTGCATCGTGCAGAGCTTCGGCAGTCTGCGGACCCTGGAAAAACACTATCGCTGCGCCCTGTGCCGCACCGATTACGAAGCGAAGCTGGATGACTACATCACGGTCACGTTCACCGTGTCCTCGAAGATCCGGCCGATCCTGTTCCACAATCCCGATGATCTCGATGCCCGTGATTACTGTTTCGAGTGCCGCGTAACGCCCGATGGCCTGACGCCGGATGGCGAGCCCTGGGCCGCCATCTTCAAAGCGGCCACCCGGGACGTTCGCTTCCTGCCGCCGCATTCGACCGCGCGGATCGACATCGAGGCCGGGTGTGGAACGCTGATCGGCTGGGATTTCGACGCCGACGCGAGTTTCGAAGTCGCCGTCGCCGGTGAACCGGCATCGGCGCCCCAGTCCATGACCATCCAGTACCACGAGAAATCATGTGAGCCGGCGGATGGCCGGATCGCTCCGGGCGCGATCGCGCTGGAAGTCCGCAACGCCTCCGACCGCCGCCGCCTGATCGGGGTTTCCATGATTCCGGAAGGTTTTTCGCACCCCCACCTTCATTTCAGGCCCTTCCTGACCGGCAAGCGGCTGCTCACCTCCCATACCTTCCGCACCCTGTTCCGGTCCGAAGTGATCAGGGCGTCCGAGGGGATCGGCGTCAAGGACATCACCCTGCTGTTCACCGACCTCAAAGGGTCCACCGCGCTGTACGACAGGATCGGCGACCTCAACGCCTTTTCACTGGTGCAGCAGCACTTCGACCGGCTTCAGGACGTGACGGCGGCCAACAACGGCACCGTCATCAAGACCATCGGCGACGCCGTCATGGCGGCCTTCATGAACCCGCTCGACGCGGTCAAGGGCGGCCGTCGCGATGCTTGATGAGATGGAAGCCTTCAACCGCGACCATAGCGACCGGCTTGCTGATCCTGAAGATCGGTCTGCACAAGGGCGCCTCGATCGCCGTGACCTTGAACGACCGGCTGGATTATTTCGGGCAGGCGGTGAACATCGCGGCGCGGATACAGAGCTTGGCCCAGGCCGAGGAAATCTACCTGAGCCAGGAAATTCACGACTATCCCGGCGTCGAGGAACTGCTGGAACCCTTCACCGTGGAGCGCCGGATGGCTCAGTTGAAGGGCGTCAACCTGGAGGTGCCGGTTTTCCGGGTGTCCCCGAGAACCGCACCGGAACTCAGGCCCGGAAACTCCACCTGTAGCGCGGCGATGTCGGGCTCAAGAGGCCCGACCTACGGTTGACGCTAGCGGGGTATGGCCAAGTAAGCCTCGACCTGACTCGCCATTTCATGAAGTACAATTAGTACTCAAAAATTTGATAACAATTTAACTCTAAAGAAAGTAACGGTCACTTGATCTAGATCAAGCGACGATGTGTCGCGGCTTGCTAAGGCTCATTCACTTCGCGTTTACAAGCCCGGTTCATCCCTGGGCGCAATCGCAGTCTAAGCAGCAGCCGTCAGAGAGCCTCGCCATGATCCATCGGCCAATCAAGACGTCAGATCGCCCATGACGCACAGCACGAGCAACGCATCGGCGCAAGCATCCGCCGGCACGGGCGCCGCCGCTTCCGATCCAGGCGCCAAGAAGCGCGAGATCCTGATATTCCTGCTTCTCGCTTTCTTCATCTGGCCGTTCGTCGCGGTGGCCTTCGTCGGGGGCTACGGCTTCATCGTCTGGATGTATCAGATGATCGCCGGCCCTCCCGGTCCGCCGCCGGTATGACGCCATGCCTGGAGAGCGCATCAATACAGCCCGCCGCAACCTTCTGAGGGGAAGGACGCGGGCTGAACCGGCACCTCTGCGTCCTCCCTACGCCACCAACGCCAGAGTGATCGATGCCTGCACCCGCTGCGGGGCCTGCGTGGCCGCATGCCCGGAGGGCATCGTCGTGCGCGGTGACGGCGGCTTTCCCGAGGTCGATTTCAGCCGGGGCGAATGCACCTTCTGCGCGGATTGCGCGCAGGCTTGCCCCGCTCCGGTCTTCGACCTGACGGCCCTGCGGCCGTGGGATCTGCTGGCCGTGATCGGCGAGGGCTGCCTCACCAGGCAAGGCGTCGTCTGCCAAAGCTGCCGCGAAGCCTGTCCGGAACGGGCCATCACTTTTCGAATCGCATCGGGCCGGGTGCCACGGCCTTTTGTGGAAACCACGTCGTGTACCGGATGCGGCGCCTGTGTAAGCCGCTGTCCGACCGACGCCATCGCTGTAACAGGGGCCACGGCCGATGCGTGAGGAAGTCCATATCTCCAGCCTGATCGTCCAGGGCATGCCGGCATGCCTTGCCGGCGATCCGGGCCGCCATGGCGGCCATGGACGGCGTCGAGATCCATGCCGAAGGCGCCGGCAAACTGGTGGTCGTTCTGGAGACCGCCAACGAAGGGGAAATCGTCAGCCGGCTGAGCGAGATCGGGTCGCTCGACGGCGTGCTCTCGACGTCACTGGTCTTCCATCAGGTGGAAGACGCGGACGCGATGGGCGACATAGGGGAGGAAGTGCCATGAAGTTCACCCGGCGGGAATATATCAAGGCCAACGCGGCGGTCGCCGCCGCAGCGGCGGCGCAGATCAGCCTGCCCGCCCAGGCCAGCAGCCCATAGTCGCGGGCCGAGGACGCTCAACTGAAATGGTCCAAGGCGCCGTGCCGCTTCTGCGGCACCGGCTGCGGGGTCATGGTCGCGGTCAAGGAAAACCGGGTGGTCGCGACCCACGGCGACATCAAGGCGGAAGTCAATCGCGGCCTCAACTGCGTCAAGGGCTACTTCCTGTCCAAGATCATGTACGGCCACGACCGCCTGAACACGCCGATGCTGCGCATGCGCGACGGCGAGTACCATAAGGAAGGCGAGTTCCAGCCTGTTTCCTGGGACCGGGCCTTCGATGAAATGGCCAGCCAGTGGAAACGCGTGATCAAGGAGAAGGGACCGGACGCCGTCGGCATGTTCGGCTCCGGCCAATGGACGATCTGGGAAGGCTATGCCGCCACCAAGCTGATGCGCGCCGGCTTCCGCACCAACAACCTGGACCCCAACGCCCGGCACTGCATGGCGTCCGCCGCCGTCGCCTTCATCCGCACCTTCGGCATGGACGAGCCGATGGGGTGCTATGACGACATCGAAGCCGCCGACGCCTTCGTGCTGTGGGGCTCCAACATGGCGGAGATGCACCCGATCCTGTGGACCCGCGATCACCGACCGGCGGATCTCGGCTCCCCATGTCAAGGTCGCCGTCCTCTCGACCTTCGAGCACCGCAGCTTCGAGCTGGCCGACATCCCGATGGTGTTCGAGCCGGGCACCGATCTGGCGATCCTGAACTTCATCGCCAACCACATCATCCAGACCGGCCGGGTCAACCGCGAGTTCGTCGAGAAGCACTGCAACTTCCGCATGGGCCAGACCGACATCGGCTACGGCCTGCGGCCCGAACACGTGCTGGAAGTCCGGGCGACCGGGCGCCAAGGAAGCCACCGCTTCGACGGCCGAGCAACTTCGACGACTTCGCCAAGCTGGTCAGCGACTATACGCTGGAGAAGACGGCCGAGCTGACCGGCGCCGCCAAGGAACAGGCTGCTAGCTCTGGCCGAACTCTACGCCGATCCCAAGACCAAGGTCATGTCGCTCTGGACCATGGGGTTCAACCAGCACGTCCGCGGCGTCTGGGCCAACCACATGGTCTACAACATCCATCTGCTGACGGGTAAGATCGCCGAGCCGGGCAACAGCCCGTTCTCGCTGACCGGCCAGCCCTCGGCCTGCGGCACCGCGCGCGAGGTCGGAACCTTCTCCCACCGCCTGCCCGCCGACATGCAGGTCACCAATCCCGAGCACCGCAAGAAGGCCGAGGAGATCTGGAAGCTGCCGGCCGGACTGCTGCCGGACAAGGTCGGCTACCATGCGGTTCAGCAGGACCGCATGCTGAAGGACGGCAAGCTCAACGCCTACTGGATTCAGGTCAACAACAACCTCCAGGCGGCACCCAACTCCGACAACGAGACCTATGTCGGCTACCGCAATCCCGACAACTTCATCGTGGTGTCGGATGCCTATCCGACCGTCACGGCGATGGCGGCCGACCTTGTCCTGCCGGCGGCCATGTGGGTCGAGAAGGAGGGCGCCTACGGCAACGCCGAGCGGCGCACCCACTTCTGGCACCAGCTCGTCACGGCGCCGGGCGAGGCCCGATCCGACCTGTGGCAGCTCATGGAGTTTTCCAAGCGGTTCACGACCGACGAGGTCTGGCCGGCCGAAATTCTGGACCAAAATCCGCAATACCGGGGCAAGACGCTGTACGAGGTCCTGTACGCGCAACGGCTCGATCGACAAGTTCCCGGTGTCGGACATCGACCCGGAATACGAGAACCGTCGAAGCCAAGCATTTCGGGTTCTACGTCCAGAAAGGGCTGTTCGAGGAATACGCCTCCTTCGGGCGCCACCACGGCCACGACCTCGCCGATTTCGACGAGTACCACAAGGTGCGCGGCATGCGCTGGCCGGTGGTGGACAACAAGGAAACGCTGCTGGCGCTACCGGGAAGGCCTGGACCCCTACGTCAAGGAGGGCGAGGGGATCAACTTCTACGGCAATAAGGACGGCAGGGCGATCATCTTCGGCTTCCCTTACGAACCGCCCGCCGAGGCCCCCGACGCAGGAATACGACATGTGGCTGGTGACCGGCCGGGTGCTGGAACACTGGCATTCGGGCTCCATGACCATGCGCGTGCCGGAACTCTACAAGGCGGTGCCCATGGCGCTGGTCTACATGCACCCCGACGACGCGGCGGCCCGCAAGCTGCGCCGGGGTTCCGAAGTGCTGGTCAGTCTCGCGCCGCGGCGAAGTCCGCATGCGCGTGGAGACGCGCGGCCGCAACAAGCCGCCGCGCGGCCTTGTCTTCGTGCCCTGGTTCGACAGCACCCGGCTGATCAACAAGGTCACCCTGGACGCCACCGACCCGATCTCCAAACAGACCGACTTCAAGAAATGCGCGGTCAAGATCGTCGCCGGTTTGAGGAAAGAGGCTATAGCATGCGAGTCATATTCTACGCCGCTGCTGGCGGCGCTCCCCGTCCTTGTGCCGGCGGTGATCCAGGCCCAGCAGCAGATCACAGACGCCCGTTCCGGCCCGCCGGTCGCGTTCACCGATGAGCTGCCGGCGCCGCCGATCCCGGCCGATGTCACGGACGACCGCCGTGTCGCCCGCAACTATCCGGAGCAGCCGCCCGTGATCCCGCATAATGTCCGGGACTACCAGCTCAACCTGAACACCAACCGCTGCCTGACCTGCCACAGCCGGAAGTTCACCGAAGTCGGTGCAGGCGCCGATGATCAGCATCACCCACTACCTCGACCGGGACGGCCAGACGCTGGGAGCGGTATCGCCGCGCCGGTACTTCTGCATGCAATGCCATGTGCCGCAAACCGCAGCCCAGCCCGATCGTGCCCAACATCTTCCAGGATATCGACAGCATGACCGTGAAACCGCCCGTCAGGCGGGGGTGCCGCAGCAATGAAGCTGAAGCTGCCGGGATTCCTGCTGCGTCCCTGGCGGACGCATTTCAAGGCCAGCGACCTATCTCAGCCTTGGCTTCCTGACGCTTGGCGGGTTTGCCGCCGGCGTGATCTTCTGGGGCGGCTTCAACACGGTGCTGGAGGCCACCAACCAGGAGAAGTTCTGCGTCAGCTGCCACGAGATGAACACCAACGTCTACGAGGAGCTGAAGCAGACGATCCATTTCACCAACCGGTCAGGCGTCCGCGCGACCTGTCCCGACTGCCACGTGCCCCATGAATGGACCGACAAGATCGCCCGCAAGATGCAGGCATCCAAGGAGGTCTGGGGCAAGATCTTCGGCACGATCAACACGCGCGACAAGTTCGTCGGCGATGCGCCGCGAGCTGGCCGAGCATGAATGGGCACGGCTGAAGGCCAACAACTCGCTGGAATGCCGGAACTGCCACACGACCGAGTCGATGGACATCACCAAACAGGGCGCCCGGGCGGCGCGCGTCCATCAGGATCTCCTGTTCACCGGCGAGCGGACCTGCATCGACTGCCACAAGGGCATCGCGCACCAGTTGCCCAACATGGAAGGCGTCCCGCCCGGCTGGGACGAGGTCAAATTCGGGCATTGAAAGATGAAACTGACCGTTCGCCCCTAACCGTCATCCAACGATGCCATCGTCATGCAAGACTTGATCTTGGCATCTCCTGGCGCAACGCCGACTCGACCGTTCGCCAGCTGCGAGTTGCGACGTCCTGATTGCCGAGCTCCGGTACGCCGGTAGCGGGCATGACGGCGTGCGCCGAAGATGGGCGGACGATGGCTGACGCTGACGAAATAAGGCATGACGCGCTTCAGCGCAATTCCGGCAGAACGCGCTCGCCGAAGGCATCGATGAAGGCTTCCTGATTGGAACCGACATTGTGCAGGTCGATGCCGGCGAACCCTATTTCGGCGTACTCGGCGATCCAGGCGGCCTGCCGGCCCAGATCGGCGGATACGTGGATGGCTTGGGCGACATCCTCGGGCCGGATGAAACGGGCGGCGTTCTCGAAATCCTCCGGCGTCCTCAGGTCCCAGCTCACATTGCCGCCCAGCATGTTGAAACGCCACTGCTCATGGGCCAGCCGCAGAGCTTCCCGCTCATCCCGCGCCCAGCAAAGATCCATCTTGAAATAGATCGGCTTGTTTTCGCCGCCCCCACGGCGGAACGCCTCGACGACTTTCCGGACGTGGTCCGGCCCATACCCCACGGTCAGCAGACCATCCGCCCAACCGCCAAGCCACTCGGCCGTGGCTTCGCTGACGGCGGCGCCGACCAACTTGGTCTCCTGCTGAGGGCGTGAGTAGAGCTTCGCCTGGGATACCGCGATCCGCCCGCGATGCGTCACCTCTTCCCCGCGCAACAGGGCTCGCATCACTTCCGAACCCTCCTTCAGTCTGGCGTTGCGCTCCGACTTTTCCGGCCATTCCTGACCGGTGATGTGCTCGTTCACCAACTCGCCGCTGCCGACCGCGATCCAGGGCAGCCGCTCGGGAAACATCTCTCCCAGAGTTGCCACGGCTTGGGCGAGGACGGCGGGGTGGTAACGCCAGCCGCCCGGCACGGTGATGAGCCCGAAGGGCAGATTGGTCGCCTGCATGGCGGCACCCAGCCAGGACCAGACAAACCCGGAATGACCCTGCGATGGCGCCCAGGGATGATAGTGATCCGATGAAAACACGCCTCCGAAGCCGGCGGTCTCCGCTTGACGAACCAGCCCCAGCAGGCGGCTTGGTGAGAATTGCTCATGCGAGGCATGGTAAGTCAGCAGGGTCATGATGGGTTTTCTTCTCAGCAGTCATCCGTTGGTTTGGGCACATGCGCCCATGGCCAAACAAACTCGCCGTCCACCAAACGTCACCAGGAAACGGTGATGCGATAGCTCAGTTCGCGCTGCTGGCCCGGCGGGATATGCAGAAGACCGGGCTTGTCCGCGAAGTCGCCGTCGAAATCGACCGGGGACGCGAAGCCGTACCACGGCTCGATGCACAGGAAATCACCGCCGCCCTTTGACCACAGGCCAAGCTGCTCGAACCCCGCCCACGAAACCTCGATCACCGGCGCTCCCGGAGCGGTATAGCGCACCGACGTGCTGGCCGGATGGTCCAGGATAAGGGCGTCCTCGGCGAACAGGCTCTCGTTCAGGCGCAGCCGCCGGCCTTCGACCGGGCTCGGGAAAGTCTCGGGCTTGAGCAGGCCGTTGTCGAGGCGGCGCACAGGTGCCGGCTCCCCGGCATTGAATTCCAGTTCGTGGGCGTCCTTGGGAATGCCGTCGGCGAGCGGCCAGCGAAAAGCGGGGTGGGCACCGAGCGAGGCCGGCAGCACGTCATCTCCCGGATTGGACAGCAGATAGCGCACGACCAGGGAGTTGTCTTCCAGCGCGTAGGTGATGTCGAACCGGAAGGCGAAGGGATAGAGCGCCCGCGTCTCATGATCGTCCGCCAGCGACAGCCGGCAGTCGAGCGGGCCATGTTCGAGCCATGTGAAGCGGCGGTCGCGGGCGAAGCCGTGCTGGGTCATCCGGTGGCCAACCCCGTCATGAAGCAGACGGTCGTCTTTCAGCCGCCCGACGATGGGAAACAGCACCGGCGCATGGCGCGGCCAGACCGGGCCGGCCTGCCAAAGCAGTTCAACCCCTCCGCGCCGCGCAGCGAGCACAGTTCGGCTCCATCGGCCTTGATGACGGCGCTGATACGCCCATTGTCGAGTTGATGCCGATCCATGCTGATAATCCTCCGTTCCTGAAGTTGCCGCTGATGCGTTGTACCAGAGGCCGGCATGCATTTGCCTGTTCGCTGTTGGATGGTCTGAAAGCCTCTGAAAGGACCGATGATGGACTATGTGAATCTCGGCAGGACCGGCTTGAAAGTGTCGCGCCTGTGCCTTGGCTGCATGACTTATGGAGAGCCCGACCGGGGAAACCATCCGTGGACCCTGGGCGAGGAGCAAAGCCGGCCCTTCATCCAGCGCGCCCTGGAACTGGGCATCAACTTCTTCGACACCGCCAACGTCTATTCGGCCGGATCGAGCGAGGAGATCGTCGGCCGGGCGCTGCGCGATTTCGCCAAGCGCGACGAGGTGGTCATCGCCACCAAGGTACACGGCCCGATGCGCAAGGACCCGAACGGCAAAGGCCTTTCGCGCAAGGCCATCATGACGGAGATCGACGCCAGCCTCCGCCGGCTGGGCACCGATTACGTCGATCTGTACCAGATCCACCGCTGGGACCACTCCACCCCGATCGAGGAGACGCTGGAGGCGCTGTACGACGTGGTGAAGGCCGGCAAGGCGCGCTACATCGGGGCGTCATCCATGTTCGCCTGGCAGTTCTGCAAGGCGCTCCATCTTGCCGACCGGCATGGCTGGACGCGCTTCGTCACCATGCAGAACCACTACAACCTGCTCTACCGCGAAGAGGAGCGGGAGATGCTGCCGCTGTGCCGGGAAGAGGGAATCGGCGTGATCCCCTGGAGCCCGCTGGCGCGCGGCCGGCTGACGCGGGACTGGCGAAGCGACGAGCCCACGAAGCGCACCGAGACGGACGAGTTCGGCAAAAAGCTCTACAGCGCCACCGAGGATGCGGACCGCAAGGTGATCGAGCGCGTCGGCGAGATCGCCGAGGCCCGAGGCATCCCGCGTGCGCAGGTGGCGCTCGCATGGCTGCTGCACAAACCGGCCGTCACGGCGCCGATCATCGGCGCTTCGAAGCCGCACCACCTGGAGGACGCCATCGCGGCGCTTTCGGTAAAGCTGTCGCCGGAGGAGATGGCGCAGCTTGAGGAGCCCTACGTGCCGCATCCGGTCGCGGGATTTTCCTGAGGGGCACGGACAAGTTTGGGAGGACAGAATGTCATCTGATCAGCACGACGACCCAAGAAACAAGTTCCGGCAGGCCTTCAAACTGATCGGTGAAGCGGCGGGCGAGGCGCTGCGCGAGGGGATCACCCGGATCGACCGCGCCCGGCGCGGCTCGTCCAACGTCATGACCGAACCGATGCGGCAGGCGGGCGCGCAGGTTCTCCGCAGCCATGGCGTGGACAAACTGCTGCTGAACCCGGACGGAACGCCGGCCAGCGCCAACCGGGCCGAGTTGACCCTGCGGGACATCGCGGCCGAGGTCTTCGACGCCATGCGGGAGGCGGCTCACGGTGAGGACAAGCCGCGATCCTGACGAGGCGCCAACCGACCCGGCCCCAACTGGGCACCGAACCAGACCGGTCAACCCGATGCCGCCCAGCGAAAGAATGCCGGTGGCGCCGAGGAAACCGTCCCCATGCCCGGTCAGTCCTTCTGACCGGGCGGGCGTCTCCTTCATCCTTTGTCTGGCCAGCCGGTACTGCTCCTTGAAAGCCGCTTTCAGGGCCTGCTTGCTCATCTGGCCGTCCTGCTTGAAGTAGGTCTCGGCCGTGTAGCCGACGGCGTAGGTCACGGCCCCGCACAGCACGGCATCGGCCGCCATCGCCGGGATCGTGCCCAGGCCGGTCAGCTTGAGCGCGTCGTTGATGAACTTGCCGCCCGCAAGCAGAAGCCCGGTCGAAAGCCCCATCCCCTTGAGGATCTGAAACAGCAGCCCCCTGGCCTTCTCCTTGTCCCACAACTGGCCATAGGCGCGGCCGATGAAGACGATCATCGTCATGTTGATCATCACCAGCGCCACCCACGACACGGCGGGCCACGCTCCCCAGAACGCCGCCTGAGCGGTCGCATGGTTGATGACCGTGGCGGCCCGCTCTTCGGGCGTGCGGGTATCGTCGTCGGCTTCCTCGAACCCCTTGTCGATTTCTTCCGGTACGGGCTTCGGGGGTGGGGCTGTCGGCCATCATCCGGCCCCTCGCGGCTTGGGCGGCCCGCGCATTCATCCTTTCCTCCATGACCTCGCTGACCGCCTCGGCCAAAGCCTCCAGGGTCATTCTGAGGTCATCGGGAGGCACGAGTCTCCGCCTCGACACCGGCCGCCTCAAGCATCCGGATCAACTCGTCACCGTCGAGATGCTGCGTGAGCATCGCGAGATGGTCGCTGTCCAGCGACAGCAGCGCGGTACTCAGGGCGTCACCGCTCATGCCGAGATGTCCTTGCAGGGTTTCGACCAGTTGGTCGAAGTCGATCATCGCTGTTCTCCGTCATTGCATAGTCTTAAGGCGGATCGGGGGATGAACGTTTCATCTCCCGCAATCCCGAGAAAGGGATAGATATTCCCCCAAAGACGACTGAACCAATGCAGACGCCACCTGTTGGCATGAACACCGACCACTAACCTGCTGGTGATCATGACCTACTTGCTACAGCCCAGCACGACGGAAGCGCCTTTCGCGTGGAGTCTTCCGGTTTCCGACCGGCCACGGAACAGGACAAGCGGAGATTGCTGGAAAGCCACCCTGGCGGATCTGTTGGATCAGGCCTTGACGGTTGACGCATTCACCGAAGCCGCCCGGCAGGCGTTCGGTGAAACCTGCATCGTCGTTCCCCCTGGCGATGGCGTTTCGATGCAGCAGGTCGTGCCGCCCCAGCGGATCATCATCACCGGGATGGTCAAGGATATGGTCACGGAAGCCTGCTGCTATTAAGCGATGATAGGAGCGGCATGGCGGAACAAAGCGGTTCCGCGCGGGTTGATGGCTCCGCCGACGCGCTGAGAAGGGACCGCTGGGTGTGACCAGGGACAGATCCTCCGGGGACACTTCCGTTCTTGAGCCACACGCCCAGAACGAACTGCTTATCGCGGTCGCGGCTGGCGACAAAACCGCTTTTTCCGCCCTGTTTCACCATTTCGCCCCGCGCGTGAAAGCGCTTCTGATCCAGGCGGGCGCTCAAGCGGAAGTCGCCGACGAGATCGTTCAGGACGTCATGCTGACGGTCTGGCGAAAGGCGGGGGAATACGATCCGGCCCGCGCCAGCGCCGCCGCCTGGATTTTCACGATCGCGCGCAATCGGCGTATCGATCTGCTGCGCCACGAGCGGCGGCCGGAAATCGATCCGAACGATCCGGAACTGCGTCCCGCCGACCCGGAGGATGCCGAAACGGCGCTCCAGCGCGCTCAAATCGGCGAGCGTTTGCGCGACGCGATCGGTTCTCTTCCGCGAGAACAGGAAGAGGCACTGGCAGCAACCTTTTTCAATGATAGATCATATGGCGATTATGCCGCCCAAAGCGGTTTGCCGCTCGGAACGGTGAAATCCCGACTGAGGCTCGCGATGGCGCGGCTGCGGCTCGAACTGAAGGAGGCGCATTGACCCCGCCCAGGCACCATCCACCGGAAACGTTGCTGCTGGAATACGCGACAGGCGCGCTGCGCGAGGCTCAGGCTCTCGCGGTGGCGACGCATCTGGCTTATTGCCCGGCTTGCCGACGCCAAGCGGAGCGCCTGGATGAACTGGGGGGCGTCTTGCTCGACACGCTGCCTCCGGAGCCGCTGCCGCCGGATGCGCTGTCAGCCCTGATCGCGCGTCTGGACGAGGCTCCAGAAGCCGCCGGCGCCGAAGCCTCCGGCGCGCGTGGCGTCGCGCAAACCCGCTTGGCGGCTTGCTTGTTCCCGAGCCGCTTCGCGGTTACCTCGCCCGGATGCCGGAGCCCGCGACCTGGGTCAGCCTCGCCGACGGCGTCTCAGCCCTTCATCTGGCGCTCTGGGCAAGCCGCCTGTCGTCGCCGAGATTCTGAAGATGGCGCCCGGCTCCGCCCTGCCCGTTCACCGCCATAGCGACCAGGAACTCATCCTGACTCTCCAGGGCTCGTTTTCCGAGGAGGCCGGGCCGTATTCGGCCAAGGGCGGCTTTTACACCGTGGGCGATCTGGGCGAGTTCGAAGGCGGCTCCACGCATACCGTCGTGGCCGGAGCCGACGGCTGCGTCTGCTACAGGGTTTTGGCCGGTCCCGTGGAGCGCCTGGGCATTCACAGCCTTAAACGTCGGGTTGCAGGAAGAGACGGCAATCATTCTCCCACAGCGCTGTTGATGGTCCATGACCTGAACTGCGCCATGCGCGACCGGTCATGAAACAAGCATGAAAAGGGAGCCACCATGTCAGAACAAGCACTCAAGGACCTTCTGATCGAAGAGCTGCAGGACACTTACAGCGCCGAAACGCAAATCCTTGAGGCCCTGCCGAAAATGGCTCAGGCCGCATCGTCCGAGCAACTGAAGCAGGCGTTCCAGACCCACCTTCAGGAGACCCAGGGTCAGGTCCAGCGCCTGGAACAGATCTTCCAGAAGCTGAATGCGCAGCCCGGCGGCAATACGTGCGAGGCGACCCAGGGGCTCATCGAGGAAGCGGAGGAACTGATCGGCGGCGGCCATCCGCCGGAAGTTCTCGATGTGGCGCTCGTCATGTCGGCACAGAAGGTCGAGCACTATGAAATCGCCAGCTACGGCTCCCTGCGCGCCCTGGCGCAGACCTGTGGCATGACGGAAATCGCCCAGCTTCTCGAGCAGACGCTTGAGGAAGAAAAGGCGACCGACGAAAAGCTGAACAAGATCGCCGAAGGCGAGATCAACGCCAAGGCCCTCAAGGCCGCGTGATCCCGTCTGATCGTCTGGATAGGGAAATACGGGGCGGGCCGCACCAAGCGGCCCGCCCCCAGGAACGATCAGTCTTCCGGCGGATGTGGCCTTTTCCACTTCCTTCGCGGCTTCCTGGACAGCCGATTTCACACCGCCCGAAGCGCGGAGTGAGATTTCCATCATCCTGCTTCCCGCATCCATCCAGGTCTGCAGAACCTCCGCGGCGAAGCGGCTCTGAGCTTGAACGACCTGCTGCGGGCTGGTCAGACGGAACATCTCCTGGGATGCGCGGGCGCTGGTCTCAAGATTTTTCTTCACCAGATCCGACCACACCTGACCGACATCCTTGGCCAGACTGAGCGACGTTCCGGGCATTTCCGAGAAAGCGCTGAAACCGCGGATCAGGGGCTGGACGGACTGGCTGGCGGCGCGCGTCGTCTCAGCCATCGTCGAGACAGCCTTTTCCGCCTGGCGGGCTCCCAGTTCGGCCACCTGACGCGTGCTCTCGGCTGCCGCGTCGCTTGCGGATTTGGCGATGTCGGCGCTCGCCTCCACCACCCGGAGCGACCTCTGAGCAGCCTTCGCTCCCAGTATCCGTCACCTCGCGCGCGGCTTCGGCGGCGGCTTCGGGGATCTTGCTCGCCTCTCGGCGCCGGCTTCGAGCATCCGCTTCGCCGGAGCGGCATTATCGGTGGCTTCGTCCGCCTTCCGAGATGCTACCGCCTCCCGGGACTTGCCCTCATCGTTTCTGCCGGGCTTGGGCAGCTTCAGAAGCCTTGCTTTTCGCTTCGGCGGGCTGGGACTTTTCGGCGGCCCCATTGCCGGATTTCGCCTCGGCCTTGCGCTCCTTGGCTTCGTCCTTCTTCTCGGACTTCGGCCTCGGCCCGTCCGGCTTCGATCTTCTCGATGACGGTTTGGGTCTCCTCGGCGCTCAGCGCCTTCCTGACCGCCGGCAGAAGCTCCTTCTTCTCATCCCGGACGTGCTGCTGGAAGATCTTCCGCAGTTCGCCAAGCTTCGGCGCGAACTCCGGGTCGGTTTTCGGGGTCTTCTCCAGATCGGCCAGAAGCTTCCTGACCTCCTTGTTGTCGTTGATCGCGTCGACGACAAGATCCTTGGTTTCCTGATGTTTCCGCAGAACCGGGAAGAGATGCTTTTCCTCAAGGCTGGCGAGCGTCTCCAGCTCATCCTTGAGTTCCGAGAACAGCTTTTCCCGGGTCTTGACCGCGCCCTCCGACGTATCCGCCAGCTTGCTGAAAAGCTCATTGGCCTTGGATGGGCTGTTCTGGATGAGTTGAGTGATTGTCATTTTACTTATCCCTGATGGATGCTCTGGAGTGCGTGCCGCTGGACGTGCGGATGCCTGGTCCGCCTCAGGCGTTCGGAACTTTCTTGCTGCCCGACTTACCGCTCGATGTCCTCCACCGTCACATCCTGACGGCGCACGGTTCCGCTGACGGTCACCTCGCGCTCGCCGCTATGCTTGGTCAGGACGACTTCCTCGACAACGTGGGCCTGCTTGGAAACGACCGGCTTCTCCCGGGTTTCGGTCATTTCGATCGTCCGCTCCTGGAACGCCTTGTCGACTTCCTCCGGCTTCAAAGCCCGATTGACACGGTTGCGCTCCGCCTCGACGCTCTCCTCAAGAAGAGTGACCCTCTCCTGAACCTCATGCTCGCTGACCGAGACTTTGAGCCGCTTGCCGCCGGTCGTTTGCGCCTTGCCGATCTCCAGCTCTTCCTCGATCACCTGGGCGGATTCGACCTCTTCGGTTTCCTGCTCGGCTTCCGGCACCAATCCGCTCGATCAGCGCCTCCGGGCTCAAGGCGCCCAGGCGCCGCATCGTATCCAGCGCGTCATCGGCTTTGTCGTCATCGGTCTCGGCAACGACCAGAGCGCCACCCTTCTGCAGCGCATCGGCGTAGCGCCGCGCCTTGTCGTCCTCATAGCCGGCCTCAATCAGGCGATCGGAAACCTGGTCGGTGGACGCGTCCTGGAGGATCTCCATCGCATCCTTTTTGCAGCCGATCCTGGCAAGCTCGCCGAGCACCTTTTTGGCGAACTCAGCGCTCTCGAAAAGGCCGATAATGGATGTGGTCATGTGATTCACCTCTGTGACACTTGCCGAAGCGTGGCCGGCGGCGACATCGCTTGCCCGCCCCGCACCTGCACAAAAACATGGTGCAGCGCACAAGGTTCCGTGCCTCAAGGAACTTCCACAGTGATAAATGACCAGGCCAGAAAGGTTATGTTCTTTCGTACAGGATGATGTCCTACAAAAAACCATATGACAATTGGTCAGACATCGCCCAACCTATTACGATTACAATGATATTATCATCGGTATTATAGGAAAAGGCTGCGCCATGTGATCGGGATCATGGCTGGAGCGCTTCCCGTAAGGCCGTAACTACGCACTTCCTGCTCGCTCCGTCATCTGCGGGTAGAGCGGCAGGATCAGGCCGTGGTCCTGCGCCTGTTCCGAGTGGGGCAGCGGGAAGCGCGGGGCGCGTCCCGCGGTACGGCGCTTCGCGGTGGATGCACATGATGCCGCGGCGGGTGGCGACGCCGCGGTCGAGCATGCGCTGCATCACCGCGCGCTGGTCGACGCCGCTCGGGAGCCGCACGCAGTAGCTCTGCCAGTTGGAGCGCGCCCACTCCGGCTCGGCCGGCGTGACGACGCCCGGCACGTCCTCGAGCAGGGCGTGATAGCGGCCGGCCAGCGCGCGCCGGCGCGCGACGATCTCCGGGCAGGCGCTTGAGCTGCTCGCGGCCGACCGCCGCCTGGATGTCGGTCATGCGGTAGTTGAAGCCGAGGACGGGATAGTCCTCGAAGATCACGCGCGGAGCTGCGTGGCGCACCGTGTCGGGCACGCTCATGCCGTGCTGGCGCAACAGCCGGAACCGTGCGCCCAGTTCGGCGATTGCCGGTGGTCAGCATGCCGCCGTCGCCGGTGGTGATCACCTTGCGCGGATGGAACGAGAAGCAGGCGATGATCGCCGTGCGGCCGGCCGATCCGCTGCCACTCGCCGTCCGAGCGGATCTCGGTGCCGATGGCGCAGGCGGCATCCTCGATCACGGGCAGGCCGTGGGCTCGCGCGATCGCCAGGATCGCGCCAGGTCGCACGGCATGCCCATCTGGTGCACGCACAGGATCGCCCGCGTCCGCGGCGTGACGGCGCGGCCACGAGCGGCCGGGTCGATGTTGAAGGTCGCCGGGATCGATGTCGACGAACACCGGCACGGCGCCGCAGTAGCGGATGGCGTTGGCGGTGGCGATGAAGGAGTGGCTGACGGTGATCACCTCGTCGCCGGGCCCGACGCCGACGGCCAGCAGCGCCAGATGCAGCGCGGTGGTGCAGTTGGACACGGCGCAGGCGTGCGGCGCGCCGACCGCGGCGGCGAACTCCGCCTCGAAGGCCGCGACCTCCGGGCCCTGGGTGACCCAGCCGGACAGAACGGCGGCTGCGCCGCCTCGGCCTCCGCCTCGCCGAGCAGCGGCTTGGCGATCGGGATCATGCACGCCTCCGCCGCAGCGCGCCGTGTTCGCTGCCGCGCCACCAGGCGACCAGGTCGCGCAAGCCCTCCTCGAGCGGAATCGTCGCTACGAAGCCGAGCCGCTCCCGGCGCGCGCTCGTATCGGCCAGCCGCCGCGGCACCGGGTTGACCGCCCGCTCCGGCCCGTACTCCGGCTGCGAGGTCCGGCCGTCCCATCGCGCTCGCCAGCGCGCGGGCGAGCTCGATCAGGCTGGTCTCGGTCCCGCTGCGACGTTGAACACCACGTCGGTCGCGTCGGACCGGGCCGCGAGGATGTTGGCGCGGGCGACGTCGCGGACATGGACGAAGTCCATCGTCTGGCTGCCGTCGCCGAAGATGATCGGCGGCTCGGCCGCGCGTCGATCCGCTCCATCCAGCGGATCAGCACCTCGGTGTACTTGCCGTGGATGTCCATGCGCGGGCCGTAGACGTTGAAGTAGCGCAGCGCGACGTAGTCGAGCCCGTACATGTCGTTGAAGGAGCGCAGCAGCCCCTCGTTGAACACCTTGGCGGCGCCGTAGAGGGTGCGGTTGTCGTAGGGGTGGTGCGTCTCCGGTGTCGGGAAGCTGTCGGCCAGGCCGTAGATCGAGGCGGAGGAGGCCGCGACCACCTTCTCGACCTCGTGCTTGACGCACAGGTCCAGCAGATCGAAGGTCGCGTCGACCATCACCTCGATCGCCTCGCGCGGCTCGGCGGCGCAGTGGGTGATGCGCAGCGCCGCCTGGTGGAACACCATGTCGGCATTGCGCCACCAGTTCCGCCCATCAGCGGCCGGTCGCGGATGTCGCCTCGACCAGCCGGACCCGGCCCGAGCAGCGCGCCGGCGAGATTGTCGCGGTGGCCGCGCACCATGTTGTCGACGCCACGATCTCCGCGCAGCCCTCGTCCAGCAGCAGGTCGACGATGTGCGAGCCGATGAAGCCGGCGCCGCCGGTCACCAGGATATGCTTGTCCTTGAGATTCATGATTTCTCTTTCTCCGTCCCGCCTTGCCGCGGCCATTGCCGGGCGGAGCCGCGATACGGCCAGCCGGAAAGGCGGATCAGATCCCCGCTCCGGCGCTCTCCGGAACGCGGCCATCGAAGGTGTTATCGGAATGGGCTAGTGCCAGCGCGTCGTGGACGGCGCCGACCACGGTCTCGACCTGCTCTTGCGCTCATTTCGGGGAAGAGCGGCAGCGACAGGATCTCCCTCGCGGCCCTTTCCGTGACCGGGAAATCGCCGTCCCGGCGCCGAGGCCGGCATAGGCCGGCTGCAGATGCACCGGCACGGGATAATGCATGCCTGTCGCGACGCCGTTCTCCGCGAGCTTCCGGCGCACGCTTTCGCGGTCGGCGAAGCGCGCCGCATAGACGTGATAGACATGGCGCCGCCCCTCTGGCTCCACCGGAAGCTGGATGCCCGCCGTGGAAAGACGCTCGCTGTAACAGGCCGGCATGACCGCGCCGCGCCTCGGTCCAGGCTTCGCAGGTGCGACAGCTTCACGTCCAGAACGGCGCCCTGGATGGCGTCCATCCGGTAGTTGAAGCCTTGGAGCACGTGGCGGTAGCTGCTCGGCTTGCCCCCAGTCCCGCAGCATCCTGATCGTCTTCGCGAGTTCCGGGTCGTTGGTGACCACGGCGCCCCCCTCGCCGCAGGCGCCCAGGTTCTTGCCCGGATAGAAGCTGAAGCAGCCGAGCCGCCCGAGGCTCCCCGCCCGCCGTCCCTTGAATTCCGCGCCGTGGGCCTGGGCCGCGTCCTCGATGACCACCAGGCCATGCGCCTCGGCGATGCGGTTGATCGCGTCCATGTCGGCCATCCGGCCGTGGAGGTGCACGGGCAGGATCGCCTTGGTGCGCGGCGTGATCGCCGCCTCGATCAGGTCCGGGTCCATCAGTGCGTCACCGGGTCGACATCGACGAAAACCGGCGGGCGCCGGCGTAGAGGATCGCGGCGACCGTGGCGACGAAGGTCATGGGGACGGTGATCACCTCGTCGCCCGGGCCGACGCCGGCCGCGAGCAGCGCCAGGTGCAGGGCCGAGGTGCCGGAGTTGACGCCGATAGCGTGGTCGGTTCCGCAGAATGCCGCGAAAGCGCTCTCGAAACGCTCGACCGCGGGTCCCGAGGATGAACTGGCCGCTCTCCAGCACCTCCAGGACCGCGGATCGATCTCGGGCTTGATCGAGCGGTATTGCGCCTGCAGATCCAGGAGCGGAACGGCCATCATGAAGCCCTCCGCATTTCCGTCAACTCGACGGGCTGGCCGCGCCGCTGCATCGACAGTGTGGCGCCCTCCAGCAGGCGGACGACACGCAGGCCCATGGCGCCGTCGGTGATCGGCGCGGCCCCGGTCGCGATGCAGTCGGCGAAGTGCTCCACCTCGGTCCGCAAGCGCCTCCTTCGCCGGGAGCGTGAGGCGCGCACATGTCGCCGATCCGGTAGCCGACCAGCATCTGATAGATCTCTTCTGTCGTTCGAGCCGGTCATCACGCCACGGTCATAGACCTTGATCTTCTCGCTGGGCTGAAGGTCGTCGTAGACGATCATGCGCCGGCTGCCGCCCACCAGCGTCTGGCGAACCTTCACCGGCGCCAGCCAGTTGACGTTGAGATGGGCCATGGCGCCGCTGCCGAAGTACAGCGTGAGATGGGCCATGTTCTCGGGGCTGCCGACGATGTGCCGCGCCCCGCTGGCCGAGACCGAAATCGGCTGTTCATTGAGCATGTATTCGAGGATCGCGAAGTCGTGGACCGCGAGGTCCCAGATAACGTTCACGTCGTGCTGGAACAGCCCGAGATTCACCCGGGTCGAGTCATAGTAGTAGACCTGCGCCAAGCTCGCCGGCGGCGATCATCTCGCGGATCTTGTTGACCGCGCGGGTGTAGACGAAGGTGTGGTCCACCATGATCGTCAGCTTGCGCCTGGCCGCTTCCTCGATCAGGTGTTCCGCCTGAGCGGCCGTCTGCGTCATCGGCTTCTCGACCATCACATGCTTGCCGGCGCGCAGTGCCGCGAGGGCAAGGTCATAGTGAGTGCGGACAGGCGTGGCGATGACTATGGCGTCGATCCCGGGGTCCTTCAGCATGTCGCGACAGTCCGACAGAATCGCCGTTCCGGGATGGCGCTGCGCCGCGCGTTTCCGGGCTGCGGGCTCCTGGTCGCAAATGGCCGCCACCCGCACCCCGTCGCATTCCGAAAAACAGCGGGCCAGATTGGGTCCCCAGTAGCCATACCCGATGATGCCTGTACTGAGCATATCCCCTGTATTCCTTTATCGAGTTGACGATAGCCGCTGGGAACGGATGGCCGGTCATTCCGCATCCGGTTCAATAAAACCGATAGTCCGCGCAGGTACGCCGGCGACGATCGCGTGATCGGGAACATCCTTCGTGACGACGGCGCCAGCTCCGATGATCGCGTTCGAACCGATGGTCACGCCGGCGAGTATCGTGGCATTGGACCCGATGGACGCCCGCCTCTTCACCAGCGTTTCCACCACCCGCCAGTCCTGCTCTCCTTGAATCTCACCCCGCTCCGTCGTGGCGCGTGGATAGAGGTCGTTGGTGAACATGACCCCGTGGCCGATGAAAACCTCGTCTTCGATCGTCACGCCCTCGCAGATGAAGGTGTGGGATGAAATCTTGCAGCGACAGCCGATGGTGCTGTTCTTCTGGATTTCCACGAAGGCGCCGATTCTGCTGTCGTCACCGACCCCGCAGCCGTAGAGATTGACCAGAGACGGCTGAAATATCTTCACATTACGTCCGACAAGGACGTCATCGGCTACTGGCATGGATCCTCCCGAACGAAACGCCGGCAGCTCGCGTACGGCTTGTTGCGGACGCAAGAACCGTAGCACCACCCGCGTAGGGACGAATGTCGGCAATGGTGAGGACCATCAATTGCGGGAGGCCGCCTAAGCATTAAGGCGTATAAGGTAACGGGACTGCCGAGCGATTGGGGGTCAGGCCGCCATGGCCAGCTCTGAGGCGGGATCGACGGCGTGGAACAGCTGCCCGAAGCCGGAGCCGAGCTTGCCGTTGTAGACGGCGCAGCGGACCTGGAGCAGCAGATCGGCCCCGCGCCGGGACCAGCGCATCTGCTGCGACTTGGTCATGCGGCGGTTGACCAGGAAGTTGGCCGTGCCCTCGGTCAGCGACGTGCCGACCCGCAGACCGGCCCGGTGCCGTTCGGCGTAGTTGACCAGCTAGGCGCTCTGGCTGGTCAGATAGCGGTCCATCGCGCGCAGCGCCGTCCACAGCTGGCGCGACGACGGATCCCTCTTCCGGCCGCCCTGTTCGCCCTGGAAGTCGGGCATGACTGCGCGGATGCGCTCGAGGCTGATCTGCGCGTCCTTGGCCTTGCCGTTCCAGATCCGCCAGCGCAGGCGCTCGACCTCCGTGACGATCACCGCCCTCGCGGCCTCCCGCTCCGGGTCCTCGGCCGGCAGGCCGCCGGCGTCTTCTCGGCATGCTGCAGCCGCATGGCGATGTGGAACCAGTCGAGATCGGCGGCGCCGTGACGCCGGCGTCGGCCAGGATGCGCGCAGCCCGGGACAGCCGTCGGTGAACGCGGTCAGCGCGGTGTCCGCGGTCCTGCCGACAGCGTCGAGGCCGCGGCGGATCAGCGCCCCGATGTCCGTGTCGGCCTTCGCGACGGCGCCGAAAACCTGCCGTCCGCCGTCGATGTCTCGACATTGCCGATCCGGACCTCGAGGTGCCGCTCGCCGTCCTCGCAGCTGCGGATGAAGGTTGAATCCAAGGTCAGGGTGATCGCCGGGGCGGCGGTTGTCGGTTCGAGCGCGGCAGTGTCGCGCAACGCCGCGCCGAGCTTCAGGGTGCGGCCGCGCAGGCTTTCGTGGCTGATCCCGGCATCGACCGGCAGAAGGTGTTCGTGAACCGCACCGGGTTTACCGGGTCGTGTCGCTTGGTTGGTAGGAAATTGGCGGGCGGCGTAATCTCCTGAGTTTGGAAGAACCCGACACCGGCGGTCTGACCACCGCCGCAGGAGACTACGCCATGGAGAAGAATACAGGCTTGCGACGCGTCGTGCCATTGCTTGGCGAGGACTGGTTCGATCCGCTGGAAGCTGGGGTGCGCCAGCATATCCGCTCGTTCATCGAGGCGATGCTGGAGAGCGAACTGGAGGCGGCGCTGAACCGCGGGCGGTATGAGCGCACTGGGCCGCTCCAGGGGCATCGGCACGGCCATCGTGACCGCCAGATCCTCGGCACTTTCGGCCCGACCACCGTGTCGGTGCCGCGTGCCCGGCTGGTCGAGGCCGACGGCACGACGCGGGAATGGCGCAACCGGACGCTGCCCGCCTACAAGCGGCTGACCAAACAGGCCGAGGCCCTGATCGCCGGGACCTATCTGGCCGGAACCAACACCCGCCGGGTCCGCCGCGCCCTGGGAGCGCTGTTCGGCGGAGCGGTCGGCAAGGACACCGTCAGCCGGGCGTGGCGCAAGGTCCAGGGCGATTGGGAAGCCTGGCAGAAGCGGGATCTGTCGCAGGACGACATCGTGCGCGTCATTCTCGACGGCACGGTGGTCAAGGTCCGGCTGGACAAGCGCTCCACCGGCATTTCGGTGCTGGTGGCGCTGGGCGTCCGGCGCGACGGCCAGAAAGTCCTTCTCGGCCTGCGCAACATGGGCGGCGAGAGCGAAGCGGCGTGGCGCGCCTTCCTGGACGATCTGGTCGCCCGCAAGCTCGCCACGCCGGACCTGCTGATCATCGACGGTGCTCCGGGCCTGGAGGCGGCCCTTGCCGCCCTCTGGCCGACCGTGCCGGTTCAGCGGTGCACGGTTCATAAACATCGCAACCTCCTTGCCCATGCGCCGAAGAAGCTGCACGACGAGATCAGCGCCGACTACACCGACATGATCTACGCCAAGACGGTGAAGGCGGTCGAAGCCAGGCGGAAGGCGTTCGTGCGCAAGTGGCGGCTGAAGTGCCCGGCCGTCGCCGCCAGCCTTGAGGAGGCGGGAGCCAACCTGTTCACCTTCCTGCTCTATCCGCCCGATCAGTGGAAATCGATCAGGACGACGAACGCCATCGAGCGGCTGCATGAGGAGTTCAAGCGCCGGATCAAGACGCAGTGCCTGCTGCCGTGTGCCGAGACCGCCTGCATGCTGTTCTGGGCCCTGCTCGCCAGCGGCCAGATCACCCTGCGCCGCGTTGATGGCTGGGACACCCTGCACGTCGCTCCCGCCGACGAGCCGCTTGACCTCGCCGCCTGATCCGACGACCCTGAAGCTCAGGAGAATGCGCCGTCAGCAATTCCTACCAACCTTCGGACACCACCGTCTACCGGGTGCCCCATATTCTTGAGAGACTGGGGTCATCATGACGAAACAGGCATCACCGAAATACTCCCCGGAGTTGCGCGAGCGCGCCGTGCGGATGGTCTTCGAGCACGCCGGGGAGCATCCGTCGCAGTGGGCGGCGATCCGCTCGATCGCGGAGAAGATCGGCTGCACGGCCGAGACGTTGCGGCGTGGGTGCGCCAGGCCGAGCGGGACCAGGGCCAGCGGCCCGGCCTGACGACCGACGAGCGCGAGCGGATCAAGGCGCTCGAGCGCGAGAATCCGCGAATTGCGCCAGGCCAACGAGATCCTGCGGAAGGCGTCGGCGTATTTCGCCCAGGCGGAGCTCGACCGCCGCGTCGAAGTGATGGTCGCCTTCATCGACGAGCATCGCGCCGTCGACGGGGTCGAGCCGATCTGCGCGGTGCTGCCGATCGCCCCGTCGACCTATCTTCGCCCATGCCGCGCGCGGCACGATCCGACGAAGCCGTCGGCCCGGGCGCGGCGGATGACGAGCTGCGCGCGGCGATCCAGCGGATCTGGGATGAGAACTTCCAGGTCTACGGGCCGCGCAAGGTGTGGCGGCAACTGCGGCGGGAAGGCATCGCGTGGCGCGCTGCACGGTCGACCGGCTGATGCGCGAATGGGACTGCGGGCGTCGTGCGCGGACGGGCGTGGATGACGACGACGCGGTCGGACGCGGCGGCCACCGGCCGCGCGGATCGGGTCGACCGCCAGTTCACGGCGACCCGGCCGAATCAGCTCTGGGTCGCGGACTTCAGTGTGCCGCAGCAAGCGGCGTAGGAGATGAGAGAAGAAGACTGGCCTCTCGCACTCGGCTTGCAGGAGCAGGGTGCAAACCACCGCAAGCGGCTTGGGTCAAAAGTCCCGGGTCGTGAGCGTTGCGGAAAAGGTGCCAAAGGCATCAGGTGGGAACCAACGAAGGCGAACACCCGTGAACTGCCGTTCAATTGTCGAAAGCACTCAGATGACGTCGAAACCGGGCGTTGAAGTTGACCCGGGACCAGCATGGCGGGAGCCTGCCGATTGGCCATGCGGCGTCCGGCATAGAGGCAGCGCCAGCGTGGTTCGGGCTCCTATGTTGAACTGCGGGAACCTTCGACCGCGATGTCAAGGGAAAGGCACAAGCGTGCAACGCGAGGCCGACAGTACCGATACGCGGTCAAGGGGCGGAGCGGCTCGTAGTAGCGCTGAAGTCGCCGTAATGGCGATGGAGCGAAGGGGCCGCGTCATCGGGTCAGGCATGGGAGATCAACCGGGCAACCGGGAGGAATCGCGCATGACCTGCAAGCCTTATGACAGT
>CAWKET010000017.1:0-63896 GCA_963848585.1 uncultured Alphaproteobacteria bacterium | reverse complement strand
GCCACGGGGGATGGCGTGCGGGTCGCCCACGCTTTCACCCAGCCGGGCACATATCCTGTCCGCCTGACCGTCACCGACGATTCGCGGCTCCCCCTGCGCCACGGCGGAGGCCGTCAGCCAGATCCATGTCAACGCGCCGCCGCAGGTGGCTTGGGCGGGGATCGGGAAGGTTTCGCCGGAGGGGCGCATGACGAACTGCTGTTCGAGCGTCCGGTTCGAGCGATGCTGATGGCTCGGCCCTGGAATATTCCTGGGATCTGGGGGACGGCACGTCGCGCGCGGGCGAGAAGCTGCGCCATGCCTACGACAAGCCGGGTGTCTACAAGGTGCGCCTGACGGTGCGCGACGGCACCGGCCTTGCCTGCGGTCAGACGGTCGGCGGGGTGACGGTCACGGTGCGCGGCCATGACGAATATGCCGGCGAACTGACCGCTGACCAGACGGCGGAGCGTCCGGCCAGCGAACGCCGTGCGGCGCGGCGGTGACGGTGCCGGTGATGGTGCCGCGGGAGGCCGGGGGCAGGGAGATAGCCGGTGCGGATCAGGGTCAGCCTGCGCAACAAGCTTCTGATCTTCGCGATCCTCATCGCGGTGGTTCCGCTGGTGGTGGCCGGGCGGAGCATGATCCGGATCGCCCAGGACGAGTTGAAAAGCTCGGCCAACGGCGAGTTGGTGGCCGTCGCCGAACAGTTGGTGTCGGAAATCAACGACCGGTCGGAACGGACATGGCTGGCGCCGCTCCTGCTGATCCGCAATGCCGCTGGACGATGAACGGCTGGGCGTTCAGGAGAAGATCGCGCTGCTGACGCTTGGCATCGCCGACATTCCGGAATTCGCCGCCCTTCAGATCACGGTCGAGGGAGCGCCGGTCCCGGTCGTGGTGACCAACAGCCTCTTTTCCAAGCGGCTGGCGACGAGGGGGATCGATCCGCTGGCGGTGCTCCGGCTGCCGGCCGAAGACGTCCAGGCCGCCGCGGGTGCCGGCGAATTCCATGTCGGCGATGCCACCCATGTGCGGGAGACGGACGACTGGCTCGCCACGATCGTCCTGCCGCTGCGCACCCGCTTCGCCGGGGCGCCTCGGTCCTGTCGGTGCGGGTCGATCTGGACCGCACCCGGCATTTCCTGGAATCACATCCCTTCGCCAAGACCGGCTTCGTCACCATCGTCGATGCGCAGGCCCGCCGGGTGTTCGACCCGGAGCGGACCGATCTCGGCGGTGTCTCGCTGGCGGCGGAGGCGGTGGGACTGCTGAACGGTGGAACGCGGACCATCGCCGCCGGCCCCTATATCACGGCCGGACGGCGAGCCGATGCTTGGCGCCTATGCTTTCCCGCGCGCCTTCGACTGGGCGATCCTGGTGGAGAAGCGGCAGCGTGACGCCTATCTCGCCATCGACCGCATGATCGACAGCCTGTTCGCTGGATCGTCGCCGGGCTGGCGGTCGCCGGGATGGGCGCGCTGGCGCTGGCCTTCCGGATCAGCCGCCCGATCGTCGAGATGGACCGCGTCGCGGGCGAGGTCGCGCAAGGGGAACTTCCAGGCGCGCGTCACAGGGTGTGCGCTCGCATGACGAGATCGGCGAACTGGCGCGGCGCATGGACGACATGGTGGTCGGCCTGAACGAGCGTTTCCACCTTCAGAAGTTCGTTTCCGGCGGGACCATGCTGGCGATCCGGGATTTCGGCGGGCGGGATCAGGCTGGGCGGCCAGCGGCGGCGCGCCACGATGCTGTTCTCCGATATCCGGGGCTATACCGCCTTCTCCGAGCGCGTCGATCCGGAGGTCGTGGTCGAGATGCTGAACCTTTATTTCCAGCATCAGGCGGAGTTCGTCCAGCGCCACGGCGGCGACGTGGACAAATATGTCGGCGATCAGCTTCTGGCGGTCTTCCAGGGCGAGGATATGGTGGGCGACGCCGTCCGCGCCGCCATCCGCATCCAGGAACAGACCGCCGAACTCAGCCGCGAGCATCCGGAATGGGGATCTGGCGCTGGGCATCGGCATCAATGTCGGGGATGTCGTCATGGGGGCGATGGGGAGCACCGACCGGATGGACTACACTGTCCTGGGCGACAACGTGAACCTTGCGGCCCGCCTGTGCTCCCATGCCGGCCCCGGCCGCATCCTGCTCGAGCGAGTGTGCCCGCGAGGCGATGGAGGGATGCCCGGAATTCACGACCTCGGCATTGCCGCCGATCGCGGTCAAGGGCAAGCGGGCGCCGGTCCCGGTCTTCGAGGTGTGGCGGCGGGAGACGATGGATCTCCCGTCCTGAAGATCACCTCTGAAAACCCGGTACCGGCCGGCGCCCAGTCAGGTCAGCGCTTCTGGTCGATCTTCTCGCTGGCTTCGCGGGCTTTGTCAGCCGAAAGGCGGGACAGGCGTTCGCTGAAGGTCAGCAACTCCTTCAGATTGTCCTGAAGGTAGCGGTTCTGGATGTCGAGCACATCGTTGGGGCTGCGGGCGGAGGCGAGTTGCTGCATCATCTCCGTCTGGCGCTTCGCCGAATGCTTGGCGTATTCCGCGCATTCGGAAGCGGCGCTCCGCGCGCCCGACGTCATCGCTTCCGCGATGCGCTTCATCATTTCGAAGTTCTGGCCGGAGCGCTGGATCAGTTCCTGCGAAACCTTGGCCGACATTCCGGCCATGTCCCCCATTTTGCCCATCTGGTTGCGAAGCTGGTCGGCGCCCTGACGAAGAGCTTCCTCGGCCTGTTTGTGCCGGGCGTCGCGTGTCGTGGCGCCGCTTTTGGTCTTGTCCTCAGCCATCTTTTTCCTCCCTCCGCTGATCGGTTCGCGTGTCCACATGGGATTAAACACGCGGCGAGGGAAAAAGGTTGTTTATGGAAATTCGTTGGAGATACCGCGTGTGAAAGCGCTGGGCGGTATCTATCCACGCGGGAAAATATATACGGCGAAGACTAAAAATCAGGCGCACTACAATCAATATGGCCGTTGCAGCGATAGCTAAGAGCAAAGGTTGTAGCCCCTGGAGAACTCCAATAGTACTCACCCGATCATTGACTTGACCGGACACCTATGGCCCCCTAGCCAAAACATCAAGCAAAAGGGAGGCGAGCGTGGCTCACAATGACGAGAAGGCCGAGCCCACTGGACCGGCCGCAGGCCAGCAGCCGGGATGGGTGAACCAGTGGACGATCTATGCGCTGGGCGGCGCCACGGCAATTGCGCTGATCCTGGCCGTGACCGGCTGGAACAAGGCCACCACCTACCGGCATGAGGCCGAAGGCCTGCGCGGTCAGGTGAACGACCTGAACGGGCAGGTGACCGGCCTGCAAGGTCAGATAACGCATGGCAAGCTGCAAGAGCCCAGGTCGCCACCGTCAGCGGCGAGCGCGACGCGCTGAAGCCGTTGCAGGCTCAGGTAGCGAGCCTTGGGCAGGAGATCGACAGCTTCGGCGTGGAGCGGTCGCAGATGCTCAACGACCGGAACGGCGTTGTCCAGCGGCTTGGCGCCGTCACCTGGGCGCGCGATGTCGCCGACAACCGGATCGTCAGTCTGGAGCGGAAGTGGCATCGCTGACTTCCGAGCGCGACACGCTGAAGCCGCTGGTGGACGAGGTCGCGAGGCTGGACGAACTGCGCGCCAACCTGCTGAACGAACGGAACGCCCTGGTGCAGCAGGTCGGCGGCGTCGCCTGGGCGCGCGACATCGCGGAAAACAAGATTGACGCAGCTCAACAAGGATCTGGAGGCCATGGCGGCCCAGCGCGACCAGATCGCCGCCGATATCGCGACCATCGAGCAGTCCGTAGGGTCGAAGCAGGAGCTTACGGGGCAGGTCGCCCGTCTTCAGGCCGAAGCCAAGGAGGTCGAAGGTCGGCTTGCCAACCTGACCGCCCAGCGCGATGCGCTGACGGCCGAGATCGCGCAGAGCGAAAACCGGGTGTCCGAGCTTCAGAAGGCGGCCGACCTTGCCGGGCAGAACCTCGCCGCCATCGGCAACGAGGTGGCCCAGCGCACCCAGGCGCTCAACACTCTGCGCCAGCAGCAGCAGGAAGCGACCCGTCAGGCGGAGGCAGCCAAGGCGGTCTTTCTGGATGCGGAGAGGCAGTTGACCATGCTGCGCGACCAGATGGTCAATCAGGCCGAGGTGCTGCGTGCCGCGGCCAAGCCGGGCGGTGCCGCCGATAGCGGATGCTCCGGGCGATGCGGCCAGCCAATGTCAAAGCGGGGGCAGGCAGGATGTCAAGTAAACGGGTTTCTCTCTGAAAGCGGATTGCTCGGGAGAAGCCCGCGAATCCAATCCGCGTTACGCCGAAAGATCGATGCTGGAGCCGTGACAGATCCCCTCTTCCTTGGCCATAACAGGGCCGGCGTTAACCAAGGTCTGCCTGAGGAGTGGGCCTGAGGAACGGGCAGGGGAGAAAGCATTGATCTGGCAACGCCGGAACCAAGCCGACACACGGCACATCTGCGCACGCATCGCCTTCAGTGCCGGTCTGCTGTGCGCCCTGGTGCAGCCGACTGCGGCCATGGCTGGGGAGACCGAGAGTTTCACCTGCACGCTGACCGATCAGGTCCGCAGGATCGAGCGCGTTTTCGAGCCGGGCGGCGCTCCCTGCACTGTTCGAGTATTACCGCAACAATCAGCCGCCGCAGACCGTCTGGCGGGCGCGGGAGTCCGGATCGGTCTGCGTCGACGGCGTCCGCAAGATGATCCAGGATTTCCGGGCGGCGGGCTATTCCTGCACCGGAGCGCCGACAGACGCGGCGGCTGCCCGAACCGGCGCCGGCCCCCGAACCGGCGCCTCAGAGCGGCAGAACCGGCCCGGCGGAACCGGCGACGGGAGCCGGCGAGAGCCGGCCGGCGGCGAGCCTGTGCTATGCCCTGACCTACGAGGCCTGCGGCCCGGGCGGCAGGAACTGCGACATGAAGCCGGCTTCGATCTGCGCCCAGCCCGACAACCGCTGGCTGATGACCGATGGCATGCCGGGCGATCTCGACCCGCTCACCCGCTTCCTGCCGGGCGATCCCGGCAAATGCTATCGCGTTTATCGGGAAGGCCAGCCGCGTCCGCTGTGTACGGAGGCGCCCGGCTCCCCCAACACGGTCTGGTCATTGCGCTGACCGGACTAACCGCCTCTGCATCGGCGGCATGGCTGCGCGCCGTTCCGCCGGGTTGCGGGGGTGGCCTGACAGCGGTAACATCGAAGCCATCAGTTGCCGCCGGCTGTTTCCGGCGTCATCCCGCGACCCGATGGATCATGCGCGTGACGGAAACACAGGCAATCGACAATGCCGCCCTTGTCCGCAGCCAGCATCTCCAGGGGATCGGCCTTATCATCGCGGCGGTCACCCTGTTCTGCTTCCTGGACACGCTGGCGAAACTCAGCAGCCAGCGCGTGCCGACGGTCGAGGTGGTCTGGTTCCGCTATGCCATCCACTTCGCCCTCGCGATGGTGTTCCTCAATCCCTGGCGGTCCCGGTCGGCTTGGCGAACATCGCGGCCGATGGCGCAGCTTGTGCGGGCGGGGCTGCTGACGCTGTGTACGGGGCTGAACTTCCTGGCGCTGCGCTATCTGCAACTGGTGGAAACCGTCACGATCCAGTTTCTGGCGCCGCTGTTCATCGCCGTGCTGTCGGTCATCTTCCTGAAGGAAACGGTGGGAGCCCGGCGGTGGGCGGCCATCGCCGTGGGCTTCGCCGGCATCCTGGTGGTGACGCGTCCAGGTCTGGTCGAGGTGCATTGGGCCGTGCTGCTGTCGCTGGCGTCCGTCGTCAGCAGCGCCGGATATTTCATCATGACGCGCTCGCTGGCGATGACCGAGTCACCGGGCAGCATGCTGCTGGTCATAGCGGCCTTCCCGACCGTCCTGCTGCTGCCCTGGCTCTACGCCGTCTGGGTGACTCCGCCCGATCTCCTCACCTGGATGACGCTGGCGGGAACCGGCGTCTTCGGAGCGCTCGGCCATTTCCTGCTGATCCTGGCCCACCGGCACGTCCCGGCTTCGGTGCTGGCGCCCTTCAGCTATACCCAGATCATAGGGATGGTGACGCTGGGCTATCTGGTCTTCGGCCACGTCCCTTCGCCTTGGACCTTCGCGGGAGCGTCCATCATCATCGCCTCGGGGCTGTACCTGCTGGCGGAGGAGCGGCGGGGGAAGGGCGTTGTGCGGAAGGCGTGAGGGGGGGCGAGCATGTCTCCAAAAAGCTTTCCACAGTAGATAAGGTGAATACGTAGGCTTTGCAGGCCAATAATCGGCAGTGCGTGATGGCACGAAACGAAAATTGGTCAGGCCACCCGACCTTAGCCGGTTGACGTTCGGCGTCTTATGATTGACACTCCCCGCAGTCTCACAAGAGCGGACGCTTCCGGCGTTCGCTAAAAATGAAGCAACGGGACGGGGGAAACGCGGATGTTACCGACAGGCTTGTCATGCCGGCTTGAGCTAAGCCGGATTGCGCCATCCATCGGGAAATTTCCAGAATGACGAAGGTCGCCTTATCGGGGGCCGGGGGCAATATCGGGCGCGTGCTGCGGCCGGAACTGCTCAAGCGCGGGGTCGATCTGCGGTCGGCCGGCGGGTCGAAGCCGCTGGAGCCTCTGGTCGAGGGCGAGGATGTCTGCCACGGCGACCTGCGCGATCCGGCGGTGGTGGACCGGCTGCTCCAGGGTGTCGATGTGCTGATCCACATGGCCGGGACCAGCGTCGAGCGTCCGCTGCCGGAAATCATCGAGAATAATCTGCGTGGCGCTGCACGAAGTCTATGAGGGTGCCAGACGGCACGGCGTGAAGCGCATCCTGTTCGCCAGTTCCAACCACGCCATCGGCATGCATACCGTGGATGAGACGCTGGGGCTCGACTGCGAGTTCAGGCCCGACGGGTTCTATGGCCTCAGCAAGGTCTGGGGCGAGGCGATGGCCCGCATGTACTGGGACAAGCACGGGATCGAGGGCATCAGCGTCCGCATCGGCTCGTTCCAGGAGCGGCCGACGGAGTTCCGCCATCTCAGCACATGGCTGGGGCATGAGGACTTCCTGCAAATGATCATGCAGGCCATCACCGTGCCCAGGATCGGCTACCTGACGGTCTGGGGCGTCTCGGCCAATACGCGGAGTTACTGGGACAATACGGGGGCGGAGCGGCTGGGATACGAGCCGGTTCAGAATGCCGAGGATTATGCCGCTGAAATCCTGAAGCAGCCGAACCCGCTCGATCCGATCGCCCAGCGCCATCATGGCGGCGGCTTCGTGACCATGGATTATACGCCGCAGGACCTTCGGCCGGGGCCGCTGACGGACAATTAATAAAAACAAGCAAAAGGGGGGGGGGGAGAACAAAGTCATGGATTTACCCGTCAACACTTTCAAGCGCGCCATCAAAGCCGGCAAGCAGCAGATCGGGCTGTGGAGCAGCCTGTCGAGCAATATCACGGTCGAGGTCATCGCCGGCTCCGGCTTCGACTGGATTTTGATCGATACCGAGCACTCTCCCAACGAACTGCCGATGGTGTTGAGTCAGCTTCAGGCGGCGGTCGGCGGTACGGCGCATCCGATCGTCCGCCCGGCCTGGAACGATACGGTCCTTATCAAGCGCTTCCTCGATGCGGGAGTGCAGAGCTTCCGCGGGGGTCCGAGCAGTTGGCGGCGAAGTTCAAGGGCGGCTGAGTCGGACCGTGCCTATCCAGACCGTGGCATCCCAGCGGCTGTACCAGCAAGTGGCCGGACAGCTTGGCGAGTTGATCCGGCAGGGCGAGTTCCGGCAGGGCGACCGGCTGCCGCCGGAACGTGACCTCGCGCGTCAGCTTGGGGTCAGCCGCCCGACCGTGCGCGAAGCCATGATAGCGCTGGAGATCGCTGGGCTTGGTGGATGTCCGGACCGGCTCCGGCGCCTATGTCCGCAAGGCGCCCGTCGACCGGCGTCATGCCGTTCGCGCCGCCGGATATCGGCCCCAGCCCGTTCGAACTGGTCGCGGCGCGGCGGCTGATCGAGCCGGAGGTGGCCTTCGCCGCGGCCGGATGCATGCATGACGGCGTGCTGGCGGAGATCGCGGAAACGCTTGATATGATGCGGGCCGGCATCGATGCTGGGGACGGTGTTCAGGCGGCGGACCGGCTGTTCCATACCCGCATCGCGGCTGCGACCGGCAATACGGTGCTGGCTTCGGTGGTGGAGCAGCTCTGGGACAGCACCTTCGAGCCGATCTTCGAAGGGCTTGAGCCGGCGCACCGGGTTGCCGGAGAACCAGCGGGCGGCTTTGGCAGGCCACATCCGTATCTTCAACGCGCTGGAGCGAGGCGACGCCGCAGGCGCCAGGGATGCCATGCGCGGCCATCTGGCGGAAGTCGAGACGATCCTGATGGCGGAGGACTGGCCGGCGCCGGAATCCGCGACCGGCACGGATTGACCCCGATGCCCAAAAAGCCCGAACGGGCGCATTTTTGAAGGGAAAGGAAGGATCATCATGGCGACACAGCAGCGTGACCTGCTGAGGGCGATGTTCGATGCGGCGGTCGATGCGGCGCTGCCCGACAAGGTCGTGCCGAAGCACCTGCCGCCGCCGCCCAAGGGCCGCACGATCGTTCTGGGAGCCGGCAAGGCTTCGGCGGCCATGGCCAAGGCGGTCGAGGACCACTGGCCGGGTCCCATCGAGGGGCTCGTCATCACCCGCTACGGTCACGGCGTACACTGCCGCCATATCGAGATCGTCGAGGCATCCCATCCCGTTCCCGACGCGGCGGGCCATCGCGCCGCCCAGCGCATCCTGGAACTGGCCGAAGGGGCGGGGCCGGACGATCTGGTGCTGTGCCTGATTTCCGGCGGCGGGTCGGCCCTGCTGGCGCTGCCGGCTCCCGGATTGACGCTGGAGGACAAGCAGGCGGTCAACAAGGCGCTGCTGGCGTCAGGCGCGGATATCGGCCAGATGAACGCGGTGCGGAAGCACCTGTCCGCGATCAAGGGCGGACGGCTGGCGGCGGCGGCGTATCCGGCGAAGGTGGTCAGCCTGCTGATCTCCGACGTGCCGAACGACGATCCCTCGGTCATCGCGTCGGGGCCGACCGTCCCCGATCCTTCGACGTTCGCGGATGCCCGCGCCGTTCTGAAGCGCTACGGCATCACGCCGTCGCCCGCCGTCCAGCAGCATCTGGAGCGCGCCGAGGAGGAGTCGCCGAAGCCCGGCGATCCCCGGCTGGCCGATGTGACCAACATCATGATCGCCACCCCGCAGTTCTCGCTGGAGGCCGCCGCCGAGGTCGCGCGCAAGGCCGGTGTCAGCGCCGCTGCTGCTGGGCGACAGCCTGGAGGGCGAAGCCTACGAGGTCGGCAAGATCATGGCCGGCATCGCGGCCTCCGTCGCCACCCACGGCCATCCGCTGCCGCCCCCTTGCGTGCTGCTGTCGGGCGGAGAGACGACGGTGACCGTGAGCGGCAAGGGCAGGGGCGGGCGCAATGTCGAATTCCTGCTGGCGACGGCCGTGGCGCTGAACGGCCGCCCCGGCATCTGGGGGATCGCCGGCGATACCGATGGGATCGACGGGGCCGAGGAGATCGCGGGTGCGATCATCACTCCCGATACCATCGCGCGGGCTGCGGAAAAGGGCATCAACGCCAAGGAGAGTTTGGCCGAAAATGACGGCCATAGTTTCTTCGAGGCGCTGGGGGATCAGGTCATCACCGGACCGACGCTGACCAATGTCAACGACTTCCGGGCCATTCTGATCGACGAAACGGCGAAAGGGTAGGCAGCGCTCATGCCCGCCAGCAGCATCGACAAGCAGCCGTTCGGCACCCTGGCCGACGGCACCGTCGTGGACCGCTACCGGCTGACCGGTGACGGTGGGATCGAGGCCGAGATCATCCCCTTCGGCGGCATCGTCACGGCATTGCGGGTGCCGGATCGTGATGGGATGGTCGCCAATGTGGTCCTGGGATTGCCCAGGCTTGAGGACTACACGGCTCCCGGCCGCTACTTCGGCGCCATCATCGGGCGCTATGCCAACCGGATCGCGCGCGGGCGGTTCATGCTGGATGGGGAGGAGGTCCGGCTGGCGGTGAACAACGGGCCGAACGCTCTGCACGGAGGGCTCGGGCGGGTTCAACCAGCGGCTCTGGCGGGTGGAGAGTGCGGAGGATGGCGCGCTGGTCCTGGCGTACCGCAGCCCGCACGGGGAGGAAGGCTATCCCGGCACGCTCGACGTGACGGTGACTTACGCGCTGACGCCGGACAACGGCTTGCGGATCGATTACCGGGCGGTCACGGACCGGACGACGGTCATCAACCTGACCAACCACAGCTTCTTCAATCTGGCGGGCGAGGGGAGCGGGCAGCGTCGAGGGGCATGAGCTGATGGTCAATGCGTCCGCCTACACGCCGGTCGATGAGACGTCGATCCCGACCGGAGAGATCGCCCCGGTGGCGGGCACGCCGTTCGACTTCACGACGCCGGTGCGGATCGGGGCGCGGATCAGGGATGGGCACCGGCAGCTCGTGCTGGCGCGCGGCTACGACCACAACTTCGTGATCGACCGGCAGGGGCGGGATGAGCCGGTGCTGGCGGCCCGGGTGGTCGAGCCGGCGTCGGGCCGCATCATGGAGGTTCTGACGACGGAGCCGGGTGTCCAGGTTTACACCGGCAATTATCTTGACGGCACGCTGGTGGGGACTGGGGGCAGGTGTACCGGCAGGGGGACGGGCTGTGCCTGGAAACCCAGCACTTTCCGGACTCGCCCAACCGGCCGGAGTTCCCCTCGACCCGGCTGAATCCTGGCGAGGTGTTCCGCTCGACGACGATCTACCGGTTTCCGGAGCCGGTCTGATAACTGGTCGGTGAAAGGGCCACTCAGGTCACCCCCAGACGTGGTCGGCGAAGGTCGTCGGCGGCAGGCCGATCGGCGTCCACGTCCAGCGTGTGGATAACCGTGCCGTCGGCGGTCTTGCTGGTGAAGATCGTATGTCCGTTCTTCTCGACCGCCGTCGTTTTCAGATCGATGCCGTGCGTGCCGGTGAAATAGGCCTTCATGATCTTGTCGCCCTCGGCCGCGTTGAAGCCGATGATCTTGTCGTTGCCCAGAGTTCGGGTGGGGTCTTCCCAGGGCATGTAGAAGACATCAGCACCGCCGCCGCCCTTGAAGGTCTCGTTCCCGGAGCCGCCCTGGAACAGGTCGGCGTAGTTGCCGCCCGTGACCGTCGCGTTGTCCTTGCCGCCGTAGAAATCCAGGCGCGTGCCGGCGGATACGGTGAAAGCCTCGATCCCGGAGAAGGTGCCGGCACCCTCGAAAGCCCAGGCTTCGCGGTTGCTTTCGTGGAAGTAGAGGAAGCCGCCGGTGCCGTTGTCCTCAAGGTCGATGGCGATGCGGGCGGGGGTGGTGTCGGTCAATTCTGAAAAGGGATCGGTCAGGATTTCGGCCTTGTCGGCGATGACGTGAAGGGTGTCGAAGCCGGTGCCGCCGAGGAAGCGGGAGGCCGATTTAGCCACGAGGTCGTATTCCTCCAGCACCAGGATGTCGTTGCCGCCGTCTCGCGTAAAGATCGTTGGTCCCTTCGCCGCCGGTTCAGACGGTCATTGCCGGTGCCGCCATGGAGTTGGTCGAATCCGGCGCCGCCCGACAGATAATCGTTGCCGCCATTGCCATACAGGCTGTCGTTCCATTTGGGTGCCGTAAAGCTTATCCCGTGCCGAACCACCGTTATACGTCGCCATACCCGACCCCCAAAGGAAATCAAACCAGGAAACACGAGCGCCGCTCCGCGCCTCTTCTCGATATGGTTAATAATACCTTACTAGGCCAGCTTTTGGTAAGCGACAAAGAACAGGTCTACCTCAATTTTGGCGGTAGGTGGTTTATGACGATGAACCAGCCCGTGGGAAGACTAGCTGGACATACGCTCTTATGACTTGCAAACTTATCTTGGGCGGATGGCGCAACCGCAGGGCTAGGCTCGATGTTCCTTCTCCGGTGCCCCGCCGGGGCCGCATTTTCGGCGAATTTGAGAAAAGGAGCGGATCATGGGTCTCTTTGACTTCGTGAAGGAAGCGGGTCGCAAGCTGGGTATCGGCAGCGATGCGCCGACGCCCGACGACCTGCGCGCCGAAGTGACCAAGCTTGGTCTGGATGCCAAGGATCTGGCGGTCGATGTGCAGGGAGATACCGTCAAGGTATCCGGCAACGCCCCCAGCCAGGAGCAGCGCGAGAAGATCGTGCTGGCCATGGGCAATGTCCACGGCGTCTCCAAGGTCGAAGACAACATCACGGTCGCCGCGGCAACGGATCGTCGGCTCCCGCCAGGCTCATCGGCGGCGGAATCGAAGTTCTACACGGTCAAGTCGGGCGATACTCTGTCGAAGGTCTCGAAAGAGTTCTACGGCGACCCGAACCGCTACAACGCGATTTTCGAAGCCAACAAGCCCATGCTTGAGCACCCGGACAAGATCTATCCGGGGCAGGTTCTGCGTATTCCCTGATCCGACCCCTGATCTGACGGGGCTTGAAGCGCGCCGGCGAGCCAAGATTGGCGGTCGTCGGCGCGTTCAGGTCAGCGCCCGTTCCACTGGCGGACATCGCCGGTATCGACGTGGATGAAGCCCTTGTTCGGGTAGTAGCCGACGCCCCCTTTGCCGAGCGACAGCGCCGCCTTCCGCATGTTGCGCAGGCTTACGCCCGGCAGGGTGATATCGACCGCCTGACCGACCATGTGGTAGCTGTGCGATGCCGCCCCGATGCCATGACGGCGGAGCGCCGCGTTCGTTTCCGGGGTGCGGTAGCCGGAAAGGATCTCGAACGGCTTTGCCGCATCGACGCTGTTTCCAACATTGAAAAGCAGGTCGAGCAGTGCGGGATCGATCTTCTTGGTCTCGATCCGTGCGCCAGTCGCGCATCAGCCAGTTCACGCGGTCCAGGGCATCGGCCACGTAGAAACCTTCCTGAAAGTACGTTTCCTTGAAGAATTCGCCGGTTTGGCGATGGTACAGGTGAAGCGTCCGGTCCTTGAGGGGAGCAACAGCGGCTGCCGCCGGTTTGATCGATGCCAGGATTGCAGCAGAAATCCCGCCCGCGATCAGCGATCGCCGTGATACCGCCCCCGATTTACCGCTAAAATGCATAAAACCAGCTCCCATTATGGTTAATTTTGCCATGCGAAGAATGCCCATGACTGGAATTTGTCTTCCGGGTCAACTCAAAAAATTAATTTATTCTTAACCATTTTTGTGACCAAGAGAGTACTGTCTATTGGGCAGAGGAATCTTTCGGTTTTTTTCCTAAGCTGGAAACTTTCAATTCGCTGAAAATGCGGATGAGCTATCAAACCTGAATGGTAGCCTCCAGCGTTGGAAAAGGCCGAAATATACTGGCCTCTCAGGCCTGTTGATATATATCCTGATATGTCGTGCAGGCCGCAGGCCGCTCTTTCCGAACCGGCTTCTGGCCCGAAGAAAGAGGAAAATAATCCAATGAGAATTGCGCAGATCGCTCCACTCGCGGAAAGTGTGCCCCCGCGCCTTTATGGGGGAACCGAACGTATCGTCTCCTACCTGACGGAGGAACTGGTCCGTCAGGGCCATCAGGTCAGCCTGTTCGCCAGCGCCGATTCGTTAACGACCGCTACCCTGGTACCCGGCCGTCACCGCGCTACCCGGCTGGACCCCGCATGCCCCGATCCGATACCCAGCACCATGCTGATGCTCGACCGGGTCCGCCGCATGGCCGATGAATTCGACGTCCTGCATTTTCATATGGATTGTCTGCAGTTTCCGCTATTCCGCCATATCGCGGACCGCACCCTGACGACACTGCATGGGCGCCTGGATCTGCCGGACCTTTACCCGTTCTACCATGAGTTCGACGACATGCCCGTGGTGTCCATCTCGAACAGTCAGCGCGAGCCGCTGCCGGACGCGCATTGGGTCGGAACGGTCTATCACGGGGTTCCGGCGGCGCTTTACCGGCCATCCGTCGAACCCGGCGGATATCTGGCCTTCCTGGGGCGCATCTCCCCCGAAAAGCAGCCGGACGAAGCGATCCGGATCGCGATCAGGGCGGGATTGCCGCTGAAGCTGGCGGCCAAGGTGGACAGGGCGGATATCGACTATTTCCAGGATCATATCCGGCCGTTGCTGGACCATCCGCTGGTCGACCTGATCGGGGAGATCGGTGACGACGCCAAAAGCGGCTTCCTGGGCAACGCCCGCGCGCTGCTGTTCCCGATCAACTGGCCGGAACCCTTCGGCATGGTGATGATCGAAGCGATGGCCGCCGGTACGCCCGTGATCGCATATCGATGCGGATCGGTGATGGAAGTGGTTGAACATGGGCTCACAGGGTTTATCGTAGATAGCCAGGACGAAGCCGTGGCAGCGGTCGGGATGCTGGGCGAACTGGATCGGCGGAAGATCCGGGCTCGTTTCATCGAGCGTTTTTCGGCCGAACGCATGGCGCATGACTATGTCGAACTCTATCGCAAGGCCGCCCAGGGGAGATCGTCCGCCGAGCCAGCCCTGCCGGAACGGATGGGGCTGGCGCAACGGGGCGGCCGGAAAGGCGACCTGACCATGACGACACCGGGACCTGACGCGTTACCCGATCCCGCATCCGAGTTCTATATTCCGGCGGTCGGTTCCCTGACCGACCGCCGGACCCGGACGATCAAGCATGCCGATACCTTCGCCGTGTTCGACGACCACGGCGATATCCTCTACGCGCTCGGGCGGCCGGACGGGCTGTTCCACCAGGACACCCGCTATCTCTCCCGGCTGGAACTGCTGATCGACGGTCAGCGTCCCTTGCTGCTCAGCACCACGATCGAGGACCGGACGGCGGTGCTGTCCAGCGACCTGTGCAATCCCGACTTCTACCGGAACGGCGAGCATGTTCTGCGCGAGACGCTGCATCTCGCCAGGGCCAAATTCCTGTGGAACGGCGCCTGCTATGAAAGGCTGGTGATCCGGAACTATTCCGACCGGCCGATCCAGGCGACGCTGACCATACGGTTCGGCGCCGACTTCGCCGACCTGTTCGAGGCGAGGGGCCAGAAGCGCCACCGGCGCGGCACGATCGAACCGCCGCTGGTCGGCCGCGACCGCGTCACCCTGGGTTACGTGGGGCTGGACGGGAAACGGCGGGAAACACTATTTCAGTTCGACCCGCCGCCGGCCAGACTGACGTCGTTCGAGGCGTCGTATGACCTGGATCTGGCATCCAACGAGTGGATACCGCTGTTCTCCACCATCTCCGTCACCGGCATGAAGCCGGAGAGGGAGGGGCGGCGCGAAGGCTTCTTCGTGGCATTGCGGGCCAAGTTCCGCGACCATCGGGTGATGTTCGCCCCGGTGGCGCGGATCGAGACTTCCAACAATGTCTTCAACGAAACCCTGCGCCGGTCCGGCTCCGACCTTGCCATGCTGGTGACCGAGACGGCGCAGGGGGCCTTATCCCTATGCGGGAATCCCATGGTTCAGCACGGCGTTCGGCCGCGATGGGATCATCACCGCCCTGCTGCTCTTGAGCTTCGCTCCCGATGTCGCGGCCGGAGTGCTGCGCTATCTGGCGGCGATGCAGGCGCGCGAGGAGGACCCGCTGGCGGACGCCGAACCGGGCAAGATCCTGCACGAGACGCGCGGCGGCGAGATGGCGATCCTGGGCGAGGTCCCGTTCGGCCGCTACTACGGCAGTGTCGATTCCACCCCGCTGTTCGTCGTTCTGGCCGGCGCTTATTTCGAGCGGACCGGCGATATGGGGCTGATCGAGGAACTCTGGCCCCATATCGAAGCGGCGCTGACCTGGATCGACCGCTACGGCGACCGGGACGGCGACGGCTTCGTCGAGTATGGACGGCGCAACCAGGAAGGCCTTGCCAACCAGGGCTGGAAAGACAGCCATGACAGCGTCTTCCATGCCGACGGCGCCATGGCGGAAGGGCCGATAGCCCTGGTCGAGGTCCAGGGTTACGTCTACGCGGCCAGACGCGTCGCCGCCGATCTGGCGCGGCGGCTTGGGCTCGCCGACAGGGCGTCCCTGCTGGAAACCCAGGCGGAAACCCTGCGGCAGGCAGTTTGAGGATGCGTTCTGGTGCGAGGAAATCGGCTCTTACGCGCTGGCGCTGGATGGGGCCAAGCGGCAGTGCCGGATACGGACCTCCAATGCCGGGCACGCGCTGTTCAGCGGGATCGCGGCGGAGGATAGGGCGGCGCGGGTGGCGGCGACCCTGATGGACGCCACGTCGTTTTCCGGCTGGGGCATCAGGACGCTGGCCACGTCGGAAGCGCGCTACAACCCGATGTCCTACCATAACGGATCGATCTGGCCGCATGACAACGCGCTGGTCGCCATGGGACTGGCGCGTTACGGCCATGCCGAGTGCGGCGGCGAGGGTGTTCCATGGATTGTTCGACGCGGCGGCCGATACGGACCTGCGCCGCCTGCCGGAACTGTTCTGCGGCTTCCCACGGCGGCGGTCGCGCTCGCCGGTCTCATATCCGGTCGCCTGCTCACCCCAGGCCTGGGCCAGCGCCACCCTGCCGGGTCTGCTGGCCGCGGCCATCGGGCTGCGTTTCGTCCCTCAGCGGAACGAGATCCGCTTCAACCGTCCCGATCCTGCCGGCCTTCCTGGAAGAGGTCGAACTGCGCGGGCTGAGGGTCGGAAACTGCGAGGCCGATGTCCTGCTCCGCCGTCACGCCATCGATGTCGGCGTGACCGTCCTGCGGCGGAGCGGACCGGTCAATGTGGTGACGGTGAGTTGAGGGTCTCGCACTGTTTCCGTCCTACCCGGACTTGGCGATAGCGGCGGTATCGACAAAGTGTGGAAGCGGCTTCTACGCTGGTGCCGACCGGCAAGGATGGCACATCACGAAACGGTCAATAATCAATGCCTATGGTAACTGCCCAGGAACCCGACCGGCGATCAGGCGGTTTTGAGTTGCGGAAGGAGTGTACCGGTGTTCTGGGTCAGGGTGTCGAGGACATTCCATCCCTGCTTTTTGGCGGTAGCGATCAGGGAGCGGATGACAGCGAAGTCGGATGCGCTGTTCTGAGAGCCTGTTTGACTATCGCGACTCCATCAGTTACTAAATTATCTGAGGGTGTTCCGCAGGAACGTTGAATTTGATAAAAATCGTCTTCATGCTTTGAAGTGTCTTCAGGCACCGTCAAATGTGTATCCTTCAGTTCGTCGATCAGCAGGTCATAATCCCGTTGAACGAGAAAACATTGTCAACTCACTAAACTATTTCGAGCGCAAGTGCGGGATCACTCCAAATTTGATAAAATCCAACGTTCCCGCGGAACACCCTCACAAACAGAGCTTCTTGATTAACTAATGATTCAGTTTCAAAGCCTGTGAATGGAACGGAAATCGAATTATTTCGCGTTCAATTTCAAACCACTCACATTAACTAACCATTCCTCGGATGTAGTAACGAACTATTAAAATGTTCCTGTTAATTCTCTCCGAAAGTAGTAATTCGTCTGGAAAAATCACAGTGCGGGCGAATGACTGAGGCGGAGCGGCGTAGCGCCAGGGCTGAGAGTGTGTGAGTTTTTGCGATATTGGGCCTGATTTGACTTGGCGGGTGGGGCTGCGGACCGTGGCCGATGACAACAGCCGGCGGACAGCACGATGCTGGATGGGGGTTCTGGCGACCGGCCAGGGGTGACGGAGCGGTCGAGAATGGGCGACCGGGGTCAGCGATGCGCCGCGCGACAGGCACAAGGGCGCGTTGGTGCGATTCAGGCAGCCTGCGCCCGCAGACGGGCGCCACACAGCAGATTGTGGGCGAGGGCATGCAGCAACATGACGCAGCGCACCTTGCGGCTGCCCCGCACCAGCACCTGCCGAAGATCGCGCTGGCGCATCTGCGCGAACAGGCATTCCAGCTGCGAGCGGACCCGGTACATCCGCTGGCCGAGCGCGCCGCTCATCAGCTCGCGCCAGACCGTCACCCCGGGACCGTCGCCCGGCCGCGGGGCATAGGGGTCTTTGCCATCGCGTCCCTGAGCCGGGATCACGGCGGCGGTGTCGTTGGCCCAGGCCCATTCAATGTCGGCGAACTGGCGAAACCCGCCATCGGCCAGATACCAGGACGGCGTCCGGCCATAGCGGTCCTGGAGCTGCTCGAGCATCGGGCGCAGCTGGCCGACGTCGCAGCCGCGGGTGTCGATCGCGACGCCGACGATCACCTGACTGTCGGGATCGCCCGCCACCTGAACGTTGTAGGCGGGCCGGAAGCCGCCGTCCGGCATCTTCATCACCCGCGCCTCGGCATCCGTGGTCGAGGCCCGCACCGCCTTCTTGTCCTTCGGATCGCCCTTGGGCTTTCGCACGTCACGCTCGATCTCCAGCTCGCGCAGCCGCACGAGAGCTTTGCGGCAGCGCTCCTCACGCTCGGTGGCCGCGCGCAACCGGGCGGCTTGTTTGCGACGCTGGCCGGCCGCCGCGTCGCCCTCCAGTTCGCTCTTGAGCTGCTCGATCCGCTCGGCCATCTGCTCGCGGATCGCCGTCAGCCGGCCCTGCCGCCGGAACGATGCCGCCCCGGCCGCGGCGCGGACCTTGACGCCGTCCTGCGCCAGGCGTTCCAGGCTGATCAGGCCATCCTTGACCAGCGCCGTCACGCTGTCGGTCAGCAGCCGATCCAGCACCGCCTCATGATCGGAGCGGAAGTCCGAAAGAGCATGGTCGTTCACCCCCACGCCGCCGCACAGCCAGCGATAGACGAGGTCGCGCTGGCACAAGCGCACGATCTCGCGGGCGCTGCCGACACCGTCGATCACCGCATACAGCCACAGCGCCAGCAGCAGACGCGGATCGATCGGCGTCCGCCCCACCGTGTGCGTGCACGCCTTGATCGAGGCGTAAAGCTCACCCAACTCCAGCGACGTCACGAAGCTCCACACCAGACGAGCCGGATGATCGGGCGCGATCAAGGCGTCGAGATCAACCACCTGCCAGGACGGCTCGTCGCGCCGGGGCTCCTGCACCCGCGGCGCTCCCGAACTGACCGCTCGCTCCGGTGCCCAGCTGCTCCGCAAGCTCCTCGAACAGACCCGCTCCCGACATCGCCGCTTCTCCACATCCAGCGTGATGACAGGGAATCAGATCGCCGCCGTGACGGCAACCGACAAAAACTCACCCTGTCGCTGACAAATGATATGACCGGTCCAGGTAGCACGTGATCTGACCGATCCTGGAGGCCTTCGAAAGGAGGGCGGGATGGGTCGGGTCAGAGTGCTGTCGGAGGTCCGCGCAATGCGGTTTGAGGAGGTTTTTGGCCGGTACCGTTGCGGGCGTCTGTCGTGCGAAGAGGCGGCGGACGTGCTGGGAATGTCGGTGAGTTCGTTTTTCCGGTGGCGCCAGCGCTATGAGGCGGGCGGGTGAAGGTCTGGCGGACCAGCGGATTGGCAAGGCGTCCGCCCGGCGGGCGCCTGTTGATGAGGTGGCGCGGGTGCTTGAGTTGTTCGAGACGCGCTACTTCGACTTCACGGTGAAGCATTTCCACGAGAAGCTGGTGGACGAGCACGGGATCCGGCGCAGCTACACCTGGACCAAGAACGCCTTGCAGGCGGCGGGCAAGGTGAGAAAAGCCAAACGCCGGGGTGAGCATCGGCGGCGCCGGCCGCGCAAGCCGATGGTCGGCATGATGCTGCACCAGGACGGCTCGCGGCACGAGTGGGTGGCGGGCCAGTACTGGGACCTGATCGTCACCATGGATGATGCCGACAGCACGATCTATTCGGCTTTTTTCGTCGCCGAGGAAGGCACCATGAGCAGCTTCCAGGGGATCCGGGCCGTTGTCGAGCGTCACGGCCTGTTCGGATCGCTGTACGCCGACCGGGGCTCGCACTACTGGACCACGACCGAGGCGGGAAAGGTCGACAAGGACAATCCGGTCCACCGGGCGTTGCGCCAGCTGGGGATCGAGTTGATCCCGGCCTACTCACCGGAGGCGCGCGGCCGTTCGGAGCGGATGTTCGGCACGCTGCAGGGCCGGCTGCCCCAGGAGTTGCGCCTGGCTGGCGTCACCGACATGGAGGCGGCGAACCGCTTCCTGGCCGAAACCTTCCTGCCCGAGCACAACCGCCGCTTCCGCGACGCGCCGGGCGAGGCCGGCAGTGCCTTCGTGGCGTGGACCGGGCGTGATCTCGCCGACATCCTGAGCGTCCAGGAGGAACGCGTGGTGGGCAACGACAACACCGTGCGCTACGAGCGGCGCGTGCTTCAGATCCCGGCCGACCGCCACCGTCACCATTACGTCAAGTGCAAGGTCCGGGTCCATGAATATCCCGACGGCCGGCTCGCCGTCTTCCACGGCCCCCGCTGTCTGGCCCGCTACCATGCCGACGGCGCTCTGGCCGACGCCAGCGGCCTTGCCGCGTGAGAACCCGCCCGGCCCGCCGGCTCGCCAGTCCAGCACCGTGCTCGGGGCCGTCAAGGACGCTGCGCGCCGCTTCGCGATGCCCTGCGGGCATCCTTGACCGCCCCTGCGCGCGGTGCTTCCCGGACGCCAGGTCGGGACGGAGGGATGGTCCGGCTCCCGATCGAACAAAGGGATAATGGGAAAGGTAACGACTGGGGGTGACACCGCTCCATACCCCTGGATCAAATCATGAACGAGCGGTCAATTCATGTGCTACCTACGTCGGTCAAGTTAATTTGCTATCGACACCGGCAAAAACTCACACACTCTGAGCTCGACTTTGCGCATTTTTCGGTTGGATTAAGCGTGAATCCAGAAGAACGGGTTTGACGCGACATAGTCGAGGGCGCGGTCGAGCGTCATGGTGGGGACGCCGAACGGTCCACTGGCGCCCCATTTCTCGCGGTGCCAGGCCAGCACGCGGACCTTGTCGTCCTCGCCGGTCGGCTTGAGGCGGGCGACCGGTCCGCCCGAGCGTTCACTGTAGAGCGAGTACCCGTTGGCGGCGCGGCGCACGACCACGCCGCCGCCACGGCCGCGGTTGAAGGCTTCGATACGCTCCAGCATCGGATCGGGTCGGGCCATGGTGAAGCTCCCGCTCGACGACGGTTGTCCGCCCTAAACAGCTGGAGACCGTCGATGCTGCCCGTCCCGCCGATCCTGATGCACTGGCTGGCGCCGTTCGCCGCCTTCTTCACCAAACCGACCTGGGAGCGCGTCCTGGTCCTGGCGACCGGCGCCGTTCTGGCTCCCGGCCGGCGCACCGTGACCGCCGTGCTGTCGGTGCTCGGGCGGCGGGACGGGACGGATTTCGCCCGCTTCCATGGCGTGCTCAACCGCGCCCGATGGTCCGGGCGGTCCTTGGCCCGCGCCCTGCTGCGCTGGCTGGTCGCGGTGTTCGTTCCGGACGGTCCGGTGGTGGTCGGGATCGACGAGACGATCGAGCGGCGCTGGGGGCCGAAGATCTCGGCGCGCGGCATCTACCGCGACCCGGTGCGCTCCTCGCACGGCCACTTTGTCAAGGCCAGCGGGCTGCGCTGGATCAGCGTCATGCTGCTGGCCCCTATCCCGTGGGCCGGGCGGATCTGGGGGCTGCCGTTCCTGACAGCTCTCGCCCCCTCGGAACGTTATGCCCGGCAGGCTGGCCGGCGCCACAAGCCGCTGGCCGACTGGGGCCGCCAGTTGCTGCTTCTGGCCAGCCGCTGGCTGCCCGGACGCCGGGTCATCGCCGTGGCCGACACCACCTATGCCGTCATCGAGCTGCTCGCCGCGGTACGCCACAGGCTCACCATGGTCACCCGCCTGCGCCTGGATGCCCGGCTGTTCGATCCGCCGCCGCCACGCCGGCCCGGCGCCAGAGGCCGCCGCCGGGTCACCGGCCAGCGCCAGCCGACCCTCGTGCAGCGTCTCGCCGATCCGGCCAGCCGCTGGCGCCGCGTCATGGTCAGCCAGTGGTATGGCGAGGGCAGGCGGGAGCTGGATATCCTGACCGGCACCGCGGTGTGGGACCATCCCGGCCGGCGCGTGCCGGTCCGCTGGGTGCTGGTGCGCGACGTCGTCGGCGAGCATGATCCGCAGGCCTTCCTGTGCACCGACCTGGAGGCCGACGCCCTGGACGTCCTGCGCTGGTTCGTCCGGCGCTGGGCGGTCGAGGTCACGTTCGAAGAGGTCCGCCGCCACCTCGGCGTCGAGACCCAGCGCCAGTGGTCCGACAAGGCCATCGCCCGCACCACGCCGGCCTTGCTGGCGCTGTTCTCCCTCGTCACCCTCTGGGCCCACGACCTCGTCGGACGCGGCCGCCTCGACCCCCGGTGCGCCGCCTGGTATCCCAAGCGGCACCTGACTTTCAGCGACGCCCTCGGCGCCGTCCGCCGGCAACTCTGGGAGGACGGGCTTTTTCAGACTTCAGGCCAAAGCCGGGACATGGTAAAAATCCCCGCTCCGCTCGCCCAACGCCTGCTCGACGCGGCATGCTTCCCCGCTTGAGCACTCTCCCGCGGAAACACAGCCCCACCGAAATTGCGCAAAGTCGAGCTGAGGTCAATTCAGGAAATCGAGAGGAGGGTGTTCCGCAGGAACGTTGGATTTGGTAAAAATTATCTTCATGCTTTGAAGTGCTTCAGACACCGTCAAATGCGTATCCTTCAGTTCGTCGATCAGCAGGTCAGTCCAATGCCGTTACACGAGAAGATGCTCCCAACTAACTAAACTATTTCGAGTGCAAGTGCGGGGTCACCCAAATCCGATAAAATCCAACGTTCCTGCGGAACACCCTCATCGAGAGGGACTATCAGATGACGCTGTTCTCCAATATTACCCCGAAGCGGGTGATCTGGGTTTCCAATTCGGGCAACAATGGCAACAGCGGTTCGGAAAACTCGCCGATGAAATCCATCCAGGCCGCTCTGGACAAGGCTGCTCCCGGCACCGCCGTCATGGTGAAGGCCGGGACATATGTGGAGAACGTCGTCTTCAAGGAAAGCGGCACGTGCGGATGCGCCCATTCAGCTTATTTCAGCCGACGGCATAGGGGCCGCCAAGATCAAGCCGGCAAAGGCGGGCAACGCCACGATCTACGGCTTCGGCGAGGAGAACATCGTCGTCCGCGGCTTCGATGTCACGGCTCAGTCCAAGACCAACGGCATCCAGTTCGGCATGGCTGGTACCGACTTCAAGGATCTGACGAAGAACATCGTCATCCAGAACAACATCGTCCGCGGCGCCGGCCAGGACGGCATCAAGATCTCCCAGGGCGACAACATCCATGATTCTGGGCAACAAGATCATCGGGCGCCGGCGACCAGGGGATCGACTTCGTCGCCGTGAACGGCTCGCTGATCTCCCGCAACGACATTTCCAAGGTGACCGGCGTCGCGGCGCTGTTCGCCAAGGGCGGCTCGACCAATGTGCGGATCGAGTACAACAAGATCCATGATGTGAGTGTCGATGGCATCACCATCGGCGGCTGGACGACCGTCAACTGGATGCGGCCCGGCATGCGCGACTACGAGGCGAAGAACGTCGTCGCGGTCGGCAACGAGATCTACGACGTGGGCAAGCGCCCCTTGAGCTTCCTGGGCGCCGTGGACAGCACCGCCACCGGCAACCTGCTGAAAGGCAATCCCGACTATTACACGGTCGTCAACGTTTCGGCCGGCAAGACCAGCGGCAAGACCACGGCGTCGTCCGGCATCACCATCAGCAACAACACGATCAACCGTTCCAAAGGCTGGCTGACGGTGGAAAGCGGTCAGGGCAAGGGTCTTGTGGTCAGCGGCAACCGTTTCGACGGGGTATGGAACGGCAAGGCGGGTGCGGTCGGCGGCAAGTCCGGCTCCGCCGATCAGCTGGAAACCGTCACCGTGACGGCCGCCTCGCTACATGATGGAGGCGTCGGCCGACAACGCCACCGTCACGGCGCCGGCGGTTCCAAGGTCACCGGCAACACCAAGGCCAATACCATCAAGGGCGGTTCCGGCAACGACATGATCGACGGCGCCGGCGGCAACGACACCCTGACGGGCGGGGGCGGCAAGGATGTCTTCGTGATCGCCAAGGGCCGGGGCAACGACACCATCACCGATTTCAACGGCGGCGCCGGCGATACGGTGCGGCTGGAGGGGTTCCAGATCAACAGCTTCGCGGCGGTCAAGGCGGCGATGAAGCAGGTCGGCACCGACGTGATGCTCGACCTTGGCGGCGGGCAGGCGCTGAAGTTCATCGATGCGAAGATCGCCGGCTTCGCGGCCGACGATTTCAACTTCAGCACGCGGTATCGAACGCTCCGACCCAACGGTCACGCCGTCCTGGAAGGAGAGCGGCGCCGTGAAGAACGAGGTCCGGGGCGGTTCGAAGGCCGACAACCTGAAGGGGACCGACAAGAACGACCTGATCGACGGCGGTGTCCGGCCATGACACGATGACCGGCGGCAAAGGCGACGACACCTATGTCGCCGGCAGCCCCCTGGACAAGGTGGTCGAGAAGGCGGGCGAGGGCACCGATACCGTCAAGGCCTGGGCGGACTCCTATACGCTGTCCGACAATGTCGAAAACCTGATCGGCATGAAGTCCACCGGCATGGCGCCTGACCGGCAACGGCCTGTCCAACATCATCAAGGGCGGGGCCGGCAACGACACCATCACCGGCGCCGGCGGCGCCGACCAGCTCTGGGGCGGCGGCGGTCGCGACAGCTTCGTGTTCAAGTCGCTGTCCGACAAGGGCGACGTCGTCATGGACTTCAAGACCGCGGAGGATTTCGTGAACCTGCGGCCCCTGCTGGCGGCCGACGGGGACCTGGATATCGAGGTGGTCGCCAAGGGCTCGAACGCCGTCGCCGTCTGGGTCCACCACGACGGCAAGGTGGATGAACTGGTCACGCTGATGGGCGTCAACTCGTCGGATATGGCGGCGATGCAGCCGGGCAAGGCCGCGTGGCTGCTGGTCTGAAGCTGCTGACCGGCCTGAAATGGCGGGCTGAAAACGAAAACGCCGCCCGAAAGGGCGGCGTCGTCGCTGTATGGGATCGAACGTCGTCGGTATCAGGCCATGCGGGTCCGCAGCTCGCAGAACCGGATCATCCGGCGGCTTTCCTCGTCCCACAGGGCAAGGCTCACCGTCTTCAGGCTTTCCCACAGGCCAAGCGCCCGGACCCGCTGAAGGTCGGGGATCGACATGTGGCAGTCGCGCAGCCGGTAGTTGGGGATCTTGGACGACAGGTGATGCACGTGGTGATAGCCGATATAGCCGGTCAGCCAGTGCAGCCAGCGCGGCAGGTCGTAGAAGGAGCAGCCGTCCAGCGCCGCGCAGTGGAAGTCCCACTCTTCCTCGTGATGCCACTGCACGCCTTCGAACTGATGCTGGACATAGAACATCCAGATCCCGATCGTCGCGGCCAGCAGGACCACGGGACCCCAGACCATCAGCACGTTGGTGAACCCGAAGATCAGGGACGCGGCGGCGATGCCGGCCAGGATCGACACGTTGGTTCCAAGGACGCTGAACCATGCGGTGCGGTCGTTCACCCCTTCGCCGATCGCGATGCGGTGGCGGACCAGGAACATGAAGGCCGGGCCGATGCCGAACAGCACGATCGGATGCCGGTACATGCGGTAGCGCAGCCGGCCCCAGCGTGACAATGCCAGATATTCGCGCACGGTCAGCGTGGTGATGTCGCCGACTCCGCGCTTTTCCAGGTTGCCCGAGGTGGCGTGATGGATCGCGTGCTCACGCTTCCAGTAGCCATAGGGCGTCATGGTCAGCACCGCCAGAACACGGCCGAGCCAGTCGTTGGCGCGGGCGGACCGGAACAGGCTGCCATGCCCGCAGTCGTGCTGAAGGATGAAGGTCCGCACCAGAAAGAAAGCGGCGGGTATCGACAGCAACAGGGTCAGCCAATATCCCACCTGGAGGCTGAAGCCCATCAGGGTGACGATCGCGGCCAGCGGTCCGAGCGTCGTCCCGATCTGCCCGACACTACGGTGCAGAACCGGTTGCTTGTAAGCCGCGAGCAGTTGCGCCCAGCGGCGAGCCGTCTGCTTTTTGTCGTGCAGGTCGGGTTGGGTACTCGTCGGCGCGCTTGCATAGAGCGCCCCGTCATTTTCGGGCAGCATGCAGTTTTCCTGGTGAGGGGAGCGGGTGATCCCGGCCAAGGGAGAGTTCAACGATTATCACACCGCGGTCATGGATGACGAATATGGACCTAAAATGCCCATACTCGTACGACCATACCCTTTTTGAGCCAAATACGCACCAGGAGATATACGCTTCACGCAGATCCACACTGCAATAAAGTAGGGGCCGGGCGATTGCCTGCAGGGCAACCGCCCGGCCGCTTTTCCTCAGATCTCCCGCTTGCTCATCTGGTCGGCGATGAAGTCCGCCTGCCGGATCGCCAACGAGACGATCGTCAGGGTCGGATTGCAGGCGGCCCCTGTCGTGAACTGGCTGCCGTCCGACACGAACAGGTTCTTCACGTCATGGGCCTGCCCATGCTTGTTGACGACGCCGTCGCGGGCGTTCTCGCTCATCCGGTTGGTGCCGAGGTTGTGGGTCGAAGGATAGGGCGGCGTGTGGATCGTGCGGGTGGCTCCCACCGCCTCGTACAGGGTCGATCCCTGGCGGTAGGCATGGTTGCGCATGGCGACGTCGTTGGGATGGTCGTCGAAGTGGACGTTCGGGATCGGCATGCCGAACTTGTCCTTCTCCGTCGCATGCGGCGTGATCCGGTTGGTTTCCTGCGGCATGTCCTCGCCCACGATCCACATTCCGGCCATATGGTCGTAGCCGTCCAGGGCGGAGGTGAAGCTGCGGCCCCAGGCGCCCGGATTGAGGAAGGCCGCCATGAAGGGCAATCCCAGCGACAGCGTTTCCAGCTCGTACCCGCCGGCGAAGCCGCGCGAGGTGTCGAACCGGGCCTCGTCGCGCGACGATGCCGGCCATGGTGGTGCCGCGATACATGTGGACCGGGTTCTCGAAGGTCGCGTAGACCGACCCGGTGGTGTGGCGCATGTAGTTGCGCCCGACCTGACCCGAGCTGTTGGCGAGCCCGTCCGGGAACATGGAGGAGGCGGAGTTCAGCAGCAGGCGGGGGCTTTCGATCGAGTTGCCGGCGACCGCGACGATGCGGGCCTTCTGGCGATGGACGTTGCCGGCCTTGTCGCCGTAGAGGACGCCGGTCACCTTGCCGGAAGCGTCATGCTCGATCTTCAGCACCTGGGCGTCGGAGCGGACCTCCAGGTTGCCGGTGTCCTCGCCCTTGGGCAGTTCGGCGACCAGGGTGGACCACTTGGCGCCCGACTTGCAGCCCTGGAAACAGAAGCCGATCTGCTGGCAGGAGCCCCTGTTGTCCCGCTCCTGCGAGTTGATCGCCATGTTGCCGCTGTGGAATTCCTTGTAGCCCATCGCCTTGGCGCCGGCCGCCAGGACCTTGTAGTTGTTGTTGCCGGGCAGGCGCGGGATGCCGTTGGTCCCCGTGACCCCCATCTTGGACTCGGCCTTGGCGTAGTAGGGCTCCAGCTCCTTCAGGGTGATCGGCCAGTCCAGCAGATTGGCGCCGGCCAGATCGCCGTAATGGGTGCGGGTCTTGAACTCGTGCTCCTGGAAGCGCAGGCTGGCGCCCGCCCAGTGGATGGTCGAGCCGCCGACCGCCTTGACGATCCAGGCCGGCAGGCCCGCGAAGTCCTTGGCCACCCGCCAGCTTCCCGACGTGGTCCGCTTGTCGAGCCAGCTTATCTGGGAGAAGGCCTCCCACTCGTTGTTGACGAACTCCTCCATCTCGACGCGCGGCCCCGCTTCCAGGACCACCACCTTGATGCCCTTCTGGGCCAGTTCGTTGCCCAGCGTGCCGCCGCCGGCCCCGGAGCCCACGATCACCACGACGCCGTCGTCGTTGAGGTCGAATTTCGCAGCCATGTTTCCCGTTCCTCCCGCCCCGTTTGGTGATTGGTCTTGGTTATTCAGGCGTCTTTCAGCCAGTCGATGTCGTCGAAGCCGCGATGCAGGTAGCCGCCATGTTCGGCCGACGACCCTTCGTAGCCGAACTTCACCCAGACGGCCGGCTGGTTGTAGAGGGCCACGACCATGTCGCCGCGGACCTTCTGGAAGAACGGGGTGGTCTCGATCGACCGCAGGATGGCGACCCGGTCGGCCTCCTCGTTGACCGCCGCGTAGGGCATGGCGTTCTTGGCCTGGGAGCAGGGAGTTCAGCTCGGCCACGCCCTGCTCGATCAACTGCTTCAGAGTCAGCGTCGGCGCCGGCCTTGCCGTCGTAGGCTTCGACCGCCTTGGCGTAGTAGGCGTCGCCAAGCTGGTCATGGGGGTAGAGGTCCCGCGCCATCTTGACGAGCGTCACCATGGTTTCGGGCTTCAGGTGCTGGGTGGTCATCGCCCAGGCGCCGTTGGGATCGATCGTCACCGTCCCGCCACCGGCGAGAGCCGTGACGCCGGCGGCGGCGGCGCCTGATTTCAGGAAATTGCGGCGGGTCACCTTGACCCGTTTGTCGATGGTCCTCATGCGTGTCTCCTCCCTCGGGGGACGGGGTTCGGACTGCCTTGTTCGGCTTTGGTCTTCTTGTTCTGAGTCGATTATGGGTCAGCGGTAGCGGCCATGCCGCTGGAGCACCTCCACCTTGTAGCCGTCGGGGTCCTGCACGAAGAAGAAGCGCGCCATCAGCGCGCCGTCGCGCATGAATTCCTTGATCGGGTTGGGATTCGAGCCCCGCCTCGGTGAAGCGCCGGTGTTCGGCGTCCAGGTCGTTGACGGCGACCGCGATGTGCCCGTAGCCGTCGCCGAGGTCGTAGGGTTCGGTGCGGCCGTGATTGATGGTCAGTTCGACCTCGAAATCGGCTTCGCGGTTTCTCAGATAGACGAGCGTGAACCCGTCGAACTCATAGCGGTCGGCCGCCTCCAGGCCGAACGCCCTGGCGTAGAAGTCGCGCGACCTGTCTTCATCGATCACGCGGAACATCGCGTGGATGACTTTGGCCATTGTTCCGGACCCTCCCCTGGTTTCACTTCGCTTGTTTCAAGCTGTTGAGTGAAATCCTAGGGCGGCCAAACGGGGCGGTGGTAGTATCATGCTACTACAGCATCGATTTCCCTGGTCCGGCGCGCGGCCACCGCCGCCGCGTGGGCGACGGGGTCGCGCAGGTACAGGGCGCAGGTCACCCGCAGCATGGACGCGAAGTTGGGGACATCGCCCTGGTGCTGAAGCACCTCGTCATGCAGCGTGCAGAGGAAACGCGACAGGGTGACGCCTTCGCGGCCCGCTATCTCCTCCAGGATCGCCCAGAACTCCGCTTCCAGGCGGATGCTGGTGGTATGGCCGTGCAGGCGGACGGCCCGCGTTTCACACTCGTACGACGCGGGGTCCTGCATGACGAATAGTCTGCACATGGTCTGTCTCTCTCCCGTCCCGCCGCCGCTTGGCCGCATTTCCGGTGCGGCGGCTCTGTCTTTCTTGGGAGAGATCATAGGCCCGTTTCACGGTCTTGCCATTAGTCCAAATCTACGAGGCGGGAGGCAACAAAGGCTGACCCGTCCGGCGGTGGTCATACCTGCACGATTCCGGCGGCCAATTCGGCGCTCGCCACTGCGACAATTCAACGCTGTTGATAATCGACAGCGGACATTGAAAGACCCAGATTCCGAGCAATAACATTACGGAAAATAACAGCCGCGCGCTGTCAGCCGCGCAATACCGTTGCGGGCACCGGGCGCGAAATGAGTTATGGGAGGATCTGGATGTACTGGACGCGCCTCGACCGGATTCAGAAATCGATGCAGACACCCCAGGCGGTTGCCGGGTTCGTCGATCATCTTCCTCAGCGTCCTGCTGAACGCCTTCTGGATCGACATGGCGATCGGCGGCTTCGGGCTGGTGATCGCCGCCGCCATGGGCGTCGTAGGTTTCGCCTTGTTTTACCGTGGCTGGATAGTGGACGACCGCTGACCGCCAATATCGGCCAGTCTTCCGCGCTCGATGTAGAAAATGACTGCCTTTTCGGAATATTTATTCATAAAGTATCAGAATGAAGGATTGGTTTGCAGGATAGTTTAGTGCAATTTCCTCCGCAGTTTCCCAAGAAAACTTTTAGATCAGTAATGAATTGGCAACCTTACTTTTTGATTGGATATCTCTGAGCAGGTGAGAGATATTAGCCGCTCCACTTCCGCTATAGGTAAGAATGGCGCGGCAATTTTCTCTCGTTTCCGACAAGGGTTTCCGGCACGGCGGATCGCACGCCCCGTCGCCACGGTCCACGGGACCGCGAGGCGGTGCCGGTGCCAAGCCGCCGCTTCCCGTCAGGACCATCCTGATCGTCGAAGATAATGCGTTCAATCTGAAGCTTCTTGACGACCTGCTGCGGGCCGCGGGGTACAATACCCTCAAGGCGACGGACGGGGAGCAGGCGTTGCGGGCGGCGCGGCAGTTCAGGCCTGACGTGATCCTGATGGATATCGGCTTGCCGGATATATCCGGTATCGATGTCACGCGGGAAATCCGCGCAAGCGACGAATTGAAGGACATACCCGTCATCGCGGTGACCGCCTACGCCGCACCGGAGGACGAGGCGGCGATCCGCCGGGCCGGGTGCGACGACTATATCGCGAAGCCGATTTCGGCGCCGGTCTTCCTGCGGATGGTCCGGCGGCATGCCAACTTCAGGCTGATCGATGGCGGTGATGATGGGGCAGAAATTGATCGGCGTCGGCCGTAGCAACAACCCGGACCCCAGGGAAGCCGGCGCCGAAGCGGCGCGCCGCGCCGCCGATATGCTGGACCACGCCGAAGACCCCGCCTGGGTCCTGTTGTTCTGTGGCGGCAAGCACGATCCCGGCGGCCGTCCTGGCGGGGCTGCGCGGCGTCGTCGGCCCGCTCCCCGTCGTCGGCGGCTCGGCCGCCGGGACGGTCACATCGGCGGGTTTCGGCTACAGCGGCTTCGAGGTCGCCGTCGGGCTGTTTCCGGCGGCGCTGGGTTTCCCGGATATCCTGGTCGATGGCGGACTGCTCGACGGCGAGGCGGCGGCGGGCCGGCGGCTGGGCGACGGGCTGCGCGGGCTCGCCGATGACGACCGGGTCGTGCTGCTGTTCTACGACAGCGTCGCCGCCACGGCGCCGCCCAGGCTGCATCCGGCCAGTCTGCTGATCGAGGGGATTTACGAGGGTCTGGGCGCCTGCCGGCCGCATCTGGTGGGGGCGGGCACCCTGACGGACATGAACCTGTCGGACGGCTATGTCTTCGATGGAACGAGGCCCCGGAAACATTCCGCCGTCGCGGTCGTGCTGCCGGCGGGGATCACGGCGGAAACCGCCATCCTGCATGGCTGCGTGCCGGTAAGTTCGTTCATGACGATCACGAACATCGACGGCGCCGAAGTGTTCGAGCTGGATGGCAGGCCGGCTCTGGACGTTCTGGAAACCATGCTCGGCATCGATGCCGCCGACGACGATGGGCGGACTTTGTCTCTTATGGTTACCTTGGGTGAAAAGCATGGTGATCCGTTTGCCGATTACGACGAAAACCGCTATGTAAATCGTCTGATTCTGCAAGTGGCGTCCGACCGCCGGTCCATTACTTTGTTCGAGCCTGATTTTCGTTCGGGATCTATCGTTCAGATCATGTCCCGTGATAATGGATTGATGGTGCAGAGTGTTCGGAACGGCGTGCGGCTGATGAACCGGCAGGTATCCGGCCGGCAGGTGTTGATGGCGCTGTATATCGACTGCGCGGGGCGGGCGAGTGCCCGCAGCGGATCGGAAATCGAGGAGGCGGAAGTGCTGCTCGACGAAATCTCAATACCGGCGCCGCTGTTGGGCTTCTATTCCGGCGTCGAAATAGCGCCGGTCGATGGGGTGCGGAGCAGGCCGCTCGACTGGACCGCCGTGCTGACCGTCCTTTGCTTCAACGGATGAACGGGGCGGATGACGGAGATCGGACGGATAAGGGGCTGACGGACAAGGGAATGACGGAACGCTCGACCGAGGACCTGGAACGCGAACTGGCCTTCTACCGCCGGCAATGCAACGACCTGGGCGCCAGGGTGCTGCGTATGCAGGAGGAGCAGAGCCGGGCGCATCGCGAAGCGCGCCGGTCCCGGACCGCCGCCCGGCTGCTGCGCGGCGCCTTCGGTCTGGTCAATGTCGAGGCGTCCGACGAGTCCATCGGCAACCGGATGCTGGAGATCGTGCTCGACAATCTGGTCTGCGACCGGGCGGCCATCCTGCGCCGGGACAGCCGGCGCGGCGGCTTCATGATCGTCAACGCCCTTGGCTTCGCGCATCCCCGCGCGGTCGAGGATATCCCGCTGGACGACCCGCCGGAATTCTTCTTCACCTCCTCGCGCGAGAGCGGGCGACGCCGTGGCGGCGACGCTGGTTCAGGCGCTGGGGCTTCCCTACATCATGTGGGCCTATGATCCGGCCGCCGGGATAGCGCTTCTGCTCGGCAACCGGGGGGAGGCCAATGTGTCCCGCCCGTTCGGCGCCGACGACCGCGAGGTGGTGGAGGCGGCGCTGGGCGTCTTCGTCGATATCATGCAGCGGCGCCGGGTGGAGGAGGAACTGCGCGTCGCCAAGATCGTGGCGGAGGAGGCCAACTCGATCAAGGCCACGTTCCTGGCCAATCTCAGCCATGAGTTGCGGACGCCGCTCAACGCGATCATCGGCTTTTCCGAAATCATCCGCGACGAGATGTTCGGCATCGATTCGCGGGAGAAGTACCGGGAATATGCCGCCGATATCCACGAGAACGGTCAGCACCTGCTGAGCCTGATACAGGATATCCTGGACTTCTCCCGCCTTCAGTCCGGCCGGGCCACCCTGCGGGAGGAAAGCGTCGATCTCGCCCAGGCCGCCGCCGCCGCGATGGGCGCCGTATCGGCCGTGGCGCGGGAGCGCGGTGTCCGCATATCCATCGGAATTCGCAGCGGCATGCCGCCCATTCATGCCGATCCGACCCGCATCCGGCAGATCCTGATCAACCTGATCGGCAATGCCGTGAAGTTCACGCCGGCCGGCGGCCGGGTGGAGATCCGCGCCGGCCTGTCGGAAGACGGCGGCGCGGTCCTTCAGGTGATCGACAGCGGCATCGGAATGGCGCCCGAGGATATCCCAAGGGCGCTCGAACCGTTCTGTCAGTTGGAGAATACCTATACCCGCCGCTTCGGCGGAACCGGGCTGGGGCTTCCGCTCTGCAAGACCCTGGCGGAACGCCATGGCGGATCGCTGAGCATCGACAGCCGTCCGGGGTTCGGCACGACGGTGACGGTGCGGCTGCCTCAGCAGCGGGTGGCCGATGGGTCGGCATCGATCTTCTACCGAGCCTGACCCTCGCGCCTGTTCTTGAAGGTTCAGATGCGGGCGGCCGTGCTCAGCGAGGCGAGGTTTTCGTCGATCGCTTCGAAAAGGCCCCAGGTTTCGATGTAGCCGAGCGGGTAGGTCGGGCAACCGCTGTCGGCGTCCTTCTGGCGGGCATGGATATAGTCGGTCCAGCGGCGCGACGCCGGCCGGCGATGGTGGAAATCATGGCAGGGCGCGTCGCCGACCAGCACGAAGACGCGGGCGAACAGGTGGACCGTCAGCATGGCGGTCCACCAGCCGGCCCAGGCGGCCAGACCGCCCGGTGTCGTCGGCGGATCGTTCGGGGACGGGAGCGCCGGGGAAGACGCCGGCGGTGGCGAGGCAGACGAAGGTCTTGCCGCGGGCGTCGATCACTTCCTGCTCGGGAAAGCGGTGCTCGCACAGGGTCCGGAGCGCGGTTCCGACCTGGAGCAGGACCACGACCGGAAACAGCCAGACGACGACCAGTTCGGTCCAGGCTCCCGTCAGCCAGACGCCGTAGAACAGCCCGCCCCAGGCGGCCCAGCCGATCAGGTTATGGACGGTGGAATGGGACAGCAGGCAGGATGAGACGCGGGCCAGCAGGAAACGCAGGTGGAAGAACGGGGAAACGAAGCTGATCAGCACCCGCCGCCACAGGACCGCCTTCGGAAGCCCCGGCCGCAGCCCGGCAAGGTTCATCACGAACTGCGTGAACTCGTCCTCATGCGTGAGCAGCTTGTTGGGGCTGTGGTGGAGCATGTGCTCATGCTGATAGACGTCGAAATGCTTCATCAGCAGCAGGATCGAGATGGTCTCGCCGACCCGGCGATTGGTCGATCTCTCCCGGAATACCGTTCCGTGGGCGCAATGATGGAAGACGACGGCCTGCAGCTTGCCCATGCCCGAAGCCGAGACGATCATCAGGAAGGGCAGTGCGATCAGCCACAGCCCGCCCAGTTCAAGCGCCGCGAGGCTGAAGGCGACGCCGGCGATCAGGGTCGCGAAAGCGGTGACGACATGGTAGTGGGAGGAATGAGCCTTCGCGGTTTCCCCCGGTGCCGGGCGGGCGGTCAGCCATGTCAGAAAAGGCTGAATGAAATCCAGGCAGCCGGCGGTGCATTTCGGCTCTTGGATCAATGGAGCGGGCTGGTGCCCGCTCCATCACATCGTTTCGTGACCTCTTGGTTCCGGGCAATAATATCCCGTTCGTACGTAGCAATGGACATCCCATTTCTCCTTTGGGGGTTGGTCCTATTGCTACAGATAATCTCTGAAAACGGACAAATTCCACACTATAACTATCGATTTAGGATCGATAGAGGCGTCATGTTCAGTGTGAAAGCTTTAGTCTTAAAAATGACTCCGCTAGTAGTACTGTAGTAATACCTCTCATGTCGGATTTAGTGGAAATTGGATCGGAAACTGTTCATCCGGCGAAAAGCGGCACCTCCATGCCAACGATCCCTGTCCCGGTTATGGCGAACAGGCAGCCGGCCAGCGGATCGGGTTCGTCTCCCGCTTTCTGGAGGGAGGTCACGTAGATCACATCCAGGCCACGCCCGCCAAAGGCGATCTTGGTCGGGGTGCGGCACGGCATCTTGATCGTCATGTCCAGCACGCCCTTGGGCGTGAAGCGCAGCAATTCGCCGCCGAAGATCCCCGCCATCCAGTAACAGCCATCCGCATCGCAAGCGCCGCCGTCGGGACGGCCCGCCATGCCGTGGGTATCCACGAAAACCCGGCGGTTGCTGGGAGTGCCCGTGTCGGGATCGTAGTCGAAGGCCCAGATCGTCCGCACCTTGACGTTGCTGTCCGACAGGTACATGGTCCGGCCATCGGGGCTGAACGCCAGCCCGTTGGTGGTCCACAGCCCGCCGATCATGGGGCGGCAGCTCAGGTCGGGATCGATCCGGTAAAGGGTGCCCTGCGGCTGGTCGAGCGGCGTTCCCATCCGCATGGTGCCGGCCCAGAAGCGGCCGGTGCTGTCGGTCGTGGCGTCGTTGAACCGGTTGTCCGGCTTATCGGCCTCGGGGTCGAACAGCCGGGTCAGTTCGGCGGATGCGGGATCGAAGAAGGCGAGGCCGTTCCGCAGCCCCAGCAGCACGCTGCCGTTCCGCCGCAACGCGATCGACCCGACTTCCTCCGGCATGGACCAGCTTTCGTCGTGGCCGGTCGGCCGGGTCGAAGCGGTGAAGCGCCGGGCCGTCGATATCGACCCAGTAGAGCTTCTGCTCGGCGACCGACCACATCGGGCTTTCGCCCAGCTTGGCCGGTTCGGCAACGACGCATTCGACATTCATGCCGCTTCTCCCTGGTGCATCTAGTCCCTTAGATTGCGAAGACCCTAACAAGCCGGGCTTTCGCTGACAAGCGACGCTGGTTTCAGCGGATTGGCGGGCCGGCGATTGACCAGATAGATCCCGAAGCAGACCAGCAGCATGGCGGCCACCATGGCGGCGCTGATCCGCTCTCCCAGCAGCACGCCGCCCGCCACAAGGCCGAACAGGGGCGTCAGGAACGAGAAGGCCGCCAGCTTGCCCGCCGGATATGATGCTATCAGCCAGAACCATGTGAGATAGCTGGCGAACGCCACGATGACGATCTGGTAGGCCAGCGACGCCAGCACGGGGCCTGTCAAAGCGGTGACGCCGCTTTCGCCCATGGCGGCCGACAGGATGGGCAGGGCCACGGCGGAAACGCCGAGCTGGTAGAACAGCACCTTGTTCGGGCTGATGGACGCCAGCCTGGACGCCTTGATCAGGACGGTGGTGGCGCCCCAGGCGACGGCCGCCAGCAGGATCATCGCGTCGCCGATCAACTCGCGGCTGGTCGGCAGGCGGAGCCCGTCGGCGAAGGCGACCGTCACGCCGGCGAAGGCGCAGAGCAATCCCACCGCCTGGATCACTCTCATCCGCTCATTGGGCACGAACAGATGGGCGCCCAGCGCCACGATGAAGGGGGAAGTATAGAGAAAGATCACGCCGCGCGACGCTGTCGTGAACGTCATGCCGCTGAAGATCAGCAGGAACTCGAGCGCGAACAGCAAGCCCGGCGGCCAAGTCCCGGCCAGAGCGAGCCGTCGCGGCCGAACAGCCGGACGCCGTTCCAGGCCGACCAGCCCCACAGCAGAAGCAGCGAGCCGACGGACCGGATACCCGCCTGGAGCGCCGGGGAAACTCCGGGAATCGCGATCTTGATGGCGACCTGCTGAAGACCCCAGCACAGGCATAGCACCGTCAGCACCACCATGGCGGTGCTGTCCAGATGGTTTTTCGGCAAGATTACTCCGGCATGGATCGGCGGGGGACGAGCAGCACCGCGGTCATCCGTTGAACCACTTCGTCTTTTTGATTGTAGGTCAGCGTGCGGATGCGCACCGTGCCACGATCCGGCCGCTTGGTCGAGGGGCGTACCTCCAATACCTCGCTCTCGATCCGCAGCACATCGCCGGGGCGGGTCGCCTGCGGCCACGAAAGCTCCTCGACGTTGACGCCGATGAAGCCGCCGGCCAGCTTGGTTTCGCCCTCCACGATCATCCGCATGGTCAGGGCCGCCGTATGCCATCCGCTGGCCGCCAGCCCGCCGAAGACGCTGTCTTTCGCGGCGACGGGGTCGAGGTGGAACGGCTGCGGATCGAAGCGTCCGGCGAACTCCAGCAGGTCCGCTTCGGAAAGGGTCAAGGGACCGCCGGCAGTACCGGTCGCCGGGGTTCAAGTCATCGAGCATGCGCATGGTGTGTTTCTTTCATGAAGTAATTCGTTGATGACGGAGATCCGATCAAGTCCGGGTATGACGATAGGACGAATATTAGTATTCGTCATGCCAGGACTTGATCCGGTATCTCCTTGCAGCACGGAACAGTCCTCATCATCGTCGCCTAAGAACGCTCACGCCGCCTCGCTCACCACCCGCGCAGGTGCGGCCGGCTGCCGGCCGATCATCAGCGACATGGCGACCGCCACGAGGCACGCCAGCCCGGCCAGCATGAAGGCTTCCAGGTAGCCGTCCATCGCGGTGCGCAGCACGCCGGCCCCGAACGCCGCCACGGCGGCGCCGAGCTGATGGCCGGTGAAGATCCAGCCGAACATCATCGGCGCTTTTTCACGGCCGAAGGCGTTGGTGGCGAGCCGCACCGTCGGCGGAACGGTGGCGATCCAGTCCAGCCCGTAGAAGACGGCGAACAGCGACAGGCCGAAGAACGATATGTCCAACGCGAACGGCAGCCACAGCAGCGACAGCCCGCGCAGCCCGTAATACCACGCCAGCAGGTAGCGGTTGTTGTAGCGGTCGGACAGCCAGCCGCTCAGCGTCGTGCCGACAAGGTCGAAGATCCCCATCATGGCGAGCAGACCGGCGGCCCGGACTTCCGGAATGCCGGCGTCGAAGCAGGCCGCGATCAGGTGGGTGCCGATCAGCCCGTTGGTGCTGAGCCCGCAGATGAAGAAGGTGCCGAACAGCAGCCAGAAATCCCGCGAGCGCGATCCTTCGAGCAGTGCGGCGAACGCGATGGCGAAAGGATTGCCGGTGGAGCGGGGAGGAGCGGCCTCGATCTCGGTCTTGCCGAAGGGAGCCAGCCCGACATCGCGCGGACGCTCCCGCATCAGCAGCATCACCAGTGGGACGATGACCAACGCTGCGCAGGCGACGCCCAGAACGGCGGTGCGCCAGCCAAGTTCCTGCGACGATCATGGCGAGCAGCGGCAGGAACAGCAACTGCCCGGTCGCGGTGCTGGCGGTCAGCATGCCCATCACGAGGCCGCGCTGTTCGGAGAACCAGCGGTTGACGACCGTGGCGCCCAGGACGAGGGCGGTCATGCCGGTCCCCGTTCCGACCACCACGCCCCACAGCAGGACAAGCTGCCAGGGGGCAGTCATCAGCGGCGTCAAGGCGACGCCGAACGCCACCAGCACCAGCGATATCACGATGGTCGTTCGGACGCCCAAGCGATCCATGAAGGCCGCCGCGAACGGCCCCATCAGCCCGTAAAGGATCAGGTTGATCGCGACGGCGAACGAGATGGTCGCCCGCGACCAGCCGAATTCCTGCTCGACCGGGACGATGAGGATGCTCGGCATGGAGCGGATGCCCGCCGCCACCAGCAGCGTGACGAAGGTGATTCCGGCGACGTACCATCCGTAATGGATGCGCCCGCGCGCCAGCCGGTTGGACAGAAGAGACATCAGACAGCTCCGAGCCATAGCGAACACTTGCGATGATAGAGACCGTCCTGTATCATCTGTCAACGTGAATTATCCGATGGGCACCCATGCAGGACCAAGCCGCGAAATCCGCCCGGACACGCATTCTTGAAGCCGCAGCCGACCTGTTCTACCGGGAAGGGATCAGGGCCGTCGGCGTGGACGCCGTCATCGCCCATTCCGGTGTGGCGAAGATGAGCCTCTACCGCAACTTCGCCGGCAAGGACGAGTTGGTCGCGGCTTTCCTCGAACACCGCAACGAGCTTTACTGGGGCTGGTGGGACAAGGTGGTCGCACGCCACCCCGGCGACCCGCGCGCCCAGATCCGGGCGATCTTCGAGGCTGTCGGCAAGCGGACGGCCCATCCGGAATACCGGGGCTGCCCCTTCATCAATACGGCGGTGGAGTTCCCGGACAGCGGCCATCCCGGCCGTGTCGTGGCGCTTGCCAACAAGCAGGAACTTCGCAACCGCCTGCGGGCGCTGGCCGAAGCTGTCGGCGCCCATGATCCGGCCATGCTGGCCGACCAGCTTCTGCTGGTGATGGAAGGGACCTATGTCAGCGGCCAGACCATCGGGGCCGAGGGCGTGGGGCAGAAGGCTGCGGCAGCGGCGGCCGATGCCCTGGTGGATGCGGCTGTGGATGCTGCCTGTAAGCTCCGCTGACCGGGCGTATTCTTAACTATAAATCAATGAAGCGCCGCTAATCCTTGGCGACGACGCAGGATGGTTTGCGCGGTGAGGATTATTGCGGGAGGTTGATAAGCTTGGATGGCTGGGCTGTTTGACCACCTGTCCAACCTGATCGCCCGCTTTCGCGGCAAGCAGGACCCATTGCCCGCCGCTGAAACCGCTTCGGTCGCGGCGCGGCGGCTGGGGCATCCGCTCACGGCCGGCTCCATCTCCGGTCAACGAAATCGATGCCGGCTCCACGAACGGCGCCATCGCCGAACTGCGCCATGCCATGGCGGAGGCGGACAAGCGTCAGGCGCGGACCGATACCGATGCCTCGCTCCTGCTGGCGGTGCTGCTGACCAAGGGACATGGCCTCAACCGTGCCCAGGCTCTCCAGCTTCATGACGATCTGATGCGGGGCAGCCTGCGCGAGGCCGACCGCAAGACCTTGCGGGCACTCTACAGGAAGATGCATGGCCGGGAGTTCACCTGCCGCGTTTCCGCCGCCCTGATGGATTGAGACGCTATTCCGAGCTCTTTCCGGGCTTTCCGCTTGCAGCGCCGCAGGAAGGCTCCGGATACCGGTTGCTCGACCTGAAGCCATTCCGGATGATGCCGGGCCGCGTGGGCCAGCATGGCAAGCAGGCAATCGACCGCATCATCGGGTGTCAGGTTGCGGTTCCGGTCCATCAGGACACGGACTGCCGCCTGATAGGCCAGACCGGGGTCCGAGTGCCTGCCTTTGGCACGCGCGTAAGCGGTGACTACGGCACGTATAAGTTCGTCAGAAGCATTCTGCTCCATGGGCGCGACATCCAGCAAAGACATGTGCCGCAAGTTTGGCAGAAATGCCCAAAAAACCTGAAGTACCCAATGGTACGTCACCTGCCGGATGCTGCACCCTCCACCAGACCTCTCCTTTCAAGAGAACTGTCCCCGGAGCCGTTTATTTAGTGGAGTCGCGGCTGACTATCTTATTGAAATTGCTCTTCTCCTCGAAGACCAGCGCTAGTTTGTGGTCATCGAACTGCTTGAAGAACTCGTCCCAGGAGATTTCTTCCAGGCTGTCGTTCTTGGAGTTGGGCGCATCGGGAAACTCGATCCGGATGATCCCGACGCCGCGCTCGCCATGGGTGGACTTGACCACCGCCGGCTTGCCGCCATGCTTTTCCGCCCATTTGCGGATCTTTTCATGATCGGTCGTCGTCTCCGACATTCCGCACTCCTTTGCAATGATTCAATTGCCGCTTCAACAGGAGTGGACGCGAAGGGTTTCGGTTTTGCCGTCAGCCGTCCTCAGCCGGCGCAGGCGGCCAGACCGTCGCGGGCCACGATCATCATCCGCTGCTGGATCACGTTGGCCCGGCTGGCGATGTAGCGGGTCGGCTTGGCGGGCGACCAGCGCAGCGGGTTGGGCAGGACGGCGGCCATCAGGGCCGCCTCCCGCTTGGTCAGATTGGCCGCCGGTTTGCCGAAGAAGGTCCGGGCGGCGGCTTCGGCGCCGTAGATGCCGTCGCCCCATTCGATGATGTTCAGGTAGACCTCCATGACCCGCGCCTTGGGCCAGAGCAGTTCCATCCACAGGGTGAACCAGGCTTCCAGGCCCTTCCGCAGATATGTCCGGTCCTGCCATAGCCAGGCGTTCTTGGCGGTCTGCATGGAAATCGTGCTGCCGCCGCGCAACTGCCCTCCGGCGATGTTGCCCTGCCACGCCTGGCGCATCGATGCCCAGTCGAAGCCGGCATGGCTGCAGAACAGGGTGTCCTCCGACGCGATCACCGCCTGGGCGAGGTTGGGGGAGATCTCGTCCAGGCCGCGCCAGCTTTTGTCGATGCCGGCGCCCTCCACCATCCTGATCAGCATCAGCGGCGTGCCCGGCGGCGGGACGAAGCGGTACAGGGCGACCCAGCCGATCGAGACGGCGGCCAGCGCCACCCCCGTCACCAGCAGAAAGCGGAAGACTTGCCGCCATGAAACGGCGGTGGAGACGCGCTGGGCGAAGGTCATCGGGCTTGAGGCAGGGGAGGAGACAAGGCAGGAACCGGGGAGCAGCCGAAGGGACCCGCATCATAACCGCCCTTCCGGTCGAGGCAACCTCCGCCTGATCCGTATCGGCGCACTCGCGCGGAGCGTCCGGGCCTTCTATACTGGCGCCGTAATGGACATCGCTCACTCCCCAGCGCCGACGCGGCGCCTGCTGTTGCCGGATGCGCCGGCGCTCGTCGCCGGGGCGCGGAAGGCCGTCTGGCTGACTTCCGACGGCGAGGTCGAGACGATCGACCTGGGCGAGGCGCGGCTGCGCCTTCAGCGCGACACCCTGCTGGTCTGCCACGCCAAGGCGCTGGGACGGCGTCTCAACGCCGACCGGTTCACGGCACTGGACCTGCTTGAGCTGTTCGCCTTCGTCCATCCGGCCCGCTTCGTCGTGCCGACTCCGCGCGGGCTGGCGGAAGCGCTGGGACTGCCCAAGCCGGATGGGGCGGAGGACGACGCGCTCACCCTGATCCGCGCCACCCGCCAGCTTCTGATCGACCTGACCGATCCCGACTTCGAAGAGAAATCCGACCCCGTCGCCATCGCGTGGTTCATGGGCGGGGGAGGGGGCGGCAATCAGGGCTATTGCTGGCCTTGGGCAAGCTTCGTGCTGTCGGCGCTGGGTGCCCCCAACGGCCCGCCGGGACGCCGCGCGCTCGGCGCTTTCCAGGTCTGGAAGGCGATGCCGGAATGGGAGGAGGAGCCGCCCGAGCCGCCGCCCGGCCAGCTTCCGGTCCATGCCAACGACGCGCGCCGCCGTCTGGCCGACCTGTTGCAGGCCAGCATCCAGGGCAAGGCGGCGGAACCCCGGCCGCAGCAGTCCGACTACGCCAGCGCCGTCAGCACCGCCTTCACGCCGCGCGCCAATCCCGGCACGCCGAACCTCGTCCTGGCGGAAGCCGGTACGGGCGTCGGCAAGACGCTGGGCTATCTGGCCCCGGCCAGCCTGTGGGCGGAGAGGAACCGGGGAACGGTGTGGATTTCCACATATACCCGCAACCTTCAGCACCAGATCGACGGCGAGCTGGACCGGCTTCATACCGATCCGGCGGTGAAATCCCGCAAGGTGGTGCTGCGGAAGGGCCGTGAGAACTACCTGTGCCTGCTCAACCTTGAGGAAGCGGTTTCCAGCCTGCCGAGCCAGCCGGCCTACGCGACGGCGCTGGGGCTGATGGTCCGCTGGGTGGCCGCCACCCGCGACGGCGACATGCAGGGCGGGGACTTCCCCGGCTGGCTGCCCGATCTGGTCGGCCGCGCGCGGACCATGACGCTGGCCGACCGGCGCGGCGAGTGCATCTATTCCGCCTGCCAGCACTACCGCAAATGCTTCATCGAGAACACGATCCGCCGGGCGCGCAAGGCCGATATCGTGATCGCCAACCATGCCCTGGTCATGATCCAGGCGGCGCTGGGCGGCGAGGATGCGGCTCTGCCGACCCGCTACGTCTTCGACGAGGGGCACCATGTCTTCGACGCGGCGGACAGCGCCTTCGCCGGCCATCTGACCGCGCAGGAAACCTCCGAACTGCGGCGCTGGCTGCTGGGCGCCGAAGGCGGCCGGAGCAGCCGCGCCCGTGGCCTGAAGCGGCGGGTCGAGGATCTTGTCGCCGGCGACGAGGAGGGGATGGCGCTGGTCGATGCGGTCGTCCACGCCGCCCGCGCGCTGCCGGGGGAAGGCTGGGGCAACCGCCTGACCGACGAGATGGGGACCGGGGCGGCGGAAGCCTTCCTGCTGATGGTGCGGCGGCAGGTCCATGCCCGCGCCCATGGCCGCGACAGCTTCTACAGCCTGGAAACGGAAACCATCGAACCGGTGGAAGGGCTGGCCGCGGCGGCGCAGGAGTTGGAGAAGGCCTTGGGCCGTCTTCAGACGCCGCTGGAGGAATTGGCGAAGCGTCTGGCCGCCCGGCTCGACAACGAGGCGGCGGAGCTGGACAGCGACACGCGGCGGCAGGATCGAGGCGGTCTGCCGAAGCCTCCAGCGGCGCGGCAGCGTGACGCTCAAGGGCTGGCGCGACATGCTGAAATGCATCGGGCAGCCAGCTACGCCGGGGTTCGTCGATTGGTTCGGCATCGAGCGGCAGGACGGCCGCGACATGGATGTCGGGATGTACCGGCACTACATCGACCCGACGATCCCGTTCGTCGCGACGGTGGGCGCTCAGGCGCATGGCATGGTCGTGACCTCCGCGACGCTGACGGACGGCACCGGCGATGTCGAGCAGGACTGGCTGGCGGCTTCGGTCAGGACGGGGGCCGTCCATATGGCGTGGCCGGCGCTTCGGGCCAGCGTGCCGTCGCCCTTCGACTATCCGGCGCGCACCCGGGTCATGGTCGTCAACGATGTGCGGAAGGACGATCTGGTCCAGGTGGCGGCCGCTTACCGGGAGCTGTTCCTGGCGGCGGGCGGCGGGAGCGCTCGGGCTGTTCACGGCGATCAGCAGGCTCCGCGCCGTCTACCAGCGGATCGCCGAGCCGCTGGAACTGGCGGGGCTGCCGCTCTACGGGCAGCATGTCGATGGGCTGGACGTCTCGACCCTGATCGACATCTTCCGGGGCGAGGAGCAGGCCTGCCTGCTGGGGACCGACGCGGTGCGCGACGGCGTGGACGTGCCCGGCCGGTCGCTGCGGCTGATCGTGTTCGACCGCGTGCCGTGGCCCCGGCCGGACATCCTGCACCGTGCCCGGCGCGAGGCGTTCGGGGCCAAGCGGTATGACGACATGATCACCCGCCTGCGCCTGAAGCAGGCGTTCGGCCGGCTGGTGCGCCGGGCCGACGATACGGGGGTATTCGTCCTGCTCGACCCGATGATGCCGTCCCGGCTGGCGGGCGCCTTCCCCGAGGGGGTGGAGATGCAGCGCGTCGGTCTGGCCGAGGCGGTCAGGGTGACACGGGAGTTTCTGAAATCCGGGTTGAACTTCATCCTGAAGGTGGCGCCGCGGGCTGTTCTCGAACGATGGCGGTGCCGCCAAGCTGGCCCGCCAGCGACCGGATGATCTGCATGCCGAGGCCCTTGCCCTTATTGGCATCGAAGCCTTCCGGGAAGCCCGATGCCGTCGTCCGCGATCACCAGTTCGCGGACGCCGTCTGCCCAGATCGGTCAGGGTGATCCGGATCGTGCCCGAGCGGCCTTCGGGGAAGCCGTGCTTGAAAGCGTTGGACAGCACTTCGTTGACGATCAGGCATAGCGGGATGGCGTGGTTCAGCGGGAACCACGCATTGCCGACATCGATCCGGACGGCTACCTGACCTTCCGTCCCATAGGCGCTTTGCAGGTTGTCGGAGAGCTGGCCGAGATATGTGGCGAAATCGACGTCGGTCAGTTCCTTGGAACTGTAGAGCAGATGGTGGACGAGGCTCATGGCGTGGACACGGTCCACGCTCTTCTGAAGCGACTCCTTGGTTTCCTCGTCCGACGAGCGGGCGGCCTGAAGGCGCAGCAGGGAGGTTATGACCTGGAGGTTGTTCTTGACCCGGTGGTGAACCTCCTGGAACAGCGTTTCGAGCTGGGCATTGGCGGCGGTAAGCTGTTTGGTGCGTTCCTCCACCCGCTGTTCCAGCGTCCGCTTCATCAGACGGTCGGCGTTGGCCTGCCGGATCGCCATGGCGGAGAGCGGCCAGAGCGCCATGCCGGCCGCCCCGGCGACCACCCAGTAAATCCAGATCTCGGAAATCCAGGCGCGGGTGATGTGCTCGTTCGGGACGGCGACGCTGATATAGAGCGGCAGGCGCTCGACCTTGCGGAAGGCTTGGACCGGGCTGGTCCAGTCGGCGACATGCGCCAGCGTCGTCATGCCGGCGGCGGACCCCTGCGGCAGCGGCAGGTCCGGCAGCGGGTCAGGCTCACCGGAAGCGACGCGGGTCAGGATGGAGCCGTCCGCCGCCCGGCGCAGGGTGATGACCGGGTCGAGCCGCAGGTCCAGCGATCCGTAGAAGGATGTGAAGTATTCCAGGTCGATCGTCAGCGAGACGATGCCGCGAAAGGAGCCGTCCTCGGCCGAAAGGCGGCGGCTCAGCAGGAAGGTGGGCTTGCCGGTGACCCGGCCGATGATCAGCGAGCCGACGAAAAGGCCGCTGTCCGCTTCCCGGTGCGCCAGGAAGATTTCGCGGTCGGCGGCGCTGCTCGGCGGAGTGGGCAAGGCTACCGTGCTCATCCGCAGTTCGCCGGTGCTGTCGTTCAACCAGATATTGTCGATATAGGGGAAGCGGTCGCTCAGGCCCCTCAGCCGCTCCCACAGCAGCAGATCCTTGGAGATCGTGTCCCAGTCGGTCGATTTGACGGCGTTGCTCGCCTCCAGCAAGGCCAGATCCGATGCCTCGAACAGGCGGGTGGCGTGGTCGGCCAGGAAGAAGGCGGCGTTGCCGGTCGTGCGCTCCGCTTCAAGCACGAGGTTGCGCCGGCTGTCATAGATCAGCCAGGAGACCGCCGTGACGATCACCAGCATCGCGAAGATGCTGAGATAGATGGCGCTTGCCGTCCGGCCCGGGCTAATCAGCGCCCAGCGGCCGCGAGGTTCACTCGGCGCCAGCGAAGATGTCGGCAACTGCTTTCCGAAGGCTTTCGACGCGGAAGGGTTTTGCAATGAAGCGGGCAGTCCGGATCTGCGGGTTGGGGGTGAAGGTGTGGTTGCCCGAGACGAATATTACCGGAACTTCCCGCCGGTCCGCTATGCGTTCCATTGCCCAGATGCCATTTCCCTGCCGAAGCTGGATGTCCGCGATGACGAGGTCGGGCGAGGTCGCATCGGCTTGCCGTACCGCGTCGGCCTCGGTATCGACGACCGCGCAGACATGATGGCCCATGTCCTCGACGATGATCTGAAGCTCCAGCGCCACCAGCGGCTCGTCTTCCATGATCATGACCTGAGCCTGGTGCCCGGTTTCACCGGCACGAGGCGGGGATCTGACGATGAGTTGAGCCGGAAAAGCGATTGGGGAACATGACCATCGATACAGTTTAAGGAACATTGAAGGCGGCTTGAAAGAAGGCGGATACTTCTCCGCCATCATCAAACCGATCGGGGGATTATTGTTCCGAGGGCTGAACAAAAAAGTGGTCACGTATCGAGGTCCGCTATATCAATCGATACGGCTAGATAAGGCGGCCGCCGGCCCGAACGGCCATCTTGAAGCCGCAGTCTTGAAGTCGCGAGTCTTGAAGTTGGGGCCGGGCGCGGGCACATAGGCGCGGGACACCCAGGAAGGCTTATCCATGATCGACCACCACACCGCGCTGATCTACACCATGGTTCTGGTATCCGCCTCGGATGCCGACATGACCGATGCGGAACTGGACACCATCAGCGAAACCGTCCGCTATCTGCCGGTCTTCCGCGATTTCGACACCGACAGGCTGACCCGGATCGCCGGGGATTGCACCCAGTTGCTGAGCCAGTCCGACGGGTTGGACACGGCGCTGGAAGAGATCAAGGAAGCCCTGCCGAAGAAGCTGCGCGAGACGGCCTATGCCGTCGCCTGCGATGTCGCGGCGGCCGACGGCTACACCACGCAGGAAGAGCTGCGGCTGCTGGAGCTGCTGCGGGAGGTCCTGAAGATCGACCGGCTCAACGCCGCCGCCATCGAGCGCGGCGCCCGCGCCCGACATATGACCCTCTGATTACTTGCCCTTTGTTTCGGTCGGCTCGTTGGCGTCGGGGACGCCGGCCCTGTTCTCCACGTCCTGAGCCAACTCCTCCTGCTGCGGCTGACCGCCTTCGCGGGTCTGGCGCTCGACCTGCTGGCCTTCCACATTGACCGGCTTCTCACGCAGCTTCTTGAGCGCCGCGGCGGCGTCGTCCTTGCTGCCGCTGTTGTCCACGGGATCGGGCGAGCGCGTTCCCTGTGGGGTGGAGCCGGGTTCCAGGCTGCGCGTGACGTTGGGGTCCTCCGTCAGCGTTTCCTTCTTGATCCCCTGGGCCTGGGCCGCATAAGCGGCCAAGGCCAGCATGGCGGCGCCCACCACGATCGGCATCCTGTGCAAGATACTGGTCCCTTCCCGAAGTCCTGAATGAATATGCCTTCCAGACAGCCATAAACAGCGTTCCTCGCCGTTGGTTTCTTATGCTTTCGAAGGTGCGACTTTTCGTTTCCTGGCGTGTTGACGCAAAGTCGGGGCGCGAAGCGCGCTGTGAGTGAGCACAGGGACGAGTGGATATGGCATCGGATCAGAAGAAGACCGGAACGGTGGAACGCCGGGACTTCCTGAAGGCCGTTGGATTGGCCGGCACCGCAGCGGCGGTAGCCGTGCCGCTGGCGGTGACGGGAGCGGAGGCGGAGGAGAGCCGGGAAGAGCGGATCAAACCCCGCTATCAGGAAACACAGCATGTGAAGCAATTCTACGCGCTGAACCGGCTTTGAGGGGGAGATCTGTCCAATGCTGGTGAAGAGACGCGCCGGTTCCGCCCAACGTTCCTCCCTCGCATCCACTCTGACCGCCGCCGTTGCCAATGCCACCGGCCAGATGGACCGCCGGAGCTTCCTCCGCAACTCCGGCTTGGCGGCGGGCGGCATGGCCGCCTTGGGTGCCTTGCCGCTGGCCACCGTGAAGAAGGCCGAGGCCGGTCCCGTCGATCCCGATATCGAGGTGACGCGGCGCAAGAGCATCTGCACCCACTGCTCCGTCGGCTGCACGGTCATCGCCGAGGTCCAGAACGGTGTCTGGACCGGTCAGGAGCCGGGCTGGGACAGCCCGATCAGCCAGGGCACGCACTGCGCCAAGGGCGCTTCGGTCCGCGAACTGACCAAGGGCGAGCGCCGCAACAAGTATCCGGTGAAGCTGGAGAACGGCGAGTGGAAGCGGATCACCTGGGATCAGGCGATCGAGGAGATCGGCAACAAGCTGCTGGAGATCCGCGAGAAATCCGGGCCGGACAGCGTGTTCTGGCTGGGCTCCGCCAAGTTCTCCAACGAGGGAGCGTACCTGTACCGCAAGTTGGCGGCCCTGTGGGGGACCAACACGGTCGATCACCAGGCCCGCATCTGCCATTCCACCACGGTCGCCGGCGTCGCCAATACATGGGGCTACGGCGCCATGACCAACAGCTACAACGACATCCAGAACGCCAAGGCGCTGATGATCATCGGCGGCAACCCGGCCGAGGCGCATCCGGTGTCGATGCAGCACATGCTCCGCGCCAAGGAGCATAACCGCGCGCCCTTCATCGTCATCGACCCGCGCTTCACCCGCACCGCCGCCCACGCCACCGACTATATCCGCATCCGCCCCGGCACCGACATTCCGCTGATCTGGGGCATGCTGTGGCATATCTTCGAGAACGGCTGGGAGGACAAGGAATACATCCGCCAGCGCGTCTACGGCATGGATGAGATCCGCGCCGAAGTCGCCAAGTGGAACCCGGAGGAGTGCGAACGGGTCACCGGCGTTCCCGGCGACCAGCTCCGCAAGGCCGCCGAGATCATGGCGAAGAACAAGCCTTCGACCCTGATCTGGTGCATGGGCGCCACCCAGAAGACGGTCGGCACGGCCAATGTCCGGGCCTTCAGCATCTTCCAGTTGGCCCTGGGCAATATCGGCGTCGAAGGCGGCGGCGCCAACATCTACCGGGGTCACAGCAACGTCCAGGGCGCCACCGACATGGGCCTGGATGTGACGTCGCTGCCGTCATACTACGGTCTGGCGGAAGGTGCGTGGCGGCACTGGGCGCGGGTGTGGGAGGTCGATTACGACTGGCTGAAGGGCCGTTTCGCCTCCAAGGAACTGATGGAGACGAAGGGCGTCCCGACCACCCGCTGGTTCGACGCCGTTCTGGCGAAGCCGGGCGAGCTCGACCAGCCCAACAACATCAAGGCCTTCGTGACATTCGGCCACGGCGGCAACACGGTTACCCGGATGTCGGAGATGCGCCGGGGCCTTGAAGCGCTGGAGCTGATGGTGGTGGTGGACCCGCACCCGACCACCTTCGCGTCGGTCAGCGGACGGAAGAACGGCACCTATATCCTGCCGGCCTGCACCCAGTTCGAGCTGTCCGGCTGCCGCGCCGCGTCCAACCGGTCGCTGCAATGGTCCGATCCGGTGGTCGAGCCGATCTTCGAATCCAAGGACGACTACGAGACCATGTATCTGCTGGCCCGCAAGCTGGGCTTCGCGGATCAGCTCTTCAAGAACATCACGGTCGATGGCACCAAGCCGCGCGCCGAGGATATCCTGCGGGAGATCAACCGGGGAAGCCTGTCGACCGGCTATACCGGCCAGTCGCCGGAGCGGCTGAAGCTGCACATGGAGTATCAGGCCGACTTCGACAAAATCTCCATGCGGGCGACCAAGGGGCCGTGCAAGGGCGAATACTATGGTCTGCCCTGGCCGTGCTGGGGAACGCCGGAGATGAAGCATCCCGGCTCCGCCGTTCTCTACGATACCTCCAAGCATGTCATGGAAGGCGGCACCACCTTCCGCGCCCGCTTCGGGATCGAGCGCAACGGCGTCAGCCTGCTGGCCGACGGCTCCTACAGCAAGGGATCGGAGATCACCGACGGCTATCCCGAGTTCACCATGGCGGTGCTGAAGAAGCTGGGCTGGGACGCCGACCTGACGCCGGACGAGATGGCGGTGATCAACAAGATCGGCGGCGACAACGTCGATCAGGTGAGCTGGATGACCGACCTGTCCTTTGGCATCATCCGGGTCGCCCTGAAGCATGGCTGCGTGCCCCACGGCAACGCCAAGGCGCGGGCGGTGGCCTGGAACCTGCCCGACCCTGTCCCGATCCACCGCGAGCCGATTTATACGCCCAGGCGCGATCTGGTGGCGAAGTACCCCGCGATGGACGACCGCCGCGACTTCCGCATGACGCAGCTTGGCAAGAGCGTCCAGGCGCGCGACGTGTCGAAGGAGTTCCCGATCATCCTGACCTCGGGCCGTCTGGTCGAGTACGAGGGCGGCGGCGAGGAAACCCGGTCGAACCCGTGGCTGGCCGAGTTGCAGCAGGAAATGTTCGTCGAGGTCAACACGAAGGACGCCGAGCGGCTAGGGGTCAAACACCGGTCCAAAGTCTGGGTCTATGGGCCGGAGTACAATAGCAAGGTCAGGGTGATGGCGTGGGTCACCGACCGCGTGGGGCAGGGTGTGGCGTTCATGCCGTTCCACTTCTCGGGCCACTGGGAAGGCGAGGACCAGCGCTCCAAGTACCCGCCCGGAACCGACCCGATCGTGCTTGGGCACCCGGTCAACGCCGTCATGACCTATGGCTACGACCCCGTGACCTTCATGCAGGAAACCAAAGTGACCCTGTGCCGCATCGAGCCGGCTTGAGCGGAGAGGGGCGAAAGAAACCATCATGGCAAGAATGAAGTTCCTCTGTGACAGCGACCGTTGCATCGAGTGCAACGCCTGCGTCACCGCCTGCAAGAACGAGCACGACGTTCCCTGGGGCATCAACCGCCGCCGCGTCGTGACCCTGAACGACGGCAAGCCGGGGGAGAAATCCATCTCCATGGCCTGCATGCACTGCACCGACGCGCCGTGTGCGGCGGTGTGCCCGGTGGACTGCTTCTACACCACGGCGGACGGCGTGGTGCTGCATTCCAAGGAGCTGTGCATCGGCTGCGGATACTGCTTCTACGCCTGCCCGTTCGGCGCTCCGCAGTACCCGCAGACGACCAATTTCGGCGGCCGGGGCAAGATGGACAAATGCACCTTCTGCGCCGGTGGCCCGGAAGAGGACATGACCATGGTCGAGTACCACGGCTACGGCACCAACCGGCTTGCCGAGGGCAAGCTGCCGCTGTGCGCCGAGATGTGCTCGACCCGCGCGCTGATGGCGGGCGACGGCGCCATCATCGCCGACATCTACCGCGAGCGGGTGGTGCGTCGCGGCTATGGCTCCGGCGCCTGGGGCTGGAGCACCGCCTATGGCCAGACCGACCAGGGTGTTTGACGGGATCAGGAGGGAGAAACCATGATGCCGATGCTTTACAGGTTGCTTCTTGCCGCTTTCCTGGCCGTGTTTCTGGTGGTGGCCGCACCGGCGGCCTATGCCCAGCTCGATCAGATCCCGTCGCCGGCCTCGCCGTCGGCCAAGGAGGAGGTCGAGCTTTACCAGCAGCTTCAGGGCAAGATCAGGGCTATGTCAGCATCCCGGACGGCAAGCTGGCGACGCTTGTCCAGCCGGAAGGCCGGGAGTGGCGGGAGTTCCGCAACTACTGGGCGCCGCATCATCTCCGGCGTGATGATGGTCGGCATGCTGGCGGGACTGGCCGCCTTCTACCTGTTCCGGGGCAAGATCCGAATCCAGGCGGGGCGGGTCGGCCGGACGGTGACGCGGTTCATGCCGGTCGAACGCTTCGCCCACTGGCTGGCGGCGTCCAGCTTCATCGTCCTGGCGCTGACGGGGCTGGCGCTGGCGTTCGGCCGGCCGCTGCTGATCCCGGTGATCGGGCATGAGGCCTTCTCCGCGTTGGCGCATTACGGGAAGATCGCCCACAACTTCCTGAGCTTCCCGTTCGTGCTGGGCATCCTGATGATGCTGGTGCTGTGGATACGCGACAATATCCCGGAGAAGGCCGACCTTATCTGGATCAAACAGGGCGGCGGCTTCCTGAACAACGGCTTCCACCCGGAAGCCGGACGCTTCAACGCCGGTCAGAAGATGATCTTCTGGACGGTGGTGCTGGGCGGTCTGGCGATGGCGCTGAGCGGCTATATGCTGATGTTCCCTTCGCGTTGACTGGTGTGGGCGGCATGCAGATCTCCCACATCATCCACTCGCTGGGGACGGCGGTGATGGTGTCGGTGATCCTCGGGCACATCTATATCGGCACCCTCGGGATGGAAGGCGCGTTCGACGCCATGGGCAACGGCGAGGTGGACCTGAACTGGGCGCGCGAGCACCACGCGGGTTGGCTGAAGACCGAGGGTATTTCGACCGACCCGCGGGACGGGCCGAGCAAGGTGCCGACGGCGGCCAGCCGGAGCCGGGAGAGTGGGCACGGGCAGGAGGCTGCGGCGGACTGAGGTTGCGGGTGGTTTGAGGGTGATGACAGGCGCGCGGCGGAAATTTCCGCCGCGCGTTGTCGTTTGTCACTGGACGTCATTGCGCGTCACTGTGGGTATTGCGAGGTGGTGAGGGCGGTGGAGTGGGCGGGTTTATGACCATGGTCCTGTGCTCCAAAAAGGGCGAAAATGTCATGAAATGACATGAGATGTCATGGTGCCGGATGCGTGGTATGGGGGCGCCGACGGCTTATGGTTCGGCTTTTTTCTGATTTACATGTCAAAGATCCAGGGTCGAAGGGCCATTGCCGGGGACATGGCACTGCGACGCAGCCTTGTTCTAACACAAGGATGTTAAGAAGATATTCCTTATAAACGCGTTAGGATGCAAGTTGACGGTGCCGCTACTAATACGGGCCTTCGAAAAAGCGTGACTGATCTATCGTCATGGATGCCAGCGGTTCCGCACCCCGTTGATGAATAGAGACAAGAATTAATAGCGTCATGATCTAGAAATTCCGGAGAGAGTTTGCTGCTCAGGATTTTCTGATTGGTTACGTCATTGCCGGTATGGATGATGTCTTTTAATGCCTGAAACTTACAATGTGGAATGTGTCATACATTGCTTGCTTGATCGCTTTCGCTGCGGCGGTTATGCCTATCTTCGATAGCTTTCCACTCTTGATAGGCACTGGAATCATAGATGTACTCCAGTGTTGGGACGAGATGGAGTTCTTGTCCTCCAAATTTCCGTTTGAAAATGCTGAAATCTGTCCAACTATTACTCGGCTCGCTTTCCGGGGTAACGCCAAACAAATCATAGGTTTGGTAACCAAGAATTTTTGCCTTGCGCATGATCTCGAAATGCAACAGATATGGCGCCATTACACTGCGATGAATGGCACGCGAACCACCATAATAATATGTCGCCGTGCGGCCAGAATACACGACAAGTGCTGTCGCAAGTCGCGTGCCTTGGTATTCTGAAAAGAAAATTGAACCGTGCTCCGAGTCCGAAAGCATGGGAATTAACGTATAAAAATAGTCGGGACCGTGTCCACGACGGTTCTTACGGGTAACCGTCTCCCGGTAAATACTTAGAAAATCCTCAATGCCTTGCGGCGAAACGTCCTCAACGACTGACACACCGTATCTCCGAGCGACACCAATGTTATACCTTCCTTTTGGCTTCATCTGGGCCAGTATGGCGCTTTCAGAGGTTTCAAATCAATGCATTGAGTAATCCGTGGGGAACCATAATAATGGCTGGCTTCCTGGAACCCCCTCACAAAACTCGGGACGTGCTCCCACCGCGGATTGATACACAGATGGCTGACTACTTGCTGTTCGTTCTGCCGTTTCTCATCAATAAACTTCATAATGGTGCGAAATACTTGCTCTTGCTCGGCATCGGAATCATCTTCTAACAACACCGGGCCGTCTGGTATGTAGTAGTAGCATTTCTTAGGAGTGAATGATCGCTTTAGAACCATAGCGCCACCGACGATGGTTCCCCCATCTCTCAGCACCGTTCCAAAGTGCTCCCATCCGTCATAAGCAACCTTAAACGCCGTATACCATGAGGACTGCCTGAAGCCTGTATCACTCTTCGACTTAAGGAAGTCGTCCCAAGCCTTCCATTTTTCCAACCCTTTAGTGTGTTGCTCGTCGACTGCTACATCTCCCATAGCTACCTGCCATTTTCTATATAGAATCGAAAAGAAATCATAGCACCTCCCCCGTTGCAGAGAAAGCAGGGGTCCAGGGAGCATCGGATACCGTTGGCTATTTGTTCACATGTCCTAAGGTTTTACAAAGCTGCCACCACGCCTCCTGATATCGTTTCCAAGTGAACAATCGTGGCGTACTTCATTTTCTATCAATGATTTATCTTTTGAAGCATGAAGTGTTCGACCGGAAACCGGATCACGCCCGTTCGTCAGCCAGCTTCGGGTGTTACTCCCAGCGGTTGAGAGTGAGCCTCTGGTCACATCGCAGCCTTGCCACGGTACGCGAAGGCCCCAGCCGTGATAAGTCCTGTCAGCAAAAGAGTGAGCGTCGAGGGCTCCGGAACGGGAGTGCCGCCGTCTCCTGGGCCTAAAAAATCCAGCCTGATATCGTCTAGCCAGCCACCGTTATCAATGGCGAAGAACCAGCTCAGAGTGCAGTTTGTCTGGTCGCCATCCGGCCCGCAAATGGAGGGAAGCGCGGGATCGATGCCCGGTGGCCCCAACTCACTGATGACGCGGGTGCGCTCATCAAGATCGAAGGTTATTAGGTAACGGTTATCCTCAATCGAAACCGTGGTGCCGGCACGATCGTCGGACTCGAAGCTCTGCGGAATATCTCCCCCGAAGAAAAACTCCGGGTCCTCCAAGAACAAGAACGGGGTCCAGACCTGATCGACGAAAACCAGTTGTCGAACGTCGGTCCCGGTGAAGGAGAATTCGTAGCGTCCATGATAACCGTCAACCAGCGGAGTGCCGAAGAAACCAAGCGTGGACCCCCGCGACGGAGCGCCGTTGCCTGTCTGGCCGGGCGTGGCGAAGGCGACAAACGAGCCGTTGCCGGCATCAATGCTGCTGGTCGGGACAATCGACGGGCAACCGGTATGACCGAGCAGAGGGTTGGTTCCGCCCCGACTGCAGAAGCCGTTGAACTCGTCCCCGCCTCCTTGACCAGAAGTCATCACGAGGCTGAAGACCATTCTCAAAACCGTTGGAGTAAATAACTACCGCTGGGGCTACGGACGGACAGATCATGGTTGAAATGCCTGCCAAAAGTGCAAAAGTAAGCAATTTCGTGTTGTCGGCCATATTTTTCCCATCCTCTGGCAGCTAACGGCGAAGTTGTTGCGATCCCGGTTTTGCATATATCAGCATTAAATTAGACGTTTGCCAAAGATCGTCATCCGGACGCGGTACGAGCGCTATATCGGCCAGTTCGTCCTGCACTGCCACATCCTGGACCATGAGGACCAGGGCATGATGCAGAACATCAACATCGGCATTCCGGACGGGCAGGGCGGCATTACTCACGCTCATGACGGAAGGCCCGCCACCCTGTAAGGGTGGCGGGCCTTTTTCAGTTCAGGAGAACAGTGGGTTATCAGCTGGGTTATCAGCGGCGGGTGGTGTAGCCGACCGGGGAAACGGTGGTGCCCTTGCTGCTCTTCAGGGCCATGACCGCACCGGTCGCGGGGCCGCCGAGTTGGTGACCCGGATGTCGAAGGCGCCCGTCGCATCGACCGCGGCGCTGCCCATCGTCGTCCCGTTCAGCGTGGCCGTGATCGTGTTGTTGGCGACGGCGTTGGTCGTGCCGCGGATGCGCCAGCTCCGGTCACCGCTCCGGTACTCGGCCTGGGTGACGTTGATCGTCTCGTTGATGATTTGGACGGACACCTTCGCCGGCGTCGACGGTTGCCCTTGGTGTCGGCGACCGTGTACTCGAAGGTGATGGTGCCCGTGTAGCCAGTGGTCGGCTTGACCTGGATGCCAGCGATGTCGATCAGGCCGATGGTGCCCATGGCGGCGGTCGGCGGGGTCGATATCTGGATGCTGGCCGGGTTCAGCCCATCCGGATCGGTGTCGTTGGCCAGCACGTTGACGACGACGTTGGTGTTGATCGGCGTGTTGGTGGTGTCGGGAGCGACCACCGGAAGCTTTCGGTCGGCTGCGGGGCGGGCGTGCTGTCGGGCGCCGGGGGAGCGGCCGGGCTGGAGTTCGTGATGTTGACGATCTTCAGTTCCGAGCCCTTGAGTCTCGACGACACCTTCACATGGGCCGGCGGAACCGCGATGCCGGTGATCTCGGCCTTGTAGTCGGTCGGAATGGTCGCGCCGAACGGTTCCACCTTCAGGACGGCCGCACCCGACGGGTCGGTCGTGACGGACATGCTGGACTTTGCCGCCACGGTCAGCGTCTTCAGGTCCGGATCGTAGGTCGCTTCGGTGATGTTCACGATGTCGGTGACTTTGGCCACCAGCGAGCCTTCCAGGTTCCCGCTCTGCGTCGCCTTGATCGTGACCGTCTTCGGCATCGGCGAGACCGGGGTCGAGAGATAGAAGAAGCCCCGGCCGTCGCCGACCAGCGGGTTGGTGGTCGGCGCCGTAGGTGGCAGTCACGGTCGCGTTCGGGGCGGAGGTCGCCAGCACTTCCAGACGGTAGCCGTCATAGGTGACGCGGCGCTTGTCCAGCGGCGTTTCGATCTGGCCGGTCCACTTCTTGCCGGAAACGACGAACTGGTCGGTTTCTGCGACCGGACCGCCGCCGACCTTCTCGACGCGGAACTTGTTGAAGCCGGCGGGCGAGCCCTTGACGGCATGCGGCGTGGCGCCGTCGCCGACATAGCCCGGAGGCGCACCGGTATCCCATTCGAGGAAGGCGCCGATCCGGCTCTTCAGCGGACCGCCGCTGTCGGGGGAGAAGGTGCCGGTATCCAGGGTCGTGTTGATCGCCTTGATGCCGGGGGCATCGACGGTGAAGGTTTCCTCGCCGAAGGGGTATGTCACCTTGTAGGTGCCGGCCTCCGGCACGTCGATGCGCATGCGGACGCGGCCGAAGGCGAATTCGTCACCGGGGATCGGGTCCTCGGCGGCGAAGGCGGCCTCGACGGCCAGCACGCAGCGACGCGGTGCCGGTGCCGAACGGCATGCTGGCATCGGCGGCCCACCAGAAGGCTTCGGCGCCGAAGCCGAGGCTTTCGGAGAAGGTGTTGCCGGCGATGACCGGATCGAAGATGCAGGCGTTCGGCGATGTCGTTCTTCTCGGTGCAGAGTTCCAGGGCGACGCCATTCCGGTCGGAATAGTATTGCGGGAAGGTCGATATCGCCGTACTTGTCCGCCGAAGCCGGTCAGATGCGCAGGCTGGTCGGGTTCCAGCAGGACCTGCTGAGCCGACGCCGAGCCCATCAGCGAGATGAGCGCCACGGTCGCGAGTGCGGGCAGCGGCTGTGCAAGCCCGTGTTCTTGAAATCGAACAGCATTAGCGTCCTCCGAGCGGCCTTCAGGCCCCTAGATTTATAGCAAGACGGTGCTATTGTCAGGAGATTTGGTCACCTGACTCTTGGCATCTGAGGAGTTTGACGTTGTTGATTGCTTGATCGAGAGATCAGTTCTTCAAGTTCAGCGATCGTGGATTCAGCTGGTCATCTGACTTCATGTCGTTCTGTCTGAGATGACGGACGGACAGTCCTGAATAATCCCGATCTTTATGAATTGGCGAAGGTATTAGCGCTTTGTGTGAAATCGATTGCCGACGGGAGCCTGTGGTGCCCGTATCGGCGCGTCACATCGCGATGGAGTTCATGCTGAGGATCGCCAGCACGACGGAGGCGATGATCGAAGGCGATCACGCCGCCGAGGCCGATGGTCAGCAGGGGCGCCAGCAGGGCGATGCCGCGCTGGATTTCGTTCTCGGCTTCTTCTTCAAGGATATTGGCGGCGTGGCCCAGCACCTCGCCCAGCCGGCCGCTTTCCTCGCCGACGCGGGCAAGGTCGAGCAGGACGGCGGGGAAGATGTTGGCGGTCGCCAGGGGCTCGGCGATGCCGCGGCCTTCGATCAGGGCGCTGCGGACATCCTGGAGCGCTTCGGCGAAGGCCATGTTGGTGGCGCCGCCTCGGGCCAGTTCGAGCGCGCTGGCGGCGGGCAGGCCGGCGCCGATCAGGGTCGAGAACAGGCGGGCGAACCGGCCGCCCTCGATCCTGCCGGATCAGGCCGCCGACGATGGGCAGGCGCAGGAGAAGGCCGTGGAAGGCGCGGCGGGTTTCGGGCGTGTTGAGCGACATGCGGATCGCCAGCCCGGCGAGGATCAGGGCGCCGAGGGCGAACAGGCCGTATTCGCGGAACAGGCGGCTGGCGGCCAGGACGACGATGGTCATGGTCGGCAGGCGGTCGCCGGCTCCGTCGAACAGCGGTTCGAGCTGGGGCAGGACGACGGTGAAGAGGGTGGCGATGGAGACGCCCGCCGTGACGGCGAGGATCGCGGGATAGGTCAGGGCGGCGCGGACGGCTTTGGCGGACTGGGCGCGGCGGTCGGCCAGATCGGCGAGGCTGCGGAGGATGGTGGCGAGCGCTCCCGCCGCTTCTCCGGCGCGGATCATGCCGATGGCGTAGGGCGGGGCGATTTCCGGGCGGCGTTCCAGCGCGTCGCTGAAGGGGACGCCGGCGCGGACTTCCTCAAGCACGACGTTGAGGGCGGGGGCCAGGGCGCGGAGGTCGCGCGAACGGGCGACGGAGGCGAGCGCCTGATCCAGGCGCAGGCCGGCGTCGAGCAGGAGTGCCAGTTCACGGGCGAAGCGGGACAGCTTGGCGGAGGGGAGCGAGCGGCGGAGGCCGGCGATGCCGGATGCGGCGGACTGGCCGGTCTCGATCCGGAGCGGGACGGCGCCGCGTTCCTGAAGCTGGCGGGCGACGGCGTCGCTGTCGGCGGCGCTGAGCGTGCCGATGGCGACCTTGCCGTCGCGCTCGACCGCCTCGAATTCGAAAACGGGCATCAGGCGCCTCCCTGGAGCGTCGCCCGCAGGATCTCCTCGACCGTGGTGACGCCATCGGCGACTTTGCGCATGCCGTTCTCGAACAGGGTTTCCATGCCTTCGGATTTCGCCAGTTCGGCCAGCTTGCCGGTTTCGCCGCGCGCCATCGCGGCGGCGCGCATGCGGTCGGTCATGACCAGCAGTTCGGTGATCATGGTCCGGCCGCGCCAGCCGCTGCCCCGGCAGCTTGGGCAGCCGGGCGCATGCATGGGGGTGGGCGTGCCGCTGGTGGCCAGGCGGTGGAGGTCGAACCGCTCGATCAGGGCATCGGCGTAGGGATGCGGTTCGCGGCAGTCGGGGCAGAGCGTGCGGACGAGGCGCTGGGCCAGGATCGGCGTTGATGGTGGAGGCCAGCAGGTAGTCCTCCACGCCCATCTCCAGCAGGCGGGTGATGGCGCCGGCCGAATCGTTGGTGTGAAGGGTGGACATGATGAGGTGGCCGGTCAGCGAGGCTTCGATGGCGGTCTGCGCCGTTTCCCGGTCGCGGATTTCGCCGACCAGGATGACGTTGGGGTTCTGGCGGAGGAGGGCGCGGAGGATCGAGGCGAAGGTCAGGCCGATGCCCGGCTTCACCTGGGTCTGGTTGATGCCGGCCAACTGGTATTCGATCGGGTCCTCGATCGTGAAATATTTGCGGGCCGGATCGTGGATGCGCAGGAGGGAACTGTAGAGAGTGGTCGTCTTGCCGCTGCCGGTCGGGCCGGTGACAAGGACGATGCCGTGCGGGCGGTTGGCGGCTTCGATCCATTTGTCGAGCACGGGGCCGGTGAAGCCCAGCTTGCCGAAGTCGAGTTCGACGGAGCCCCGGTCGAGCACGCGCAGGACGACGCTTTCGCCGTGGAGCGTGGGGACGGTGGCGACGCGCAGGTCGATCTGCCGGCCGCCGACGGTCATCTGGATGCGGCCGTCCTGGGGCAGGCGGCGTTCGGCGATGTCGAGGCCGGCGAGGATCTTGATGCGGGAAACGACGGCGCGGTGAAGGGCGGTGGCCGGCGGTTCGATCGGGCTGAGGTCGCCGTCGATCCGGAGCCAGAGCAGCGGCCCGGCCTCGTGGCTTTCCAGGTGGATGTCGGAGGCGCGGTTCTCGACCGCCTGGATGATCATGCGGTTGACGAAACGGACGACGGGGGCCTCGCTGGCGAGGTCCTTGAGGCGCTGGAGATCGTCGTCGGCGGCGGATGTCGTGACATGGGCGTCGGAGGCGGAGCCGTCATGGAGCTTGGCGACGGCCTTGCGGATATCGGACTGGGTCGCGACCCGGACCCGCACCGGCAGGTCGAACAGGAGGGATGCCGGCGTGGAGGGCCGCCGCGTCGGTCGGGTCGGCGGAGGCCACGACGACATGGTCGTCTTCCAGCCGGAGCGGCAGCAGGCGGGCCTGCTCCATCCAGCGCGTGCTGGCGTCGCCGACCGCTTCGGTCGGCCATTCGTCGGCTTCGACCAGCGGGAGCGACAGGGTGCGGGCCAGCGTTTCGGCGACGGTGTTTTCCGGCGCGATGCCCAAGATTGACGACGGCGGTCGGCAGGCCGATCCCGCTTTCGGCGGCGGCCCGGCGGGCACGATCGAGGGATGCGGGGGAGAGGTGGCCGGACGCCAGCAGGCCGGCGGCGAAATCATCCTGCTGTCGGCAGGGCTGACGGAGCGGAGATGTCGGCGAGGCTCATCATGGCTGCACCAGTTGCGGGAACGAGGAAGACGACCCAGAGGGCAGCGGACAGCGCCGGCACGAAGGGGATGCGGTCGCCCCAGGCGACCCAGCCCCGATGGACCAGAAACGCCGCGGCGATAAGGCCGAAGATGCCGGACAGGAACAGGACGCCGGGCAGCGCCGCCAGCCCGACCCAGGCGCCCGCCACGGCGAACAGGCGGACATCGCCGCCGCCGATGCCGGCCCGGCCGCGCAAGCGCCGGAAGGCTTCGCCGAGCAGCCAGATCGCCCCGGCTCCGGCAGCGGCGGCGGCGGCATGGACGAGGATGGCCTGCGGCTCGATCCACCAGGTCGCGGCGAGGCCGGCGGGGATCAGCGGCAGGGAGAGCGCGTCCGGCACTTCCAGATGGCGCAGGTCGATCAGGGCCAGGGTCGAGCAGAACCCAGCCGAGGGCGGCCGCGAAGAGCGACAGCGGCGCCGGCAGCGCCAGGGCCGCCACGGCCCCGGCGCGTGCAGGCGATTTCGATTCCGGGATGAAGGCTCGGCAGAACGGGCGGCTGTTCCCCGATCCTCGTGCATCGTCTTAAGAAACGGCGCCGGATAGCGGTCGACGATCATTCCGATGATGCCGCCGACCAATGGTCCCGATGCGATCATCAGCAGTTCCATGCCTTCCACCCTAAACACTCCCATCAGTCCCTAGAATACATCGAGCATGAAACTGCCCGTGTGAAGACGGTTCAGGACGGGATTTATTTCGCGCTTATGACTTATTGGCATCCGGCGTCTGCCTAAGGATAAACTGCACTTTCCCGTAGGAATGGGGCAGTGTCGAAAGTGGTGGAGCCCGGACCATTCCTCACAACCACCCCGATGCGCTTTTCAGGCGAACAGGGTTGAGGTGTTAGGAAAATGGGATGGGACATATCGTTATGCGAAAGTCTCAGGCGACGTTTTTAGACCTTATGTTTCGTCACAGTTCTGGATACCGGGCACACGATCCATGATGACACAAAACAGGCCGACCCGTTCAGGACTGCGGCTGAGCGTGACCGCATGCGCCATGCTGGCGCTTCTGGTGGGATGCGCGCAGCAGCGCGACCTGAGTCCAGGCGAGGATGGACGAGCAGTTCGCCCAGCTGATGCGGAGCGATGCCGGGACGTCGGGGCAGCCGACGGCGCTGGTTCCCGCCGGGGGCACCGGTGCCTCCGCCACGGCCAGGCGGGATGAGCCGCCGCGCCGTCCGGCCATCGTCGAGCGTGGCGGCCTGCGGATCCAGGTGCCGCAGACCACCACCCGGCCGACGCTGACGGGCGAGAATGTCGAACTGAACTTTCCCGAGACCGACATCCGGGAGTTCTCCCGCGCCGTGCTCGGCGACATCCTGGGGTTGAGCTATTCGGTCGATCCCAGGATCGAGGGCACGGTCAGCATCGATACCCGTGGACCGATCCCGCGCCAGGACGTGCTGAACGTGGTGGAGCGCGTGCTTCAGATGCATGGCGTCTCGCTGGTGCCGTTCCCCGGCGGCTATCAGGTGGTGCCGGCCGAAGCGGCGCTGGCCAATGGGCCGTCGATGGTCGGCGGCGTCGGCACGGGTGTCCGCATCCTGCCGCTGCGCCATATCGAGGCGTCCAAGGCGGCGGAACTGCTGGCGCCGCTGACGCCGCGCGGCGCCCTGGTCTCGGTCGAGCCGAAGCGCAACGTGCTTCTGCTGGCGGGATCGAGGCCGCAACTGGACCTGCTGGAATCGACGGTGCAGGCGATCGACCTGGACCAGCTTCAGGGCATGTCCTTCGCGCTGAAGCCGCTGCGCTATGCGTCGCCGGCGTCGCTGGCGGAGGAGCTGACGTCCATCTTCGGGTCGGAGGAGGGGACGCAGGATGTCCGCTTCGTCCCGGTCGAGCGGATGAACGCCCTGGTCATCGTCACCCGCGACGCCGACATCGATCGACCGCATGCTGTCCTGGGCCGAACGGCTGGACCAGGAAGGCGGAGGGTCCGAGCCGGAGCTGTTCGTCTATCCGATCCAGAACGGCAGGGCCGCCGACCTCGCCACGGCGCTGGGCCAGATCTTCGGCGCGGAGCCGACCGGCCAGCAGATCGGCGGTCTGGCGCCGGGGCTTCAGTCGCGCCAGCTTTCGCAGTCCACCTTGCGGCGCAACCAGGGCGGCTGGGCGGGCAGGGTGGTCTGGGGCAGGGTGGCTTGGGCCAGAGCGGGCTTGGCGGGCAGGGCGGTTTGGGCCAGGGCGGGCTGGGCGGGCGGCGGTCTGGGCAGGGGGCCTGGGTGGCGGTCTGGGCGGGCAGGGCGGAACGGGGTTCGGGACCGGCGGGCTTGACGGCGGCGGTGGCGCCGGGCGGTCAGGGCGGCAGCGGGTTCACGGCCGTATCGGCGTCCGGGTCTGCGCATCATCGCCGACGACAGCCGCAACGCGCTGATCATCCAGGCGACCCGGCAGCAGTATCGCCGGATGGAAAACGCGCTGCGGCAGCTGGATACCCAGCCGCTTCAGGTGCTGATCGAGGCGACGATCGCCGAAGTCACGCTGAACGACCAGCTTCAGTACGGCCTGCAATGGTTCTTCAACAGCGGCAACTTCAGGGCGCTGCTGAGCCGGACGGCGAGCGCCGATGTGCAGCCGCCGCTGCCGGGCTTCGCCGCGATCTTCAACACGGCCGACGCGCGCGTGATCCTGAGCGCGCTTGAGGCGGTGACCGATGTCCGCGTGATCTCCTCGCCGCAGGTGCTGGCGCTGACCAACGAGCCGGCCCTGCTTCAGGTCGGCGACAGCGTGCCGATCCCGGTCCAGCAGGCGGTCAGCGTCGTCAACCCCGACGCGCCCATCGTCAACTCGATCCAGTTCGTCGATACCGGCGTCACGCTTCAGGTGACGCCTCGGGTCAACGAGAGCGGCATGGTGCGGATGGAGGTCGAGCAGAACGTTTCGGACGCGACGCGGACGACCACGTCCGACATCGATGCGCCGACCATCCAGCAGCGCCGCATCGCCAGCACGGTCGCGGTCAAGAGCGGCGAGACGATCGGGCTGGGCGGGCTGATCCGCGACAGCGCCAGCGCCGGGCGGGATGGTCTGCCGTATCTGTCCGGCTTGCCCGTCGTGGGGCCGCTGTTCGGCACCCGGACGACCGATGTGCGGCGCACCGAACTGCTGATCCTGCTGCGGCCCCGCATCGTGCAGACGACCCAGGACGCCCGCGACATGACCAACGAGCTGCGGTCCAGGATGCAGGGGCTGCTGCCGGTCGTCCATCGGGAGCCGTAGAGACGGAAGGTAGGGAGGCGGGCCATGCCATGCGGCGGCCCGGTTTCGCGCTGATCGCGGTGTTCTGGATCGTCATGGTGGTCGGCCTGTTCGCCGCGATCGTGGCGTCGCGCACCGGGTTCGACCTGGACCGCGGCGGCTGGGCGCTCGGCATGGGCAAGGCGCGGGCGGCGGCCGACGGCGCCGTGGAGGAAGCGGCGTTCCAGCTTGTCGGCCGGATCGGGATGAGGACTAGGAACAACGCGAACGCGGCGACGATGCGACCCGTCTTGTACTTCTCGTTGCCGGTCGCGCCTTGTCGATGAAGAACCCAGCCATAACCTGCCCCCAATCCGCGGGCAAGCCAATTCGGTGCGAGCGCCTGATTATCCGCGTC
>CAWKET010000016.1:0-39207 GCA_963848585.1 uncultured Alphaproteobacteria bacterium | reverse complement strand
GGTCGAGGTGGTCTTCCAACTGGAAGACACGGCGGCGCTACGCGCCGATGTCGGGGCCGGGCTGACCGATTTTCCGCTGCGCCGGCTGGGCGGGCAGGCGCTGGGCGATAGGGCCCCGGCGCGCGTCAGCGGCATCCGGCGGCTGCGCTCGCTCGGCTGGGCGCGGGATCAGACGCAGCCGCTGTGGCGGATCGAGCAGTCCGCTCCCCTGCCATTCACGCTGTTATCCGTCACAACTGAATTGAAGGTGAACGACTGATGGGTGGTGTCGCAAATCTGGCCCTCCAGGCCATACCGGTGATCGCCAGCGCGCAGAAGACGGTCAGCGGTTTTCAAAGCGCCGGCGATGCACGCTACGCGGCTCAGCTTGACGCTCAGCAGAAGGCCGACGCGCTGGCTTTCGAGAAACAGAAGGCGGCCGACGCGCTGGCCCTGGAACGGGAAGGATCGCCGCCAGCCAGAAGGAAGCGGCCGATCAGAAGCAGCATGCCGAGCAGGTGCTGCGCGAAACCCAGACCTTGCAGCGGCGCCAGCTTTCTGCAGGATCAGGCGACGGCCGATCAGGCGCAGCAGGCGGATATCGCGACCCGGCGCGCCCAGATCGAAACCAGCGCCGCCAGCGACGAGGCCGCCCGGCTGAAGGCCCTGCGGCGAGACGGTCGGCCGCACCAGGGCAAGCCTGGGCGCGCGGCGGCGGCGGCACGTCCGACGGCTCCGGCGAGGCGGTCCTGCTCGGGCTGGTCGCCGACACCAACCAGGAGCCAGCAGGAGGCCGACGCCACCAACCGCCTGCGCACCCAGGCGCTGGCGCAGGAGGTGGCGGATACGCAGACGAGCAACCTGCTGGAGCGCTCGCAACTGGCGGAGAAGCAGCGGCTGGAGCTGTTCAGCAACGCTTATTGAGCCGAATGGTGAATTGGAGGCTCGTCCGGGATTGGACACATCATGACCGAACACATCAAGATCGGCGCGGTCCCTCCGCGCCGGCACTATATCGCCGATGGAACCCAGCGGGCCTTCGCCTATCCGTTCCCGATCTTCGCGTCGGAGGATATGCAGGTCCATCTGGACGCCGCCCTTCAGACCGGCGGCTACACCGTTTCCGGCAGCGGAATGACCGCGGGCGGAACGGTGACCTTCGATCAGGCGCCGGACGAGGGCGTCCAGGTGACGCTGCTGCGGCGGCTGCCCTATGAGCGGGTGACCGACTTTCTGGAGAGCGGGGCTTTGCCGGCCCGCTGCCCTCAACGATGAATACGATTACCTGACGGCCTGCGTGCAGCAGCTTGCCGACGATGCCCTGATGACGCTGCACTATGCCCCGACCGACCTGCCGGCATCGTCCCTGCTTCCCGGCCGGGCGGCGCGGGCGAACCAGTTGCTGGCCTTCGACGGCGGCGGCAACCCGACGGTGACGCCGGCCATCGACAGCGAGGCGCTGAGCAGTTTCGTCGGGCCGGGAGCGGGTGCCGTCCGCCGGTCGATCCGCGACAAGCTGGCGGATATCGCGTCGGTCCGCGACTTCGGCGCTGTCGGGGACGGCATCGCCGACGATACGCTGGCGATCCAGACGGCGCTGACCGCGGCCACGGCGGTGTTCGTGCCGCCGGGCATCTACAGGGTCACCGCGACCTTGCCGGTGGGGTATGGGCAGAGCTTTTACGGCTCGGGGGCGGGGTCGATCATCCGGGCGGATGGCGACGATTTCCCGGTGATCCTGCTGCCGGACAGCTACGCCAGCCTGCATCATCTGCGGATCGAGCAGGGGATGGTGGGCATCAAGCTGACCGGGCGCGACGGGCCGTGCGTTCAGAACGCCGTCCATGACATCGTCGTCTGGGACACCGCAACCGGCATCGTGCTGGATGGCGGCGACAACCCCGACCGGCCCTGCTACTGGAACAACTTCGCCCGCGTGCTGGTGGTCCGGCATACGCTGCACGGCGTCCATCTGGTGCGGACGGGTGCGGGGGATACGCCGAACGCCAACAAGTTCCACTGCGTCCGGGTCTATTCGCTGGGGGTGCCCAGCACCGGATCGGGCTTCTATGTCCAGCACGGGCGGTTCAACAACGCCTTCGTCGATTGCGAGGCCAATCTTTCGACCACGGCCCATACCTGCTTCCGGATCGGGCCGGACACCGACAAGAACCTGCTGGTCAACCTCTATACCGAGTTGGTCGGCGGCGTGCCGAACGTCTATCTGGAGGCGGGCTCGCAGGAGACCTCGATCACCAACCTGTTCTCGGCCAGCGGCGGGCCGGCGATCTGGGACCAGTCGGGCGGCCAGTTCACCGCCTATAACGCTGGTTATCCGGCCAAGAACTACCTGAAGCCGACGCGAGTGACCGACCTGACGGTGGAGGCGATGCGGTATGAAACCCGCTTCGTCGATCCGGTTGCGGGCGGCGTGATCGTGCCCGACATGACCCGGTCGGTCCATCTGGTCAGCGCCTTCAATGGGGCGGTCGAGTTCCGGCTTCCCGCCCCCGGCAATGCCGAGGGGCGGGCGTTGACCATCAAGAAGATGGACCTGAGCGGCAATGCGGTGACGGTCACCGACGCGGCCGGGTCGGGTCCGGACGGCAGGCCGTTTCCGCTGGGCAGCCGCTACGACTTCGTCACCGTGGTTTCCAACGGGGCGGCGTGGTGGATCACGGCGGCTCATATGGTGCCCGGCAATGCCGGCTTCTTCGAGGGCGGCACCCTCTTCGAGCCGGATCTTGAGCCGCAACTTCTATCTGGTCAGCGCCTATGGCGCCCCGACCGAGGTGAGGCTGCCGGCCCCATCCGCCACGATGGCGGTCGGCCGGACCGTGACGATCAAGAAATCCGATGTCAGCGCCAATGCGGTGACCGTCACCCAGAGCGGCGGCGGCGGTCCCGATGGCGAGGCCATCGTGCTGAGCGAGAAGGGGCACGCGGTCACCGCCATGTCCAATGGCGCCGCGTGGCACATCCTGGCCCGAAATCCATGACGGGCCGATCCATGAAAGGAAGAGATCTGATATGGCTGAATGTGAGCAGGAGGTGTCCGCCGACCTGCTGTCGGTGATTCTGCCGGCGGCCGCGAGGCGCGCCATCGGCGCTTATGAAATCTTCTCCAGCATCTCGCCGGATGGCGGAGACGCCAAGGAGTTCGGGGCGTTCCAGACCGCCTGCAAGGCGGCGGTCACCCACCTGACCGCACTTTACCAGCTTCAACGGCTGGTCGTGGCGGCTTCGGCGCCGAAACCGGGATCCGCGCCGGCATCCAAGGAGGATGAGTATGCCGAGATCTATGCCCGTGCCCGCGCCAAGATCGCCCTGCTGGACGGTCCCGATCCGCTGGACGAGGATTGAGCGGTGGACGGGCGAATTCGGAAGCTTCAGAAACTTCCTCATCCTCTGGAACGAGGTGCAGGAACTGAAAGCTCCCAAGCACCATCATGGAAATCGCCGACTGGCTGTCCGACGGCTGGCACGGTCAGGACCGGCGGCTTCTGCTGATGGCCTTCCGCAACAGCGGGAAATCGACGGTGGTCGGGCTGTTCGCGGCCTGGCTGCTGAAAACCAACCCTTCGCTCAGGATCATGGTGCTGTCGGCCGATCTGGCGCTGGCGAAGAAGATGGTCCGCACCGTCAAGCGGATCATCGAACGCCACCCGGAGACGCGGGGGCTGAAGCCTGACCGCGCCGACCAGTGGGCGAGCGAGCAGTTCACCGTCAACCGGCCGATGGAACTGCGCGATCCCAGCATGCTCGCCCGTGGTATGGGGGCCAACCTGACCGGCAGCCGCGCCGATGTCGTGATCTGCGACGACGTGGAAGTGCCGAGAACCTGCGATACCGCGCCGAAACGGGAGGACCTTCGGGCGCGCCTCAGCGAGATCGACTACATCATCGTGCCCGGCGGCATGCAGCTTTATGTCGGGACGCCGCACACCTACTACACCATCTATGCCGACGAGGCGCGCCGGGAGATCGGCGAGAGCGCTCCCTTTCTGGCCGAGTTCCAAGCGGCTGGTCCTGCCGATCCGCGATGACCAGGGCAAGAGCGCCTGGGATACCCGCTTCCCGACTGAGGCGATCGAGCGGATCAAGCGGGCGACCGGGCCGAACAAGTTCAACAGCCAGATGATGCTGCGGCCGGTCAGCATCGCCGACGGCAGGCTCGACCCCGATCGCCTGCGCCCCTACGAGGCGGAGCTGGAATACCGCGAGGCGCGCGGCATGCCGGTGCTGATGCTGGGCGGCCGGCGGATGGTGTCGGCGACCTGCTGGTGGGACCCGGCCTATGGCGTCCATGCCCGGCAGGGGATGGCGGCGGAGGGCAAGACGGGGGACGGCAGCGTGGTGGCGGCCTTGTTCTCCGACGGGGAGGGCGGCTACTGGCTGCACCGGCTGCGCTATCTGACGGCGATCCTCGGCGACGAGGAGGACGAGGCATCCCAGCAATGCCGTCAGGTGGCGGAGTTCCTTCGCGATTTCCACCTGCCGGCGGTGACGCTGGAAGTCAACGGGCTGGGCCGCTTCCTGCCCGGACTGCTGCGCCGGGAGCTTGCCAGGACCGGCGTGTCGGCGACGGTGCTGGAGGCGCATTCCGACCATTCCCGAAGGACCGCCGCATCATGGAAGCCTTCGACGCCGTGCTTGCCGCCGGAGCGCTTCATGCCCATCGCAGCGTCTGGGACACTCCTTTCGTGCGGGAAATGCGCGAATGGCGGCCGGAAGGCCGGAACAAGGGCCACGACGACGGCCTGGATGCCGTCGCAGGATGCCTGAGCGCCGAACCCGTCCGCTTCGGCACGTGGCCGCGCGCGGGCCGGCATCTCGACTGGCGCGGCGCGCAGGCGGCGCGGGCGGTCACCGACTTCGCGGTTTGAAACACACTTAACATCGATCGTTTTCGAGAGCCGTCCCGGCATCCGGGACGGCTTTTTCTTTGTCTTCAAATGGAGGAGAAAACAAATGCCTGAAGCTTCCGGGATCAATCTTTCCTGGTGGATCACCGTCGTCGAACTGCCGATGCTGGGAGCCCTGTTCTGGCTGATCTGGCATGTCCGCCAGGAATCCGAAGAGGCGCTGGACCGGCTGCACCACCTGTCCGAAACGGCGCTCACCCAGATGCGGGAAAGCCTGTCGGCCTATAAGCTGGAAGTCGCCAAGACCTATGTGTCGGTCAGCTACCTCAAGGATATCGAGCGCCGGCTGACCGATCATCTGCTTCGCATCGACGCCAAGCTGGACGGCGCCGCCTTGATCCAGTCCGAGCGGATGGGGGACCGGCGATGATCCGGCGCAGGCTGATGCCCCAGCCGGCGGCTGCCGATGCCGTCGCCGCCGGACCCGCCAATGCGTGCGCCGATATCGATCTGTTCGCCCGTACCCTGTGGGGCGAGGCGGGCGGCGAATCGGTGCGGGGGATCGAAGCGCTGGCCGCTGTCGTCATGAACCGCGCCGCCCTGCTGCCGGGACGGTCGGTCGAGGATGCCTGCCGCAGCTTCGCCTGCTGGAGCGGAGACAATCCCAGCCGGGAGCGGATGCTTGGGCTGAAGGCCGCCGCCCAGGGAGGAACCGCGTCCGCCGCCGAGTTGCTGTTCACCACCTGCCTGCGGATCGCCCGACGCGCGGTGGCCGGGTTGCTGGAGGACCCGACGGGAGGCGCCACGCTGTATCATGACCGCTCAGGACCCTGCCGGACTGGACCAGCGGGCGGGAGCCGGCCGCCGAGATCGGCAACCGGCTGTTCTATGCCGGACCCACGGTGGCCAGTCCCATGGTGTCGCCGTGACCCCGGCGGAGACGTGCGTCCGAGGACGCTTATGTCCGCCGGATGCGGCCGACCTTCGGCTATATCATGGCCTTTACATGGCTGGCCCAGATGGGAGCCATCGCCTGGGTGATCGTGGCCGATCCCGTCCAGGCGAACCTGATCATCACGGCGATGACGTCGCTTGGCACGATCTGGTCCGTCGGGCTCAGCGTGCTTGGCATCTATGTCTACAAGCGATCCGAGGACAAGCGGATGTCCGCTCGCCACGATCGGAGCGCTGACAAGTAAAACTGGACGATAGTCAGGACATTGAGAAATTTTCCCGTCCCCGGCCGGCCTGTCGCCGGGGGCGGGAAATGTCCAACGACCTGTCTCAGGCTGGAAGCTCGGCAGGGGCTCGCTCAACTCTCCTCGTTGATCATCGCCTGATAGATCTTCCAGGCCGTTTCAACGCTGACATGGCCGGATCTGGCGCCGGCGGTCAGCATTGCCGTGGTAGGCTTGATAGGTACCGTGATAAGCCCCTGCTCGCCCATCGTCTCAACCACCGTCAACGCATAGTCCATGGCATTGCTGGTGGTGCGCTTTTCTTCAACCGGTAATCTGAGTACTGAATCCATGATGTCCTCCGTTGTCTTGACATGCGAGTACGCAAATCCGATGCCAATTTTCGGAGAAATTTAGCTTCTGCATTTTTGAACGGAAAAAGCCGGTTCATTCAGGTACTTATCGGTTTGTGAGCTGCGCTCCGGGCTTCGGCCTGAAACGCAAGGAAGCGCCCCGACATATTCGCTTCTCGAATGGATTTGCAAATTGCCGATGCGCTGGCAGGTTGCTTCTCGCATTCTGCAAAAAATTACATTTGCAACAGGCAGTCGTAGCGAATTGCGTAACGAATGGCCGCAGGTGTTTCGCGAAGCTGTCGCGACCTTTAATGCGGGAACGGTTTCCGCTAGTGTCCCGGCCATGACCAACACCATGATCTATCATATGTGCCGGAAGGAAGAGTGGGTTGCCGCCGAACCCTCCGGCAGCTATCCCGGCTCTTCCAATGATGCCGCCGATGGCTTCATCCATTTTTCGACCGCTTCCCAGATCGTGGACAGCGCCGCCAAGCACCGGGCAGGTCAGACGGGCCTTGTGCTGCTGAGCGTGCGCGCCGACCTGCTGGGTGCCGCGGACCTGAGATGGGAAAGGTCGCGCGATGGGGAGCTTTTCCCCCATCTTTATGATCCGTCTCCCGGTCGCCGCCGTGACGGCGGTCGATCCGCTGCCGCTCGGTCCCGACGGCAAGCACGTTTTCCCTCCCCTGTTTCAAGGCAGTCCTGAGTGATCGACCTCTACCCGATCGCGGGTCCGCTGCTGCGCCGGCTGGACCCGGAAACCGCGCATGGCGTGACCGTGGCGGCGCTGAAGAGCGGCTTGGCGCCGCGTTCCCGGATGCGGGACGATCCGATCCTCCGGTCGAGTGTCTGGGGGCTGGATTTCGCCAATCCGGTCGGTCTCGCCGCCGGCTTCGACAAGAATGCCGAGGTCCCCGACGCCATGCTGGCGCCAGGGCTTCGGCTTTGTCGAAATCGGCAGCGTGACGCCGCGCCCGCAGCCGGGCAATCCCCGCCCGCGCGCCTTCCGGGTGCCGGAAGCTCAGGCCCTGATCAACCGCTACGGCTTCAACAATGACGGGCTGGACGTGGTCGCCAAGCGGCTTGAGGCACGGCGCGGCCGGCCGGGGCTGGTCGGCGCCAATGTCGGCAAGAACAAGGAAACCGTAGACGCCGCGGCCGATTACGTTATCGGCATCCGCCGTCTGGCGCCCTTGGCGTCGTATCTGGTGATCAACGTGTCGTCGCCCAATACGCCGGGCTTGCGCGCCCTTCAGGGGCGCGAACCGCTGGCGGAACTGCTTGGCCGTGCGCTGGATGCCCGGACGGAGGGGGTGCCTGCCGGTGGTGCCGTGCCGCCGCTGCTTTTGAAGATAGCACCCGATCTGACCGAAGAAGACAAGCGCGACATCGCCGAGGTGGCTCTCTCCAGCGGTATCGACGGCCTGATCGTATCCAACACCACCCTCGCCCGGCCGCCGGAACTGCCGGCCGATGTGGCGAAGGAGACCGGCGGTCTCAGCGGCGCACCGCTGAAAGCCGCATCGACCGCCGTGCTGGCCGACATGTACCGGCTGACCGGCGGCAGGATTCCGCTGATCGGCTGCGGCGGCATCGCGTCCGGCCGGGACGCCTATGACAAGATCCGCGCCGGGGCCTCGCTGGTTCAGCTTTATACGGCGCTGGTCTACCGGGGGCCGCGTCTGGTGGAAGAGATCCGGCGCGATCTTGCAACACTGTTGCGCGCCGATGGTTTTACCGGCTTACGGGATGCCGTGGGAGCCGGTCACCGCCAGGGCTCATCCTGATTCTTCCAGAATCGCTTTTCCCCAGATCAAGGGACGACATGACTTCGCAGGACATTCCCCCGACGCTTCCGGTTTTCGCCGGCATTTCCGGCTTGGCGGACCGTTATGACGGCTACATCCTCGATCTGTGGGGCGTGCTGCACAATGGCGTCGAACCCTATCCGGGGGTCATCGACTGTCTGGACCGGCTGCGGGCCGTCGGCAAGCGGGTCTGCCTGCTGTCCAATGCGCCGCGCCGCTGTGCCTCGGTCACGGAAAAGCTGGCCGGCATGGGCATCACGCCGGATCATTACGATCACCTGATGACTTCGGGGGAGGCTACTCACGAAGCCCTGGTCAATCCCCCCGACGACTGGCATGCGGCGCTGGGGAAGCGCTGCCTGCATATCGGGCCGCCCCGTGATAAGGATGTGTTCGAGGGTATCGGGCTGGAGATGGTCGATGACCCTGCCGAGGCGACTTTCGTGGTGAATACCGGGATCGACGATTTCGACGAGACGATTGCCGACTACGATCCGATCCTGCAGGCTTGCGCGTCCCGGTCGCTGCCGATGGTCTGCGCCAATCCGGACCTTGTCGTGGTGGTCGGCACGAAGATGGCGATCTGCGCCGGTATGCTGGCGCGGCGTTACGAGGAATTGGGCGGATCAGTCCGGTATCATGGCAAGCCGCATGCTCCGGTCTACCGGCGCTGCTTCGACCTGCTGGGCATTGATGACCGTCAGCGGATCGCCGCCGTGGGCGACAGCTTCCGTACCGATGTCGCTGGGGCCAATGCTGCGGGGATCGATGCCGTGCTTGTCACCAGCGGCATCCATCTGGAAGAACTGGCGACCGCCTGGGGCGAGCATCCGGACCCGCGGAAACTTGCGGCGGCGGCGGCGGCCAGCGGTCATATTCCGAAAGCGGCGATACCCCATTTCCGTTGGTAAGTCTCGCCGTATGTCGTGCCGTTCATGGCACGACATGATCGTCGGCTCAAACGAGACCGTTGCGGAAGCGGGATTGCGGTGAGGCTATTGCTTGGCGACGCCTACGGTGTCCAAGGCTGCACCCATCAAGCGACTGTGTTCGATCGCTTCCATGGTTCCCGGTTCGGCCAGCGAGTCGAAACTCGACTCCTCGGCGAAACCGGACTTGGCGACATTGTTCAGTGCTGCATCGCGATAATAGCAGATAATGAAGACGCGGATCGCAGCGGTCAGGTTGGTTTCCGCCCGCTTCTCATCGATCATCGAAATGATCTCGTTGATCGTGTGATCTTCGCGACGGCAGATGTCCGTCAGGGAAGTCCACATGACCTGTTCCATCCGGATACTGGTCCGGCGTCCTGAAACAGTTACGTTGCGGCATATCAATGCCGTATTCAAATTCGCTTCATGCATTGGTACCACCACCGCCTCGTTGACGACTATACATACGGCAACATCGATATGCCTTTGGTACTATGCACACGCCTGTATGGCAATCCGGAAAGTTCTATCGAGAAGCATTGTTCCCAAAAATGACACAGCTTAGTTGCCATCGGGATGAGTTGACCGCTCGGATAACGGCATAAGACGGGCCATGCCGTGCGGCATGCCCGTTTCATCAGGTCAGCGGTTTATGGATTTCAAGAGGGTTCGACTTCAGCTATAGCTGAAGGTCGGCTCAGGGTTCGGACTCAGGATTGCCGGTGAGAATGGCGACCGGGGATGGATGAAGCCATTGGTCGCGTAGGGCTTGCCGAAGCTCATGCTTGGCTTGTGCATGACACGGACCGAGGTCCAGTCGTTGTTCTGGGAAACATCCTCGACCAGTTCCGTCGAGACGCGGCCCTTCATCCCGTTGCGGGGAGCCCAGTTCGCATGTTCGATCCGAATTGTCCGGCGATTGACGACTTCCCGCACGACGGCGACATGTCCGGACGGCATCGCTTTGGTCCGCTGAAACACCAGCACGGAATTGTGCGCCGGCCGGTGACCGATGTTGTAACGGCCCTTGGCGTTGTTCCACCACATCCAGGCATTGCCTGAAATATCGATCGAGCTGACCTGCCGGACATACTGGACGCAGTTCAGATAGCTGGCGAAGGCGGATGGCGTCGGTAGTGCCAGCAGAAGCAATGACGCTGCGAATATCATGCGTGCAAACCGGCCCATGCGCATCGTCACTCCGTCCACTCTGTCTTCGCGGTGGAGTTAAAGATGAATGCGTCTCCATGTGCCAATCAAAAAGTCACAGTGTCAGCGAATTTTCATGTGGATAAGTTCATCTGGACCATGAATCAGTGAAAAATGAGAAAGATTGTCGCAGATATACATAATGATCTGTATAGAGATTCACTGTGCCGTGTCCGCGCTATACTAAAGCATATGATTCTATGCTTAACCATGTCGCTCGGCGTCTCGGGATTTGTTGGTGTAATGCGGATTGTATGGCGGATGGCAACGGAACCTTTGGGCCGAAGCTCCGCGTTGATGCCCCGCCCGTGCCCCGTCGGGCTCAGGCTCCAGGGTGATCGCCATGACTGTCCTCAAGGTCAACCACGTGACCGTCTACCGCTATGCCAAGCCGGTCCGGCTCGGAGACCACCGGCTTATGTTCAGGCCACGGGACAGCCACGACATGCGGTTGCTTGATACCCGGATGGTGATCAGTCCGCCGGCGAAAAAGATCCGATGGATGCACGATGTCTTCGGCAACTCCATCGCGATCTGCTCCTTCGACCGGACCGCCACCGAGTTGCGGTTCGAAAGCAAAATCCGCCTGGATCACTTCGGCCTGTCCAATCCGGAGTTTCCGATCGAGGAATATGCGCGGACATATCCCTTCTCCTACTCCTCGGATGAAATCCCCGATCTGGGCCGGACGACCGAACGTCACTTTCCCGATCCCGACCACAAGGTCGATGAATGGGCCAAGCAGTTCATCCGCACCGACGGGCCGACCGAAACCCAGGACATGCTGGTCGCCATGACCCGCGCCATCAAGGAAAGCTTCAAGTACAAGGCGCGGACCGCCGCCGGCACCCAGCCTCCGACCGAAACGCTGGAGAAGAACAGCGGCTCCTGCCGCGACTTCGCCTTGCTGATGATGGAGGCCGCCCGCACGCTGGGCTTCGCGGCCCGGTTCGTCTCGGGCTATCTCTACGACCCCGCCGTCGATGGCGATCCGGAAAGCAGGGTCGGCGGCGGCGCCACCCATGCCTGGGTGCAGATCTACCTGCCGGGCGCGGGATGGGTCGAGTTCGACCCGACCAACGGGATCGTCGGCGGCGCCGGGCTGATCCGGGTCGCCGTGACGCGCGATCCGGCGCAGGCCGTCCCGCTCAGCGGCGACTGGTTCGGCGCCGCCGAGGATTTCCTTGGCATGGATGTCGGAGGTTATCGGTTACTTCCGAGTGAGCAGCGGCTGGAATTCGGCAACCACCGCTTCGTAGATCGAGCGCTTGAACGGCACGATCCGCTCGACAAGTTGGTCCGGCTCCACCCACTGCCACGCGTCGAATTCCGGGTGGTCGGTGGCGAGGTCGATATCGGCATCGGTGCCGGTGAAGCGGGCCAGCACCCATTTCTGCTTCTGGCCGCGATACTTGCCCTTCCAGACCTTGCCGATCAGGTGGGGCGGCAGGTCGTAGCGCAGCCAGCCCTCCGTCTCGCCGACGATCTCGGCGGCGTTGGTGCCGATCTCCTCAAGCAACTCGCGCATGGCCGCCTGACGCGGCGACTCGCCGTCATCGATGCCGCCCTGCGGCATCTGCCACGCGTCCGGCGTATCCAGCCTGCGGCCGACGAAGACCCGGCCCTGGCCGTCCGTCAGCATGATCCCGACGCAGGGCCGGTAGGGAAGCTTATCCGCTTTGCTCATAGTTCCTTACCGGTCCGCCTGCTTGTTGACGAGGGCTGTTATGGGGGCCAGCACGATGCCTTTGGCCTCCAGGGTTGCGATCCACTGGCTCAAGTGATCCAGCGTGACGGGGTAGGGCGTCGCGATGCCGACGGCGGCGCCGTCCAGCCGCGCCGCCTCTTCCAGGTTGCGAAGCTGGGCCTCGATCGCCGCTTTGGAAGGGACGGCGTCGATAAAGCCATCCCCGATCGCCCGAGGCAAGCCGATTTTCGTCGCTTCGCGCGCCGCCGGGCTGCGGGCTCCGGCCAGGGCATCCAGGAACATCAGGCCGCGCCGGTTCACCTCGGTCAGGATCGGCCGGATGCTGTCCGGCGTGCCGGTGAAGCGCGATCCTGACAGCGACGTGACGCCGACATACCCGGATACCCGCCCCAGAGTGCTCAGCAGCCGCTGCTGGTTGCGGTCGGGGTCCAGCGATACCAGCATGGTATTGGGGCCGGGATCGTTGCGGGGGAAGTCCGCCGGCTCCATCGGCAGTTCCAGCATGACCTCGTGCCCCAGGCGGCGCGCCTGATCGACCCAGATGCCGAGCTGGTCCGCCGCCGGGGAAAAGGCCAGCGTCACCGCACCCGGCAGCCCTTCGATCGCGCGGGAGGTGGCGTTGGAGGAGATGCCCATGGGGCCGATCACCAGGGCGATGCGCGGCCGTTTGTCGTCGTGGAAGAACGGCCGGGCATAGGTCTGCCACGGTGTCCGCCCATCGGCGCCGATGCGGGGCAGGGGGCCGCGCGGCGATTCCTCGATCAGGCCGGCCACCGGGGCCGGCACCATCGGCACCGGATCGTAGGGTGAATTGACGCTGACGCCGCCGCCTTCGCCGGTTCGGAGTGGATGACGCCGCCGCTGTTGGGCGAGAGCACCGGGACGACGATCCGGGGGATCGCCGCCTCCAGCTCCCGCTCGGTTTCCTCGGCGCCCGAAACCAGCCACGCCGCGATGCCCGCCTGCCATGAACAGCGGCTGGACCACGGCCATCGCCATCGCCACCTTGCGGTAGCGCGGCGATTTGGCCTTGGCTCACCGCCGGCTCCCATGACGGTCTTGATCCGCCGGGTGACCAGATTGCGCTCGACGCCGGTGTCGATTTCGGTCGATAGCGTCCGCTCGCCATCGACCGGTGCGCCCAACCCCTTCTTCCGCTTCGGCTTCAGCTTCTGGAAAGCCTGCACCACGGAGCGGCGGATGGCGGCGACGTCGATGGCGATCTTGGCCTTGGAGGGAGCCTTCTTTGCGGCTGCGGTTGCCATCGACGCTCTTCAGACCTCAGTTGGCGGCGCGGGTGTTGAACAGCGACACGCCCCGGATCAGGTCGAGCGCGCGGGCGAGCTGGTAGTCGAACTGATCGGCTGCCGCCGCGGCGGTCGCCGGATCGCCTTCCTCGCCCTGCGGAGCCTGAGCGCCGGGGGCCGGTGCTGGCGTGCGGGAGCCGGTGCGGGCGTCGGAGCCGGTGCGGCGGCGGAACGACCTGCGGGGCGGGACGGGCCGGCTGGCTGTTCAGCGTATCGTTGCGGAGCGCTCCGCGCAGATCGGCTTCACGGCGGCGCATGCCTTGCTGCGATCTCTTCGACCTTTGCCGGCTGGACCTCGATATCCGGGCTGATGCCGAGCGCCTGGATCGACCGGCCCGACGGCGTGTAGTAGCGGGCCGTCGTCAGGCGCATGGCGCCATGGCCGGGCAGCGGGATGATGGTCTGGACGGAGCCCTTGCCGAAGCTCTGGGTGCCCAGCACGATGGCGCGGTGGTGGTCCTGAAGCGCTCCGGCGACGATTTCCGAGGCGGAGGCCGAGCCGCCGTTGATCAGCACGACCATCGGCTTGCCCTTGGCGAGGTCGCCCGACTTGGCGTTGTAGCGCTGGCCGTCTTCCGGCTTGCGGCCACGGGTGGAGACGATCTCGCCCTTGTCCAGGAAGCTGTCGGACACCGAGATCGCCTGATCGAGCAGGCCGCCCGGATTGTTGCGGAGATCCAGCACATAGCCGGTCAGCTTGTGCGCCGACTTCCTTCTGGAGCCGCTCGACCGCCCGTTCCAGGCCGGTCTGGGTCTGTTCGTTGAAGGTGGTGACCCGGATATAGCCGACATCGCCTTCCTGGCGGTAGCGGACGGACTGGATCTTGATGGTGTCGCGGGTGATGGCGACGTCGAACGGCTCCGCCCCCTCGCCGCGCCGGATCGTGACCTTGATGTCGCTGCCCACGGGCCCGCGCATCTTCTCGACCGCGTCGGCGAGGCTCATGCCGGAAATCGCCTCCCCGTCCAGGTGGGTGATCAGGTCGCCGGGCTGAAGACCGGCGCGGAAGGCGGGGGTGTCGTCGATCGGCGAGACGACCTTGATCAGGCCGTTCTCCATCGTGACTTCGATGCCCAGGCCGCCGAACTCGCCGCGCGTCTGGCACCTGCATGTCCTGGAAGCTCTTGCGGTTCAGGTAGCTGGAATGCGGGTCGAGCGCCGTCAGCATGCCGTTGATGGCGGTTTCGATCAGTTGCTCGTCGGTCACCGGCTCGACATATTCGGACCGGACGCGTTCGAACACATCGCCGAACAGGTTGAGCTGCCGATAGGTTTCCGAAGTGTTGGTTTCGGCAATGGCGCAGGCCGGCGTTAGGAACAGAACGCCCGCGAGGGCGGCAGCACTGATCGTCTTCATCATCTAACCTTGTCCTTTGCCATCGGAAGCGGGGAGACCGCGCTGCGGATTGATGGGCTGACCGTTCCGTCGCAGCTCGAAATATAGATCCGGGTTACCGTCCGGCGGGGTTCCCATGACGCCAAGGGGTTCCCCCGCCAGTACGCGCTGACCAACCTTGGTGTCGATACGGCCAAGTCCTGCGATAAGACTATGATATCCATTGGGATGTTCAACGATCAAGATCAGCCCGTAGCCCCGGAACGGCCCGGCGAACATGACCGAACCGGCCGAGGGGGCCACGACCTGGGCGCCCGGCCGTGATGTCACCGTCAGACCCCGGCTGGTGACGCCGAACTTGTCGGCCTCGCCGTAGCGGGTGGTGACCTGTCCCGCCACCGGCAGGCGCTGCACCTCGTCCTTGGAGTTCGGGCGGGGCGGGGGGAGGACGGGCGGCTGCGGCAAGTTCCCGCTCCCGCGCTTCGGCGGCTGCGGCCTCGCGCGCCGCTTTTTCCCGCTCGGCCTTCTCGGTGGCGGCTTTCTCGCGGGCGAGTGCGGCCGCTTTCGCGGCGGCTTCGGCCTTGCGGCGCTCCTCCGCCTTGCGGCGTTCCTCGGCCTCGCGCTTCTCGCGCTCGATCCGCTCGCGCTCCATCCGTTCGAGCAGGGTGCGCAGATCCTTCGCCTCGTTGCCGAGGCTGGCCATGCGGTCCGCCACCTGCTCGCGCTCGGCCTGGGTCTGCTGCTGAAGCTCCTGCCGGCGCTCGACCAGCTTGGCGATGTCGCCCTGACGGGCGGCCAGATCGGCGCGGGCTTTCTCGGCCTGGGTGCGGCGCTCGGCCAGATGGGTGCGGAGGTCGGCGAATTGCTGGAGGGCTCCCGCCAGCGCTTCCGCGCGGTCGCGCAGGATGGGTACGGCGGAGCGCAGCAGCAGTGCGCTGCGGAGCGTATCGACCGGCGACTCCGGCCGGGCGATCATCGCTTCGGGCGGGATGCGCGACAGGCGCTGGAGCGCTCCCAGCAGTTCGGAGATCTGAGCCTTGTCGGCGTCGAGCTTGGCGGCCTGGACGCGCTCTTCCGCTTCCATCGCGCGGAGAGTTTCCTCCAGCCCGGTCAGCTCGTTTTCAAGCTTGGTCGCCTCGTCGGCGGTCTGGACGAGGCGGGAGCGGAGCGCGGTCAGTTCCCGCTCCAGCGCTTCGGACGAACGGGCCAGTTCCGCGTCGCGCTTGCGGCTGGCCTCGAGCTGGCGCTCGACCTCCGTCAGGGCGCGCTGGGATTGCTGCTGCTGAGCCTGCGGCTGCTTTTGGGCCTGCGCCCAGGCCGCAGGAGCCGCCAGGGCGCCGAGGAGGGCAGCCGTCGTCAATGCCGCCCTCCTCATGCGCCTATTCCGCGGCGCGCCGCGCGGCGTCGCGGCGGATCAGCGTTTGGCCGGTCATTTCGGCCGGCTTGGGCAGGTGCATCAGGTCGAGCATGGTCGGCGCTATATCGGCCAGCTTGCCATCGTTGATCGCCACCGCGTCCGCCGGGCCGTTGACCAGCATCAGCGGCACGAGGTTGAGCGTATGGGCGGTGTGCGGGCCGCCGGTGACGGGGTCGCGCATCATTTCGCAGTTGCCGTGGTCCGCTGTGACCAGCAGCACGCCGCCCTGCTTGGTGACGGCGTCCACCAGCCGGCCCAGGCATTCATCGACCGCTTCCACCGCCTTGATCGCGGCGGCCAGGATGCCGGAATGGCCGACCATGTCGGGGTTGGCGAAGTTGATCACGAGCATGTCGAACTTGCCGGTATCGACGGCGGCAACCGCCTTGTCCGCCAGTTCCGGCGCCGACATCTCGGGCTGGAGGTCGTATGTGGCGACCTTGGGGGAGGGCACCATGATGCGCTCCTCGCCCGGATAGACCTTTTCCTCGCCGCCGTTGAAGAAGAAGGTGACGTGCGGGTACTTCTCCGTCTCGGCCATGCGAAGCTGGGTCAGGCCGGCGTCGGACACCACCTTGCCCAGGACGTTGGTCAGTTCCTTGGGCGGGAAGATCGCGGTCAGGTACTCGTTGAGTTCGGTCGAGTACTCGACCATGCCGGTGGCGGCGGCGAAGCGGATCGGGTTGCGCCGGTCGAAGCCCTTGAAGTTGGGATCGAGCAGGGCCGTCAGGATCTCGCGCGCCCGGTCGGCGCGGAAATTGACCATCAGCACGCCGTCGCCGTCCTTGGCGCCGGTATAGCCGCCGATCACGGTCGGCAGGACGAATTCGTCGCCGGTATCCGCCGCATAGGCCTGATCGATCGCGGCCAGCGGGTCGGGCGCTTCCAGGCCCTGGGCGGCGACGATGGCGTTATAGGCCTTCTCCACCCGTTCCCACCGCTTGTCGCGGTCCATCGCGTAGTAGCGGCCGTCGATCGTGCCGAAGGTGACGCCGGGGAGGCCTTCGATATCCTTGAGGAATTCCGCCACCTGCTCGCGGGCGCTGCGCGGCGGCACGTCGCGGCCATCGAGGAAGCCGTGGATGACCACCGGCACCTTGGCGGCGCTCAGCGCCTTCGCCAGGGCCGCGAAATGGGACTGGTGGCTATGGACGCCGCCGGGGGACAGCAGGCCCAGCAGATGGGCCGAACCGCCGGACTGCTTCAAGCGCGGCGATGAAGCCGTTCATCGCCGGATTGTGATCCAGCTCGCCTTCGGCGAAGGCCTTGTCGATCATCGGCAGGTCCTGGAACACGACCCGGCCGGCGCCGAGATTCATGTGCCCGACTTCGGAATTGCCGATCTGGCCGTGGGGCAGACCGACATCCTCTTCCGAGGCGTGCAGGAAAGCGTGGGGTCCTGCCGCCCAGAGACGATCGAAAACGGGGGTATTGGCTTGGGCCACGGCGTTGTCAGCCGGGTCCTCGCGATAGCCCCAGCCATCGAGAACGCAGAGAACGACGGGACGGGGGCGTTTATTATCGGTCATGGCGGCCATAGCACTATCCCAGTTTGGTAAACGTTCCGTTTCACGGTCGGAAGACTTGGGCGTAGTTTATGCCCGATGATAGGGGTGTCCCGCCAGAATCTGTTGAGCCCGATATAGTTGTTCCGCGAGCATGGCGCGTACCATCAGGTGCGGCCATGTCATGGGACCCAGCGCCAGCATCAGGTCGGCCCTTTTGCCCACCGCTTCGCCGTGGCCGTCGGCCCCGCCGATCAGGAAGGCGACATCACCCACCCCCTGGTCGCGCCACTGGCCCAGGCGTTCGGCAAACCGCTCGCTGGACAGCGTGGTTCCCCGTTCATCAAGCGCCACGATCATGGCGGCATTAGGGACGGCCGCCAGGAGGAGGTCCGCCTCCAGGCGCTTCAGTTCGTCCGGCGGCGCGCGTTTCTTGGACTCGACCTCTTTAAGGGTAAGAGGCCATGTCATGCGCCGGGCGTATTCCTCGTAGAGGTCGCGCGCCGCCCCGGCCCGCGCCCGCCCGACGGCGGCGAGCCAGATCTTCATAAGCTTTCAGACTCCCGTCAGGCGTACAGGAAGGCCTGCTGGGACGCTGCCGGCGGCTCGACGCCCCACATCTTCTCCAGATTGTAGAAGGTGCGGACTTCCGGCCGGAACAGGTGGATGATGACGTCGCCGGCATCGATCAGCACCCAGTCGGCCTGAGTCAGACCTTCGATCTCCACTGTGGGCGCACCGGCGACCTTCAGCTTTTCGCGCAGATGTTCGGCCATGGCGCCGACCTGCCGCGAGGAGCGGCCCGACGCTACGACCATGTAATCCGCGATGGAGGTTTTGCCGGCGAGGTCGATAACGACGATATCTTCGGCCTTGTCGTCGTCCAGCGACTTGACGGCAAGCTCGCTGAGCTGCTTCGGCAATTGCTCAGAGAACTGGTTGAGAAAGCTGCCCGGAGATTTCAGTTGCTTCGGGAGCGTGTTGGGTTTGCGTAGCTATGGCTTTCACCTCTGTTGAACCGGTTGACCGCCGGAAGCCGCCGCCGCTGCCTGCGCGCGTCGTTTCCGGATTTCCGTCGCCGATGCCGGATGCAGCGGGTTCTGGAAAAGTACCCAGGCTGGCGGCTCCATCGCTGGAAGCCCCCGCGCCCGGTTTTGGCCGACCCGGCGACACCTGTAGCGTTGCGCGGCTTTGCCATGCAACGCACTTAAAGAATATGGAGGCCGACTGAAGACTGCAACGGGTGTGCTGGCAAAGATTCGCGTCCAGTTCTGCCAGCGCGGGATCTGCGTCAGGTTATCCGCCCCCATCAGCCAGACGAACCGGGTGCGCGGAAAGTGCCTGTGCAGCCCGGCAAGTGTCTGTGCCGTAAAGCGGGTGTCCAACTCGCACTCGATATCCGTGACGACGATTCGCGGATGCCGGGCGACCAGTTGGCCGCTGACAAGCCGCTCTTCCAGCGACGCCATGTCGCGTGTCGATTTGAGCGGATTCTGCGGGCTGACCAGCCACCAGACGTAATCGAGGCCGAGCAGCTTCAGCGCCAGCAGGCTGACATGGCGGTGGCCGTCATGGGCCGGGTTGAAGGAGCCGCCGAGCAGGCCGACCTTTCGGCCGGCCCAGAAATGACCGCTGTAGAGATGGACCCGCTTCACGCTGGCGCCATGCTCCCGGCGGCCTTGGCTGACCTTGTCACGGCCCGCGATCATGGACGGATCTGCCCGGAGCCGCGCACCTGATACTTGTAGCTGGTGAGCTGTTCGGCCCCGACCGGGCCGCGCGCGTGCAGCTTGCCGGTGGAAATGCCGATCTCCGCACCCATGCCGAACTCGCCGCCGTCGGCGAACTGGGTCGAGGCGTTCCACAGCACGATGCCGCTGTCCACGTGGTTGAGGAAGGTCTCCGCCGTGGCGGCGTCCTCGGTGACGATGCTGTCGGTGTGGTGCGAGCCGTGGCGGTTGATGTGGTCGATGGCGGCGGTCAACACCGTCCACCACGCGGACGGAGATGATCGCGTCGAGATATTCGGTGTCCCAGTCGGCGGGGGTGGCCGGGACGACGCGGTCGTTCAGCGCCTGGGTCGCTTCGTCGCCGCGAACCTCGCAGCCGGCTTCGATCAGGGCGCTGATCAGGCCGGGAAGCTGGGCTTGGGCGATCTTGCGGTCCACCAGCAGGGTTTCGGCGGCGCCGCAGACGGAGGTCCGGCGCATCTTGGCGTTCAGCACGATGTCGCGCGCCTTCTTGGGGTCGGCGGCGGCATCGACATAGACGTGGCAGATGCCGTCCAGGTGCTTGATCACCGGAATGCGGCTTTCGGCGGCTACGCGCTGGATCAGCGACTTGCCGCCGCGCGGGATGATCACGTCGATATCGTCGGTCATGGTCAGCATGATGCCGACGGCGGCGCGGTCAACGGTGGGCACAAGCTGGATCGACGCCTCCGGCAGGCCTGCGGCCTTCAGGCCGGCCTGCATGCAGGCGGTGATGGCGCGGGAGGATTCGAAGCTGTCCGAACCGCCGCGCAGGATGCAGGCGTTGCCGGACTTCAGGCACAGCCCGCCGGCATCGGCGGTGACGTTGGGGCGGCTCTCATAGATGATGCCGATGACGCCGAGCGGCACGCGGACGCGGGCGATCTTCAGGCCGTTGGGGCGCTCCCACTCCGCCATGACGGCGCCGATGGGGTCGGGCAGGGCCGCCACGTCTTCCAGGCCCTTGGCGATGCCTTCGACCCGCGATTCGTCCAGCTTCAGCCGGTCCATCAGCGACGCGGCGGTGCCGCGCGCCACGGCTGCGGCAAGGTCGCGGGCGTTGGCGGCCAGGATCTCCGGGACGCGGGCGCGGAGTGCGGCTGCCGCCGCGCGCAATGCTTCGTTCTTCTGCGTCGTCGGGGCCAGGGCAAGCACTGCGGCTGCGGCGCGCGCGGCGCTCCCCAACTGCTGCATCTCCCCCTGCAAGGGATCAACGGTGTGCTTGACGGCGGTCACGGCGGACGCTCCCAGTGGTAATTCTTATAAGGGGCGGGACCTTATGCGATTTTTCCGCTTCGGAGAAGGCCGCAGAACGCGCATCGGCCATCTCCAGAACCCGATTGTTACCGGTCAGCGGAAGAAGGCCGGCCAGTCCAGCTCGTTCAGTTCGGCGATCAGGTGATCGACCGGGTCGAACTCCAGCGTCCTGTGCTGCGGCCATGCGATCGTGACCATGCCGGCGGCCTTGCCGGCGCGGGCGCCGATGGGGCTGTCCTCGACCACGATGCAGGCTGAGGGGTGGACGCCCAGCCGCTCGGCGGCGCGGAGGTATGGTTCGGGGTGCGGCTTGCCGTGGGTGACGTCGTCGCGCGACAGGGCGAAGCGCAGGGCCTCGGGCATCGCGATGGCGCCGATGTTGGCTTCCACCACCCGGCGTCCGCTGTTGGAGACGCAGGCCTGGAGCACGCCGCGCTCCGCCAGTTCGGCGACTTTTTCCAGCGCGCCGGCCCGCGCCGGCACATCGGCGACATGGGTGACGTAATGGTCCGTGCAGGCCGCCGCGAACCCCGGCAGATCGAGCGGCATCGGCTGAACGGCGTGCAGCATGGCGTAGACTTCCGCCATGGAGCGGCCGAGCAGGCGGTCGTATTCGGACTTGCGCCAGCGTCTGGCCATGGGCCTCGCAGACGGCGACGAACGACTTGAAGTGGTAGGGCTCGCTGTCCAGCAACGTGCCGTCGATGTCCCAGAGGACGGCTTCGATCATCATGTTTTCCGGATGAGGCGGGTCAGGATAGGACCAGATCGTCCCGGTGAATCATTTCCGCCCGGCCGCGATAGCCCAGGATATCGGCGGTATTCCTGGCTGTGGTGGCCCATGATCCGGCGCGCATCCTCGACCGCGTAGGCGGACAGGCCGCGCGCCAGTTCCCGCCCGTCCTGGGCGCGGATGACCAGCACGTCGCCGCGCTGGAAGTCGCCATCGACGGATACGACGCCGGCCGGCAGCAGGCTGCTGCCCCGGCCGAGCGCCGCGGCGGCGCCGTCGTCCACCACCAGCGTACCGCGCGCGTTGAGGTGGCCGGCGATCCAGCGCTTGCGCGCGGTGCGCGGCTCGGCGCCGGGCAGGAACCATGTGCAGGGAGCGCCGCCGTCGGAGACCGGGCGGTCGAGTGCCGAGAGCGCGTTCATCCGCTTGCCCTTGGCGATCACCATGCGGCAGCCGGCCGACATGGCGATGCGGGCGGCGGCGATCTTGGTGACCATCCCGCCGGAGCTGTAGCCGGGAGGCGGCTCGCCGGCCATGCCCTCGATATCGGGCGTCAGTTCGCGGACTTCGGGGATCAGGGTGGCGCTGGGGTCGCGCTTGGGGTCGGCGGTGTAGAGGCCGTCGATGTCGGACAGCAGCACCAGCGTATCGGCGCTGACCATCTGAGCCACGCGGGCGGCCAGCCGGTCGTTGTCGCCGAAGCGGATTTCCGACGTGGCTACCGTGTCGTTCTCGTTGATGACCGGCACGGCGCCCAGCTTCAGCAGGGTGTCGATGGTGTTGCGGGCGTTGAGGTGGCGGCGGCGCTCTTCGGTATCGTCCAGCGTCAGCAGGATCTGCGCCACGGTCACGTCGTGGCGGGCCAGCGTTTCCTGATAGGCGTGGGCGAGGCGGATCTGGCCGGTGGCGGCCGCGGCCTGCTTCTCTTCCAGCCTGCAGCGGCCGGCCGATCAGGCCCAGATGCTCGCGTCCGACCGCGATGGCGCCGGATGAGACGATGATGACTTCCTGCCCGCGCGACCGGCAGAGCGCCACGTCGTCGGCCATGGCGTCGAGCCAGTCGCGCCGGATCTGGCCGGTCGTCTCGTCCACCAGCAGGGCCGAGCCGATCTTGACGATCAGCCGGCGCGCGTCGCGCAGGCAGGCGGTGGCGTCTTCCGTGGTATTTCCGGGGCCGGTCGGATCAGCGGGCATTGTCGCCTTCGTCATCTTCGTCGTCGTCTTCAGGGTGGTCCTGGTCAAGGTGGTCCTTGCCGAGTTGCAGTTCCTCGCCAGGATTCGCCATCGTGCGCTCGCCGAGATGCACCGGGACGGGATGGCGGCGGCCGGGGGCGGAATCCTCCGCCTCCTCGACCTTCGCTTCCTTGATGCGGCGGAGCAGTTCGAACAGGACGGGCGGAACGCCGATGCCGGTGGCGCCGGACAGCACCATCACCGGAGCGTCGGCCAGTTCCTCAAGGATCGCCTTCTTTTCCGCGATTTCCTCGTCGTCCAGGCTGTCGCACTTGTTCAGGCCGATGATTTCCTGCTTCTCGTCCAGGCCGTTGCCATAGGCTTCCAACTCGCCCCGGATGATGGTGTAGGCTTCCGCCACGTCTTCCTGGGTGCCGTCGATCAGGTGGAGCAGCACGCGGGTGCGCTCGACATGGCCGAGGAAACGGTCGCCCAGGCCGGAGCCTTCGTGCGCGCCCTCGATCAGGCCGGGAATGTCGGCCAGCACGAATTCCTCTTCGCCGACATAGACGACGCCCAGATTGGGCTGGAGGGTCGTGAAGGGATAGTCGGCGATCTTGGGCTTGGCGCGCGACGATGCCGCGAGGAAGGTCGATTTGCCGGCGTTGGGCAGCCCGACCAGCCCGGCGTCGGCGATCAGCTTCAGCCGCAGCCAGACCCAGCGTTCCTCACCCGGCCAGCCGGGATGGCACTGGCGCGGCGCGCGGTTGGTCGCCGTCTTGTAATGGGCATTGCCGAACCCGCCATCGCCGCCGCGCAGCAGCACGACGCGCTGGCCGACTTCGACCATGTCGGCAAGCACGGTTTCCTGGTCGTCGTCCAGCACCTGGGTCCCGACGGGGACCTTCAGCACGATGTCCTCGCCCTTGGCGCCCGACCGGTCCTTGCCCATGCCGTGGCCGCCGCGCGGCGCCTTGAAATGCTGCTGGTAGCGGTAGTCGATCAGGGTGTTGAGGCCGTCAACCGCCTCGATCACCACATCGCCGCCCTTGCCGCCATCGCCGCCGTCCGGCCCGCCGAACTCGATGAACTTCTCCCGCCGGAAGGCGACGATGCCGGGGCCGCCGTCACCGCTCTTGAGGAATACCTTGGCCTGATCGAGGAATTTCATGGCTTTAATGTCAACAAATGTCAGCAGATGTCATCATCTGCGGGAGGTGGGGATCGGGGTGGGATGCGGGTAGAGGGGACCGGAAACGAAAATCGGGGGGACGGTAAACCGACCCCCCGATGATCCGATCCGAGCATGCAGGATGCTGGGGCGCCGTTACTCGGCGGCCGCCGGCACGCTTTCCGCTTCGGTGACGGGCACGCCCTGAACGGACACGAAGGTCCGGCCGAGCATGGACTTGCGGAACTTCACCTGACCCTCGACGAGGGCGAACAGGGTGTGGTCCTTGCCGATGCCGACATTGGCGCCGGGATGGAACTCGGTGCCGCGCTGACGGACGATGATGTTGCCGGGGATGACGCTCTCACCACCGAACTTCTTGACGCCAAGACGACGGCCGGCGCTATCGCGACCGTTGCGGGAGCTACCGCCTGCCTTTTTATGTGCCATTGCTCTGAACTCCTATTAGCCAGGGTCGTACCGGACGGGACTATGAGCGCGTTTGAAGTTACGCGCTGATCCCGGTGATGCGCAGCACGGTCAGATCCTGACGGTGCCCGTTCTTACGCCGGTAGTTCTGGCGACGCTTCTTCTTGAAGACGATGATCTTCGGCCCACGATCCTGGGCGATGACCTCGGCGGTAACCGCAGCCCCTGCGACCAGGGGGGTGCCGACCGTCGTGCTGCCGTCGTTGCTGACCATCAGGACTTCGTCGAAGTTGATGGACGCGCCGGCCTCGCCAGCCAGTTTCTCGACCTTGATCACGTCGCCGTTGGCGACCTTGTACTGCTTGCCGCCGGTGCGGATCACTGCGAACATGTTTGCCACTGCCGTATCTGAAAACAAACTACGGGCACGACAAACCCCGTCGGAGATTTGAGCCCGCTGGTAAGGAGCGGCGACTATACTCATCGCCGGGACTGAGTCAACAGCGCGATTCAAACGATTCTGAGTGCTGAGGCCGCATTCGCGCCCTTGCGCACGTCATTTTCATGAGGTAATTTCCCGCCGCTTCGCCACCGGATGGTGGATGAAGTTGCTGCGTCGGACGGGTGGTCGAGTGGTTGAAGGCACCGCACTCGAAATGCGGCGTACCTGCAAGGGTACCGTGAGTTCGAATCTCACCCCGTCCGCCATCTTCTACGGGACGAACATTCTCCAGTCCCTGTTCAGCCCCTGAAATCCCCAGGAACTGCGCGGATCGGCGCGCCGACCTGTTGACTGGCTGATCTCCCTTTTCCGCCCTCGGCGTTCTCTCTCCCGCCACTTTCTCCGGACCTGTTGACTGCCGCAGATCGGTACCCGTTTCGAAAGTTGAGGCAGATCAAGAACTTGTGGCTCGGCCGATGGGCGACGGGTTGGAAGGTCGGCCGCCTCGTGCGAAAGAGCCTGTCGTCGAACACCAACTACCTGTTGATCGGAGTATCCTGGCGCCTGCCAGCCGAGCGCCCTGTTGGGCCGGCCTCAGTTTGGTCTATGTCCGCTATCCTAAAAGCGGACCTTCGGAGATGCGGCACCGTTGGCGTCCCTGAAGACAATCAGCCGGGTCTCCTGCCCGCGATCTGATGCACGATGGCCTCCAGCGCCGTCGGTGTGACGGAAAGCTCGCGCAGGCCGGGTAGGTCGTCGGAGGCGATGTTGTCGTGCTTCATGAGCGCGATCTGATTTCGCGTCAGTGGCGTACCCGGTAGGAACTCGGCGACGCCAGCCAGAGCCTGCCATGCGGCAAACGGCATCGGAGCCGTTCGGACTCGAGTACCCATCTCCCTGGCGATGGACTGAAGAAGCTCCCGATAGGTGTAGATGTGCGGACCACCCAACTCGTAGCAGGGGCGATCCGCCCCATCCGAGCGATCCAGCACGCGCGCGATCGCTTCGGCGACATCGTCCACGTACACGGGCTGGAGCCGGGTTTGGCCGCGGCCAAACATCGGATAGACCGGCAGTGTCCGGACCAGCTTTACCATGCGCGTCAGAAAGGCATCATCCGGTCCGAACATAACAGCCGGCCGAACGAGCGTCACTGCGTCGAAAGCCTGGGTCACCGCCAGCTCGCCCCGCCCGCGCGCCCGAATGTAGGGTGATGAGGATTCCGGATCCGCCCCAATGCCGGATACATGCACCAGTCGCTCCACACCGGCTTCGCGCGCATGTCTGGCAAGCCGCGCGGCTCCCTCGACATGCACCGCGTCAAAGCTGTCCCGGCCGTGCTCGACGTAGAGGCTGACCGCATTCACGACACCGTGGGCGCCGACGAGAGCCGCAGCCACCGCTGCCTCATCATGCAGATCCGCAGCCACGGCCTGAGGAACCGGTTCATCCGACCGAAATACCGTCTGGACCCGCTCCGGATGGCGGGCGGCCACCCGCACCCCGAACCCGCGCCCAAGGAGATGCCGCACGACCCGCCGGCCGAGGAAGCCGGTCCCGCCGAACACGGTAACCAGTCCCCGACGCTCAGGTGCGCTCCGTTCCAGGCCTGCGGCCGGAATCGTCATCTGGCCTCTGCCACGAACGTCCTCGCAGTTGTGATCTCTGGCCGCGTGGTGTCGGCAGCGCCGACGATCTCAAGCAAACGACCATAGTGCTGCCTGGCCCGCTCCCGGTCGCCCACCATCTCAGCCGCGTGCGCCGCACCGTAGATCGCGCGGAAGCGGTTGGGCTCGGTCCGCTGCACGGCCTCGAACTCCGTAAGCGCCTCTCCGGGCCTGCCCATGGCGAGCAGCGCTTCTGCCAGCTGCTCGCGCGCCGGCGCGAGAGGGCCCGGCGTGACGGCGTGCTTCTCCGTCGCGGCTTCCCGCTCCGTCGCGATCCGCAAGTCGATGAGCGCCTTCTCCTTGTCGCCCCGGGCGAACGCCACCCAGGCCTCGGCGACCTGGCGTTGGATGTCCACCTGCTCCGACCAGTAGGCATCCTTCTTGTCCCTGAGCCCCTTCACCAGAGCATTCAGGGCCTCGATGTCCGACGCTGCCTTGTCCGGGTTCCCCGACCGGGCGAGGCCAACCGCCCGCGCGTAATGCGTCAGCGCGTCGGCGAACAGGAAGGGGCTCGGGCTCTTACGGGTCTCCAACGTCGCGGCCTCGTCCCACGCTCCACGCTCCATGGCGAGCCGCGCCGGCATCGCCGAGGTGCCGTAGAACGCCGCAATCGGCAATGACACGCGCGCTGGATCAATATCCCCAAAGCGGCCGAGGTCGGCGACGATCCGCCTGGCTGCCTCGTCCTGACCCATCTGGAGGTGGGCATAGACGACGTAGTCGAGGGCATGGATCTCGTCGCCCACGGAGCCGACCTTGCGCGCGGCGGCGGCGGACCGTTCGTTCGAGGCGATCAACTCCGGCCAGTAACCCACGCGCGTGAAGATGTGGGACGGCATGTGCACGGCGTGCGGGGCGTCCGGCGCGATTGTCGCATAGCGCCCAGCGGCGGCCAATCCCTTCTCCGCCAACGGCGGGACGTCGTAGGTGTGGATCAGGTAGTGGGCAACACCCGGGTGTTCGGGCTGGCGCCGCCATTCGGCCTCGAGGATCTCGGCCGCCCGAAGCTGCCTGGCATAGGTCTTGTCCGTCGGGGCGGCCGACACGGTCAGGGATAGGGCGTGGTAGATCCGAGCCTCGGGATCGTCTGGAAAACGTGCTGCCAAGTCGCCCATGGCGCGCTCGAAGGCCATGACCCGCGTACGGTGGTCCTGCTTGTCGTGATCGCGGAAGAACGTCAGGAGCGCCTCGATCCAGCCAGCTTCCCGCTCGGTCTTGGCGCCGATCCGCTGTGCCTCCTCAAGGTGGTCAAGGCCCTCGGCGAGGTTCTTGGCCGATGGCACGGCGAATGGATTGCCGATGATGGCGAGCGCCTGGCCCCAGTGGGCCATGGCGCAGGACGGGTCGCGCTCCAGCGCCTCCTGGAACTTTGCAATGGCCGCCTTGTGCCAGAAGGAGTGCTGCAGCTTCATGCCCTCGTCGAAGGCGGCTTGCGCCTCCGTGCTGCAGGTGACCGGGAAGTGGACTGTGCCCAATACATGGTGGGCATGCTCATCCTGGGCGAAGGCCGGGATGGCGAGGAGCAGGGTCAAGGCGGCCGCGGGCGTCGTCCAAGGCGCTGCGAGCCGCAGATGCTGGTTCAGCATGGCGGTCTCCACGATTGGTACGAAAGCGACGTCTGTCCGCCGAGGCTGGGTGTGGGCCGAAGCAGATCAGGCCGCGCAAACCAGTACGACGGTTCTTCCAGGCAGCATACGTCCGACCTCAAGCCTTGCCCACCGATTTGATGGCGTCACATCAATCTCTCCGCCGGACATTCTGCGGATGTTGTTGCTGGGAGGCCGCTTCAGGCCAACAGCTACCATGTTGTATGCGCGAAATAATACCGGCCAAAATTCGATTACCGATTGTGAACGTCGCAATACAGTGAAGGCGTGCTGAGAAAAATAGATCTTTCGGGTTCTTATCAGCCCTCTTGCAGAGCACGGAGGAAGTCGAGCAAGGCGGCCCGTTGGGCGTCCGTCAGTCGGCCAATCCGTTCAGCCAGCTCGTCCGTGGGCCTCGCGGCTTCGGAGGTCGTGCCAACTGCGCTGTCCAGTCCGGAGGCTGATTCACCGTCCCCGGACAGGAGCCATTCCAGATCAACGTGGAAGGCATGGGCATAGAGTTTCGCTCGAACCGGCGTAAGCGTTCGCTCGCCGCTTTCGTCGGCGGCATAGTCCGGCCAGCCAAAGGCAGCGGCAACCTGGTCGGCGTTGCCATAACCAGCGCGCTCACGCGCTCGCTGAAGACGCTCGGCTACAGTATCGGCGATTTGCGAAGACATGCGTCGATTTTGCCCAGAGTCCCGGCGGCATACAATCCCGCGAAGGGATTAAAGGTCCAGGCACCCGCCACGGTGATCCCGGCTCGTATCGAGATCTGCCGCAGGACCTTCTGCGGGGCAGCGTCAAGGAGCTGGTTGAGGGCTTGAAATTCATGGTAATGGAAACCGCTCATGTCTTGTCCTCCTCGCCGGTCGACCCGCCGTGGCGCGCCCAGAGCCGGTAGGCAGCGATCCATTGCGCGCCCTCGGGTGGCGGCGACGGCAAGGGCAGGTCGCTGAGAGAGAGCCGCTGGCGTTCGCCCTGCCGCTCGCAGACGGCGACGACGCCGAGACCGCTGTCATCCTGCTCGACGGCGACCACGGCTACTTCCATGCCGAAGATCCGCGTCGTGAAGGGCAGTTCCAGCTCGTCCTCGATCATTGTAAACAGCCCAGTGGCCTGCTCGTACTCGTCATAGCAGTCGACGGTCGCCTCCTCGATCAACGTCTCAAGGTATTTCCTGTCATAGCCGCCCTTACTGGATTGCCTCTTCGTCATTTCCCATCCTCCGTATGCTGCCTTCAGGGCCGGTCATACCCTTCGGGAAAGAGGTGGCCGGGCACGCCGGCCAGGTCACAGACCAGTCCGAACTGGTGTTCGATGGCCGCGGCATAGGCGATCAGCCCGGCGTCATCGACATAGCCGTCGTCGATGGAAGCAGTCGCATCGAAGTGGCGCAGGTATGCCCGGTGGAATTCCTGAAACGCTGGATGGAGATTGCCATAGGAGGCCCGCAAGCGGTTCTTCACCTCAGCCAGCCGGTATCGCGTCACGGTCGGAACCGTGCAGCGGTTGGCCTTGCGCACGTTGCACTCGGCGCACAGAACCCGCAGGTTCCCGGGGGCTCCGGCACCGCCAAGGCTGCGGGGCACAATGTGATCGGCGGTCAGGGATGTCAGCCCACGCTCGCCAAAGCCTATCAGGCACAGGCCGGACAGGCCCTTCCGCTGGGTCCTGAACTCCAGGAAATGATGGCCTTGGAGCCCGCATTCGGCACACCGCGTTCCCTTCAGGCGGAATGCCCGGAGCGGCTGGGTTGCCTGCGCCGTCTGGCCGCTCGGGAGTGTGAACGAGGGGCGGGGCACACCTCTCGGGCAAGGATCGACCAGAGCCAGGATCGCGGCAAGATCCGTGTAGCAGGCGATCTGGCGGCGCAGGGCGATGGTCATCGACGGAACCTTCGATGGATACACCGGACGGAGCCGGTCAAAGAGGTTGGTCCCTTTCTGGACAAACAGTGTCCCGACTGGCGTCGCTTGCAAGACAAGGAAATAGGCCAACACCTCTTCTCGCCTCCGTGCACCAGATTGACCTAATGCAGAGCTCGGACCGAGTTGCGGGTCTCCATGTGGTGCGCATACAATGGCCTCGTCAACCCGGCTCCCGACACGGTGGCCGGGCCGCAGAGGGAGGGGACCACATGGCTGAAAGCGACTGGCAACCGTTACCGACGCCGATGTGGCCCGCCCCCGCCGCCTGGACCGATGCCGGAGAATTCATGCTGCTGGTGTTCACGCAGGATGGCGTACCGACATGGGAGGTCCGCGGGAGGAGCGACCGCCGCGATCTGGTCGCCACCGGCACCGCCGACACATTCGAGGCGGCCAAGGAGGCTGCGCTGTTCGAAGCATCCGCGCCGTCGGCACCATGACTGGCTCTTCCCAAGGCGCCGATGCGCACAGGCCTTACCAGGAACCCGTTGCGCGACTCCTCGACTACGGCGAATGCCACATGGCCGGTGGCGGACCGGCGGAACTCGCATGGCCGAATTACGCCAACGACCTGGGGCTGACGCCGGAGCATGTTCCCGAACTCATTCGGCTCGCGTGCGATCGCAACACTCCACACCGCCGATGGGGAGAGCCTCGCGGTCTGGGCGCCGACACATGCGTGGCGCGCCCTCGGCCAATTGCGGGCGCTGGAGGCGGTCGTCCCGTTACTTGACCTCCTGAAGACGCTGGAAGACGACGATTGGGTCGCAAGCGAGCTTCCCGATGTCTTTGGCCTGATCGGACCGGGCGCGATTCCGCATGTCACCGACTTCCTGGCCGACCGATCCATTACCAAGCAGCCTTTGATGACGGCGGTCAAATGCCTGGAGGAAATTGCGGAAAGAAATCCTTCATCTCGGGATGAGTGCATCGGCATTCTGGCGCACCGGTTGGACTGTGGGGCTGACAACGATCCGACGGTCAATAGCTTCCTGATTTCGGCGCTGATCGATCTCGAGGCGGTCGAGACCATCGACATAATTCGTCAAGCCTTCGACAAACAGGTTGTCGATCTCGCGGTTGCTGGCGATGTCGAAGACGTCGAAATGGAATTGGGCTTGAGGACACGGCGGTCGACGCCCAGGCCCGTGTACCATCCGTTCTTCGGAAATCCGTTGTCGGGTCTTGCGGAGGTCGGCTCCGGCGCGATGACCGGCAAGAATGTCGAAGCTTCGGCTGGGCATCGAAAAGTTGGCAGAAACGACCCATGCCCTTGCGGCAGCGGGAAAAAATATAAGAAATGCTGTTTGCAGTGAGGCCGGGTTTGATCACCTCGCCGAGCACCGTCATGATAACAGCGGACTGTGGGACACTTTTCTCGGTGTTGGTAGGGCACTACCGTTGCGCCGATGCGGGTGGCGGTCGGTGTCGCGCAGCCTTCGAGGCGGAGGACTGGCGCAACATTTGGCGCCGGGTGCGGGTGCAGGCCAGCACCGCTTCATGAATCTTGTGTTCTGTTCGGCGATCTGATTGGCGATCCACGAGACGGGAGAGGCGATGTTTCAGTGCCGAATAGTACTCTTCGTCATCAATGCTGCAGTATCGCAATAGCCTGGACACTTCTTCGTACGGGCTGAGTGGCCCGGTATAATCTGCGGCCGGCGGATGGGCCAAATGGAAGCGCTGCGGATGAGTGGAAGTCTGACGGCGCAGCGCGGGCGAGGGCGGGCATGACACGCTTTTTTCGCGGGTGGAGGCATCATGAACCGTGCGCATGGGGCTTCGGTCTGCGCGGAGAGTGCCCTGAGACTATGGCTGAGCAAATCCTCTCGGTCGAGCCGACGGAGGATCACGGCCCGGTCTTGCGGCTCGAGATCCGATGCCCGAAATGCGGTGCCGTATGGGTGGAGTTGAGTTCGTCCGAGTGAACCACCGCGTTCGCCATCGGATACTCCGCCATGTCGTCGCCTGGTAACCGATCGGACTGGAATTGCCGCCGACTGGCAACCCGGTTGAACTCGGATGCCGACCTGCCGGACGGGTCTGCTGACGCATTCCTCCTTCGCTGGCGGCTCAGACCAGCAAGCGCCCAGCCGTTTCACCGTGCAGCCACCATTAACCTCGTTATATACTGCAAACCCGAACAGGCGGGACGTGCGTGCGGAGAGCGCGTGTCGAGGACCTTGACAATGGACCAAGCGATAGAGCCGCCGCCTGCAAAGGATATGCGTACCGGCATCCGCGTGCTCGTCATCCTCGGCCATCCACGCAAGGAAAGTTTCTGCGGTGCGATCGCCAACGCCTACGCCACGGGCGCCTCGGCCGCAGGCGCCGAGGTGCGCTTGCTGTTTGTCGCCGACATGCAGTTCGACCCCAATGTCGTGACCGCGTCGCCTCGCCAGCAGCCGGTGGAGCCCAGCATTTCAGCGGCGATGGAACTGGTCGCCTGGGCCGATCACCTCGTCTTCGTGTTCCCGACCTGGTGGGGCACCATGCCTGCCGCCCTGAAGGGCTTCCTCGACCGGGTGTTCATGCCCGGTTTCGCCTTTGAGGATCGTGAGGATGGAACGGGTTGGGATAAGCTGCTGGAAGGCAAGTCCGCGCACCTGATCACGACGATGGATACGCCGCGGCTGATCTACCGCTGGATCTATGGAGCGCCCGGATTGAACGCGCTGGCGCGGGCCACCTTGGGCTTCTGTGGCGTCAAACCGGTGCGGTGGCTGATCTTCGGCCCGATCAAGGATTCCGATGCCGCCCGGCGGATCACATGGCTGGCGGAAGCCCATGCCGCGGGTCTCGCGTTGCGTCACGGTGTCGTCACCCCCGCCGAGAAACTGCGGGACCGGGTCGCCATCTGGCTCAAAGCGCTGCGGCTTCAGTTTTACCCCATGGCGTGGGCAGCATATGGCCTGGGCGCCGCGATGGCTGCCCGGCAGACCGGCGACTTCGCCCCAAAGCCGTTCTGGGTTGGCCTTGCCAGCCTCGTCACCCTCGAGGCGGCGACCGTCTTCGTCAATGAGTTGGTCGATTATGAAAGCGATCGCCGCAACACCCAGGCCAGCATCTTCACCGGGGGATCGCGGGTTCTGGTGGAAGGCAAGATCGGCCGGAAGGCCATGCGGGCCGGCGTCGTCGCCATGCTGGCCCTGTTCCTTATCACTGCAATGGCATTGTGGCCCCATACCGAATCCGCCGCACCCTTCGCGTCACTGGGCGTGCTGTCGGTCCTGGCGATCGGCTACACGGCACCGCCACTGAAACTCTGCTGGCGCGGGATGGGTGAACTTGATGTCGGGGTGACCCACAGTTTTCTCGTGGTACTTTTTGGTTTTTCGGTCCAAGGCGTATCACCCGGCACTGCATTGCCGTGGCTGGTCAGCATTCCGCTGTTCCTGGCGATCCTGCCCTCGATCACCCTGTCCGGCATCCCCGATCATGATGCGGACGGCGCCGTGGGGAAGCGCACCCTCTCCGTCATTTTCGGTCCACGCGCCGCCGCGCGCATTGCCGAAGGCAGCGCTGCCCTCGCGGCTGCCTTGGCCATATGGGCGGACATGACGGGGGCGCTGAACGGGGCGTTCGGAGGCATCACGGTGTTCGCGCTGGCCCACGCAACCGTGCTGACTGTCTTGCTGGAACGTTATGTCGGCCGCCGGTCAGCGCCGGGGCGTATTGACGGCCTGATGGTCGCTTCCCTGCTCTACATAACCTGGTTTGTCGTTTTCCCGCTCAGCCATTTCGTCAGCGGCGCGTGATGAGCTCCATCTTCCACGAGCGACGTGACGTCTCTGGGAATCATCGGGTCGGGAAGATCGTGATGGTGCGCACCGTGCCTTCGGCGTTCGCCGCCGCGACGAAGGCACGGCGCCTGTCGGCGGCCAGATAAAGGCAGTTGCCCGGGCGGTCGTAGAGCCGCAAGGTTGAAACAGAAATCGCTCAGGGAGATGTACTGTCGCTCGCCGTCGCGCTATGCCGCCTTTCGGGGCCGGTCATACCCTTCGGGAAAGAGGTGGCCGGGCACGCCGGCCAGATCACAGATCAGTCCGAACTGGTGTTCGATGGCCGCAGCATAGGCGGCCAGTCCAGCATCATCGACGTAGCCTTCGTCGATGGAGGCGGTCGCATCGAAGTGGCGCAGGTATGTCCGGTGGAATTCCTGAAACGACGGATGGAGTTCGCCATAACCTACCATGAGCGAGCGGACAGATCAGCCACGGTGATGAGCGTCGGAGCTGCCCGTTAGCGCTGGGCAGCCTGAAGGCTCGTCGGGCCCCATTCGCCGCATGACTGTCCGGACATTCCTGTCCCGAACCATCCGCCGCCATCGCACCCACAGGCGCTCGTGTTCCATTACCGGCGGCAGGCGCCCCGCGGCCACCTCGAGGAAACGCCGCTGAGCATCGGTGTCGGGTAGCCGCCGGCCCTCGACCAAGTCGAGGTAGAACCGCCGGTATCGGTGCAGCAGGTCCTGTTCGCGTCGGGTCAGGGAGGGCATACCATCAAGTTCCGCAGGATGACCATGGACTTGAACGTAGCGCAAAGTCATCCCGAACACGAGCACGACTCCCGGCCAGGCATCCGCCCGTGCCGAAGCTGGCTGTCCAGGCCTTGCACTGTTCGCCACTGGGAGAGACGGCGGCTTGTCGCCAAGAACGGACGTTGAGCAACCGCTCCCGGCCATCACAACCTTAATCAAGGCTGCCCTCGGCAGCTTGTCGTGCCCCGATAGCTGTGCCATGAAGATCTATGGGTCAATAATGCGTAGCGGGCGCCCGCCTGACGGCTCACAACGGTCAGAGGCGATCCGAGCCGATTGTGCGGTTGCCAAGAAGGGGGAGACGCCATGACCGACACGCATACGGGAAGCTGTTTCTGTGGGGCAGTGGAGATCGAGGCGACCGGCGCGCCTGAAGAGATGGGTTATTGTCATTGCCGTTCGTGCCGAGCCTATTCGGGAGGGCCGGTGAGTGCCTTTATCTTGTGGAAGTCGGAGAACGTCAAGATCACCAAGGGAGCGGAGTTCCTCGGCCGGTTCAACAAGACCGGGATGAGTGACCGGCACTTTTGCACGCGATGCGGCGGTCATCTCATGACCGCCCACCCGACCCTCGGCTTGACCGATGTCTATGCGGGAGCGCTCCCTAGCCTGGCTTTCCAGCCCGTTGTCCACTTGCACTATGCCGAAGCAGTGCTGCCGATGAAAGACGGACTTCCCAAGTTGAAGGACTTCCCCGCCGCAGTGGGTGGTTCCGGCGAGGTGATGCCCGAATAGCTTGCGTCACCGACGGGGCAGGAGCGGACAACGGTGCAGAGTGCCGCGCGGACATCGGCGCTGATCGCGCGAGCACGATGGGGAGGTGTCTCATGCGGCCAAGGGAACTGATCCAGAACTGGGTCGCGGCGTTCAACAGGGGGACGCCGAGGAGGTCGCGGCCTTCTACCACGAAGATGCGGTCAACCATCAAGTCACCCAGGATCCGGTTGAAGGCCGCGCGGCGATCCAGGCGATGTTCGCGCGGGAGTTCGCCGCCGCCGACATGGTTTGCATCGTGGAGAACATCTTCGAGGACGGTGATGTGGCGATCCTGGAATGGCGCGATCCGCTGGGCCTGCGAGGCTGCGGATTTTTCCATGTCAAAGATGGCAAGATCGTCTTCCAGCGCGGCTACTGGGACAAGCTGTCATTCCTGAGGCTCCACGGACTGCCCGTTGAGTAGGCTGCTTCCCTCCACCCATCCCGGGCGGGAAACAGGATTCGACCTCGTTGATTAACGGAAGTTGGTGCGGTGAAAGGCCAAGGCATCCGCAGATGGCTGAGAAGATAGATCCGCAGGAAGAGAAATTAGCTTACCCTCCAGACCTTCATAGGAAGTGGCTACAAGTCGATTGCTGACCTTCACAGTGTATCCTTCCGTGATCGATATCAACCCTTCGTCAAACAGCCTGTGGAGGTCGACGCGAAGGCACAGCCCGTTCTGCGGATGGTTGCTTCTTTCATCAATGTAGGGCTGGATGTGTGCCGCCTCCAAAAGCTCCACCAATGCTTCTCCGAGGATGCAACAGCGATAGCCGTAGTTTCGGAGGATTTGCTGGCGAAAGGCGGATTGTCCTTTTCTGTCCTTTCGCTGGGTTGGCTTACGGCTGGCAGCGCCCGCAACAATCGCGAAAGGTGGCATTTCTGCTCCAATACCAAGGCGGGCAGCGATGTTGTCATGCTCATGAAAGTATTTAAGTTTAACTACCTCGTTCGGAAACGAGTGTCCGCAAGCAGCAGGATCTATAAAACGATCGTCATCCAGCGTAACCACGTCTGCAAGCTCGATACATCCGATGAGCGGGTTTCCCGTGGAGGTGAAACCCTTGGAACGCTTTTCCGCAAACGTCTCGATTTTCCTGACTAACTCTTCTTGGCTGTCCACACCATTGCCTAGACCATAGGTTGCCCAGGCATCGGCGGCGGTCATGTCGACATAACGGACAAACGCCCCATAGCCACCGACGCGGCGGACTGGAGCCTTGAGCATGAAATACAGGCGGTCCCCTTCTCGGAGCCTCTTCACTCCCCAAGGCGTTGGGTCGCAGAAATTCACCACCCGCCCAGGAGGTTCTTCCCTCATGCGGGTGAACCAGCTAAGATCAGTCGGCGCGATTGCAAACATTCTTCACCTCACGCAGGGCGCGCATCCGTGCGGCATCCTAATCCATCTGGTAGATGGCCGGAAGCTTGAGGGCGCGTTTTATTCCCACCAAGGGCCGTTCAGCACGACGCTGGATGGAACGGCGGAGTTCCCACCAGGACCAGGGCAAGCCGGTCGGCTATCTCTCGATACGCGATACTACGGCGCTTGCCACAAAGTGCGCTGATACGGCTCCTGGGCATCTCCCTCTGGTTCGGCTAGCACGGCATCGGCCGCCGCGATGGTGGTGTGAAGATTGGCGGGTAGGCGGAAGACGTCGGGCTTGAGACGCCGTTGGTATCACTTCTCCGTAGTGAACTGCTGTGCATCCATCAGGCGCCTGTGCTGGGCTTCCCATTCCACCGGCAGCGGCTCCAGCAGCATCGGCAATCCCAGCGTGGGCGGCTGCCGGCCGTTCAGGATGGCCTCGATGATCGGGGGAGCCAGGAGCGACAGGCGCAGCACCCGGCTGACGTAGGACTTGTTGATCTTCTCGGCCTCGGCCAGTTCGACGACCGAGCCGTACTGGCCCTCCTCCAGCAGGCGGCGCCAGCGGAAGGCCCGGGCGATCGCCTTGACCATGGTGTTGTCGATGCGCGCCCGCGGCGGCGCCCAGGGTGCGGCACCTTCCGGCGCGATGATCATCTTCCGCCCACCATGGCGGCGGATCTTCAGCGGAACGCGGACGGTGACGGTCTGGCCGTCCCGGTCGAGGGTGGCGTCGCTGGTCATGCCGCGGCCATCCGTTCCAGATCCCGGCCGCGCAGGTCGGCGACGAGGCTGGTCAGGCCGTCGGTCCGCAGCCGGATGTCGACGCCGTCCAGGCTGACATCCACCCGCTCGACCAGCAGCTGGACGATGCGCGCCTGCTCGGCCGGGAACAGCTCCTCCCAGAGCGGATCGAGCCGCTGGAGGGCTTCCAGCACCTCGTTCTCGCTGATCGCGGCGTCCTCCGCCTTCGCCGCGCGCCAGGTGCGCACCACGATCTCCGGCGTGCGGATCAGCGCCCGCACCTGATCGATCACCGCCGCCTCGATCTCGCCGGCCGGCACGCGCCGCACCGGGCAGGCGTCGGCGCCCTGCTTGATGCACGTCCATCGAGACGTAGTAGCGGTACAGCTTGCCCCGGCGCCGGGTGTGGGTCGGCGTCATGGCGCAGCCGGTCGGGCCGAAGATCAGCCCGCGCAGCAGCGCCGGCGTCTGGCAGCGGGTCCGGCCGGCGCGGGTCGGCGCCTTGGTCGCCAGGATGGCGTGCACCTTGTCCCAGAGCGCCCGGTCGATGATCGCCTTGTGCTCGCCGGGATAGGCCGTGCCCTTGTGGACCGCCTCGCCGAGGTAGACGCGGTTGTTCAGCAGCTTGTAGAGGTCGCCCTTGTCGATCGGCTTGCCGCGCTTGGTGGTCACGCCCTCGGCCCGCAGGTCGCGCGCCAGCATGGTGGCCGAGCCGATCGTCAGGAAGCGCTCGAAGATCATCCGGACCGTCGCGGCCTCGGCCTCGTTGACGACCAGCTTGCGGTCCCGGACGTCGTAGCCGAGCGGCGGCGTGCCGCCCATCCACATGCCGCGCGCCCGCGAGGCGGCGAACTTGTCGCGGATGCGCTCGCCGATCACCTCGCGCTCGAACTGGGCGAAGGTGAGCAGGATGTTCAGCGTCAGCCGGCCCATGGAGGTGGTGGTGTTGAACGCCTGGGTGACGCTGACGAAGGTGACGCCGTGGCGGTCGAACACCTCGACCAGCTTGGCGAAATCCATCAGCGCGCGGGTCAGCCGGTCGATCTTGTAGACCACCACGACGTCGACCCGGCCGCCCTCGATGTCGGCCAGCAGCCGCTGCAGCGCCGGCCGCTCCAGGGTGCCGCCGGAGAAGCCGCCATCGTCGTAGCGGTCGGGCACCAGCATCCAGCCCTCGGCCTTCTGGCTGGCGACATAGGCCTCGCAGGCCTCGCGCTGGGCATCGAGGCTGTTGAACTCCTGCTCGAGCCCTTCCTCGGTCGACTTGCGGGTGTAGACGGCGCAGCGGAGCTTGCGGACCGGTGACCTTGGCCGGCGACTTCCTCATCTGCCGCCCCGCTGGTTCTTCAGGCCGAAGAAGACCAGGCCGTTCCAGCGCGTGCCGGTGATCGCGCGGGCGATGGCGGAGAGCGACTTGTACGGCCGGCCCTGGTACTCGAAGCCGTCGTCCAGCACCGTGACGCAGTGCTCGACGCCCTGCCATTCGCGGATCAGCCGGGTGCCGGCGATCGGCCGGTCCTTCACCCGCTGCCGGCGCTTCGTCACGTCGCCGCCGTCCAGGTGCTCGGCCAGCGCCTCCAGCCGCTCCAGGGTCTCGGGCTTACAGCCCGCCATAGGCCAGTTCCTGGATGCGGTAGGCCAGCCGGCTTTCCAGGAAGCGGCGGTTGTAGGGCGGCGGCTCGGTGTCGAACAGCTCCCGCCACTTCTTCTTCAGGCCGGGCGTCGGCGTGGTCTTCAGCGCCGCCACCCGGGTGAGCACCATGTCCGTCATCGCGGAACCTCCATGTTTCTGGTGGCTGACATGACGGCGTTGGTCGGGCGAACAGTCGAGCGGACTTTCTCCGCAGTCGCCGGATAGTTGGCTTGACTGTCGGGCCCGCAGCCGAATCAGTCCGGCGGCCAGGAGCCCAGCAACCTCGGCCAGACGCTCGTCAGTGCTCATGAGATCGGGATCAAGGGCATTCATTCTCATCACCATTTGCATGGATGATGAGGCCGGAGGGCGATATTTACCAGCGAAAACAAATACTTAGCGTAGAAATGCGGCTACAAAA
>CAWKET010000015.1:0-241068 GCA_963848585.1 uncultured Alphaproteobacteria bacterium | reverse complement strand
ATGTATTGCTGGGTCCCGGTCACTGGCGCATCTGCTGGCGCCGCGAGGAACCGGCACCCGTCGAAGTGAACGCCGAAGCTGAAACCCCCATGCCGCGCCAGGGGCCGGAGCCATGGAACGCCGCCGACGGCGCCCATCTCGACGTGCGCGGCCTGCAACCGCCGGAGCCGATGACCCGCGTGCTCGACCTGATCGACGAGGGCGGCCTGGACAGTCTGGTGCTGCATCACGACCGCGAACCCGTCCTCCTTTATCCCATGCTGGGCGAGCGCGGCTGGTCGTGCCTGTCGGTCGAGCATCTGGAAGGCGAAGTCCGCATCAGGCTGGCGCGGGAACCGTCATGATCACCCCCGGCGGCGGCCGGCTGCTGCCGGCATCGATCCCGTTCCGGTTCCTGGCGGCGGCCCTGGTGTTCCATCTGGCCGGCTGGACCGCTCTCGCGGCCGGAGCGCCGCTCCTCGCCACCGCCGCCGGCGGGCTGGGCCTGCCGGTCGCGGGCCTCCACCTGATGACGCTCGGCGTGCTGACCGTCACGGCCATGGGCGCCGGGTTCCAGTTGCTGCCGGTGGCGATCCAGGCCGATTTGCCCGCCGTGTGGCCGTGCCGGCTCGCCAGCTGGCTGCTGCTGCCGGGTGTTGCGGTGCTGGGCTGGGGCATGATGACGGCGCGACCTGCTGCCGCTCGCCCTCGGCGGAAGCGCCGTAGCGCTCGCTTTGCTGGTGTTCGCCGTGACGGTCGGGCTGGCGCTCCTGCGCACCGACCGGTCCAAGCCGCAGGTCCGCCTGATCGTGCGCCATCTTTGGGCGGCCCTGGCCTGCCTGATGGCGCTGGCCGTCCTGGGTCTCGCTCTGCTCGGCGACTTCGCGCATGGCTACCTGAACGATCACCGAACGGTGGCGGCGATCCATCTGGTCGTCGCCTGCTACGGTTTCCTGGGGCTGCTGGCCGCCGGCTTCGTTCAGGTGCTGGTGCCCATGTTCGCCCTGGTGGGCCACCAAGCCGAACGCCCCGCCACCATCGTCCTCGGCCTCGCCGTCGCGGCGCTGATTCTGGCCGGCAGCCGGCGCCTTCGTACCGGCCGCCGTCGTCGGGCTGGCCGCGGCAAGCCTTCATGTCCATGGCATGGCCGGCTCTGATGCGCCGGCGGAACCGCCGCGATCTCGGGACCTCGTTCCTGCTGGTTCGGCTGTCCTGGGTCATGCTGCCCGCCAGTCTGGTCCTGGGGCTGCTTCTGGCGCTGGATCTGCTGCCGCCCTGGGGACCACCCCTGTTCGCGCTGACCCTCGTCGGCGGCTGGCTGCTCGAGCCTCGTGCTTGGCATGCTCCAGCGCATCCTGCCGTTCCTGGCCGCGATCCACGCCGCCAGAGCCGGCCGGCGCATTCCCAAGGTGTCGGAACTTGAGCACCAGCCTGATCCTGCGGATTCAGACCGCCGCCCATGTCATGGCGCTGGTCGCGGTCGGAGCCGGCATGGTGCTGGGCCTCGACTGGCTGATCCGCCTGGGCGCCCTGACCGGCGCTGCGGGCGCCGGCGCCTTCATCATCTACGCCATCGACCTTTATCTGCGGATCGAGAGCCTGCCGCGAGCCCGTTCCGTCCGCTCCGCCACGATCATCGGAAAGACCAGTCCATGACAACGAATACCCCGGAATTCCGCCGCCTGGGACGCTCTCGCCCAGGTCTTCGATCCCGAAACCGAACTCAGCATCGTCGATATGGGATTGGTCTATGGCATCGACAGAAACGCCCGACGGCCTGCTCGTCCGCCTCACCCTGACGCATCCAAGCTGCCCGATGGGCGGCCTGATCGTTGAACAGGCGGAAGAGGCGCTGGCCCTCGCCACATCCCCGCCCACCCGGCCCGTATCGAGCTGACCTTCGACCCGCCCTGGACCCCCGACCTGATCACCGACGAAGGCCGCCGTCAGTTGGGCCGCGCAGGGTCCTGACCGTAGTCACGGCAGGGACCTGACCAGCGGAATTATTTTGAGCCGGGCGCCGGAACCAGTCCCCCATTCCAGCGTGGCGAACTCGAATTCCGTTGTCATACGCTCTTTCACCCGATTTCCCTGGGTGTTTGACCTTGGTCAAATATCCCGATAGATGAAGTGCTATTTTTCTTCGAAAGAATGCCGGCACACCTGAGAACAGGGGGGCGTATATGACCGCGATCATGTGCATGCTCATCAACGATCACTGCAACATGACAAGAATTATCGATACTTTGGAGCGACAGATCAGTTCGCTGGACCATGAGGAGGCGGTTGACCTCGGCCTCATCAGGAATATCCTGGAATACCTCCTCGATTATCCCACCCGCGTCCATCATCCCGTAGAGGATCTCGTTTACGGCAAGCTGAAGATCCGCGATCCCGCCATGGCCCGGACGCTTGATGACCTGGAACAGGAGCATGCGGACCTCGAAAACCAGACACGGCAGTTTGCCTTGGCGGTTGACCGCGTTCTCAAGGGGGAGAAGTTGCCGCCTCAGGAGCTTGCTCGAACAGGCCGGGACCTGACGGACCGCCTGCAGCGCCATCTGGCGACTGAGGAAACGACACTTTTCCCAGCGGCGCGGAGCAGTCTCATGTCCTCCGACTGGGCCGACATCGCCTTGGTGTTAGGCGCGCCGGACGATCCGTTGTTCGGCCCGCGTCTTCGGGATTTCTACCGGCGTCTCCACAAGGAGATCATGGCCTCGGAAACCGCTTGGGCCGACCCGCCGAGCCACGCCGTCCATGACGTGCCTGTCATGACGCCCGCACTCGCGTGAACGGATCAAACCAGGGCCGCCGCGCCTAGCACTCCGGATCGGCGTCAACGGGAAGCGGCCGCAATCATCGGCGTGACGGCATAGATCCCAAAGATCGCCGCTCCGAGTAGTGTGAGAATGACGCGGAACATCACCCGCCAGCCGGGAGCGGCACGCCGGAGGCCGAGGAAATGCGTGAGGATCTGGTCGGCCTTGAAGGTGGCGGCCAGCAACACGAGACCGCTCCCGAGCAGGCCGATGCTGCCCTCGCCGCCGGGTCTCCCCGCCAGGAGGGAAAGGGCTGTAAGCGCCATCAGGATTGCCCAGGTACGCGTCAGGACGCTCATGGTTCACCTCAGCAGATAGACGAGGGGGTAGAGCAGCACCCAGATCAGGTCGACCATGTGCCAGAACGCGGCCCCGGTTTCCATGTTCTCCAGGCTGTCGTGCCAAGTGACGATACCCAGGACGATAAGCCCCATGACGACGTGCAGCGCATGGAAGCCGGTCATCAGGTAATAGAGCTGGAAGAACATGTCGGTTTCGGGGGTGAAGCCCTGGCCGATCTTATCGGCATACTCCACGACCTTGATGGCGAGGAACACCCCGCCGAACGCCATCGCCCCGAGCATGGCCGCCCGGTGGCTGCGGTTCGACGCCCTGCGCTGGACCGCGATGGCGACCAGCCAGCCGCTGGTCACGAGGACCATGGTGTTGAGCCCGCCAAGAAGACCGTCGAGATGAGCCTGCGAAGCATCGAAGGTCGCCGGGTCGAGAGCGCGCGCCACGGCGAACCCGACGAAGAGGGCGCCGAAGACCGCCAGTTCGCCCAGGATGAGGATCCACATCATGGGATTGCCGGGCAGGCTGGACAGCGGCCCCCAATCGGCGGCTTCGGCTTGCCCGCTCACTTCAGGAACTTCGGTCACCCTCCCTCCGACAAGTTCCGTCGGCCCTGAGCGTGCTTCCTTCATATGTCTGGTCCTGTTGGTAATGGTTGTCGGGCGGGAGACATAGCCGGGGCGGCAGATCCTGTCCTTGACTGGCGTCAAGTGCGCAGCGACACGCTTGCCCAGTATTGTTTCATTTGTTTGACCAAGGTCAAATTTTGAATGCGGTTATCTGCTATGACTCCGCTCAGATACTCCATCAATCCCAAATGTCCGCTCAAGGACAGGAGCCTGAAATGTCGAAAGCGCTTGAAGGAAAAACCGCCGTCATCACCGGCGCCAGCAGCGGGATCGGCCGCGCGATTTCAGAACATTACCTGGCTGCGGGCGCCCGGATAGTCGTTTTCGCCCGCGACCAGGAAGGTTTGGAATCGATCCGCGCAACCGCACCGGACGCCGTTCTGGCCGTTGCCGGCGATGTAACCAGGACAGCCGACCTGCACAGGCTGGTGAAGGAAACCGAGGCACGCTTCGGCAACGTCGATATCGTCGTCCCGAACGCCGGCATGGCCAAAGTGGTGTCCTTCGAGGACAGCACCGAGGAGGCGATTGACGAGCAGTTCAGCGTCAACTTCGTGGGCGCCGTGCAGACAGCGCGACTTTTCCTGCCGATCATCAATCAGGGCGGCGCGATCCTGTTCAACACCAGCTTCCTGACCCAGGTCGGCTTCCCCGGTCTTGCCATCTACAGCGCCAGCAAGGCGGCCCTGAAATCGGTCACCCAGACACTGGCTGCTGAACTGGCGCCGCGGAAGATCCGCGTCAACGCCATCGCTCCCGGCCCCATCGCCACCCCGCTGTGGGGCAAGGTCGGCCTTCAGCCGGACGTGCTGCAAACCGTGGCGGGGCGGATCAACGCCCGACTGATGCCCGGCGAGTTCGGCAAACCCGACGATATCGCCGAGATGGCCGTCTTCCTCGCTTCCGACGCGGCCCGCAACATTTACGGGCAGGAGATCGTGATCGATGGCGGTTACACCATAGGCTGACGCCAGATGGACTGAAGCGGGGCGGCGCGCATCCGCCCCGCTTCAGTGACTGGTTCCGGCCGACAAAGTTATCTTGTTGAAGACGTTGTATTTGCCGGACGGCTTGACCATGGGCAGCCGCTTGACCTCCTCAAGCGTCCTGGCGTCGTAGACGATCACCGCGCCGTCCATCTCCCACAGGCTGACCAGCACGAAGCGGCCGTCGCGGGTGAATTCGGCGTGGGCGAGCGTTCGCCCGGCTCCGGCCGCAGCGTGGCCACGATCTCCAGCGTGCTCTTGTCGATGACATGCATGACTCCTTGTTCGGGCCGAGGAACACGTCGATCCAGGCGTAAGGGGTGTTCTCGTGGCTGCGCAGGAAGAAGCCGGGTCCGGCGGTTTCTATCCGCTTGATGACGCGCCAGTCCTGCATGTCGATGATGCTGACCGCACCTTCCTTGAGGTTCGGCGTCGCCATGACGGTGCGGCCCTGCCAGTTCCAGGTAATGCCGGAGCCAAGATGGGGCAATCCTGGCATGTCGATGGTGGCGATCGGTCGGCCGACATTGAGGTTGACCACCACGGCCTTGCCCGCATCGCGCCCCGATCCCAGAAGGTTGCGGTAATCCGGGTCGAAGAAGAAGTCGTCGAGCGGTTCATCGAGCGCGATGCGGCGGGCGCCGAACTTGCCGGGTTCCGCAATCCCCTCGACCATGCCGGCCTCGTGGCTGTGGACGAACCCGCGATAGATCGGCTTGGCATCGTCGCGATAGGCAACCTCCCAAAGTTCCGGCACGTCCTTCAGAGCGACGATGAAGCTGCCGCGCGGGCGGGCGTCATAGACCGCGCTGACGCGCGAGGTTGCCTGGCCCGTACGGTCGGTCGCCGGAATTACCTTCAGCGGCTCCAGGTCGGCGGCATCCAGAATGACCAGGCTGTGCGGCAGATAATTGGCCGCGGCGACGTAGCGGCCATCGCCCGACAGCGCGATGTTGCGCAGATTGATGCCGGCGCGCACCTCCGCAACGACCGTCAAGTTCTAGAGGTCGTACTTGGTGATCCAGCCGTCGCGCGATGCGAAGAAGACGAAGCGGCCGTCTGGCGAGAACTTCGGGCCGCCGTGCAGCGCGAAGCGGCTGGGAAACCGGTGGATCGGCTCGAACCGGTCGCCGTCGAGGATGGTGACGTGATGGTCGCCGCTCTCCACCACGACGAACAGGTTCAGCGGGTCCGCGGAGAAAACGGGCTTGTCGGGCAGTTTGGCCACGGTCCCGGCATCGTAGATGCGCGATGCTTCGATGTCCGCCATGTTCCATTCCGGCAGGAACGGCAGCGGCGTGTAGACCAGTTCGGCCAATGCCGTGATCTGTTCCGCGCTCAAGCGGTCGGCGAAGCCCGGCATCTGGGTGGCGGGCCGGCCATTGGCGATCACCTCCTGTGCCGTCTTTTTGCCGAGGCGACCGAGATTTTCCGGCAGGAGCGCGGGCCCCTGACCTCCCAGGCGACCGGCCCCGTGGCAGGAGGCGCAATGGTCCTGGTAGAGAGCGGTCGCGCCTCCGCACCCTGCCGCAGCTCCGCCGCGAGGAGCGGGTTGCAGATCACCAGAAGCAGCGCCCCAACGGCGCAGAGACTAATCCGCGGCGACTTCATGGGACTTCCTGCTCCGGTACGGCGTCAGCTGCACACGGGGTTGGCCGTTCGTGACCCCGATCTCCTCATCGGTCAGGTAGCAGGCCGGATCTTCGGCCCAGGGATTGCCGGTAAGCTGCATCGCCCGCACGCGCGTGTTGCCGCCGCAGACCGCGAAGTACTGGCAGGCGGCGCATCGCCCCTCGATCGCGCGCGGCGCTGCTTTCAATCCGGCCATGATCGGGTCGGACAGGTCGGGCCAGATCGCCGAAAACGGGCGCTCGCGCACATTGCCGAGCGTGTAGTGCCACCAGAAGGTATCGGGATGCACATTGCCCAGATTGTCGATGTTGGCGACGTTGACGCCCGAGGAGTTTCCGCCCCACTGCTCCAGCTTGGCGCGGAGGTGCGCGACACGCTCCGGAAAGCGCTCGGCCGCCCACATCAGCAAGTAGACGCCGTCGGCATCGTTGTTGCCGGTGACGAACTCCTTGCCGTCACCGCGCTCGACGCTGCGCCAGGCAGCGCTCGAACAGCAGGTCCATGGCCGCGCGCGTCATGTCGAAATGGGCGTCGTCGCCGCGGTGCTTGTTGCCGCGGCCGGCATAGTTCAGGTGCGACAGGTAGAATTTGTCGGCGCCCTCCCGGTCCATGAGATCCAGCACGGCGGGCAGTTCATGGACATTGTCCTGGGTCAGGGTGAAGCGCAGGCCGACCTTTATGCCGTGCTCGCTGCACAGGCGGATGCCGCGCAGCGAGGCGTCGAAGGCGCCGTCGCGTCGGCGGAACCGGTCATGGGTCGGACCGATCCCGTCCAGGCTGATGCCGACATAGTCGTAGCCGACCTCGGCTATGGCTCCGATGTTGGCCTCATCGATCGGAGTGCCGTTGGTGGACAGGCCGACATAGAAACGCATGTCCTTGGCGCGGCGCGAAATGGTGAAGATGTCAGGGCGCAGCAGGGGTTCGCCGCCGGACAGGATCAGCACCGGCACCCTGAAGCGCTTCAGGTCGTCCATGACCGTGAAGACTTCGTCCGTGCTCAGCTCGCCCGGAAAATCAACGTCGGTCGAGATCGAATAGCAGTGTTTGCAGCGCAGGTTGCAGCGCCGGATCAAATTCCAGATCACGACCGGTCCGGGCAGGTTCCGCTTCGGACCAGCCGGCGTTGGCGTCGCGATTTCATGCATGCACTGAGTGATTCGCAACAAGGGAAGCTCTCCTATCCGACGATCCGCAATCCGGTCTTCTTGAGGATGCGCGTGCTGTAGAGCACGGTATGGCCGTGGTCGGCGGGGCCGATCAGTTCGGCGATCGCGGCCACCTTGTCCTCGACCTCGGCCCGGCTGCGGCCATGCACCATGGCGAACAGATTGTAGGGCCACATCGGGAGGTGGCGGGGCCGGTGATAGGCGTGGCTGACGAAATCCAGCGCGCCGACCCGGCGGCCGATCCTGGAGACGTCCTCGTCCGGCACATCCCAGACCGACATGCCGTTGGCGCGGTAGCCAAGGACATAGTGATTGGGCACGACGCCGATCCGGCGGATGATCCCGGCCTCCATCATGCGATGCAGGCGGTGGATGACATCCTCGGGCGGGATACCCAGTTCGCTGGCAAGGTGATGATAGGGCCGCTCGACAAGCGGCAGGCCCGCCTGCGTCGCCTGGATCAGACGGCGGTCAAGGGCGTCGATGGGCGGTTCGGTACTCATGCCTCGAACCTCAGGCCGACGAAGAATTCCTCCAGCTTAGGCATGTCGTGGACCACAAGGCCGGTTTCGGCAGAGATTTCGGCGAGCACGCGGCCGATGTCCTCGGGCCGCTCCGTGGCGATGACGAACCACATGTTGAGCGCGTGATCGCGCTCGTAATTGTGCGCCACCTCGGGGTGGGCGTTGACCAGTGCCGCCACCTCGTCGAAGCGCTCCGGTGGTGCCGCCAGCGCCGCCAGCGTCAGGCCGCCGCCTAAGCGTTCGGCATGGTACATCGGCCCGAACCGGGACAGTACGCCCGCCTCTGCCAAGTGCTCCAGGCGGTCGATCAGATCCCGCTCACCGATGCCGAGTGTCTGCGCCGCATCGAGAAACGGGCGTTCGGAAACCGGAAAGCCGCCCTGCAGGTTGTTGATGATGCGGCGGTCGAGATCGTCCATCAGGCGGCCTCCGAGGTCCGGGAAACAGCGGCACCGCACTGCTTGAAGCGGCGGCGGCTGAACAGCAGCGCATGCGGGATCTCACCGAGACCCCTCAGGGCGCGGGCGGCGGCGACTTGCTCCAAAACGGTGTTGCGGTCGCGCCCATGGATCATGCAGAACAGATTGAAGGGCCAATCCGGCGGACGGCGCGGGCGCCGGTAGCACAGCGTCACGAAGGGCAGGGCGGCCAGCCGTCCGCCGACATCATCGACCAGCGCGTCGGGGACGTTCCAGACCACCATCGCGTTGGCCCGGTAGCCAAGTTCGTGGTGTCGAACGATCAGGCCGCACCGCTTGATCACGCCGCGCGCCAGGAGCCAACGAAGCTCGCCGAGCAACTCCGTTTCCGTGATGGCCAGCCGTGCCGCCGCCCCGGCGAAGGGACGCGGCGCCAGCGGCAGCCCGTTCTGCACCGCCGAGAGAATGTGGCGGTCCTGATCCGTCACGCGGACATTGAGGCCCGCTCCCGGTTTCCGGGCGCTGGAAACCTCACGGCTGGGTGCTGCGCCGGAGGTCAGCGGAAATCCGAGATCGATGTGATAGGCCGCCTCCAGCGGCAGATCGAGCGCCGCGTACCCGGTCTCCCGCTCGATCTCGCAGAGTACTCGCTGCCGCGCCCCGGCATCCGCCGCCGCAACGACGAACCACAGGTTCAGCCGGTGCTCGCGCTCGTAATTGTGGTTGACCTCGGGGCGGGCACTGATCCTGGCCGCCACCGACACCAACTCGCATTCCGGTACGGACATGGCGGCGAGCGTACTGGCGCCCGCCGTGTTGGGTCGGAGGACGAAGCCGACACGGCTCAGGGCGCCGGTCGCGTGCAGCCGGCCGAGCGCCGCCAGCACGTCCGCTTCGCAGGCCCCCACCGCTTCGGCGATGGCCTGGTAGGGTCGCGGCACCAGGGGCAGATCGCGCTGAAAGCGGTCCAGCAGACGGCGCTCGAGCGGCTCCAGCGGCACGTCGCAAATGTTTTCCAGTTCCATGGGTCAGTACCCGATCCGGTTGGCGCGGGCGGTCATGAAGATGCCGCTGGGCTTATCCGCCGGCAGTGAGCCGAGCCGCTCGAAACTGCGCGTGTCGTAAACATCGACCCGGTCGGCATCGCGCACCGAAATCCAGACCTGCTCGCCGCGCGGCGTGAATTCCAGATGAAGCACCGCCGGGCCGGGCCGGATGCTGTGCACGACCTTCATGGCGGAGGCGTCGATCACCTGGACCGTGTCGTTGTCGGGATGCGCGAAGTTGACCCAGATCTGCCGGCCATCCGGGCGGGAGACGGCGAATACCGGCTGTCCATGGACCGGGATGCGGCCGACCTCGCGCCAGTCCTGCTCCATGTCCACGACAAGGAGCTCGTGCCGCCCGACCGCCGGCAGGAAGGCGTACCGACCGGCGAGCGCCACGCCTTCAAGGTGCGGCATCTTGTAGACGGGAAGCGGCTCCTCGCCACGGCCGTAACCGTCGAGAATGCGCCTGACACCTTTGTCGGGATGCCACAGATCGAGCAGCGCCAGCCCATCCTCCCCGAACAGGCCGGCGACGTAGTAGCGGCCGTCCGGCGTGATCAGGGCGTCGTAGGGGTACTTTCCAACGTTCGGGTATTTCGTGATTGCGGGCGCTGCCGGATCGCTCATGTCCAGCATCCAGATTTCGCCGAGATCGTACAGGCTGAACACGAAGCGCTGGTCCGGCGCATCCACCAGCCCGACGGCCTTGGAGCCGGTTGGAATGTCGGCCACCGGTTCCAGCGTATCGGCATCGAACACCCGCACGCCACCCGGCTCGTAGTTTGAAACGGCAATCAGCTTTCCATCCTGGGATATGGCGCCGCCGATGCTGTTGCCCGCCTGGACGATGCGGTGCTCAAGGCGCCCGGCCAGCAGGTCAACCTTGCTGAGGCCGCCGTCGCGCCCGAACACGTAAGCGTACCGGGCATCACGCGAGAACACTGCCGAGGCATGGCTTAGATCACCTAGTTCCGGGATGCTGGCGAGGCTCGTCCGCGTGGTCGAGTTCGATGACCTGAACGCGTCCGGCGGCGCGTTCCACGACGATGCCGAGATCGCCGGTTCCGCGCATATCCGCAGCCCCGGCGATGCCTGTAACGACAAGGAGAAAAGTGCCGACCAGAAAGCCGAGATTCTTCATTTCAACCCCTCCCGCAGTCGGTCAACCAGCCACCGCGCCTCCTCCGGCTGAAGCTCGAACCGCCACGGCGGCATCGGCTTGCCGGGCACGCCGTCAAGGATGATCGTGGCCAGCGCCTCCTCGTCCTTGTCCGCGAGGGTGCCGGGGAGCAGGGGCGGGCCCAGGCCGCCCTTCATGGTCAGGCCGTGACACGAGCCGCAGTCATGTTTGAGGAGCGTCATCAGCGAGGTCTGGCGGCTGGGCGATGGTTGATCGGCGCTGGTCGCCTCCCCTGACGCCAGGAAAGCGAAGGGAGCGATCAGCCAGAATGCCGCGTGATGACGCGCTGATGACGATAACCAGGGTCTGGGCAATTTTCACCTTTGAGCCGGATCGTTTGTGAATGCTTTTTTACCGCTCGGAAGGTTCTGAGATCGGATTGGCGGGCTGTTAAGCCCGCCAATCGAAGGGCAGGGTCAGTAGACGTCTTTTTGAGTATTGTAGACGTTGAATTTGCCGGTCGGCGTGACCAGCCTTGGGTCCTTGATGACGTGCTTCAGCTTGCGGGTCTTGTCATCGACGATGACGATGGCCGATTGCTGGTCCTTGGCGTTCCAGACGGAGAACCAGACTTCCGTGCCGTCCTTGTTGTATTCCGGCTGCACGACGCGGCGCGTGCCCTCGGTGATGCCGGACCATTCGCCGATCGGCAGAACCTCGTAGGGCTTGTCCGGGTTGCTCGATGTCGAACACGGCCACGCTGGCGGCGATCTCGGCTTCGGGATTGAGGGGAGTGTCAACCCACAGATTCTTGGATTTGGGATGGGTCTTGATGAAGAGCGAGCCGCCGCCCTGGCCTTCCAGTTCCTGCACCACTTTCCAGGCCTGTTGCGGATGCTTTTCCGGATCGGTGCCGATCAGGCTGATCGCCTCGCTGCCGAGATGGCTGGTTGCCCATACCGGGCCGAACTTGGGATGGATGAAATTGGCGCCGCGGCCGGGATGCGGCGTGGTGCTGGTCTCGACCAGAGCCAGGAGCTTGTTTTCCTTGGTGTCCACCACCCCCACCTTGTTGCGGGCGTTGGCGGCGACCATGAAGTACCGGCCGGTGCGGTCGAAGCCGCCGTCGTGCAGGAAGCGTTCGGCTTCGATGTTGGTGATCTTGAGATTGGTCAGGTCGTCATAGTTGACGACCAGGATCTTGCCGGTCTCCTTGACGTTGACGATGAAGGTCGGGTTGAAATGGGACGCCACGATCGAGGCGACCCGCGGCTCGGGGTGATAGTCCTGCGTATCGACGATCATGCCGCGCGTCGAGGTGATCTTCAGCGGCTCAAGCGTATCGCCATTCATGATCACGAACTGGGGCGGCCAGTAGGCGCCGGCGATCGCGTACTTGTCCTCGAACCCCTTGAATTTGGATGTTTCGACCGAGCGCGCTTCAAGACCGACCTTGATCTCGGCAACCGTGTCCGGTTTCTCCATCCACAGATCGATCAGGTTGACCTTGCCGTCACGGCCGATCACGAAGAGGTAGCGTCCCGATGCCGACAGGCGTGAAATATGTACGGCGTAGCCGGTCTCAAGGATGCTGACGATCTCGTAGGAGCCGCCGTCGATCAGGGCGACCTGACCGGCATCGCGCAACGTCACCGAGAACAGGTTCTCGATATTGATGTTGTTCATCTTGCGGTTCGGCCGCTGTTCCGGCGGGATGATGACTTTCCAGGTCTCCCGCATCTCCTTCATGCCGAACTCGGGCGGCGTCGGCGGATCGTTCAGCAGGTACTTCGCCATCAACTCGACGTCTTCTTTGGGCAGGTCCCCCGATGTCCCCCAGTTCGGCATGCCGCGCAGGCGAGCCATACGTGATGAAGTCGCGCAGATACTCGAAACCCAGCTCACGCGTCAAATTGGGGGTCAGCGCCTTGCCGGTGGCGCCGTTGCGCAGCACGCCATGGCATCCGGCGCAGCGCTCGAAATAGATTTTCTTGGCTTTTTCAAATTCCGCCTGGCTGAGCTGCGGCACGCCCGGCTTGGCCCCAGGCTGCTCGGTGGGGATATCCGACAGAACGTTGTGTTCCGGCTGGTACTGATCGCCCGGTTGAGTCCTGTGGACATCTTCGGGTTTCAACTTGTCCGCCGTGTTCGATCCCTCCACCGGCTCATCGACTGAATGCTGTCTGTCCTGCTGCTGTTGCGCCATGACGCCGGTCGGCCCGAGCGCAAATACCGTGGCGACCGCCACTCCAGTCATGAGATGCCTGACCAGGGTCTGCATCCTCTATCCTCCCAGATAAAATTCGAATGCCCCGAGTAGAGCATGGCATTTCTGCACGAAACTTGATCGTGATCAAGGTATACTGTCGATAAATCGAAAAGGAATTCATCTCGGATGGAAGATGTTATGATCAAGCAGATATCTCCGCAAATGCGAAGCATATTGTGGATCAAAACAAGATTACTGGAGTATGCAGAGTATGGGCGCAAAAATAGACGCTGAAATATACCAAATTGCTGCATTCTGCGCGCAAATTCTGGTGGCCGCTTGTGGTCCTATGGCTTGCGTTTGCCGGCCCTGTCGCCCATGCGGCCAGCCCTCCCAAGAGCGAGTTGGCGCTTGTCTTTGCCAACATGGACGGCTTCGGTGAAAGGATGCCGCAGTTGCCGGTTTATCCGGCCTACCGAAACGGCTCGATCGCGGGTTACGCCTTCTTCAGCGCCGACATCATGGACAGTGCCGGCTATTCGGCCAAGCCGATGAATGTCGCGATCGGGCTCGATCTGCAGGGCCGTATCGTCGGAGCCCATCTGGTCGAGCATCATGAACCTATCTTGATCCTTGGGATCACGGACGATCACCTCCGAACCTTCGTGACGCAATACCGCAACGTGGATATCCGCGAGCCTGTCAAGCTTCGCTCCGTTGCCGGATCGGCCGGACCGACACAGACAGTCGATGGTATCAGCGGCGCCACCATCACCTCGCTGACGCTGAATGGCCTGATCGTCGGATCGAGCCGGATCGTGGCGGATGGCCTCGGACTGCTTGGCGACCGGCGGCCGGGTTCCCCCGCATTCCTTCAGGATAGCTTTCAGCCCGCCGACTGGGCCGACCTGCGGGCCGACGGATCTATCGCCGAAATGGCGCTCGCCATCGGCGAGGTGCGGGAGGCATTCCGGCGTCAGGGGGCGGAGAACCTGCCCGGTCTCGACGGCCCACCTGATAGCAACTTCATCACCCTGTATGCCGGGCTGGCATCGCCGGCCCGCATCGGCCGCAATCTGCTTGGCGACCGCACTTACGCGGATCTGATCACCAATTTCGGTGCCGGCAATTCCCTGATTTTCGTCGGTGCCACCGGCCTTTACTCCTTCAAGGGTACCGAGTACCGGCGGACCGGCGTGTTCGAGCGTGTGCAGATCGTGCAAGGCAGCCGGACCTTCGCACTGTCTCCCGATCAGCAACGCATCATCGAGAAAGTGGCGGCACGGGGCGCCCCGGAGTTCCGCGAAACCGCCCTGTTCGTGCTGCCCGAAGACAGTGGTTTCGATCCCGCAGCGTCCTGGCGCCTCGAACTGCTGGTGACCCGCGTCACTCCTGATCGCGGCACCGTCTCCGAGGTCTTCAGCCTGCCGTATGATCTGCCGGAACGCTACCGCTTGGCGGCGGTGCCGGCCACGGCGGAAACCGACTTCGTCAGCGTCGATTGGCGCGAGGTCTGGTGGAGTCGGCGCGTCGACATCGCCGTGACTCGGCGCGATACTCGGTGTGCTGACAGCCGTGCTGGTTTTCCAGGATGCTCTCGCCAAGCGCCCGGTGCTGTGGAACCGGCTGCGCATCGTCATGCTCACGATCACCCTGCTCTGGATCGGCTGGTACGCCCATGCCCAGCTATCCGTGATCAACGTCCTGACCTTCGCCAATGCGTTGCGCACGGAATTCGATTGGACCTTTTTCCTGCTTGATCCGCTGCTGTTCATTCTTTGGAGCTTCGTCGCGGTAGCATTGCTGTTCTGGGCGCGGGGCGTGTTCTGCGGCTGGCTGTGCCCGTTCGGAGCCCTCCAGGAACTGACCAACCGGGCGGCGCGGGCGCTGCGGCGTGCCGCAGATCCAGGTTCCTTTCGGGCTCCATGAACGGCTCTGGCCGATCAAATACATCCTGTTCATCGCCCTGTTCGCCGTCTCGCTGAGTTCGATGGAGCGTGCCGCCGTCTACGCGGAGGTCGAACCCTTCAAAACGGCCATCACGCTCCGTTTCATGCGCGACTGGATCTGGGTGCTCTATCCCGTCGCCCTCCTTACCGCCGGCCTGTTCATCGAGCGCTTTTACTGCCGCTATCTCTGCGCGCTGGGTGCCGCCCTGGCGATCCCGGCCCAGCTGCGCATGTTCCGATGGCTCAAACGGCATCCTCAGTGCGGCCGGGAATGCCGGATCTGTGAGCAGCGCTGCCCAGTGCAGGCCATCCATCCGACCGGAGAAATCAATCCGAACGAATGCATCCATTGCCTGAAGTGCCAGACCCTCTACTACGACACCCACATCTGTCCGCCCATGATCATCCGGCGCAAGACGGCGCGAGAAGCCGGGCGGGGGCATTCCGGTGAGAAGCCCGCGAAGGCGGCCCAGGACAGCGCGGAAGTGAAGCCATGACCCCGGTTTCCGTCAATGCCCGAGGCGGCGCGATCACGCGCCGGCGCGCCCTTCAACTCCTCGGCAGCGCCGCCGGCTGCCTGCTCGTTCCCCAGGCTGCCGCCGATACCGCCGCCCTGCGCCATGAATGGACGGGCACCGCCCTGGGGGCGGTGGCGAACATCACACTCTTCCACCCCGATGAAGGAGAGGCGCGGTCGATCATCCGGGCCTGCCTTGCCGAGATCGATCGGCTGGAAGGCGAGTTCAGCCTGTTCCGCCCAAACTCGGCCTTGTGCCGGCTGAACCGCGACGGCGTTCTTCCAGATCCCAGCCTCGACATGCGCCGGCTGCTGACTGAAGCGGTGCGTTTCGGCGACCTCAGCGGCGGGCGGTTCGACGTGACGGTCCAGCCGCTCTGGCGGTTGCTGGCGGCGCATCAGACGGCGGGCACCGTACCGCCACGTGCGGATCTTCAAGCCGCATTGGCACTGGTCGATTATCACCGGATCGACATCGCTTCCCGGCGCATCCATCTCGGGCACCTGGGCATGGCGGTAACGCTGAACGGCATCGCCCAAGGCTATGTGACCGACAGGGTGGCCGAGCTGTTGCGCGCCAGAGGCATCGAACACGTCCTGCTGGATCTCGGCGAATTGAGGGCTTTGGGCTCCAAGCCGGATGGTCAGCCCTGGCGCATCGGGGTGCGCGATCCCAGCCACGCGGATCATTTGCTCCGGGAATTCGATGTCATCGACCGGGCCGTCGCCACATCGGCCGGAACCGCCGGACCCAACATCCTCGATCCACGAACGGGGGAGGGGGGTGCGCTCTATTCCAGCGTCACCGTGGTGACCCCGAAGGCGACCACGGCCGATGCCCTGTCAACCATCCTGTTCCTGACGCCGCCTGACGAAGCGGAAGCGCTGGTGGCGAAAGCCGGTCCCGCAGCGGTGCTGCTTGCCAGTCTCAAGGGCACACGCGTCGTTGAAAATGGCTGGAGATTCCCTTCGTCGGGCGGGAGCCTTGCCGGAGAGCGGTGACGCTGTTCTGTTCGCCCTCAGGTCTGACGGACGCGGCCATCATCCGAAAATTTGGGTATGATGGCCTTGCCTTTGGCCTCACCGGGCCTTGGTCGGATCGCCGTACTGGATCGCCTGACCTCCGGCGCTTGTCTCGACCCCGAACCGCTCAGCCATCTGCCGCAGCGCGTCGCGGTCCTTCTGGATGGCGACCAGACTGGTGATCGCGAAGGTGGCGAGCTCGCGATCCGGCGTGTTTGAGGCCTCGGTCTGGTACAGGTCGACGAGGCGGTCGTGGAGCCGTAGCTGAGCCTCGACGTAGCCCTTGCCGAACGCGTCGCCGCTCTGGCCGGACAGGGACTGGACGGCTTCCTGGGTCATGCCCTCGCGGGCGTTCTCCGGATTGCTGACCGCCCCGGCGGCGCCGAGGTCATCGGTACGTTTGGGCTGAAGCTGATCGGCGGGAGGGAGAGTGCGGCCGTCGGTCAGGCGCTTCAGGTCGCCGGCCAACCTGCCATGGGTTTCCGCGATCCGCTGGGCAAGCGAGCGAAGCGCGTCGTCCGGCGCTTTCTCGGCCGCGAGCCGCCCCAGCTCGGCCTGACCCTGGCTGGCCGATGCCGCCTCCTTGAGGAACAGGGCGTCCTCGAGCGGAAGTGACTGGCCCGGCTGCGGCGGGACGCGCGGGTGGGGTCGGGCCTGAGGTTGGCCTGGGACCATGCCGGCCCGGAGAGTACGGTGAGGCCCAGCAGGATTATGGCGATGATCTTGTGCATGATGGCTCCCTGGGGTGTCTCTCACCCCGTCAGCTGGCGATATATTGCGGGCAGGGCTGAAGGCAGGCGTGCTACGTGCGGGAAGATGGCGTAGGCGCCGGGTCCGAAGATGTAGGGCAGGTAGTCGCGGCCCTGGGCGTCCACCGTGACGCCGAACAGCCTGAGACCGGCCCGCCGCGCCTCCTGGACCGCCACGCGCGTGTCCTCGATGGCGTAGCGGCCCTCGTAGTGGTCGATGTCGTTGGGCTTGCCGTCGGTCAGCACCAGCAGCAGCCGGTGCGTGTGCGGACGCTTTTCCAGCAGCGCCGTCGCGTGGCGGATAGCCGCCCCCATGCGGGTGTAGCTGCCGGGTTTCAGCGCCTGGATGCGGCGGACGACGCGCGCGTCCAGCCGCTCCTCGAAATCCTTGACCGTCCGGATGTCGACGCGCTGGCGCCGGTGGGATGTGAAGGTCAGGATGGCGTGCTCGTCGCCGCAGGCCGCCAGCCCGTGCGTGAGCGCCAGCAGCGCCTCCTTCTCGACATCGAGGACCCGGCGTTCCTCGACATAGCTGTCGGTGGACAGCGAGACGTCCACCAGCACGCACACCGAAAGGTCGCGGGCGACGTTGCGCACGGCCGTGTAGACCCGCTCCGAGCCGACGCCGCCCGCGCGCCGGTCGGCGACCGAGCGGACCAGGGCCGAGAGGTCGAGTTCGTCGCCGTCGGGTTGGCCGGTCATCAGTTGACGGCGCGGACGCATCGCCTCGAACTGCCGGCGCACCAGGCGGATGCGGCGCAGCGCATCCTCGTCGGGGCGCCACTCTTCGCCCTCGATCGCGGCGGGTTCAGCGATCACGCGACAGTGGTCGCGATGATAGCGGCGGCGCTTCCAGTCCCACTCCGGATATGTCACCTCGGCCCTGATCGGCTCGACATCGACCTCGCCCGAGCCCAAGTCCAGGTCGAGCTTCAGCCGGGTCGATGCCTTGCGCTCGTGCTGCCCGAGGGCGATCTCATCCAGGTCCTCGGCCGCCTTTTTGGCGCTCTCCTCGTCGTCGTCCTCGGTCTTGCGGTTCAGGTTCACCATCTCCGCCAAGCCGAGGATCTTCTCGAAGCGGTTCAGCATGAGCGGGTCGTCCCGCTGGGTCTGGTCGCTTTCCCGGCGTGATGCTTTGCGGCGCTTGCCGTCGCCCTCGGCCCCGCCGCCGCCCTCTTCGTCGCCCTCGGCCGGTGATGTTCCCGCAGCCGGCTCGGTCACCTCGCCCCACAGCGGCACCGGCAGAAACGGCCGGTAGCCCGAGTTCGCCCGGAAGCGGTCGAGCGGGGCCGCGGCGTCCGTGATGACGGCCAGCAACTCGGGGTCCACTTCGGCGTCGCCACCGACCATTTTTACGACCAGCGCCTCCACCGCCGCCTCCTGACCGGACAGTGCGCGCCTGGGTCTGATTTCGCGGAGCGCCCGGCACAGCCGCTCGTGGAGCGCGCGCAGGCCCGGCCACTCGGCGATCGCGCGCTCCACCGCCTGGATGGGCGGCGCGCAGACGCGCAAGGTCGGCCTGGAGCGGATCGGATGGAGAGACCGGCGGGGCCTCGGCGTGGACGAAGAAGGCGGCCAGCCACTCGTAGAGTGCCGCGTTGTCCGCGCGATCGGGGAAGAGGTCGATGCGGTCCGGCAGTTGGAGGGTGACGCCGTCGTAGCGGGCGCGCTCCAGCTTCTCCGTGCCCAGGCCGAGCCTTTGAATGAGGCCCAGACGATGCCCGGAGGCCTCGGCCGCACCCCCGGCGAGACGGACGGCGCCGGGACCGCCAAGCGCCCGGAACAGCACGCCCAGGCGGATTCGCACCTCCTCCAGGCGGACAGCGGCCTGGGGATGGCGCGGATATGAAGAGGTGTCGCCCACCAGACGGTGCCATATCCCGCCGACGAACTCCTCCGGCTCCCAGAACGACGCCATGCGGTCCTCCTCAGCCCAGCGTGAGTTCGACGACCCTCAGCAGCGCCTTCTTGACCTCCGGGTCGTCGGTCAGCGGTTCGATCATGGCGGCCAGGATGGCCTCTTCACGCTTCAGGCCCGACTGGATCAGTGCCGCGCAGTAGACGAGCAGGCGGGTCGAAACGCCCTCCTCCAGATCCTGTCCCTTGAGATCCCGCAGCGCGTTGCCGAGACGCACCAGGGGCGCCACCCGCTCCCGCGGCAGGCCGCTCTCCTGCGCGACGATGGCGATTTCCGCTTCCGGGAGCGGGAAGCCGAACTCGATGGCGATGAACCGCTGGCGGGTCGAGGGCTTCAGCGACTTCAGGATGTTCTGGTAGCCGGGATTGTAGGAGACGACCAGCATGAACTCGGGCGGGGCTTCGAGGAGTTCGCCGGTACGTTCCAGCGGCAGCAGGCGGCGGTCGTCGGTCAGCGGGTGCAGCACGACGGTGACGTCCTTGCGCGCTTCCACGACTTCGTCGAGATAGCAGATGGCGCCCTCGCGGACCGCGCGGGTCAGCGGCCCATCCGCCCAGACCGTGTCGCCGCCCTTGAGCAGGTAGCGGCCGGTCAGGTCGGCCGCCGTCAGGTCGTCGTGGCAGGAAACCGTATACAGCGGCCGGCCCAGCCGCGCCGCCATATGCGCCACGAAGCGGGTCTTGCCGCAGCCGGTCGGTCCCTTGAGCAGCAGCGGCAGCCGGTTGCGGTAGGCATGTTCGAACAGGGCTATCTCATTGCCGGTCGGCGCGTAGAAAGGGACGGCGGCGGATGCCGCCGTCCCATCCAGGGTGCTGTCCATGCCCTCCGCCATCACTCGGCCGGGACAACGGAAGGTTGGTTGCGCGCGGGCACCTGCTCACGGGCGGGTCCGAACATCGCGTAAACGAACATCAGCACCGAAATCACCACGAACAGGCCCGCCCCGAGACGCATCCAGTAGAACAGCGCCAGCTGTTCCTGGACCTCCATGTAGGTCAGCCCCATGACGCGCTGGAGGTGGATCTGCACCACCCCGCCGAAGGTGAGCACGAAGGTCATGAACGCCATCGCCGAGGTCATGATCCAGAAGCTCCACATGTTGAGCACCTGGTTATACGGCGCCCGGCCGCGCAGGTGCGGCATGGCATAGCTGATGATCGCCAGGTTCAGCATCACGTAGGCGCCGAAGAAGGCGAGATGGCCGTGGGCCGCGGTGACCTGGGTGCCGTGGCTGTAGTAGTTGACGAACGACAGGGTGTGCATGAAACCCCATACGCCCGCGCCGAAGAAGGCGAAAACGGGAGTGCCGAGCGTCCACAGGAAGGCGGCTTTGTTCGGGTGGTCGCGCCGGCCTTTCCACGCCATCGTGAAGGCGAAGAGCACCATGGCGAAGAACGGGGCGACCTCGAGCGTCGAGAAGATCGAGCCGATCCACTGCCAGTAGCCCGGAGCGCCGATCCAGTAGTAGTGATGGCCGGTGCCGAGCAGGCCGCGAGAACAACGCCAGGCCGACGATGGCGTAGAGCCACTTCTCCACCACCTCGCGGTCCACCCCGGTCATCTTGATGACCAGGAAGGCCAGGACCGAGGCCATCACCAGTTCCCAGACGCCCTCGACCCAGAGATGGACGATGTACCACCAGTACAGCTTATCGACGGCGAGGTTCGACGGGTTGTAGAAAGCGAACAGGAAGAAGATCGCAACGCCCCACAATCCCAGCAGCAGGACGTTGGTGATCGCCGTCCTGCGGCCCCGCAGGACGGTCAGGGAGACGTTGTAGAGGAAGATCAGGGCGCCGACGACGATGCCGATCTTGACCCAGAGCGGCTGCTCGAGAAACTCGCGCCCCTCGTGGATCCCCATCGTGTAGCCGATCACCGCGCCCAGCGCCCCGATCATCAGGATCGCCAGCTGGAGATAGGCCAGCATGGGGCTCTCGATGTCGCGCTCCGCCTCCTCGGGGATGAGGTAGTAGGCCGACCCGAAGAAGCCGAGCAGGAGCCAGACGATCAGCGCGTTGGTGTGGATCATGCGCAGGATGTTGAAGGGCAGTATCTCGGCCAGGAAGTTCGGCACGGCATAGACGGTGGCGGCGAGCGCTCCGACCAGGACCTGGACGACGAACAGCGCCATGGCGCAGACGAAGTACCAGTAAGCGATTCTGTTGAGTTTCGTATTTCATTCGTTGGCTCCCCCTCCAGCCAGCGTCATTTTCTCGCGAATGCGTTCGTCAGCCCGCGTCGTTCGGCGGCCAGCCCTGAGTTTTGATGCGGCTGGTCCATTCCAGGAAATCGGCAAGGTCGTTCAGTTCCTGGTCGTTCAGGTTGAACTGAGGCATTTGACGGCGCCCCTCGATGCCGCTGGGCTGGGACTGCATCCACGCGACCAGAGCCGCCCGCGCCCCCTCCGGGTCGTCGCGGCCGCCGTAGCGGACCCAGACGTTACCGAGTTCCGGAGCAAAGTAGGCGCCTTCGCCAAGCAGCGTGTGGCAGTTGATGCAGGAGTTCCTCTCCCAGACATGCTTGCCGCGCGCGACACCCTCGGTCAGCGTCGATTCGTCGGTGCTGACTGTCCGCATGTAGTAGTGGCTGTGGATCGTGAGTGCTACGAAGGTGACGAAGAAGAAGGCGGAGCCGCCGTAAAAAATGTTACGGGCGGCTGATTTCGTGAACCGTTCGGCCATCAGCTAACCTCAGTTGAACGCCCTCGGGGACTTTTCTCGTTAAAAATAACCCTACAGAGTTCCTGGAAATGATCATCACCAAAAAGGGGGTAGGATAAAGTTCGGACGCAGCAGGAAGTGCTACCGCAACCTTTAATAAATAATAACCTTCGACAATATTTAGAACGTTTATCGTTTTGTATAAAAAAGTTCTCATTATCGGAAATTTTATTTACTGGCACTTCGAGGTTCGCGTCGGCGACGAACGCTTCTTCCCTGATCCGGCCAAGGGGTGCGCCGTCGCTCCCCAGCAGCGGTCCAGAGCAAAGACCGCTCCGATCGGCTGCACTGGAAATACAAGGCTTTTAAGCTGAAACTGGTTGGGGGACTAGGATTCGAACCTAGGCTGGCGGAGTCAGAGTCCGCTGTCCTACCACTAGACGATCCCCCATCAAGCTGGTGCTACGCCGTGTTTGGTGCCGCTCCGTGCTCGGGAGCCGCCTTATAGCAAAGGGTTAGCGGGCGGGAAAGCCCTTTCTGCAGATTTTTTTGCACTCATCCATCGGTCGGGTGCGGCATCGGCTAAAGGCATCCTTTCATCCTTGGGGCGGCTTAGGTTACCATTCCATGTCCGGGACAGCCCTTCGGTTGTTCGGTCGGACTTTTGAGGGCGATGTGAACATCGATTTGGGGATCGATCGGCGAGGGACGGCGGCGGGCATGCGCCCGGCTTCGTACATGCGTCCGGTGTTCGCCGCCCTCGACCTCGGTACCAATAATTGCCGGCTGCTGGTGGCCCGGCCGCTGATGGGCGGCGGGTTCCGGGTGATCGATGCGTTCTCCCGGATCGTGCGGCTGGGCGAGGGTGTCAGCCGGTCGCGGCGGCTGTCGGATGCCGCCGTGGAGCGGTCGGTCGCGGCCTTGCGGATCTGTGCCGCCAAGCTGGAGCGGCGGGGCGTCACCGCCGTCCGGGCGGTCGCGACGGAGGCCTGCCGGCGGGCGGAGAACTGCGACGCGTTCATCGATCTGGTGGAGCGGGAAACCGGCATCGCTCTGGACATCATCTCCACCCACGAGGAAGCCCGGCTGGCGCTGGCGGGGTGCGCTCCGCTGCTTGACCCCGCCGTGCGGGGCGCGCTGGTGTTCGATATCGGCGGCGGCTCGACCGAGTTGATGTGGCTGGAGTTGGGGCCGGGTGGGCGGACCCGGATGATCGACCAGATTTCGGTGCCGCAGGGTGTTGTCGGGATTGACCGAGTCTTATGGCGGCGACCGGGTTTCGGCGGCGACTTATGTCCGCATGGTCGATGAAATCTCGGCGGCGCTGGCGGCTTTCGAGGAGCGGAACGGCATCAGGCGGGCGGTGGAGCGGGGCGAGGTCCAGATGCTGGGCACCTCGGGCACCGTCACGACGCTGGCGGGGATTCATCTGGGGCTGCAACGGTACGAGCGGTCGGTCGTCGATGGCAGCTACCTTCAGATCGACCATGCCCGCGCGGTCAGCCGGCGGCTGCTGGAGCTGGATTTCGCGGGGCGCGCCGCGTACCCGTGCATCGGGCGGGAGCGGGCCGATCTGGTGGTGGCGGGGTGCGCCGTGCTGGAGGCGATCTGCGATACCTGGCCGGTGACGCGCCTGCGGATCGCGGATCGGGGGCTGAGGGAAGGCATCCTGGTGGATTTGATAGCCGCCAACGGGGTATGAACAGCGAATTGCCGCGCGAAAACGGCCAGCTATTGCTATATCAGACATTATGACCAGCAAATCATCCGGATCGAACACACCCAGCGGCCGTAATTTCGGCGTGCGCGTGAAAACCGCCAAGAAGCGCTCGCTGTCGTCCACGCTGTGGCTTCAGCGTCAGCTCAACGACCCCTATGTGGCCGAGGCGCAGAAGCGCGGATACCGCAGCCGGGCGGCGTTCAAGCTGCTTCAGCTTGACGACAAGTTCAGGCTGCTGACGCCGGGCAAGCGGGTGGTCGATCTGGGGGCCGCTCCCGGTGGCTGGACCCAGGTCGCGGTCGAGCGGGTCAAGCCGCAGGCCGGCAAGGGAAAGGTCGTCGGGCTGGATATCCTGGAGATGGAGCCGGTCGAGGGCGCCATCACCTTTCAGTGCGACTTCAACGACGACAACGCGCCGGACCGGCTGCGGGAGGCGCTGGACGGGCCTGCCGATATCGTGCTGAGCGACATGGCGGCGCCGGCGACCGGGCATCCGCAGACCGACCATATCCGGATCATGGGGCTGGCGGAGCTGGCCTATGACTTCGCGGCGCAGGTGCTGTCGCCGGGTGGCGCTTTCATCGCCAAGGTGTTCCAGGGCGGGACCGAGCGTCAGTTGCTGGACCGGCTGAAGAGGGATTTCTCCTCGGTCAAGCACGCCAAGCCGCCGGCGAGCCGGGCGGATTCGGCGGAGACTTACGTCGTGGCGGTGGGGTTCCGGGGTGGTTCCGCCGTTGCGGCGCGTAATGCCGGGGCCGGGGACGCGGAGGAGTAGGGAGCGGGTGAGCGGCGGCGCTGCGGACGGGATGCAGTTTATCTCGACCATATGGCGTCAACGCCGCTCGACCCGGCGGTGCTGGAGGAAATGCTGCCCTGGATGACGGTGGGGGGTGCGGGTAATCCGCACGCCGCCGGGCATAAGCGGGGCTGGCGGGCGGCGGAGGCGATCGAACGGGCGCGCGGTGACGTCGCCGCCCTGATCGGAGCGCGGCCGGGGGAAATCCTGTTCACATCGGGTGCGACGGAGGCCAACGGGCTGGCGCTGCTGGGCGCCGTGCCGGAGGGTTGGCCGGTTCTGTGCTCCGCCGTCGAGCATCCCAGCGTGCTGGCGTGCGTCGGGGAATTGGCGCGGCGCGGGCATGCGACGGGGACTTTGCCGGTGGATGGGGCGGGGTTTGTCGATCCGGATGCGTTGCGGATCGAGGGGCCGGCGCTGGTTTCCGTGATGGCGGCCAACAACGAGGTGGGGACGGTCCAGCCGATCGCCGAACTGGCGAGGCGCTGCCGGGAGCGGGGCGGGCTGTTCCATACCGACGCGGTGCAGATGCTTTCCACGGGGGTGGTCGATGTTCGGGAAATGGGCGTCGATCTGGCGAGCCTGTCGGGGCACAAGCTGTATGGGCCGATGGGGATCGGCGCGCTTTATGTCCGGCAGGGTGTGAGCGTCCGGCCGTTGCTGTTCGGGGGAGGGCAGCAGGGCGGGCGGCGGCCGGGGACCTTGCCGACGGCTCTGTGCGTCGGGCTGGGGGCCGCTTGCCGGATCGCGCGTGCGCGGGCGGCTGCCGATGCGGTGCGGCTGCGGGAGTTGCGGGAGCGGCTGTTCGCGGCGCTGGCTGCGGGGTTGCCGGGGTTGAGGCGGAACAGTCCTGAAGCCGGGGGGCTGGCGGGGTGCCTTCATGTCACCGTGCCGGGCGTGGATGCGGCGGACCGGCTGCTTGATCTGCCCGATCTGGCGCTGTCAACCGGGTCGGCGTGCAGCAGCGGGGAGGGCGGGCCGTCCCATGTGCTGCTTGCCATGGGCAGGTCGGCGGAGGATGCGTTCGGCAGCATCCGCATCGGGCTGGGGCGCTTTACGACAGTGGACGAGGTGGATCGGGCCGCCGCACGGCTGGTCGAGGCGCTTCAGCGCGGATCGTAGTCGAGCGCGTCGCTGAGAGCGGCGCGGGTTTCCGTGACGACGAAGTCGGCGAAGGCGCGGGCCTTGGCGGGCAGCAGGTTGCGGTGCGGGTAGAGCACGGCCAGGACGGCGGGTTCCGGCGGATAGGCTGGCATGACGATCTTCAGCGCGCCGCTCTTCAGGTGTTCCGCTATTTCCCAGATCGGTTTCATCGCGATGCCGTGGCCGGCCAGCAGCCAGTCCGTCAGCACGTCGCCGTAGTCGGCGTCGAAGCTGCCGGTGACGGAGATCTTGGCGGGGCCTTCCGGCGTGGTCAGGGTCCACTGGTATTGCTGGGAACCGGGGAAGCGCAGCAGCAGGCAGTTATGGGCCTGGAGGTCTTCCGGGCGCTCGGGCTCTCCGGCGGCTTCCAGGTACGAGGGGGCGGCGCAGAGGACGCGGGGGCAATCGGCGATCTTGCGCACGACGAAGGTGCTGTCGCGCAGCACGGCCATGCGGATCGCGACATCGACCGCTTCGTGCAGCAGGTCGATCAGGTGGTCGGACAGGCGCAGGCGGACATCGACCAGCGGGAAGGCTTCGCGGAATTTCGGGATCATCGGCCCCAGCACGCGGCGGCCGAATCCCAGGGGCGCCGTGACGCGCAGGCTGCCTGACGGGACGCCGCTGGCGGAGGCGAGGTTGGTCTGGGCGCGCTCGACCGCGTCCAGTACTTCCAGGCTGTCGCGGTAGAAGATGTGGCCGTGCTCGGTCGGCTGGAGCTGGCGGGTGGTCCGGTTGAGAAGACGAACGCCTAAATGTTGCTCCAACTGCTGAATTCTATGGCTGACCACCGCCGGCGACATGCGAAGACTTCGGCCCGCCGCCGAGAGATTTCCCATTTCGACGACGCGGACGAAGGTTCGCATGTTTTCGAGCAATGACAAATCCGTTACCCTTCCCTGTACCGTCCACACATCGTCCGGCGGGGGCGCCCGGTTCCGGGCAGGCGCCCGCAACTTTCCAATTTAACCGATCTTACCGGTTTATTTGAAGGTCCTGCCGAACGCCCCCGCTTCCCGGCCGACACGGACACGTCTACCAATTATCGAATACGGCACCGAATGCGGTGCGTGCCCAGATAAAAGCGGAACAGTGGAGAGGACGAGATGGAAACCATCGTTTGGGAGTGGGTCAATTTCATGCTGCGGTGGCTCCATGTCATCACGGCGATAGCCTGGATCGGGTCTTCCTTCTATTTCGTCCATCTCGACGCCAGCCTGCGGCGGCGTGACGGCTTGCCCAAGGGGACGAACGGCGAGGCTTGGCAGATCCATGGCGGCGGATTCTACCACATGGTCAAGTATAATGTGGCGCCCGCCGAATTGCCCGATGAACTGACGTGGTTCAAGTGGGAAGCCTATATGACGTGGATCAGCGGCTTCTTCCTGCTGGGCGTGCTGTACTACCGGGGCGCCGACCTGTTCCTGATCGATCAGGGCGTGATGGAACTGAGCCAGTGGCAGGCCGTGGCGATCAGCGTCGTGTCGCTGGTGGTGGGCTGGGTCGCTTATGACAGGCTGTGCAAGTCGCCGGTGGGCAAAAGCGAAAACGGGCTGGCGCTGGCCGGGCTGGTGATGCTGGTGCTGGCGGCCTGGGGCTTTTCGGAAGTGTTCAGCGGACGCGGCGCCATGCTTCAGGTCGGGGCGCTGATCGGGACCATGATGGCGGCCAATGTCGCGATGGTGATCATCCCCAACCAGAAGAAGGTCGTGGCCGATCTGCTGGCGGGGAAGGAGCCGGACCCGGCTTTGGGCAAGGAAGCCAAGCAGCGCTCGCTTCACAACAACTACCTGACGCTGCCGGTGCTGTTCCTGATGATCAGCAACCACTATCCGCTGGCGTTCGGCACCGGGCATGTTCCGGCGATCGTCGCCCTGGTTCTGGTGGTCGGCGCCATGATCCGGCACTTCTTCAACAGCCGCCATGCGGGCAAGCCGACGCCGTGGTGGACCTGGGGTGTCGCCGTGGCCGGTGTCGTCGCCATCATCTGGCTGAGCGCGCTGGGTCCCAACGCCGATGCGGTGGCGAGTGCCGCCAATGCGGCCCAGCCGGTGGAGTTCGCCCAGGCCGAGGAGGTCGTGATTTCCCGGTGCAGCATGTGCCATGCCGAAACCCCGGCATGGGAGGGGCTGGCGACGGCCCCGCGCGGGGTCCGGCTGGATACGCCGGAGGACATCACGCGCCATGCCGGACAGATCAGGATGCAGGCGGTGCTCTCCAACGCCATGCCGCCCGGCAACATCACCATGATCACGCCGGAAGAGCGGCAGGTGCTGGCGGCCTGGACCGCCGGTCCGGCGAAGTAAGCAGGAGGAAGAGGGATGCGGGATATGGAGGTATCGGACCTGAAGGCCATCCGGGGGCGGTTGCTGAGCTTCGTTTCGGAACCGGCGGGGCCGGGCGACCGGGACAGCTACCGCTATATCGAGGACGGGATCGTCGTGGTGCGGGACGGCCGCATCGAGGCGGTGGGGGAGGCTTCGGAACTGGCGGCGACGCTGCCGCCGGGTACTCCGGTGGACCACCATCCCGACGGCCTGATCGTTCCGGGCTTCATCGACACCCATATCCATTTTCCGCAGACGCAGGTGATCGCGTCCTATGGGGCGCAGTTGCTGGAATGGCTGAACAAATACACCTTCGTCGAGGAACAGCGCTTCGCCGATGCGGGCCATGCGGAGCGGAACGCCGTCTTCTTCATGGACGAGTTGCTGCGGAACGGCACGACGACGGCGGTGGTCTATGCGACCGTGCATCCGGGGTCGGTCGAGGCCTTCTTCGCGGAATCGGAACGGCGCGGGACCGCGATGATCGCGGGCAAGGTCATGATGGACCGCAACGCGCCGCCGGGGCTTCGCGACACGCCGCAGACCGGGTACGATGAAAGCCGGGCGCTGATCGAGCGCTGGCACGGCAAGGGACGGCAGCGCTATGCCGTGACGCCGCGCTTCGCCATCACCTCGACCGAGGCGCAGTTGGAAGCGGCGGGGGCGCTGAACCGGGAAACATCCCGGCGTCTATATGCAGACGCATCTGTCGGAAAACCTGGCGCGAGATCGAGACGGTGCGCCGGCTTTTCCCGGATGCGCGCCACTACACGGATGTCTACGACCGCTATGGGCTGCTGGGCGAGCGGTCGCTGTTCGGCCATTGCATCCATCTGGAGGACGACGAAGTCCGGCGGCTGTCGGAGAGCCGGTCGGTCGCGGTGTTCTGCCCGACGTCCAATCTGTTCATCGGCAGCGGGCTGTTCGACCTGAAGCGGCTGAGCGGCGGGGCCGATCCGGTGCGGGTATCGCTGGCGACCGATGTCGGCGGCGGCACCAGCTATTCCATGCTGCGGACGGCGGCCGAAGGGTACAAGGTGCTGCAACTGGGCGGCCAGAACCTGCCGGCGCTGGCGGCCTTCCACATGATGACGCGCGGCAACGCGCTGGCGCTGGGGATGGGCGGCAGCATCGGGACGATCGAGCCGGGCTGCTTCGCCGATCTGGTGGTGCTGGATGCGCGGGCGACGCCGGCGATGGCGCATCGGATGGAGACGGTCGAGGGCGATCTGGAAGAGGAGTTGTTCGTCCTGATGACGCTGGGCGACGACCGCGCGGTCAAGGACGACCTATGTCCAGGGGCAGCCGGTGTGGGAGCGCGGGCAGGGGGATAGGTAACTCGAAGACTGCCGCCGCTTGGCGGCAACACTGTCGCGTGGGTGACGATCTGGGAGGCTGTCCGTTAAACTAGGGCCACCGAGTTGTTGTCGGCCAGGAGCCACCGTGAAAGATAGTGTTGCTGACGATTTGGCGGCCGTCGGGAAAATCGACGCCGTGCCGACGATCCTTGAGGTCGTCTGCCGCACCACGGGCCTGGGGTTCTCGGCGGTGGCGCGGGTGACCGAGGATCGCTGGGTCGCCTGCGCGGTGCGCGACGAGATCGCGTTCGGTCTTCAGCCGGGCGGTGAATTGCAGGTGGAGACCACGATTTGCGACGAGATCCGCGACAGCGGCCAGCTTGTGGTCATCGATAATGTCGCGGAGGATGAGGTCTTCTGCGGCCATCCCACGCCGCGGATGTATGGTTTCCAAAGCTATATCTCGGTGCCGATCCACCGTCCGGACGGGCGGTTCTTCGGCACCTTGTGCGCCATAGACCCCCGGCCCGCCCGTCTGAACAAGCCCGAGACGGTCGGCATGTTCAAGCTGTTCGCCGATCTGATCGGCTTCCATCTGGACGTGCAGGAACGGCTGAGGGTCAGTGAGACGGCCCTGCTGGACGAACGGAAAACCTCGGAACTGCGGGAGCAGTTCATCGCCGTGCTGGGCCATGATCTTCGCAATCCGCTGGCCTCGATAGATGCGGGCGTGAGGATTCTGCGCAGGATGCCTCTCAGCGAGAAAGCCACCCAGATCGTGTCGCTGATGGGAAGCAGCGCCTCGCGGATGGCGGGGCTGATCGACAATGTGCTGGACTTCGCGCGCGGCCGGCTGGGCGGGGGCTTTTCCGTGACCAGGACGGTCGATCCCGGTCTGGAGGCGATGCTGGAGCAGACGGTCGCCGAAATGCGGACGGTCTGGCCGGATCGTGTCGTTCAAAGCCATTTCGCGCTGGATCATCCCGTGGCATGCGACAGTGCGCGCATCGCGCAATTGCTGTCCAATCTGCTGGCGAACGCGTTTACCCATGGTGACCCCGCCGGGCCGGTGCGGGTCGAAGCGCGGAGCGATGACGACGGTTTTGAAATCTCCGTCGCCAACAGCGGCGAGCCGATACCGCCGGAGATCATGGATCACCTGTTCAAGCCGTTTTCACGCGCTTCCGCCCGCGCGGGTCAGCAGGGGCTGGGATTGGGGCTGTATATCGCGTCCGAGATCGCCCGCGCCCATGATGGTTCGCTGAGGGTCCAGTCGTCGGCGGAGGAGACGCGGTTCATCTTCCGCATGCCGCGGGAAGTGAGATCAGAGGGAGTGACGGACCTGCACCACCCGCCCGGCACGCTTGCCAGCAGGGTCTTCGTGTACGGGTGCTGCGGCTGGCTGAAGAGGGTGGCGCGGGGGGCCTGTTCGACGATCTCGCCGTTTCGCATCACGGCAACCGTGTCGCATAGCGTTTCGACGACGGCCAGATCGTGGCTGATGAAGATGTAGGCGAGGTCGAATTCCTGCTGGAGCTTCTTCAGAAGCAGCAGGATCTGGGCCTGGATCGAGACGTCCAGGGCTGAGACCGGCTCATCCAGCACGATCAGGCGGGGCTTGGCGGCGAGCGCGCGGGCGATGCCGATGCGCTGGGCCTGACCGCCGGAGAACTCGTGGGGATAGCGGTCGAGGAATTCGGGGCGCAGGTGGACCAGGGCCATCAGTTCTTCGACGCGCTCGCGGCGGCGGCTTTTCGTTAAGCCGAGGAGGTTCTTCAGGGGGCCTTCGAGGATGCGGCGGATGGTCTTGCGCGGGTTGAGCGCGCTTGACGCGTCCTGGAAGACGAACTGGACCTGCCGGTGGAAGTCCAGGGAGCGGTGCTTGGCTACGGTATGGCCGTCCATGCGGATCGTGCCGCTGTCGGGAGTTTCCAGGCCGACCAGCATCCGGGCGAGGGTCGATTTGCCGGAGCCGGACTCTCCGACGACGCCGAGGGTTTCGCCGGGGCGGATGGCGATGCTGATGCCTTTGACGGCATGGATCGGCTGTCGCTTGGTGAACCAGCCTCCGCCGCCGAAGCTCTTGTGCAGGTCGGTGGCTTCCAGCAGTGCTTCGGTCATGCGTCGAATGCCCTGATGCAGCGGGACGAACGGCCGGGGCCGAGGTCTTCGAGCGGGATGGAGCCGATCCGGCACTGGTCGATCACCCGGTCGCAACGATCGGCGAAATGGCATCCCGGCGGCAGGCGGTTGACGGGAGGCGGCAGGCCGGGGATGGCGTCGAGGGCGCGCTCGGGGTGGCCCAGGACGGGGACGCAGGCCATCAGGCGGCGGGTGTAGGGGTGGCGCGGGTCGCGCAGCACTTCTTCGCGTGCGGCCGGTTTCCACGATGCGGCCGGCATACATGACCATGACGCGGTCGCAGAGTTCGGACACCACGCCGAAGTCGTGGGTGATGAACAGCAGCGCCATGCCGTGTTCGCGGCGGAGGTCCTGGAGCAGCTTCAGCACTTCGGCCTGGATCGTCACGTCCAGGGCTGTGGTCGGTTCGTCGGCGATGATGATGTCGGGATCGTTGGCGAGCGCCATGGCGATGCCGATGCGCTGGCGCTGGCCGCCGGAGAGTTCGTGGGGGTAGGCGGACGCGCGGTCGCGGGCATCGGGGATGCGGACGCGGTCCATCAGGTCGGTGGCGCGGGCCAGGGCTTCCGCGTGGGTGACGCCCTGGTGACGGCGGATCGTTTCGGCGATCTGCTCGCCCACGGTCATCAGCGGGTTCAGGGTGCCGAGCGGGTCCTGGAAGATGAAGGCGATGCGGTTGCCGCGAAGCTCCTGAAGCTCGTGCAGGGGGAGGCCTAGGAGTTCGCGGCCCCGGTACTGGATGCTGCCGCCGACGATGCAGCCGGGGGGAGTGGGCACGAGGCCGAGCAGGGAGAGGGCGGTGACCGATTTGCCGGAGCCGGACTCGCCGACGATGCCCAGGCACTCGCCGGGGTGCAGGTCGAAGCTGACGTCATCGACCGCCTTGTAGCGCTCATCGTTGAGGAGGAAGTGGGTCTTGAGGTTGCGGACGCTGAGGATCGCGTCCGGGGCTGGCGGGCTTCGCGGTCTGCGGCCGGATGGCGTTGGGGGCTACGGCGGTGGCGGGGCCGGGGCGGACCAGTCCGCCGGATGCCAGGCGGGGGTCCACGAGGTCGCGGATGCCGTCGCCGACAAGGTTGATGCCGATCACGACCAGCAGGATCACCAGACCGGGGATCAAGGCGATGTGGGGCGCCACCAGCAGGAGGCTTCGGCCTTCGCCCAGCATGGAGCCGAGATCGGCTTGGGGCGGCTGCGCTCCGAGGCCGAGGAAGCTGAGGCCCGCCGTTTCCAGGATCATCCAGCCGAGCGTCGTGGAGAAGGTGATGACGATGACCGGCAGCAGGTTCGGCAGGATTTCGCCGGTCAGGATCGACAAGTCGCTCTGGCCGCTCAGGCGTGCGGCGGCCACATAGTCGCGCCGCTTCAGCCCGACGGTGACGCCGCGCACGGCGCGGGCGAAGAACGGGATATTGACGATGGAGATCGCGAACAGCGCGTTGAGCAGGCCGGGACCAAGCGCCGCGACGATGGCGAGCGCCAGCAGCAGGTAGGGGAAGGCCATCAGCATGTCGATCGCCCGCATCAGCACGCCGTCCACCCACCGGCCGCAGAAGCCCGCGACGATGCCGATGGTCGAGCCGATGACGGCGGCGGTTACTGCGGCGATCAGGCCGACGGCGAGGCTGACGCGGGTTCCCCAGACGATGCGGGAGAGCATGTCGCGGCCGAGCTGGTCGGCGCCCAGGGGGTGCCCGGCGCTGAACACGGGGGCCAGCCGGCCTGGGAGGTCGGTGGCGTTGGGATCGGGCAGGGGAAGCAGTGGGGCGGCGAGCGCCATCAGCGCGATGGCCGCCAGGATCACGCCGCCGATGACGGCCAGATTGTTGCGGCCGAAGCGTGCCCAGATGCCCGGCCTTGCGTTGGGGAGCGTGGTGGTGAGCGCCGTCATGTGCCGATCCTCGGGTCCAGCATGTTCTGGATCAGGTCCGCCGCCAGATTGATCAGGACGTAGCAGGCAGCCACCACCAGCACGCCGCCCTGGACCAGCAGGATGTCGCGGGTCGAGATCGCGGTGACCAGCATTCTGCCGATGCCGGGCCACTGGAAGACGGTTTCGATATAGACGGCGCCGCCGAGCACGAAGCCGGTCTGGATGCCGATGATCGGCACGATGTTGACCAGCGCGTTGCGGAGCGCGTGGCGGAGGATCACCGTCCTCTCCGTCAGGCCCTTGGCTCGGGCTGTGCGGACGAAATCCTGCCGCAGGACCTCCAGCATGGTCGAGCGGGTCAGGCGGGCGATGACTCCGGTGGCGACCACGGCGAGGGTGACGGCGGGCAGGACCAGATGGTGCAGCAGATCGGTCAGACCGCCGCCGCCGTAGATCGCGTACATGCCGCTGACCGGGAACCAGCGCAGGCCGACGGAGAAGATCAGGACGAGGATCAATCCCAGCCAGAAGGACGGGGTCGAAAGGCCGACGAGGACGGCCAGGGTCAGCGCCTTGTCCTGCCAGCCGTACTGGCGCACGGCGGATACGACGCCCGCCGCCAGCCCCAGGATGGTGCAGAGGATCAGCGAGGCTCCCGCCAGCAGCAGCGTGGGGCCGAGGCGTTCAAGCACTTCGTCGAGGACGGGGCGGTTGAGGCTGTAGGAGCGGCCGAAATCGCCCTGGAGCAGGTTGCCGAGCCAGACGACGTATTGCTCGATCAGGGGCCGGTCGAGGCCCAGGTCCTGGCGGAGTTGGGCCGTGTTTTCGGGTGTCGCGAAGCTTCCCAGGATGGCGAGCGCCGGGTCTCCGGGGATCATCGCCATGATCAGGAAGACGATCACGGAGATGCCGAGCAGGACGGGGACGATCATCGCCAGACGGCGGAGCGCGTAGGACAGCATCGCTCAGGCCTCCGTCATGGGGCCGCCTTGGAGACATGGGCGAGGTTGAGCAGGAAGGAGGGCTGAAGTTCGAAACCCTTGACGCGCTCGGTCGTGACGGCGTTCTGCTTCCAGTTGGCGACGAAGGCCCAGGGGGCGTCTTCGCGGACGATGCGCTGGATCTGGCGGTAGAGGTCGGCGCGGGTGTCGCGGTCGGTCGCTTGGCGGGCTTGCAGCAGCAGGCGGTCGATTTCGGGGTTCGAGTAGTAGCCGGAGTTGAAGCCGCCGCTTTCCGGCAGCGCATCGGTGCGGAGCGTCAGGAAGGGCAGGGTGTCCGGGTCGTTGGTCATCCAGGCCATCTCCGCCATGTCGCCCTTGCCGGCGAGGCCCTGGTTGACCAGTCCCAGATAGGTGTTCCACTCGTAGGTCTGGATCGTGACCTTGAGGCCGACTTTGGCGAGGTCGGCCTGGATCGCGGTCGCCATGGGGATGGGGGCGAGCATGCCGGAGCCGCCTTCCGCCACCAGGAACTTCAGTTCGGCACCTTCGGCGCCGGCTTCGCGCAGAAGTGCGCGGGCGCGTTCGGGATCGTGGGGGTAGGGCTGGATCTTGTCGTCATGCGCCCACTCGAACGCGGCGGGGACGATGCTGTCGGCCACCGTGGCGGTTCCCTGAAGGACGCCCTTGACCAGCGCCTCCTTGTCGATGGCGTAGTTTATCGCCTGCCGCACCCGCACGTCCTTGAACGGCCCTTCGCGGGTGTTCAGGATCAGGAACCACAGATGCGGGCCGGCCTGCTCGTAGAGCTTGAAGCCGCCGGCCTTGCTCAGCAGGTCCACGGCGTCGGGCGGGACTTCGACCATCAGGTCGAGGCCGCCGGCCAGCAACTCGGTCAGGCGGGTGTTGGCGTCGGTCAGCGGGCGGAAGATCACGGCCTGGAGCTTGGGCGCGCCGTCCCAGTAGTCGGGATTGCGCTCGACCACGACCTTGCTGTTGCTCTGCCATTCGGTGAAGCGGTAGGCGCCGGTGCCGGCGGGTTTGCGGCCGAAATCCTTGCCGCCCTTGCGGACGGCTTCCGGCGATACGATCAGGCCGGTCGGGATAGGCGAGGTTGGACAGGAGCGGGGCGTAGGGCTCCTTCAGGTGGAAAACGACCGTTCGCGGGTCGGCGGCTTCGGTCCGCTCGATGGCGCTGAAGAAGAAGGCCAGCGGGAAGGGGCCGGTGTCGTGCTGGGGGTGCTTGTCGTCCAGCATGCGGTCGAAGTTGAACTTGACCGCTTCGGCGTTGAACGGCGTGCCGTCGTGGAACTTGACGCCCTGGCGGAGCGTGAAGGTGTAGGTCTTGCCGTCCGGGGAAATCTCCCACTTCTCGGCCAGCGCCGGTTCGATCTCCAGCGTGCCGCTGCGGAACCGGACGAGGCCGTCGTAGAGGTTCATCAGGATGCGGAAATCGTTGGTCGCGGTGACCGCGTGGGGGTCCAGCGACTTCGGCTCGGCGATCTGGCCGACGACGAGGACATCGTCGGGGACCTGCGCCGGCGCTGGAGAGATGCCGATTGCCGTAAGCATCAGGAGCGCGCCGCAGGCCGCTTTCCAGCCGTTTTTCCATGCCATGGCCCCGGCCTTTCCGTTGATTTCCCCTGGTTTGGGAACGACTGACGGGGGCTGAGGTTCCGACGTACGCGTACGCTCGCCGGCGTTTATCGGGAACTACAGTAAGTTACAGGATGAGGCCGGCTGACGCTCATTCTCCTAATCCGGCTGAGTAGTCCGCTGTGCGTCAGCGCGGATTGAGGAGCACGGTTCGAAAAGTGATGGAAAGCCGGCGTCCGCGTGGAAATCTGACGCCATTGATAATGTCGGATTTCCGGGCGGGGGAATCGAGTGCTCGCCATTCGTAGCGGGCGGCATCGGATAGCCCTATCAAGCTCCGTTCGCCCAAGAGAACTCTGTCTGGGTCAGGCGTTCGCGGGTGAGTGAAATTTATGACGCAGGGCGAGCCGAGGCTTAAGGACGCGATCGTATCACCGAAACACGGCACGCAATCCACGTGCTCAGAGATACCCTGGCCGGGAAGGTATTTCGTTGACGATCACCTGATCCGGGATGGTCGTCAGCAGGCTCTCCGAAAACGATTCTTCAAGTATAATGGTGACAGCGCATTCAGGAAGAGGTCCAAGATAAGCGTCACGCCCGACCACCCGCGCCTTGTAATCATACCGGTATCCATAATGCTGGACCCGCCGCTTCAGATCCGAGCGCCATGGCTGGTCATCGATATGGGTGATCAGCGTGTTGGCTTCAGCGGTGGTAACGAAATTGGGGAGAATGTCAGCCCAGGAATTTTCGGGGTGAGGCAAGTCTCGGCATTGTCGAACAGTGAAATCAAGATGCACTCAGCCAGCGCGGTTCAGGTCGTTGACTGATATCGACCACGGTGGCCATGAACAATGACGAAAGTCACCGCCCCGCCGCCACCCCGTCGGCGTAGCTGTTCAACTCCTTCGTCAAAGCCGGGACGCCGCCGTTGCGGAGCGCGTTCGCGTAGTCGGAGCGTTGGACGGCGAGTTGGCTGATGTTGCCGTCGAGCAGGACATCGACGATGCCCCATTTGCCGTCGCGCTGGCGGAGCACGTAGGTCAGCGTTACCGGTTTGTCGGTCGGGCGGATCAGGCGGGTTTCGACCAGGGTGGTGCCTCGGGGGCCGGGGCGGTCGCCGACGGTCTCGAAGCTCTCGCCGCTGTAGCCGGTGAAGCGCTGGACGTATTGGGCGGCACTTCGGCGGGCGAAGGCTTCCAGGAGCGCCTTTTGCTGGTCGGGTGGGGCGCGGTCGTAGTCGGGGGCTGCGGCGACGCGGAGCGAGGTTTCCAGGTCGTAGTTTTCACGGACCACAGGTTCGAACTGTTCCAGCCGGGTGCGCGCGGGGACCTTCTGTTCGGCTGATTTCATCAGGGCGAGGATGCCCTGGTTGAGGGCGTTGACGCGGTCGGTGGGGGATTGGGCCGCCGCGAATGCCGGCAGGGTGAGCCACAGGAGGCTGCGATGAGAAGGCGGGTTGCTGGCATCGGGGTATCCTGGGGCCGTGGAACGGGTCGCGATGGAAAGAAAGCGCGGATGGGGTGTTTGTAGTTCCAAGGGATATGGAAACGCTGGAACGTTCGGCCGGATAGCTCTGAATTGGCGCTTGCGCCGGACGGGGGATGACGTTGGTATAGGTGACTGGTGGTTTTCCGCGTCCATGTCTTTTGCAACTCAACATCAGAAGTGAGTTTGTGACATGCCAGCTACTCAGATATCGGCGCCGCCCCGGCCGGGGGTGCTCGGCCTGATCGGCGATACGCCCGTGGTTGAGATAACCCGCTTCGACACCGGGCCGTGCCGGCTGTTCGTGAAGCTGGAAAGCCAGAACCCCGGCGGGTCGATCAAGGACCGCATCGCCCTGTCGATGATCGAGACGGCGGAGCGCGACGGGCGGCTGAAGCCGGGCGCCACGATCATCGAGGCTACGGCGGGAAATACGGGGCTGGGGCTGGCTCTGGTCGCGGCGCGCAAGGGCTATAAGCTGATCCTGGTGGTTCCGGACAAGATGGCGCGGGAGAAGATCCTGAACCTGCGGGCGCTGGGCGCCGATGTGCGGATCACCCGGTCGGACGTGGGCAAGGGGCATCCCGAATACTACCAGGATCTGGCTCAGGAAATCACCGCCGGGCTGGATAACGCCTTCTTCGTCAACCAGTTCGGGAACGAGGCCAACCCGCTGGCCCACGAGACCACCACGGCGCCGGAAATCTGGCGGCAGATGGAGGGGCAGGTCGATGCCGTGGTGTGCGGCGTCGGGTCGGGCGGGACGCTTACGGGTCTTGGGCGCTTCTTCAGGCGGGTGTCGCCCGAGACGGAAATGGTGCTGGCCGATCCGGAAGGCTCGGTGCTGGCCCATTACGTCAAGACCGGGGAGCTCGTGGAGGCGGGTTCCTGGGCGGTCGAGGGCATCGGCGAGGACTTCGTGCCGCCGGTCGCCGACATGTCGCTGGTGAAGTCGGCCTATACCATCCCGGACCGCGAAAGCTTCGAGACGGCGCGCGACCTGCTGGTGCTGGAAGGCATTCTGGCCGGATCGTCCTCGGGCACGCTGGTATCGGCGGCGCTGCGCTACTGCCGGGATCAGACGGTGCCGAAGCGGGTGATCACCTTCATCTGCGACAGCGGCAATAAGTACCTGTCCAAGATGTTCAACGACTTCTGGCTGCTGGAGCAGGGCTTCACCGACCGGCCGCATTATGGCGATGTCCGCGATCTGGTGACGCGGCGGTACGACCGGGGCGGCACGATCTCGGTCGGACCGGACGATACGCTGCGGACCGCCTATAGCCGCATGAGGGCGGCCGATGTCTCGCAGTTGCCGGTGCTGGAGGACGGCAGGCTGGTCGGGCTGGTGGATGAGAGCGATCTGCTTCGGGATATCTCGGGGCATGGCGGGCCGAAGGCGTTTCAGCGGAACGTGCGGGACGCCATGACCGGTTCGCTCCAGACGCTGGACGCGCGCTCGCCCATCGACGCGCTGTTTCCGATCTTCGCCGCCGACCGGGTCGCGATCATCACGGAGAATGACCGCTTCATCGGGCTGGTGACGCGGGTCGATATGATCAACCACTTCCGCCTGGGGCAATGATGACATCGAATTCCGCGAACCGGCTGGCCTTTTCCACCCGCGTGATCCATGCCGGGCAGTACCCCGATCCATCGACCGGGGCGGTCATGATGCCGATCTACGCCACCTCCACCTTCGTGCAGGAAAGCCCCGGCGTTCATAAGGGATACGAGTACGCGCGGAGCCAGAACCCGACCCGCATGGCGTTCGAGCGCTGCATCGCCGATCTGGAGAGCGGGACGGCGGGCTTTGCCTTCGCGTCGGGTTTGGCGGGGATCTCGACGCTGCTGGAGACGCTGGATGCCGGCGCCCATGTGGTGGCGTCGGACGATCTCTACGGCGGGAGCTTCCGGCTGTTCGAGCGGGTGCGGAAGCGCTCGGCCGGGCTGCGGATAGACTATGTCGATCTGGCGGATATGGACGCCGTGGCGGCGGCGGTGCGGCCGGAGACCAAGCTGATCTGGATCGAAACTCCCACCAACCCGATGCTGAAGCTGGTCGATCTGGAAGCCATCGCGCGGTTCGCGAAGGAGCGGGGCATCCGGACGGTGGCGGACAATACCTTCGCCAGCCCCTGGGTGCAGCGGCCGATCGAGTTGGGGATCGACGCGGTCGTCCACAGCACCACCAAGTACCTGAACGGCCACTCCGACATGGTCGGCGGGACGGTGGTGGTGGGCGAGAATGCCGAGCTTCGCGACCAGATGAAGTTTCTCCAGAACGCGGTCGGGGCGATTTCCGGCCCGTTCGACAGCTTTCTGGCGCTGCGCGGGTTGAAGACGCTGGCGCTGAGGATGGAGCGCCATTGCGCCAACGCGCTGGAACTGGCGCGCTGGCTGGAAACCCGGCCGGAGGTTCAGGCGCGTGATCTATCCGGGGCTGGAAAGCCATCCGCAGCACGAGTTGGCGCGGCGTCAGATGAACGGCTTCGGCGGCATCGTGACGGTCGAGCTGAATGCCGGGCTGGCCGAGACGAAGCGGATGCTGGAGCGGACGCAGTTGTTCTCGCTGGCGGAAAGCTTGGGCGGAGTGGAAAGCCTGATCGAGCATCCGGCGATCATGACCCACGCGACCATTCCACCGGATCAGCGCCAAGCGCTGGGCATCAGCGACGGGCTGATCCGGCTGTCGGTCGGGGTGGAGGACGTGTCGGACCTGCGGGCGGATCTGGAAACCGCCCTGAAGGCGGTTTCAGCGGCGTGATTTAGCTGTCGCCGGGCTTGCGCGGCTTCAGGTTGGGGGCGGCATCCGAGGCGGGGCCTTGGGCGCTGCCCTTGCCGCCAGATGTGGTGGTGTCCTTCTTCCCGCCCTCTCCGCCACCTTGCGGAATGGTGTTGTCGCCCTTGAGGCGCTCCTGATCCTTGGCGGCGGCTTCTGCTTCGTCGGTCATGTGTGCTTCCTTGGGCAAAGGGTGTGCAGTTCACTACCCTCAACAGCCCAAGTCAGAACTTGTGCGGCCCCAGCCGGATGGAGCCGGTGCGGCGGGTGGCGGACCAGCGGTATTGGGGGTCGTTTTCGATCAGGCCGGCGTGGTCGCTGAGGCGGTTGCGTTCCAGCCAGCCTACGGCGGCTTCCAGTTCGGCGAGGCTCATTTCGGCGCGGCTTTTGCCGAGTACCCGTTTCAGGATCGCGTTGTAGGCGTGGTAGCCGGAGTTGCGGCGGATCAGGTGGGCGTCCTCGTCCTCGATCACCTGGGCGGCGACCATCTGGCCGATGCGCTGGCGCAGGCGGTGTTCGGCGACGGAGGGCGGGTCGAACAGGGGCAGGGTGCTGGGGCTGGCGTTGGCGGCGGCCGTTATGCCGAAATCCGGGCCGGGGGCGACCGTGTCGAACCGGAGGGCCGTGGCGTTGCTGTGCAGGGGCGTGATGGCCGGCGGGCGGTTGTGCTCGACCTCCTCCAGCGGCAGGCTGTGCTGGGCGCGGCGGCGGACGATGCGGGCCTTGGTGCCCTGTTCGGTTTCGATGTCGTGGCGGAAGGCCCGGAACATCGGGTCGTCGGGGTGGTAGACCAGCGCCGACTGGCCATCGTAGTCGCCGGCATGGGGATCGACGCGGGTCGCGCGGGCGATCATCTGTTCCAGCCAGGGGCGGGAGCGGATATGGGTCAGGCAGGCGATGTGGGAGATTTCCGGGCAGTCCATCCCTTCGTAGGCCATCGACACCGTCACCAGGATGGCCGGAAAAGGGCGCATGCGGAACTCGGCGATGGCTTCCTGGGCGTCGGCGACATCGCTCATGGCGGCGCGCACCATGAGTTGCTTGAGGTCGTCGGGGAAGGGCTTCCGCAGATGCTCGACATAGCGCCACGCGGTCGCCTGATCGGGAGCCACCACCAGCAGCTTGCCGAGGCCCCGGACTTCGTCGCCGGGTTTGGCTCCCAATGCTTTGCGGCGGGCGGTGCGGTGGTCGCGGCAGGCCTTGTAGGCGACGCGGAGCATGGCGTCGGCGAACTCGGTCCGCAGCACGGTGAACAGGGCGTCGTGGGCCAGTTCGCCGGCTTGGGACAGGCTTTCGACGCTGCGCTCCTGCGGCCAGCGGGTCGCGCCATTCGGCCTCGCCGTCCGAGGCTCCGAAGGTGACCGGCAGCACCGCCCGCTCGGCCAGCGCCTGACGTCGGCTGTAGCCGACGATGGCCCAGTTGTCGGCGGTGAAGTCGATTTCGCGGACGCGCCGCGTGCCGCGCGGCTTCCTGTACGGCAACCAGAGGATCGCCTTGCCGTCGGTTCGCTGCAACGTGCCGGACATTAGCAGGCGTACCGACGAAAGCTCCAGCAGCGGCACGATGGTGCGGCTCCAGGCTGTCTCGTCGGCGGCGGCGGTCAGCGTGTCGAGGTCGGACAGGGCGGGCAGGTGGTGAAGTTCGTCGATCGCGATCAGGTATTTGTGGCGCTGGAACTCGGCCAGATGAAGCTCGGGTGCTGCCGCCACGGCCTGATAGGTCGTCACGTAGCCTTGCAGGCCCCGGCAGGGGTCGGGGGCGTTTTCCGCCGCACGGACGGTCAGGTTGTGGCCCAGGGCCGTACGCCAGTGGGGATCGATGAAGGCTTCCTCCGCCTGAAGGCGCAGGCTGTCGCGCGGAACGATCCAGCAGACGCGCTCCGCTACCCCGGCCTGGATCAGGCGGGCGGCGGCGATCACGGGGAGAAGGCTCTTGCCGCCGCCCGGCGTGACGGCGGCGAGGATGTCGCGCACGTCGGTTTCACGCCGGGCGATGGCGCCCACGATGTTGTTGACCATCTCCTGATGTCGGCGAAAGGGCCGGGTCATGCGCTCCGTGCGGGGGCGGTGGGAGGGAGTTGGGGAGGTGAGTAGCAGGAGAGTTTTGGTAACGTTCCATGAACATAGTATGATCCAGGGTTGCGGTACACTACCTTTTGTTGGTAACCGCCGGGTAGTAGGACGACGGGGTGCAGAGCCACGCGTACGGAGTTCCGGCACATCGGCCAAGCGGGAGTGTTGAACGGGGACGGCATTCCGCCGGAATTTCAGAAGGCTTCATGGACCCTTACATCGTTCTCCTGACCGGCCTGGGTGTGGTCATCCTTGGCATCGCATGGCTTCCCATGCTGCTGCGCAACGCTCCGCTGTCGCTGCCGATCTTCTGCGTGCTGCTCGGGATCGGGCTTTTCATGGTGCCGGGGACGGGGCCGGACCCGCTGACCTGGGAGGCGATGCTCGCCGGTCTCGCCTTCGTGTTTCTGGTGCGGCCGGTGGCCGGATTGATCGCGCTGACCGGATCAGGGCTGCCGATGTCGGAGCGTTTCGTGATCGGCTTGTTCGGCATCCGGGGGATCGGATCGTTCTATTATCTGGCCTATGCCGTCAACCACTCGGCGCTGGCGGAGAAGGAGATCCTGTGGGCCGTGACCGGCTTCGTGGTGATGTGCTCGATCCTGATCCACGGCATGACGGTGACGCCGGTCATGAACCGGCTGGATGCGTGGTGGCGGCGCAACGACCCGAAGCGGTTCCGGGCCGGGGCGAACCCTCCCGGTGTTTCGGTCCGCAGCCCGCTGCATGACCAGGGGCCGGAGCGGAAAGCCGAGACGAAGCGGACGGAGCCGGAGAGTTGTGGAGCGGGCGCGTCATCCTTGCCGAATAAGCCGGGAGGTCAATAAAGGTCGTTATCGCCGAGTTTCGGATGGAGGTCCCGGCGGACTGAGATCAGGAGCATAATCATAAGAATATATACTAAGTAATTATCGTAAAAGTTTTAACGTCAATAAGTGATAAAATATTAACTCGAAATATCCTTCCTTTGGTTGTAAGTTGCGCGCCGGTGACGGGAGGCTGGATCTGGCTTTCGGCAAAGACGGTTCGGCAGGCACTTCGCTGATAAAGGGGGGATCATGAAAATAACAATCAAAAACACTCTTCTGTCGGTTCTGGCCATGCTTGGTGGTTTGTTGCTCATCTCCGACGCCAGCGGCCTGAATGCCCTGCTTGAAGTCAAAGATGGTTTGAAGTCCGTTTATGACGATCGGGTCGTTCCCCTGCGTGATCTCAAGGTCATTTCCGATAGCTACGCTGTCTCGATCGTTGACGCGTCGCATAAGATCCGCAACGGCAATACCGACTGGGCCGAGGCGGTCGCATCCGTCCAGAATGCCAATGTCCAGATCAGCAAGAACTGGCAAGCATATCTGGCAACCTCTCTGGTCCCTGAAGAGGTCCGGCTGGTGGGCGAGATCAAACCGCTGTTGCTGTCGGCTGACCAAGCCGTGCGGCAATTGCAGGGCATTCTTGAACGGCAAGACCGGGCGGCGCTCGACAGCTTCGTCCGTGAAGACCTCTATGCGCGCATCGATCCGGTATCGAATAAGCTCGGTGAATTGATCGACCTTCAGGTTCGAGTCGCGGGCGAGGAATACGTCGACGCCGCACGATGAGGCTGAGCGCGCAACGATTATCACTTCAGTGCTGATGGTCATTGGGATGCTTCTTGTCATTGGCGGCATCGTTGTGGTCCTGCGCAAGGTGATCAAGCCGGTAAGCAGCCTGACACAGGCCATGACCCGGCTTGCCGCGAATGAGTTGAGCGTAGCCATCCCGGTCATCGACCATCAGGACGAAATCGGCGACATGGCCCGTGCGGTGGAGGTCTTCAAAAAGAGCATGATCGAAACCGAGCGGCTGCGCTCTGAACAGGAAGAGCAGAAGCAGCGCGCCGAGCGGGAGCGTAAGGCCGCCATGATGCAGCTTGCCGACCATTTCGAGTCCAGCGTGCAGGGCGTCGTTCAGGCGGTCTCGTCGGCGGCTACCCAGTTGCAGTCCAATGCCCAGAGCATGTCGGCCATCTCCGAGAAAACCGCGCTACAGTCCACCGTGGTGGCGGCCGCGACCGAGCAGGCGCTGGCCAATGTTCAGACCGTCGCGGCGGCTTCGGAAGAACTGGGCGGTTCGATCAGCGAGATCAGCCGGCAGGTGACTGAGTCCTCACGCATCTCGAAGAACGCGGTCACTGAGGCGGAGCGTACCAACACGACGGTCGAAGGCCTTGCGGCTTCCGCTCAGCGCATCGGCGATGTTGTCAATCTGATCCAGAACATCGCCAGCCAGACCAACCTGCTGGCGCTTAACGCCACGATCGAGGCGGCGCGGGCGGGCGAGGCGGGCAAGGGGTTCGCGGTGGTGGCGAGCGAGGTCAAGCAACTGGCGAACCAGACCGCCAAGGCCACCGAAGACATCTCAAGCCAGATTTCTGAAATCCAGGCACAGACCGGCGGAGCTGTTGGCGCGATCCGCGGCATAAGCCGGACCATCACCCAGGTGAATGAGATTTCCGGCGCGATCGCCGCGGCGGTCGAGGAACAGAGCGCCGCGACGAACGAGATCGGGCGGAATGTCCAGCAAGCGGCTCAAGGCACGCAGGAGGTGTCCGTCAACATCGCGGGTGTGAGCAGGGCGGCCGAGGAGGCCGGAATGGCATCGACAGAGGTGCTCTCCGCCGCCAACCAATTGTCGCGCGAGGCCGAACGCCTGCGGGCTGAGGTCGATACTTTCATCACCCGTGTTCGGGCGGGTTGATACGGTCATAGTCTGATAAGATCCGCAGGTGGCCTGCACTGACGCCGTACAGGGGCGGTGCAGGCCTCGCCGTCTGTGCGCGGCTATCAAACTCAGTGCGCCAGCAGCACCGGCAGTGTCATGCGTTCGATCATGTGGCGGGTGGCGCCGCCCAGCATCAGTTCGCGCAGGCGGGAGTGGCCGTAGCCGCCCATGACGATCAGGTCGGCGCCGGTCGATGTGGCTTCGGCCAGGATCAGGTCGGTGATGGCGGAGCCGCCGCTTTGGACCTGGGCGATGCGGCATGCCACTTTGTGGCGGCCGAGATGGGCGACGATGCCGGCGCCGGGTTGCTGGCCGAAGCGGGGGCCGAGCTTGTTGGCGTCCACGATCAGGATGACGACTTCCTCGGCAAGGCGGAGCAGGGGCATGCTGTCGTGGACGGCGCGGGCGGCTTCGCGGGAGCCGTCCCAGGCGATCAGGACGCGCTCGGGCGGCAGCTTCACCGCCCCGGCCTGGGGGATGACCAGTGCGGGACGGCCGGTGTCCATGAAGGCGGCTTCGACCAGAAGGGTCTCGTCGGCGCCGCCCGCCTCCGGATTGGGCTCGCCGACGATCACGAGGTCGGTGTTGCGGGCGTTGCGGGCGAACAATGCCGGAAGGCGGTCGAGCGAGCCGGATTCGGCTCGCGTTTCCAGGGAGATGCCGCGATGGTCGGCCGCTTCGCGCGCCTGGGCGAAGACCTGTTCGGCCTCCGCCTCCGCCTGACGCAGGTGCTCCTTCAGGATGTCGGCCGGCAGGTGGTAGCCGGCCATGTTGCGCATGAACGGCTCGGCGATCAGGTGAAGGGCCGTGACATGGGCGCCGAAACGCTCGCCCAGTTCAAGGGCGGCGTCGAGGCGGGTCGCCGTCGCCGGGGATTGATCGACGTGAACCAGAAGATCCTTGATCGACATCGGTTGCTCCATCGGGAAAAGGGCGGGCGGTAAAGGGGGCGGGCTGGGCGGGTCTATTCGCTGAAGGCTTCTTCCCGCTTCGAGCGGACGGACGGCAGGACGACGACCAGCAGCAATGCCGCCGCGACCAGCAGCAGGCCAAGGCTGAGCGGATGCGTTATGAAGACCATGGGGCTGCCCCGGCTGAGCAGCATGGCGCGGCGCAGGTTTTCCTCCAGCATGGGGCCGAGCACGAAGCCCAGCAGCAGGGGAGCCGGTTCGAAGTCCAGCTTGATCAGCGCGTAGCCGACGACGCCGAACAGGGCCATCATGAAGACGTCGAACACGCTGTTGTTGACGCTGAAGGCGCCGATGCAGCAGAACGCGATGATCGCCGGGAACAGCAGGTGGTAGGGGATGGTCAGCATCCGCACCCACAGCCCGATCAGCGGCAGGTTGAGCAGCACCAGCATCAGGTTGCCGACCCACATCGACACGATCATGCCCCAGAACAGCTCCGGCTCGTCGGTCACGACGTTGGGGCCGGGCGTGATGCCCTGGATGATCATCGCGCCGATCATCAGCGCCATCACCGGGTTCGACGGGATGCCCAGCGTCAGCATCGGGATGAAGGAGGTCTGGGCGCCGGCGTTGTTGGCGGACTCCGGCGCCGCGACGCCCTCGATGGCGCCCTTGCCGAACTGGGCGCGGTTGGGCGAGATCTTCTTTTCCATGGTGTAGGCGGCGAACGAGGCCAGCATGGCGCCGCCGCCGGGCAGGATGCCGAGGATCGAGCCGAGCGCCGTGCCGCGCAGGACGGGGCCGATGATCCGCTTGAAGTCGTCCTTCGACAGCATCAGGCCGCTGACGTGCCTGACCATGACGCTGCGGGTGTGCTCGTGCTCCAGGTTGCGCAGGATCTCGCCCAGCCCGAACACGCCCATGCTGAGCGCCACGAAGTTGAGCCCGTCGGCCATTTCCGGCATGTCGAAGGTGAAGCGCTGGGTGCCGGTTTCCACGTCGCTGCCGACCAGCCCGAGCAGCAGGCCCAGCACGATCATGGTGAAGGCCTTGAGCAGCGAGCCGCTGGCGAGCGCCACGGAGGCCACGAGGCCCAGCACCATCAGCGAGAAGTACTCCGCCGGGCCGAACTGGAGCGCCACCTCGGCCAGCGGCGGGGCCGCCAGCACCAGCAGGAAGGTCGCGACCGTGCCGGCGAAGAAGGAGCCCAGCGCGGCGGTGGCGAGCGCCGGGCCGGCGCGGCCCTGCTTGGCCATCTGGTAGCCGTCGATCGCCGTGACCACGCTGGAACTTTCGCCCGGCAGGTTGATCAGGATCGCGGTGGTCGAGCCGCCGTACTGCGCGCCGTAGTAGATGCCGGCCAGCATGATCAGGGCGGAGACCGGCGGCAGGCCGAAGGTGATCGGCAGCAGCATCGCGATGGTGGCGACCGGGCCAAGGCCCGGCAGCACGCCGACCGCCGTCCCCAGCAGCACGCCGATGAAACAGTAGAGCAGGTTATAGGGGCTGAACGCCGTGGCGAAGCCAAGCCCGAGATCGCCGAGCAGTTCCATGGTTGGGATCTCCTATCGGGTGGCGACGGCGGAGGATCGCGGCTTCTTCGACGGGAACGGTCACGGACGATGTCGCCGCCGGAGGTGACCAGTAGGAGGCGCTGAGCCAGGGGCCGGTCAGCGGCAGCGGCAGTCCCAGCAGCCGGATGAACAGGAAGGCGCAGAAGGCCGCAAGGCCAAGGGACAGCAGGACCGAGGCGCGCAGCGTCGCATAGCGGCTGGCCCAGGCGGTCGCGAGGACGGTGATCGACGAGGACCGGCCCCAGCCCAAGCCCGCGCAGGGTGAAGCCGAAAAGGACCGTGGCGCCGATGATCAGGGCGAGACCCTTCCAGGGCAGGCCGCCGAAACCGCTTTCGGTCGCGGGCTTGCGGATCGCCAGCACCGTGATCAGCAGGCCAAGGCCGATCATCAGGACGCTGAGGAGCGTCGGGAAATATCCCGGTCCCATGCGGAACGAGCTACCGCGTTCCAATTCCAGGCCGTTCAACAGGAAGCCAGCGCCGATGGCCATTACGACCACCCCGCTGACGACATCCCGTGGCTTCTCCATCATTGCAGCCATGGCTTCTTGCCTCCCCCGTACCTTTGATCTTCGATCCGGTACTTGTCTGTCGTTTTAGGTTTTGCCGTTTTAACTTTGCCAGTGAATGGTTCTCCCGCAGGTTCCCGGGTGTGGTCGAGATGGATGGCGACCGCGGGAGAACCAGTAAAACGGACTTGTCAGTCCGCGTAAACTCCCGCCGCTTCGATCACCGGCTTCCATTTGGCGATTTCGTCGGCGAGGTACTTGTCGAGAGCGGCCGGTGTGGCGGCTTCCTGCGATACCGGCTCGGCGCCGAGGTCGGCCAGGCGCTGCGATCACCTTCTCGTCCTTGAGCGCGCCCTGGAGGGCGGCGGCCAGCTTGTCGATCACCGGCTTGGGCGTGCCCTTGGGGGCGTAGAGGCCGTGCCATGCCACCACTTCGAAGCCCTTGACGCCCGCCTCGTCCATGGTCGGCAGGTTCGGCAGGGTCCTCAGGCGCTCTTTCGTGGTCACGGCGAAAGCCTTGACCTTGCCGGTGTTGATGTGGCCGGTCGTGTTGGTGGTCTGGTCGCACAGGATATCGACCTGACTGCCGAGAATGTCGGTCATGGCCGGACCGGTGCCCTTGTAGGGGACGGTCGTCATCTGCACGCCCAGTGCCGATTGAAGGAGCATGCCGCAGAGATGCGACACGGCGCCGACGCCGGCATTGGCGAGGGTGATATCCTGCTTCTTCGTCTTGATCGTCTCGATCAGCTCGGCGATCGAATTGGCCGGGAAGTCGGGCCGGGAGATGATGGTCATCGGCACGTCGGTGATCAGCCCGATGCCGGCGAAGTCCTTGGCCGGGCTGTAGGACAGCTTGCGGTAGAGCGACGCGCTGGTCGCCTGACCGATATGGTGCAGCAGCAGGGTGTAGCCATCGGGGTCGGCTGTCGCCACCCGGCGGGCGCCGAGCGTGCCGCCGGCGCCGCCGACATTCTCGATGATCACCTGCTGGCCCAGCGCCCGCGTCATGGGCTCGGCCACCAGACGGGCCACGGTGTCGGTCGGGCCGCCGGCGGTGAAGGGCACGATGACGGTGATCGGACGGGTCGGATAATCGGATTGAGCGGCGGCCGTGCCGGTGAAGAGGGCAAGCGCCGCGGCTATCAGGGTCAGTCTACGCATTCGTGTTTGAGCCTCCCGCTCATTGGGTGCGGCGCTCCTGGACCGTTTAAGGGTGGGCGCCGCTTTGATTGTTTGGGGTTGGGGGTTGCGGGTGGATGGATCAGGGTGCGTCAGTCGATGCGGGCGCCGGATGCCGCCACGACGGGCGCCCATTTGGCGAGTTCATCCTTGACGTGGGTTGCCAGTTCCTCGGGTGTCGAGCCGACGACGGTGGCGCTGAGGTCGGCCAGCTTGGCGGAAACCTCGGGGTCCTTCAGGGCGGCGAGCGACGCCTCGTTGAGCTTGGCGATGATCGTCCTTCGGCGTGCCGGCCGGGGCGAAGAAGGCGTTCCAGCTATAGGTCTCGTAGCCGGGCAGCGTTTCCGCGATGGTCGGCAGGTCGGGGATGGAGGGCGCCCGCTCCTTGGTGGTCACCGCGAGGCCGCGCAGCTTGCCGCCCCGGATCTGCTCCAGCGACGGCGGCAGGTTGTCGAACATGATCGGCACGTGGCCGGCGATCACGTCCACCAGCGCCGGCCCGGCGCCCTTGTAGGGGACGTGGACCATATCGACGCCGGCCATGCTCTTGAACAACTCGCCGGAAAGGTGCAGCGGCGTGCCGTTGCCGGAGGACGCGTAGCTGTACTCGCCCGGCTTGGCCTTGAGCAGGTCGATCAGCTCCTTGACGTTCTTCGCGGGGAAGTCGTTGGACACCACCAGCACGTTGGGGATCAGCGCCAGCAGGGAGATCGGCGCGAAATCCTTGACCGCGTCGTAGGGCATCTTCTTCTGAAGGGCGGGGTTGAGCGCGTGGGTCGCGACCGTTCCCATCAGGATGGTGTAGCCGTCGGGCTCGGCGCGGGCGACGGCGGCCGATCCCAGGTTGCCGCCGGCGCCGCCCCGGTTCTCGACGACGATCTGCTGGCCGAGCACGCCGGTCATCCTGGATGCTATCAGGCGCGCCACCAGATCGGTCGAGCCGCCGGCGGGGAAGGGCACCACGAGGGTGACGGGCCGGCTGGGATAGGCGCTCTGGGCCGCCGCCGGAGTGGGGGTCGTGAGGCCGGTCACCGCCGCGAGCGCCAGCGCGCCAAGCCCGGCGCCCAGGCGCAGGACGGTGCGGCGACGCAAGGCGCTCCAAGGGCTTAGGGCGGAATGCGAGGGCTGCATGTCTTCTCCTCCTGCATTTTCTTGCTCGTTGCGGATTTGATTATCACGTTCCGCGCCACAGGGAAGGGTGAATACGGCGGCACTCCGCGATCCATTGGAACTCCGCCCGGTGTAACCCCGTCTCCCGCAACCATCGTAATCAATCAGCTTTGGCAGATAGTTTGCATCATGGAACATTAAGAACGCTATTACAGCTCGAAAGAGGCGTACGGGAATGGACGGCGGATGTAAGGATGTGTCGAGAGTTGTGATGGATGCCTATGATTGAAAATGTCGAGTGAATACTCGTTCTCGGTGCGGTAAATAGATAACACTGTCACCGAATTTCGCGATGCCGGCATGTCGGGCCGACGCCCTTCATCCCGGTGCGGGGAAGCGCGCGGCGATCGGCGTATCAGGAGCGGCGGTCGTAGAGGACGCGGGAGCGGAGCGTGCCGTCGATGGCGCGGATGTCGGCCAGGATTTCCTGATCGTCCACTTCGCCGTCCACGTCGAAGACGACGTAGCCGATCTCGGGGTCGGTCTGCAGGTACTGGGCCGCCATGTTGAGGCCGCGCGACGCGAAGACCTCGTTCAGCTTGCGCAGGATGCCGGGAACGTTGGCGTGGATGTGCAGGAAGCGGACGCCGCTTTCGCGGACGGGGAGCTGCACTTCGGGGAAGTTCACCGCACCCATGGTCGAGCCGTTGTCGGAATACTCGATCAGCTTGCGGGCGACCTCGTTGCCGATATTGGCCTGGGCTTCCAGCGTCGAGCCGCCGATATGGGGCGTCAGGATCACGTTGGGCAGGTTGCGCAAGGGGCTGACGAATTCATCGGCGTCGCCGGCCGGCTCCTCCGGGAAGACGTCGATCGCGGCGCCGAGCAGGTGGCGGGATTTCAGGGCGTCGGCAAGGGCGTCGATGTCGATGATGCTGCCGCGCGCGGCGTTGATCAGGTAGGAGCCCTTCTTCATCGCCTTGAGCTGGTCCGGGCCGATCATGTTGCGGGTCTGCGCCGTGTCGGGCACGTGCAGGCTGACCACGTCGGACAGGGTCAGCAACTCGTCCAGGGTGCGGCAGGACTGGGCGTTGCCGAGCGCCAGCTTCTTCTGCACGTCGAAGAAGCGCACGCGCATGCCGAGCGCTTCGGCGATGATGGAAAGCTGGGTGCCGATATGGCCGTAGCCGACGATGCCCAGCACCTTGCCGCGGATCTCGTAGCTGTCCTTGGCCGACTTCATCCAGCCGCCTTCGTGGACGATGCGCGACTTGTCCCAGATCCCGCGCATCAGCATGATGATCTCGCCCATCACCAGTTCGGCGACGCTGCGGGTATTGCTGTGCGGCGCGTTGAACACCGGAATGCCCAGCCGGCGCGCGACGGACAGATTCGACCTGATTGGTGCCGATGCAGAAGCAGCCGATCGCCATCAGCTTGTCCGCTTCGCGCAGCACCTTTTCCGTCAGCTGGGAGCGCGAGCGGATGCCGAGCATGTGGACGCCTGCCAGCCGTTCGATCAGATCCTGTTCGTCCAGCGCCTTGGGCAGGCGGGTGACGTTGGTGTAGCCGTGATCGGCCAGATCGGCGACGGCGTTATCGTGAATGCCCTCAAGCAGAAGGATCGAGATCTTTTCCTTGGGGAACGACAGTTTCGACATTTCGAACTTCCATACGATGGACTGGCACACGATTAAGTTGGCGCGCAATGGACTGGCAATGAGCCGGGAGCCGGATCGGAGCGAGAGCGCGTCATTCTGCTTATTTTCCGGTTGTAATCAAACGGTGGTTGGCTGCTGCGACTTCACGGCATGGCGGACGACCGGGAAACATTTGTACCGGAAACTATTTGTAGAGGATCGCCGCGCCATCATGGTCGGCAAGGAGACGTCCCGCCCTCAACATGGCCGCTCTGGGTGTCGAGAACGACATGATCAGGATAGAAATCACTCTGAGCACCAATCGGCTCAATGCGGACCGGGACCGCGACGACCAGTTCGATCCGCAGGATTACGCGAGCAAGCTGACGGAACATCTCCAGCCGAAGCTGGAGGATGTCGTCGTGCGGACGACAGCCTTCGGGTACGACCACGATATCGATATCGTAGTGCCCGAGAAATGCGTCGACCATCTGGACATGACCGACATGCTGGCCCGCCGCATCGCGGAGGCGGTGCGGGCTTTCCATGACAAGGCGCCCGATCTGGTGATGCGGCTGCCGCCGCGCCGGTTCTTCCGGATGGGGTGAAAGCTTGAACGGTGAAAACGGAAAAGCCGGCGGCGGGCATCGCCCGCCGCCGGCTTGAAGAGCGCCGCTTCCGATCAGGAGAAGAAGTGCTTGTAGGCGGGTTCGCGCGGGACTTCCCATTCCAGTCTCGAAGCCCACGACCTGCTTGGCCCAGGCTTTCTGGCTGTCGATCACCTTGGCGAAGAAGGGATCGGCCGACAGCTTGGCGACGACATTGTCCCACGCCTTCAACTGAGCCTGAAGGACGCTTTCCGGCGTCTTGTAGACCTTGACGCCGCGATCCTTGATCGCCTGCATGTCCTTGGGATAGCGGGACATCGCCTTCCAGACCATGTCGGCCGACGCGGCGTCGGCGGCGATCTTCAGGACCTGCTGAAGCTCCTTGCCCAGGCTGTCGTACTTGGTCTTGTTGTAGATGACCTCGAAGCACTCGCTGGCCTGATGGTAGCTCTGCACCATGTAGACCTTGCTGACATCGGGGAATCCCAGGATGCGGTCCGATGTCGGGTTGTTGAACTCCGCGCCGTCGAGCAGGCCGCGATCCATCGCCGGGACGATGTCGGCCGCACCCATGATGGTGACGGCGGCGCCCAGCTCCTGGTTCATGTCGGCGGCGAGGCCGTTGGTGCGGTATTTGAGGTTCTTCATGTCCTCGGCGGTCTTGATCTCCTTCTTGAACCAGCCGAGCGGCTGGGTCGGCATCGGCGCCATCAGGAATCCGACGAGGTTGAGCTTGAGCACGTCCTGGACCAGTTCGTCATAGAGCGCCTGACCGCCGCCGTAGCGAATCCAGCCGAGCATCTGGTTGGCGTTCCAGCCGAACGACGGCGGGGTGGCGAACAGGGAGAAGGCCTTGTTCTTGCCGTACCAGTAGCCGGCGACTCCGTGGCCGCCGTCGAGCGCCCCCGCGATGATCGCGTCCTGAAGCTGCAACGCGCCGACGACGGCGCCTGCGGGCAGCAGGTCGAGCTTCAGCCGGCCGCCGGACAGGCCGTTGACGATGTTGACATAGTCCTGGGCGAATTCGTGGAAGATATCGCGCGACGGCCACGTGCTTTGGAACCGCATGGTGACGGTTTGGGCGCGGGCGATATTGGGCATTGAAAGTCCGGCCGCCGCCGTACCGGCCGCAGCCGCCGCGGCGCCTGTCAGAAAGCTTCGGCGCGAAGCCGAGGGCGCTTCAGGTTCTTGGGCGACGATCTCGTTACTTGAGTCGTCAACAATAGGCGTGACTGCGGGTTTGCCCGTTTCTTCGGTCATGGTGTTTTTCCTCCCAGCGCGCTTTTTTTCGCGTTATGTTTGCCGTGCCCTGTTCATGGTCCTGGCGATGCGTAAAGTGTTGCATGCAACAATCCGCTTGCCAATCCTTTAAATTACTGTCGCGGTTGGATTATATATTGCGGCGCAACATGATTGCGGCAATCGGTGCTATTCTTATGCCCATCGATTGCCGCCAGTCTGATTATCATCAGTATTTTTAGAGGGACCGGATCGAGGCGATGAAGTCGTTGACGGTCCGCTCCATGTCGTCCGCCTCGCCGCCCAGGCGCTCGGCGGAGGTCTGAAGGGCGCGGGCGACATTTTCGGTTTCACGGGCGCGGTCGCTGACGACGGCGATGTCGGTGCCGATGCGATCGACGCTGCACGGAGACATCCTGAGTGGTGCGCGCGATTTCCTTCGTGGTGGCGCGTTGCTGCTCGACCGCTCCGGCGGCGGAGCCGGTGGCGATGTCCATCTGTTCGATGATCGAGGAGATGCCGCGGATGGCGTCGGTGGCGCTCAGGGTTTCGGCGCGGATGCCGTCGATCCGGGCGGAGATTTCCTCGGTCGCGCGGGCGGTCTGGCCGGCGAGGTTCTTGACCTCGTTCGCGACGACGGCGAAGCCCTTGCCGGCTTCCCCGGCGCGGGCGGCCTCGATCGTGGCGTTCAGCGCCAGCAGGTTGGTCTGTTCGGAAATTTCACGGATCAGGACCACCACGTCGCCGACGCTCTCGGCGACCCGGACGAGGCTTTCCAGGTTGTTGCGGACGCGGTCGGCCTCCGTCACGCTGCGGCGCGCCAGATCGGCGGTGGACAGCATGCTGTGCGCGATGCCGGCGATGGAGGCGGCCATTTCCTCCGTCGCGGAGGCGACGGCGCCGAGATTGCGGCCGGTGCTTCCGGCCTCGTCGGCGACCGTTTCGGAGCGTTTCATGGCCTGTTCGGCCATGTCGAGCAACTGGCGGGCGTCGTCCGACTGGCGGCGGGACGCGGATGAGACCTGCTGGGCCAGCGGCAGCAGCCGGCTTTCGCAGGTGCCGGCCAGTTGCCCCAGAACCTCGCGGCGCTCCGCATCGGCCTGATGGCGGGCGCCTTCGGCGCGTTCCTCCGCTTCGACCCGAAGGCGGGCGTTGTCCTTGAAGGCGACCAGCGACTCGGCCATCTGGCCCAGTTCGCCGCGCTGCCCCTGGTTGGGAATGTCGGCGTCCAAGCTCGCCGTGGGCGATGGCGCTCATCGCTTCGCTCATGCGGGTGATGCCGAGCGACACGTGGCGGCCGAGCACGAAGGCGAAGCCGAGACCGGCCAGCGTGGCGAGCGCCAGCGTCGTGACGATGATGGCGACCGAGTTCCTGTTTGCCGGACTCAGCGGCGGCCAGACCTGAGTCGGACAGGGTGCGGGCCTGCTGCGATGCCTCGACCGCGGCGGCGTTCATGTCGCGCGCCAGCCGGACCGCCGTTGACTGGAGGTCGATCTGATCGACGAAGCTGGCTTCCAGCGGCGCCAGCAAGGCGCGCATCGTGCCGATATGGTCGGTTTCCCCGGTCTGCTGGGCGATCTCGTCCAGTGGCCGGCGACTCGGGCCATGGTGCCGGCGATCTCTTCCCGCAGCACATCGCGCTTGCCGGACGACAGGTCGGACAAGCGCCAGCGCCACCTGGAGCGAGGCGGCCCTGATCTGGCGGCCCCGGTCGGCGGCGGACATGGCGCGGATATAGCCGGCGCGGGCTTCGACCGCCTTGGCTTCCGCAGCGGAGCGGGTGGCGAAATAGCGCTCCTTGATGTTTTCCATGGAGGAGGCGATGCCGCGCGACTGCGCTTCGTCCACGGTGGAAAGCTGGAGGAGTTCCGACCGGGCGGCGGCCATCTGTCTGGTCAGGTCGATCACCTGGACCGCCAGCGCCTTCATCGCGTTCAGTTCGGGATGGGTGATGCGCGGAATGACGAGGGCGTCCCCGATGGTGCCGTTGGCGCGGGCGCGCCACGCCCAGGCGGTGAGTTCCGCCGCTTCGAACCGGGTCGACGCATCGGTGCCGGGCGGCAGGGCCGAGTGCAGCCGGTCCATTTCCCCAAGCAGCCGCAGGATGACTTCCCGGTAGCTCTCATATCCCGCATAGGCGGCGGAGGTGTCGCCGATCGAGAGGGTATAGGTTTCGATGATCTCGCGCGCGGGTTCGCCATCGGCCGGCGGCAGGCGGGAGGTGAGTTCGGCCGCGGCGATCGAGCGCTTCGAGGGCGGGAGTGATCTCGCTGCTGTCGGGGTGGTTCAGGAAGGCCATTTCGGCAAGCTGGGCGTTGACCACGCCGTCGCGGATCGACTCGACGACATCGGCAAGGGCGGTCGCGGCGCGTGCCGCCGCCTCCGCTTCCTCAAGGTCGCGGCCGGCGGTGCGGGCCAGCTTGACCTGGGCGGTGACCAGCACGTCGGACAGCGACGCCAGTTGCTGGACCGATTTGCCGATGACGGTATCGCCCGCCAGCAGCCGCTCCTCGACGCCGACGAAGCTGTGGAACGCCTGCGCGTAGCGGTCGGCCGAGGCCTGCTCCGCCGCCATGCCGCGTGTGGCGAACTGATCGACGATGGATGCCAGCCGGTCGCGCGCTTCGCCCGACGCGGACAGATCGCCCCGCAGGGCGCTCCATTCCAGGGCGCGGACCTCGCCCATCGCCAGAGACAGGCGGGTTGCGGCGGTGCCGTTCTCGACGGAGCCGGCATATTGGTAGAGGCCGAGCAGCCCGACCACACCGACGACGGCGACGAGGCCAATGACCGTGAAATAACCGGCAGCGATGGTCGTCTTGAGCTTCATGAGATCCCTGCGGCGAGAGCCTCCAGACCGTCCTGCGAGTGGGCCGGCCAAGGCATTCCATCGTCCGGTTGGAGAGACTTTTTTTATCTAAAAATGCATCTTAATTTATAAAGATTTCGGCTTTGTAACCGTACCGGCGATTGGGCTGCGGCATCAGCGCACCGGCTTGCGGCCAATCGTCTCTATCGCGACCCGGACGCTGCCGATGCCGGCTTCGTAATTCCAGGCGTTGCACGCCTTGTTGCCGTCGCCGCGCAAGGCGCGGGCCGATGCCTTCACGGCGTCCTCGACCTTGGCTGCGGCCACGCTGTCGTCGAACTGGCTGATCAGCACCTGACAGGTGACGGCGCTCGCGATGTTCACTTTCGGCGGTTCGGGCGCGGGGGCGGCGGCTTCAGCCGGCGGGGCTCCGCTCGCGTTCCGGCGCTTGCGCGAAAGCCGGCACGGCGCAGAGAGCGGATGCCGCGATGCCAGCGCCATGACCGCCTGTGTCTGGACGAGCTTCATGGGAATCCTCCGTTTGCTTATTTATTATCATGAGAACCGAAAGGGGTATGACCTGTCAATCCGCGCGACCGGATGGAGCGGCGGGGGTGGGCTATCGCGCCACAGGTCTCAGGCGGGCAGCCAGGTCTTGCCGCGCGGTTTGGCGAAGGGCGAGAGGTCGCGTTTGAGGAAGGCGCCGTGGCCGGGTTGGCCGGTGATGGCGCCGTCTTCGACGACGACTCCGCCGCGCACGATGACGGTGGTCGGCCAGCCGGTGATTTCCATGCCTTCATAGGGCGTGTAGTCGGCGCCGTGGTGCAGGTTCTCCTGCCGGATCGTCGGGTGAGTTCCGGGTCCCAGATCGCGATGTCGGCGTCGGCGCCGACGGAGATCGTGCCCTTGCGGCCGGCGAGGCCGTACATCCGGGCGTGGTTGGTGGAGGTCAGCGCCACGAACTGCTGAAGGTCGATCCTGCCCTTGACGACCCCTTCGGAGAACAGGATCGGCAGGCGGGTTTCGACTCCGGGGATGCCGTTGGGGACCCAGCGGAACGCCGTGCGGTCTCCCTTGCGCTTCTTGCCAGCGGGCCTTCGAACCGGAACGGGCAGTGGTCGGACGAGTATGTCGAGAAGGTGCCGTTGATCAGGCCGTTCCAGCAGGCTTGCTGGCTCTCGGGATCGCGCGGCGGCGGGCTGCAGACGTATTTGGCGCCTTCCATGTTGAGGCCGCGCAGGTCCTCGGCGGTCAGCGACGAGGTATTGCGGGCAGGTCTCGCCGTAGATCTTCAGGCCGCGCGACTGCGCCCAGCGGATCTGCTCCACCGCGTCGCCGGATGAGACGTGGACGATCATGATCGGCACATCGACCAGTTCGGCGAAGGTGATGGCGCGGTGGGTGGCCTCGCGCTCGACCGGGGCGGGGCGGGAGGTGCCGTGGAAATAGGGTTCGGTGTGGCCGGCGCGCTCCAGCCGCTCGGTCATGAAGCGGATGGCGTCGTAGTTCTCGGCATGGACCATGACGAGGGCGCTTTCGCGCCGGGCCACGTCGAAGACCTCCAGCATCTCGCGGTCGTTCAGCTTGAGGTCGTCATAGGTCATGAAGACCTTGAACGAGGTATAGCCGTCCTTGACCAGGGCGGGGAGATCCTGGCCCAGCGTCTGCTCGTTCGGGTCGGAGACGATCAGGTGGAAGCTGTAGTCGATCAGGCATTTGCCTTCGGCGCGTGGCATGGTAGTCGGAGACGGCGGCGCGGAGGCTCTGGCCCTTGCTGCTGGAGCGCGAAGGGGATGACGGTGGTGTTGCCTCCCGCCGCCGCCGAGCGGGTGCCGGACACGAAGTCGTCGGCCATGACGGTGCCGTCGCCCGATGGCTGGTCGATATGCACGTGGCTGTCGATGCCGCCGGGCATCACCAGCTTGCCGCCGGCGTCGATTTCCCGGCTGCCGGCGGGAGGCGTTCGGCCAGGGCGGCGATGCGGCCGTCGCGGATGCCCACGTCGCAGCGCGACGTTTCGGAGGAGGTGACGACCGTGCCGCCGCGAATCACCAGATCGAAGCTGTCCATGATGGTTCCTCCCTTGGGTTACAGGACCGGTTACAGGATGCTGGTCGAGGGCTTCGACCAGACGGTCAACCTCGGCCACGGTATTGTAGTGGACCATCGAGACCCTGATGACCCCGGCTTGAGCCGTCAGGCCCAGCTTTTCGATCAGGCGGCGGGCGTAGAAATCGCCGTAGCGGATGCCGATCCGGTGCTCGTCCACGCGGGTCACGACTTCGTCGGAGCGGTGGTTTTCCGCGATGAAGCTGATGGTGGGGACGCGCCGGCCCCGGTCGGCTGACGGATTGCCGATGATGCGGACGCTGTTGCGGGAGCGGAGGAAGGAGAGCAGGCGGCTCGGCCAATTGCTCCTCCTGCTGGGCGATGGCGTCGAAGGCGGCCAGGATCTGGCCCCGGCGGTCGGTCCGGCTGCCGGTGCGGCCTCCCAGTTCCACCAGATAATCGGTGATGGCGGTGCAGCCGACGGACAGCTCGTAATTCACGTTGCCCTGCTGGAGCTTGTAGGGGACGACTTCCCGCCCGATGAAGAAGTGGTTCAGGCTGGGCAGCGCCAGCAACTGGTCGTATTTGCCGTAGAGGACGGCATGGTGCGGGCCGTAGACCTTGTAGAAGCTGAAGATGTAGAAATCGACGTCCCAGCTTGCTACCTCGACCGCGCGGTGCGGGGCGAACGCCACGCCATCGACGACGACGCGGGCGCCGCGTTCGTGGACGAAGCGGGTGATGTCGGCGACCGGGTTGATGGTGCCGAGGATGTTGGAGGCGTGGGTGAAGCAGACCAGTTTGGTGCGCGGGGTCATCAGCGCGTCCAGGTCGGCAAGCTCCAGTTCCAGCGTATCCGGGCGGACGGCCCCAAGTCTTGATGACGGCGCCCTTCTGCTGTTCCAGCTTCAGCCAGGGGCCGATATTGGCTTCGTGGTCGGTGTCGGTGACGATGATCTCGTCACCGGGGGCGATGTCCTCGGCCAGGGCGGCGGCGAGGGTATACGTCAGCGCCGTGGCGGACGGCCCCATGACGATTTCGTCGGGCCGGGCGGCGCCGATCAGTTCCGCGATGCTGACGTGGGCGTCACGCACCCGCGCGCCGGACTGCTGCGAGACGGCGTAGCTGGCGCCGAGCTGGACGTTGCTGGTGAGCAGATAGTCGGAAATGCGGTCGGCGACCGTGCGCAGGGTCTGCGATCCACCGGCATTGTCGAAGAAGACCCAGTCGCCGGACAGCGCTGGGAACTGAGCCCGGACGAAATCGAGGTCGAGGGCAGGCAGCATGCCGGAAAACTCCTATGGAACCTGTTTGGATACCTGGCCGACCGTCAGCGGGGCGGGCAGGTCGAAGAACTGGCAATCGGCGGCGGGATCGAGCGCTTTTCCCATCGCCATGGCGAAATCGGCCGGCTGGTCCAGCGCCACCAGGGGGCAGTGCCAGACGCCGGGCTGATAGTTGATGGCCTGGGACCCTGTCGCCACGAAGGCGGCGGCTTCGGCCGGGACGGGATCGCCGTTGATGTCGGAGGGGACGGTGACCACCAGATAGCGGGCCGCATTCATCGGGAATGAAGAGCTGGCTGCTCAGCGGATGGCGTTCCAGCCGGGATATCCGGAGCGGCAGGGTCGAGGCGTCGATCCGGTAGATGGCGACGACAGGGGTTGTTTCCGCCAGCAGGCGGTCCAGCCGGGCGCCGCTGTCGAAGCGGTCGGCGCGGCCTTCGTTGACCCGGGTGACCTCGCCCAGGCCCGCCTGGATGACGTCGCCGAAGGGGGCGAAGGTTTCAGGGACCAGTGGTTGGGGAGTGATGATGCTCATCGTTGCCTTCCCACAGCGAAGCGCCGCTCCAGCGTGCCGACGATGCGGACCATCGGCAGCAGCAGAAGCAGGTAGATCAGAGCGGCCCCGACCAGCGGGGTCGGGTTGGCCGCCAGCGCCTGCGCCTGGGTCGCCTGCTTCAGCAGGTCCGGCATGGCGACGACCGAGGCCAGCGCCGTGTCCTTCATCACGTTGATGCAGTTGTTGGTGATCGGCGGGATGACGATCCGGAAGGCCTGGGGCAGGATCACGAATGTCATCATGCTCCAGTATCTGAGGCCGAGCGCCCTGCTCGCCTCGAACTGGCCGGACGGCACCGCCTGGATGCCGGCGCGGAAGATCTCGGCGGCATAGGCGCAACTCACCAGCGACAGCGCCGACGTGGCCGCCGCGAACGGCGACAGCCGCAGCCCGACGAAGGGCAGGGCGTAGTAGATCAGGACCAGCAGCACCAGGATGGGAATGGCGCGGAACAGGTCGATATAGGCGACCGCCAGCAGCTGCGGCGGGAGCCGGCGCGTACATCCGGATCAGCGCCAGGAACAGGCCGGTCACCAGCCCGATCAGGATGCTGGTGACGCCGAGGCTGAGCGTGGTGGTCAGCCCGAGCAGGAGCAGGGGAAGCGAGTCCTGGAAAACGGTCCAGTTGAAGAAGGTGTCGAGGATATCCATGCGTCGGTGTTCTGCTCCCGCCGGGGCTTCAGGGTGTTTCGGCTTCAGGGCGTCAGGATTTGGGCTTCGGCATGTCGAGCACTTCGGCGGTGCTGGTGCCGGCTTCCGGCTTCGCGCCGAACCACTTCTCGTGCAGGGCCGCCATGGTGCCGTCCTTCTTGAGGGCGGTGATCTGCTCGTTCACCTGGGCGGCCAGCGGGCTGTCCTTGGCGAACATGATCGAATAGCGCTCGCCGGTCGGGATGCGCTGGGCGACTTTGAACTGCGGCTTGTCCTTGCTGTAGTAGAGCAGCGCCGGGATATCGCTGACATAGCCGTCGAGCCGGCCTGCCGCGAGGTCGAGCATCGCGGGCTGAAGCCCTTCGAACCTGCGGATATCGCCGAAGCCGTACTTGGCCTGATTCTGCGTCGCCCACATGTCGCCGGTCGATCCGGTATCGACGCCGATCGCCTTGCCCTTGAGGTCTTCGACCTTGGACAGGCCGCTCTTGGCGAGCACGGTCAGCGACTGGTCGCTGTCATAGTAGGGCTGGGCGAAGCTGACCGATTCCAGCCGCTTCTCGGTGATCGTGATGGAGGACACCGCCATATCGATCCGGCCGGACTGGACGGCGGAGAACAGCCCGTTGAACGGGATGTTGACGATCTCGACCGACTTGCCGAGCCGCTTGCCGATCTCTTCCACCAGATCGATCTCGAACCCGACATTCTTGCCGGTGGCGTCCTGGAATTCCCACGGCACGTTGCCGATATTGGCGCCCACCGTGAGGTCGGCGGCCTGGGCGGCGTTGCCCGCCAGGGCACAGGCGGCGGTCGCCATGATGGCGGCAAAGGCGGTCTTCAGGAATGTCCTGCGCATGTCGTCTCCTCACGCTCCCTGTTTATGGGGCTTTTTGTGACGGTGGCTTTCCCTGTGGCCGGCGTGCCTGTTGTCATTGACTCGCAACTGGTCTGACCGGCCAGACCAGTGGATTGGAACGGGTTTCCGGGTTAGGGTCAACTAGCCAAAAGGGGGCGGTGCCGGCTTTCGGGGCGGGGGCCGTCACAGGGGCCGCACAGGGGAGTGAGTTTGAATGAACGTGGACGGCGGCAGGATTCTGGTGCCCAGATCGGCGGTTCAGCGAATCCAGTCGATGATTCTGGAGGGCACCCTGAAGCCGGGCGACCGGCTGCCGGCGCAGCGGGAGCTTTCCGAACAGTTCGGCATCAGCCGCGCCTCCCTGCGCGAGGCGCTGTCGGTGCTGGAAACCCTTGGGCTTGTCCGGGTGGAGGTTGGGCGCGGCGTCTTCGTCCTTGGGCCGGGCGGGGAGGCGCCGCCGCAGGCCAAATGGCGATTCGCCGACCGCTATTCACCGCTGGAGGTCTACGAGACTCGCCTGATGCTTGAACCGCGAGCGGCCGCCATGGCGGCCCGGAACGCCAAGGCGGAGGATCTGGCCGTGATCGCCCAGTCGGTGGAGCGGATGCGCGCTGCGGTGGAAGCCGGCGACCTGATCGCCGTCGCCGAATGCGACAGCGTCTTCCACCGCGCGATTGTGGAGTGCAGCGGCAACCGGATGGTGATGGAGCTATTCCGCACCGTGAACGGCGTGATGGATGAAATCCAGCGCCTGCCGTTCATCCACCATGAACGGATCTGGGAAACGGTGAGCGAGCACGAGGCCATCGTCGCGGCGCTGAACGGGCGGGATGAGGCGCGGGCGGCGGAGGCGATGGCGGGGCATATCAGGGGGGCGGCGGGAAGGATTGGGATTGGGTTAGGACGCTAGTGAAAGTAGATTTATCTAACTGGACTATGTAAAGTGATGTTTGCAACGAGGGGTAGAAATGATGCAAGATAAATATTCGGGGCTTTGTCCCATAATTAAAAAGCAAGAACTCAGAAATCATTGCATAAAGATTTGATCTTAGGAATTTGGTGGCTTGATATCATTTTGTCTGATGATACGGCCCAGATGTTGTTGAACTGTCGTCAATATTAATGCATATTATGGATGTTTTTCATTATGGATGTTAAGTACAATTTAAATGGCGGGTTCAAGCGACAACAAAGCGTTTTGCCGATCTAGAAGGTCCTGACTTCTATCCAACGCCTGCTTGGGCAACTCACGCATTGATTGATAACGAAGAGTTCGTAGGTGACATCTGGGAGAGCGCTTGCGGCAACGGTGCTATGTCCGAAGTGCTTAATCAAACTGGCCAACATGTCATCAGTTCCGATTTATATGATCGTGGATACGGTGATACGAATTGCGATTTCTTAACACTAGATCAGAGTGCCCCAAATATTGTGACAAACCCGCCTGATAATGCGGCTGAAGGATTTGTGCAGGCTGGTATAAAGAAAGCCGACCGCAAGCTCGCATTGTTGCTGCGGTTGGCGTTCTTAGAAGGAGCCAACAGGCAGCGCACCATTTTCGCTAAGCTACCGCCATCCCGTGTGTGGGTTTTTAGTGAGAGAATCACCTTTTACCCGGCAGGTGCTGTGCAAAAAGGATCGGGTACAACCGCTTATGCTTGGTTCGTTTGGGATAAAAAATCTACTGGTGTAACTGAGTTAAAATGGTTGAAGCCAGGATATAAAAATCGTTACCGTTAATGTGGATAGACACATTGGGGTTCATGCAATACTTTCACAGAAAATATGCTTCAAGCGCCTGTGTCGGTAGCTAACAGCCTGCTTGACTGCAATTTCAGAGATTTGCCTTGCACGTACCAGCATAACATTTTTGTAGATCGATCTCGGTTTCTCTTAGGACGAAGGCCGAAGCCACTTCGTTGGCGAATTGCAGCGTCTTGATTGCTTATGATCTGGTTGCGATCACCGTTACAATCATATCAATCAAGTAATCATGACCAGACGCATTGAACGCGTTTCTGTAAGCAACAAACTTTTGAGCGATGTTCCAAAGCTATTCGCTGTGATTGGGAGTTCAAAATGCGTCTGTGCACGATAAAATTACTGACCTTAGTTCAATAGCCTAATTGACGTAGATGTGTTACGCCCTTAGAGGTGGTCTTGTATCCAACTCCCGTCACGTGAGTTAAATATCCAAGATTTATGAAGTTATCGTCATCGGTATGATGACTTTGTATGTTGCGAACACTTTGATGCCACATTGGTTCGCCATCTCTTGGTATAGATGGGGCTAGGTCTTCTATTGTGAGGTTTATCAACTTCGGAATATCTGCGTATGCCTGCTTGAATTTGACAATCTGATCGTGGTTTCTGCTAACAAGAAGCAGCACCGCAAGTGCGAATTCGCCTTCTCCGGTTCTAGCCATGCAATCCTCCTCTCAAGTTGCAGAGCGAGAAGATAGCATTTGGTGTAACCATTTCGAGTCAAATTCAGACATTTTGTGCCGGAAGATACATAATTTTGAAGTTATACTGCTCCTGATTGTGTTAAACGAAACATAATTCTATATAAAGTAGTGGTAGCCATTTGCATTCGGCTTATAGGAACAAAGAGATCCCACGTGTTTAACTGAAGCGTATTCATTCCAGGAAGCCAACCCTCTGGAGAATTGCCCGTCCTTCCCCCTTAATCCGATCTTGTCCGGCGGAAAAGACTGATCCACCCTGTCGGCTTACCGCCCGACCAATCGTCCTTTGATCGATCTCAACGTGAGGAGGCTTACCATGTCCTATGTCGATGGCTTCGTAGTTCCCGTGCCGAAGGAGAAAATCGAGGCCTACAAGGCGCTGGCGGCAAGGCGGGGAGATCTGGAAGGAGCATGGCGCGCTCGCCTTTGTCGAGTGCATTGGGGACGATGTGCCGTATGGCGAGCTGACATCCTTTCCGCGCGCCGTGCAGGCGAAGGACGACGAGATCGTCGTCTTCTCGTGGATCGTCTATGAGTTGCGCGAGCAGCGCGATGCCGTCAATGCCAAGGTGATGGCGGACCCCCGGCTTAAAGCCGACATGTCGGAGATGCCTTTCGACGGCAAGCGCATGATCTATGGCGGGTTCAAGGCGTTTCTGGAGTTGTGAGCCTGGAAATGCGGGGGCGGAGCCGGGGCGGCCGTCACAGGTTGCTCATCCCGCTGTCGATGACCAGTTCGCTGCCGACCGTGAAGGCGGAATTGTCCGGCGCGAGGAAGACGACCGCTTTGGCGATCTCGCCGGGGTTGCCGAAGCGGCCGGCGGGGATCTGGTTCTGGACCGTAGGGGGCTGGCTGAACGTCTGCGCGTCGCGGTCGGCGGTCCGCCCTCGTGGGGTCGGTGATTTTGGACGGCCGGCCGTTGTTCCGCTGAACGGAAATGGTAAAGCGTCACCGAAAATATGCTGAAAATTTTTAGGGCGTTCTGCTGCGGCGCACAATATGCGGCGTTCAGCCGCATAACTAATGACATTGGCGTTTATAGGAGTTGTGCTAAAAGTCATATATCGGAAGGCGGTGCCGATCGAAGTCAGGCATAGAATTTAAGGATGAGGGAAAGTCGAACATTATTGCAGAGCTGTAACGTTAAAATCCGGCTTTGCAATATCTGATCAGCTCTAGAACATACGTTCAACTTCGATCATGAAGATTTCTGTTCAGTCATATGCCTCGATCTCTGGTAACGCCGTCTCCCTACCGAGCACATTATAAGGACTGGAGGCATCTATGCGCTTCCTATTGAAACACGCCACAAGCTTTTTACTGGTCGCGGCGAGCGCGCTTTGTCTGGCGGTGCCGACGCACGCCGGTGAGATGCCGTCGCTGGAGCAGATGAAAAAGGAATACCGGCGCCCCGCCGCTATTCCGTTTCCCGACGACAATCCCTTTTCGGTCGAAAAGCAGCGTCTGGGGCAGCAGCTCTTTTTCGATCCGCGGCTGTCCGGAAACAACAATATTTCCTGCGCCACCTGCCATAATCCAGGCCTGTCATGGGGCGACGGTCTGGCCAAGGGCATCGGCGCCGGCGGCACTCTGGGACGCCGCAGCCCGACGATCCTCAATCTGGCCTGGGCCGAACTGCTGATGTGGGACGGCCGCAAGACCAGCCTTGAGGATCAGGCGCTCGGTCCGGTCGAATCCGACATGGAAATGAACCAGAAGGTCGGCGACCTTGTCGCCAAGCTGGAGAAGATCGACGGGTACCGCGTCGCCTTCGAGCAGACCTTTCCGGGCGAGGGCATTACGCTCGCCAACGTGACCAAGGCGCTCGCCACCTTCGAGCGCACCGTGATTTCCACCAGCGCCCCGTTCGACCGCTGGATCGCCGGCGACGAGCAGGCGATCGGCGAATCCGCCAAGCGCGGCTTCGAGCTTTTCAATACCAAGGGCAACTGCGCGTCCTGCCATACGGGCTGGAACCTGACCGACCACGGCTTCCACGACATCGGTCTGCCGGACGACGATATCGGCCGGGGCAAGTTCCTGCCGCTGCAGTCCATGAAGCACGCCTTCAAGACCCCGACGCTGCGGGACCTGACGCGCCGCGCGCCCTACATGCATGACGGCTCGCTGCCCGATCTGAACGCGGTGATGGAGCATTATGACAAGGGCGGCGTCGTGCGCCCGAGCCTGTCGGCCGAAATGAAGCCGCTTAATCTCACGGCGGGCGAGAAGAACGACCTTGTCGCGTTCATGCTGACGCTCACGGGCGACGCCGAGCCGGTGCCGATGCCGATGCTCGCCATGCCGGCGCAGAAGCCGGGCTTCTGACGGCCGAACCATCGTCCATATCGCATTGTTGAAAACGGGAAATCAGACAAATGCGCATCGTCTTCGTAACCGCCATCGCCAGCTTCTGGCCGCGATCAGCACGCCCTGCCTCGCCGACACGATCGTCATCGAGCAGTCGGGCAAGAAATTCTCCCAGACGGAGATCACCGTCAAAAAAGGCGACACCATCACCTTTGCGAACAAGGACCCGATCACCCACAACGTCTACTCGCAGTCGCCCGGCAACGCCTTCGACGTGAAGACGCAGAAGGCCGGCGAATCCAGTGACGTGAAGTTCGATACCGTGGGTGACGCCGACGTCCAGTGCGCCATTCATCCGAGTATGAAGATGCGGGTTCACGTCACCAAGTGACGGCGGTCCGCACCAAGTAGAGCAGCCCGCGTCCCGAGTTCGAGGAACCTCCTCCATGTTCGCGCACTACAGCATCAGAGCCAAACTGTACGGCGGCTTCATCGCCCTGCTCGCGATGTCCGGCGTCGCGGGCCTGTACGCGCTCTATAACGTCGTGACGACCGGCCAGATCGCCGTCGTCATGTACGATAAAGTGCTGCAGTCCACCGACGCCGCGCGGTCCGCGCAGAGCGACTTCAGCGAGATGCGCCGTTTGGCGGCACTGATGCTGGCGGCCGGCGACAAGCGCGCCGGACGGCTTGCGGCAAAGCTATGACGAAGTCGCGCTCCACGCTTGCCGACGACCTGGAGATCGCCGCCAGCCGCGCGCCGAACGGCGAGATCCGCGCCAGCGTCGAAGCCATCGGCGTGGCGGTCCAGGACTGGGACGCTCACATCAAGGCGCTGTTCGACGGTCAGCGGCGTCCGGACGTGGCCGAGATCGAGGCGATGGCGGACGGCATCCACGAGAAGATCGACATCGCGGTCGAGGGGGCGAAAGCCTATGGCTTCGAGTTCATGGAGGCCAGCCGCTCGCAGATCGATACCGCCCGGAACCTCACCATGGCCGTCGGCGCCGCCGCCGTGCTGCTGGGTATCGGGTTGGCCGTCCTGCTGGCGCGCGACATCCTGGGCGCCTTGAACGAGGCCGTGTCGCTGGCCGGCACCATCGCCGGCGGCGACCTGACGAATCGCAGGAAATTCGACCGCACGGACGAACTTGGCCGTCTGCTGAACTCGCTCGACCAGATGCGGCGCAGCCTGCTGGAGCAGCACGAGCGGGAGGCCTTCCTGGCGCACAACGCCGAGGAGGAGCGGCGGAAAGCCTTGCAGGACATGGCCGACACGGTCGAGCGGGAAGCCAGCCGCGCCGTCGAGCAGGTCGCCCGCCATACCGGCGGGATGCTGAGGGATGCCGAGGTGATGTCCGGCTCCGCCCAGCGCGTCAGCGCCAACGCCCAGGACGTCGCCGCCGCCGCCCAGCAGGCCCTGACCAACGCGCAGACCGTCAGCGCCGCGACCGAGCAGTTGACCGCTTCGATCCAGGATATTTCCGCGCAGATCACCCATTCCAGCGCCGTCACTCAGCAGGCGGTCGCAACCGGGGTCCGGGCTGCAGGACCACCATCGCCAAGCTGCTGGATACGGTTGGCCGCATCGGCGAAGTGGTGCAACTGATCACCGATATCGCCAGCCAGACCAACCTGCTGGCGCTGAACGCCACGATCGAGGCCGCCCGCGCCGGGGAGGCCGGAAAGGGCTTCGCCGTCGTGGCTCAGGAGGTCAAGAATCTGGCCAACCAGACGGCGCGCTCGACCGACGAGATCACCCGGCAGATCACCGAGATCCAGGCGGCGACCGGCACGGCCGTGGCGGCGGTGAAGGAGATCAGCGGCACGATCACCGAAATCGATCACATCTCCGGCACGATCGCGGCGGCGATGGAGCAGCAATCGGCGGCAACGCAGGAGATCAGCCGCAACGTGATCGAAACCTCCAATGCCGCCCAGGAGGTATCGACCCGCATCGCCATGGTTTCCCAGGAGGCCGAGCAGACCGGATCGCAGGCGGCGCATGTGCGTCAGGGATCGAGCGAAGTCGCCAGCAGCATCGAGGAGCTTCGGCACGTCCTGGTGCGCGTGGTGCGGACGACCACGACCGATGCCGACCGGCGCCGCAAGCCCCGCTTCCATGTGGATGAGCCCTGCACGGTCATGATCGGCGGGGTGGCGCAGGCCGCGAGGGTCGTCAACCTTTCGACCGGAGGCGCCACGCTTTCGCTGACGGCGGGCCTTGGCGGCGAGAGCGGCGGGATACTCTGCATCGACCAGCACGATATCCGCATCGCCGTTCGTCGTCCGGAATGTCGAAGGCGATGCCGTTCGCGTCAAGTTCGACGAAGCCGATCCCGCCATGGCCGCTGTGCGGGCTGTGGTGGAGCAATTGTCCGCGGCTCATCAGCCGCTCGATACGGCGGCTTGAAAGGCTGGTCAGAGCTTTTGTCGGGCCGTTGGCCCGACAACTTAAGCTGACAGCGCCGCCGTTGGGGGCTATATCGTGGGGGCCGCACTTTAGAGAGTGACCCCCATGACTGCCGAAAAGCCCCCTGAAAAGCCCGCCGAAACCATCGAAGTCCGGCGCAAGCGCCTGACCTTCCGGAGCTGGCATCGCGGAACCCGCGAGGCCGACATTCTGCTCGGCCGCTTCGCCGACCGGCATCTGCCGAATTTCGACGAAGGCCAGTTGGAACGGTACGAGCGGCTCTTGGAATTGAGCGATCCCGATCTTTATAACTGGATGTCCGCGCGCGAGCCGGTTCCGCCGGAGCACGACAACGACGTGATGCGGCTGCTGGTCGCGTTCAATTTCAAAACGACCGTCGCCTGACGCTCTTTCCAGTCTGATATCCCCGCCTTGATCAAGATCAATCTCGACCCCGGCCGCCCGTCCCGCCTTCTGATCGCCGGTGCGCCGGAAGGGCAGGACGCCCGCATCCTCGCCGATATCGCCAAGCGGCGGGGGGCCGGCGGGCTGCTGCACGTGTCGCTCGACGACCAGCGCATGGCCCGGCTGGCGGAGGCGGTCGCGTTCTTCGCGCCGGAGGTGGAGCTTGTCCAGATCCCGGCCTGGGACTGCCTGCCCTATGACCGCGTGTCGCCCAACGTCGATATCGTCAGCCGCCGGGTCGAAGGGCTGACGCGCCTGATCGAGCCGGCCAAGGGGCGGGCGCGGCTGATCCTGACCACGGTCAACGCGCTGCTTCAGAAGGTGCCGCCGCGCGGCGCCTTCGCCACGCGACGTTCCGCGCCAAGATCGGCGACCGGATCGACCTGGACAAGTTGCAGGCCTATCTGGCCCACAACGGCTATACGCGGGCGCAGACCGTGCGCGAGGCGGGCGAGTTCGCCATTCGCGGCGGCATCATCGACCTGTTCCCGCCGGGGACCGAGGAGCCGTTGCGGCTGGACCTGTTCGGCGATGAGCTGGAGGGCGTGCGGGCCTTCGACCCGATGAGCCAGCGGACGACGGAGAAGCGCGACGGTGTCGCGCTGAAGCCGATGTCCGAGGTTTTTCTGGACGAGCAGTCGATCGCGCGGTTCCGCTCCGGCTATCGCGAGCTGTTCGGCGTCGTGCTGGACGAGGACCCGCTGTACGAGGCGGTCAGCGCCGGGCGCAAGCATGGCGGCATGGAGCACTGGCTTCCGCTGTTTCATTCCACCATGGAAACGATCCTGGACTACGTCCCGGATGCGGCGGTGACGCTGGACCCCCAGGCGGAAGAGTCGCGGGATTCCCGGTTCTCCCAGATCGCCGATTTCTACCATGCGCGGAAGACGCTCCAGTCGGTCGAGAAGAAGGCGAACAACCCCGTCTACAAGCCGCTGCCTCCCGGCCATGCTGTTTCTGGACGAGGCGGGTTGGGACGATCTGCTGGCGGCCCGCGCGGTCGGGCAGTTGGTTCCTTTCGCGCTGGCGGAGGGGCAGGCGGGTGTCGATGCGGAAGGGCGCCGGGGCCGGGATTTCGCCGATGCCCGCGCCAAGCCCGATGTCAATGTCTTCGACGCCCTGAAGTCGCATATCGAGGAGCTTCAGAAGCATGACCGGCGCTGCGTCGTCGCCGGCTATAGCCAGGGTGCCCGCGACCGGCTGCTGACGGTTCTGCGCGACCACGGGATCGAGCGGGTCGAGATCTGCGAAAGCTGGGAGGGCGCCCGGCGGCTGGACCGGCGGACGACGGCGCTGATCGTGCTGGGGATCGAGACCGGCTTCGCCGCTCCCGATGTCGTGGTCATCACCGAGCAGGATATCCTGGGCGACCGTCTGGCGCGGCCGACCAAGAAGCGGAAGCGCTCGGCCAACTTCATCGCCGAACTGTCCAGCCTGAGCGAAGGCGATCTGGTGGTCCACGTGGACCACGGCATCGGGCGCTATGACGGGCTTGAGACGCTGACGGTGACCGGTGCGCCGCATGATTGCCTGCGGCTGATCTATGAGGGCGGCGACAAGCTGTACCTGCCGGTCGAGAACATCGAACTGCTGTCGCGCTACGGGTCGGCGGCCGATACGGCGCAGTTGGACAAGCTGGGCGGTGTCGGCTGGCAGGGCCGCAAGGCGCGGGTCAAGAAGCGCCTGAAGGACATGGCCGAGGCGCTGCTGAAGATCGCGGCGGAGCGCGAGCTACGGCGGGGGCAGGCCGTTTCGGCTCCGGATGGAATTTACGCGGAGTTCGCGGCGCGCTTCCCCTATCCGGAAACCGAGGATCAGCTTCGCGTCATCGAAGAGGTGCTGGAGGACCTGCAGTCCGGCCGTCCGATGGACCGGCTGGTCTGCGGCGATGTCGGATTCGGCAAGACCGAGGTGGCGTTGCGGGCGGCCTTCATCGCGGCGCTGTCGGGGATGCAGGTCGCGGTCGTGGTGCCGACGACGCTGCTGGCGCGTCAGCATTCGCGCACTTTCGAGAAGCGGTTCGCCGGGTTGCCGGTGCGGATCGGGCAGCTCTCGCGGCTGGTGACGGCCAAGGATCAGAAGCTGACCAAGGATGGTCTCGCTGCCGGAACGGTCGATATCGTGATCGGGACCCATGCGCTGCTGTCCAAGACGGTGCAGTTCAAGAACCTCGGCATGGTGATCGTGGACGAGGAGCAGCATTTCGGCGTCAAGCAGAAGGAGCGGCTGAAGCAGCTTCGCGCCGATGTCCATGTGCTGACCCTGACCGCGACCCCGATCCCGCGCACGCTTCAGATGGCGCTGGCGGGTGTGCGCGAGTTGAGCCTGATCGCGACGCCGCCGGTTGACCGGCTGGCGGTGCGGACATTCGTGCTGCCCTACGATTCGGTGGTGATCCGCGAGGCGATCCTGCGCGAGCATTATCGCGGCGGGCAGACCTATTATGTGTGCCCGCGCCTTGAGGATCTGCCCCGCGTCCATGAGCGGCTTCAGGAACTGGTGCCGGAGGTCAAGGTCGTGATGGCCCACGGCCAGATGGCCGCGACCCAGTTGGAGGAGGTCATGACCGCCTTCGACGATGGCCAGTTCAACGTGCTGCTGGCGACCAATATCGTCGAGTCCGGCCTGGACGTGCCCAACGCCAACACGATGATCATCCACCGCTCCGACCTGTTCGGGCTGGCGCAGCTCTACCAGTTGCGCGGCCGGATCGGGCGGTCGAAGGTCCGGGGTTACGCCTATCTGACCTATGCGCCGAAGACGGTGCTGTCGGCCACCGCGACCCAGCGGCTGCATGTGATCGAGACGCTGGACAGTCTTGGGGCGGGCTTCCAGCTTGCCAGCCACGACATGGATATCCGGGGCGCCGGCAATCTGCTGGGCGAGGAGCAATCCGGCCACATCAAGGAAGTCGGCGTCGAGCTTTACCAGCACATGCTGGAGGAAGCGGTGGCGACGGCGCGGAGTGGTGCCGGAACCCTGTCGGAGTCGGAGGACCAGTGGACGCCGTCGATCAATCTGGGCATGCCGGTGCTGATCCCGGAAGCTTATATCGCCGACCTGAATGTGCGGCTGGGGCTGTACCGGCGCATTTCGGAACTGGTGGACCGGCCGGAGATCGATAGTTTCGCAGCCGAACTGATCGACCGTTTCGGCCCGCTGCCGGACGAGGTGGAAAACCTGCTGGACGTCATGACGATCAAGCAGCTTTGCCGCACCGCCGGAGTCGAGCGGGTCGATGCCGGGCCGAAGGGCGCCGTGCTGTCGTTCCACAACAACTCGTTCGCCCGGCCGGACAAGCTGGTGATGTTCATCGGCAAGCAAGTGGGGACGATGAAGCTGCGGCCCGACCACAAGCTGGTCTATACCCGCACCTGGGACGACACCGCGACGCGGGTCAAGGGCGTCAACCGGCTGATGCAGGATCTGGCTAAGCTGGTCGCATGACCCGCTGGGGCAGGGGAGTGACTTCCTCCGCCGCCAGATCCAGCAGCGGCAGGAAGGCGGAAGGCTCCTGCGCTCCGGCCAGCGCATAGCGGCGGTTGAAGATGAAGCAGGGCACCGCCTGGATGCCCAATTGCCGGGCGACCGATTCGGTCGCCCGGATCGCCGCGATATCGGCGTTCCCCGCCAGATGGTCGCGCGCCAGATCAGGGTCGATGCCGGCTTCGGCCGCCTTGGCCAGCAACACCTCGCGGTCGCCGATGTCCAGGCTTTCGACGAAATAGGCCGCGAACAGCAGGTCCGTCAGCCGGTCGGCGAGGTTCAGGCGGCTGGCGAAGCGGACAAGTCGATGGGCGTTCAGCGTATTGGGCGTGCGCTTGATGCGGTCGAGGCGGATGGGCAAGCCGTCCCGCTCCGCCGTCTCCTCGATCACGCTATAGACCTGCCGCGCCCGCTCCGCCCCGCCGAACTTGGTCGCGAGATAAGCGAAGCGGTCGATACCGCCCGGCGCCATGTCGGGGTTCAGTTCATAGGGCTGCCAGCGGCGCTCCAGCGGCAACCGCCCGCGTTCGGTCAGGGCGCGTTCCAGCCGGTGCTTGCCGATGTAGCACCAGGGACAGATCAGGTCCGAGTAGATCTCGACTATCATGATTTCGATTGTAGTCCCAATCACATGCCTTTGGCGAGGGTGCTTGACCTTTTGGGGACCCGCTCCTGACGATCAGGGGAGGTGCTGACGGTTTATTAACCTCAAGGCGAAACACTGTAGCCGCAGTTTCGTCCCGGTGGCCCCTAATGTCCGACAGCTATACATCCTCGAAGATCAAGGAGGCGCTGGTCGCTTCCCAGGGCAGCCGCGCCCGTGCCCAGGATATCCTGCTGGGTTGGGCGCAGGCCGATGACCGGCTGCTTCGCGGGTTGGTGGAGCCTTATCTGAAGGGCATCGTCACCGGCACCATCGAGCGGGTGACCAAGCCGGCGGCGGAAAAGAGTGTCGCCGCTGTGCAGGCGCCGGCACAGGTCCGGGCGCCGGTCGCGAAAGTACCGGTGCCGAAGCCGGGACCGCCGCGCGAGTTGTCGCCTGAGGCGTTGGAAAAAGCGCTTTCCATGATGGGGCAGGGGGCACTGCCGCCGCGCCCCAGTCCGGCGGCGGCGGCGCCGAAGTCGGCGTCGCCGTTGAAGCTCGGCACGACCAATCCGGTTCCGCCGACGCAGGCCGGGGCCAAGCATCAGCAGACCATGCGGGCTCTCGCGGCGCTCTATGCGCGCAAGCACCGGGACTGAGCAGGCGGCAAGCTTATTTGGGCGGAGATTGCGGGAGCGGGCCATGCCGGGCGGATTCCGACCAGCGTTTCCTTATTGCCGTAAGGCTCCGGCCGGGTGTGGCATTCGACCTGGGCGAGGGTCTTGTAGCAGTAAAGCTCCGGCTCCGCGCGTACCGTCACTTCCGGCCATTCACGGCAATAGTGGCGGGTCTTTTCGTAGTTGACCATGCTGCAATCCTCGTCGATGGCGTAGGACAACGCATGGTCGGTGAGGGTCTTGCCGGTATTGATCAGCAGGACGGTGGAAACGCCCGCCGTCGCCATGCTGGCCGGCCCCTCCACCAGCGAGCAGCCGCCGAGAAGGGCGAAGGCCATGACGCGCGTCATCTGGCTCAGGCGGTCGCCGCGCATGGCTGTCGTTCCCTTCATCGCAGCAGAACGCATTGATGCACGCGGCACTGGACCAGCACAAAGACGTCCTTGGACTTACCCCCCGTACACATCACCTTGAAGACCGTTTCCGGACTGTTGCCGACGATCTGGCGCAAGGGTTCGATCTTGCCGGGCTTGCAGTTGGATGCGACGGCCACCGACCGCGCTTCGGCCGGGGTGGCATAGGCTGGGAGCGCCGGAACCGTCAGGGCCAGACCCACTATCGCCGCCATTCCCACAGTTCGCCGCCAGTCCATCGGTCTTCCCGTCGATTGCGTCCCACTCTGTGATAAAACGAGTCCGGTTAAGTATTGGAAAACGAGGGGTCCTACGTGCTGCATGTCTATGTCGATGCCGACGCCTGTCCGGTGAAGGATGAGGTCTATCGGGTCGCCGAACGTTACGGTCTCAACGTGACCCTGGTCGCCAACAGCCCGTTCCGGGTACCGCTGCATGAGCGTATCCGGCTGGTGGTGGTGGGAGCCGGCTTCGACGCGGCGGATGACTGGATCGCGACCAATGCCGGCGCCGGGGATATCGTCATTACCGCCGACATTCCGCTGGCGTCGCGCTGTCTGAAGAATGGCGCCCGCGTGATCGGCAGCACCGGCAAGCCCTTTACCGACGCCTCGATCGGTCAGGCGCTGGCCGGGCGGGAGTTGAGCCAGCATCTGCGGGAATCCGGCCTTATCACCGGCGGCCCGGCACCGCTGGGCAAACAGGACCGCTCGCGTTTTCTCCAGCAGCTCGATCAGGACATCCAGGCGATCCGCAGGACGGCTGGAATCCGGTGAATGCGGCTTCTCATTTTTCCGTGAAATTTCCTCTTGCGAACCCGAAATCCGGCTGCTAAAAACCGCCTCGTTGATCCCGGTTAGCTCAGTTGGTAGAGCAGTGGACTGTTAATCCGCGTGTCGCTGGTTCGAGTCCAGCACCGGGAGCCACCTTCCCAGAAGGTGATCTGAAAACGAAACGGCGCCCAGCTTTGGCTGAGGCGCCGTTTCGTTTTCAGATCACCTTATATGGTTTTTCATGCGAACGAGTTCAGGGTGCGTTGTACCAGACGCGTCCAAAGGATGAGAGATCGTAACCCTGGAGATCGTCCGCCTTGACCACGGCGTCACGGGAGCGGGCGAACGCCAGCAGCGCCTGCATTTCGGGTTCGAAATAATCACGCCGCCGGACGACCAGATCGTATCGCTCCCGGTGGAGCGGCACGAAATCCAGGCGAAGCTGCCGTGCGATGGCCCGCACCGCGAGCCCGGCGTCGGCCCGCCCGTCGAGCACCGCCAAGCCGACTTCAAGCTCGCTGCGTACCGGCGGTTCCGTGACTGAAAGATCGCTAAGGCTGATGCCTGCTTGAGCGAGCAGATGATCCATCAGGACGCGAGCACCCGACCCTGGCGGGCGGATCGCCACTCTTGAGCGGCTGTGTCGCCAGATCTTCGAGGGAAGAGATGCCATGCGGATTGCCAGGGGCGACCACCAGCCCCTGTTCCCGCCAAGCCCATTCCACGGCGACAACGTCATGGCCCGACAGCGTACGTTCAATAGCCGGCACGTTGTACGTGCCGGTCTCATGGTCGAGGATATGAATGCCGCATGCTGCCGCCTGACCGGCGGCGAGCCGTTCCAGACCGTCCAGGCTGCCGCCGCTGAGCATGGCTAGGCCGCAGCCTGATGAGGCGACGCACCATTCGAGCAGCGGATCGTGGCTTCCGGCCATCACCCGTGGAGCTGTCGGCGGCGGGTGCCGCGCGCCGTTCGGGCATTGCCGGCCCCGCACGCTCCAGCCATTGGTCGATCCTGTCCCTGGGGAACAGCCACTTGCCGCCCACACGCGTACAGGGGATGCCGCCCTGACGCACCAGATCGTAGATCTTGCGTTCCTTGATCCGGAGATAGGCCGCTACTTCCTGGGTGTTCATCAGGTCGGACATGGATCGATCCGGCGTCCGGTCAGGACCCGGCCTTGTCTGCGTTGGGGAAGAAAAGCTGCTCGCCGTTGATCTTATAGCCGGCGATGGCGTTCTGTCCTTCCTTCGAGAGCAGCCAATTGACGAAGAGCGCGCCGTCTTCGACCTTCACGTGCGGGTGCTTCTCCGGGTTTACGGCCATGACGCCGTACTGGTTGAACAGCCGCTTGTCGCCTTCGACCAGGATCGTCAGGTTGCCCCGGTTGCGGAAGTTCAGCCAGGTGCCCCGGTCGGTCAGCGCATAGGCGTCCATCGCGGCGCTGGTGTTGAGCGTCGGTCCCATGCCGGAGCCGGTCGAGCGGTACCAGCCGCCGGAGGCGGAGGCGACATCGACGCCGGCCATCTGCCAGAGGCGCTGTTCGGCCTTGTGGGTGCCGCTGTCGTCGCCGCGCGAGGCGAAGGGCGCTTTGGCCTCGGCGATCTTCTTCAGGGCGGCTTCGGCATCCTTCATGCCTTTGACGCCGGCCGGGTCCGCTGCGGGGCCGACGATGACGAAGTCGTTGTACATCACGTCGTAGCGCTTCTTCGCGAAGCCGTCGGCGACGAACTTTTCCTCGGACTTGGTGTCGTGGACGAACAGCACGTCGGCATCGCCGCGCCGGCCGGTTTCGATCGCCTGACCGGTGCCCTGGGCCACCACATGGACCTCCAGACCGGTCTTCGCCTTGAACAGGGGGAGGAGATAGTCGAACAGGCCCGACTGCTCGGTCGAGGTGGTCGATGCGACGGTGATGAATTTGTCCTGAGCGACTGCGGGCAGGCCCAGCGGCCATGGACAGGCCGGCGGCCACCAGGGCGCCGAACAGGCGCCGGTTCAGTTTTGTCAGCACAGGAGATCTCCTCTCAGAAAGGCCGCGGCTTCTGCAGTCCGCGGTTGGTCGAAGAAAGTTGCCGCAGGCGTCTGTTCGATCAGCATCCCGCGGTTCAGGAACACGACCTCGTCGGCAAGGCGCCGGGCTTGGCCGAGGTCGTGGGTCGTCATGACGATCCGGATACCGTCGCGAACGAACTCCGCGATCATCGACTCGACGGCCCGGGTCGCGGTCGGGTCGAGATTGGCGGTCGGTTCGTCAAGGAACAGCACTTCGGGGCGCAGCGACCATGCGCGCGCCAGCGCCAGACGCTGCTGCTCGCCGCCGGAAAGGACGCGCGCCGGACGGTCGGCAAGCGCCGTCAGGCCGAAGCGGTCGAGGGCTAGCTGGGCGGCGATGCGGCGGGCGCGGTAGCCATGGCCGGCAAGGGCCAGCGCATGGATGAGATTGCCGCGCGCCGAGCGGCGCAGCATGACAGGCCGCTGAAAAACCATGGCGTGACGGCGGCGGGTCGATTGCCGCACCCGGACCCAGCCATTCCACCGCACCGGCGGTCGGCCGGATCAGCCCGTGGCACAGGCGGAGCGTGAGGCTTTTGCCGGCGCCGTTCGGCCCAAGGATGGCCGTGATGCCGTGTCCGCCGAGCGTCAGGTCCAGCTCGGGAATCAGCGTGGTTCCGCCCACAGCATAGCGTACGCCGGTCAGGCGCAACGGCAGGCTTGAGGGTTCATCACGCATCGCACTTTCCGGGCACTGGGGCAGGGCTGTGACGCCCTCTGCAAAAACATGCATAAACCTGCATGAATTTACGGCCGAGGTAAAGTTTGCGCGGAGGAATTCCGAAAGGCGGAAAAGAAAAGGGGCGGCGGAAGAACCGCCACCCCATTCCTCTTTGCCCAAAAAATGAGCAGTCGAATCCTGACGGATCAGACCGAGTAGTACATCTTGTACTCGATCGGGTGCGGCGAGGTTTCGAAAGCCATCTGCTCTTCGCGCTTCAGCTCGATGTAGGCCTCGATCATGTCCGGAGCGAAGACGTCGCCCTTGGTCAGGTAATCGTTGTCGGCTTCCAGGCTGTCGAGCGCCTGACGGAGCGAACCGCACACGGTCGGAACCGCGGCCAGCTCTTCCGGGGGCAGGTCGTACAGGTTCTTGTCCATCGCGTCGCCGGGATGGATCTTGTTCTGGATGCCGTCCAGGCCGGCCATCAGCATGGCGGCGAAGGCGAGGTACGGGTTCGCCGACGGATCGGGGAAACGCACTTCGACGCGCTTGCCCTTGGGGCTCGCGACGTAGGGGATGCGGCAGGAAGCCGAACGGTTGCGGGCCGAGTAGGCCAGCAGCACCGGAGCCTCGTAGCCCGGAACCAGACGCTTGTAGCTGTTGGTCGACGGGTTGGTGAAGGCGTTCAGCGAGCGGGCATGCTTGATGATGCCGCCGATGTAGTACAGCGCCATGTCCGACAGGTCGGCATAGCCCGAGCCGGCGAAGATCGGCTGGCCGTCCTTCCAGATCGACTGGTGGCAGTGCATGCCCGAACCGTTGTCGCCGATACACCGGCTTCGGCATGAACGTGGCGGACTTGCCATAGGCGGCCGCGACGTTGTGCACGACATACTTGAACTGCTGCATGTTGTCGGCGGTCTTGACGAGCGTGGCGAACTTGATGCCCAGCTCATGCTGAGAAGCGGCCACTTCGTGGTGGTGCTTCTCGATCTCGACGCCCATCTCACCCAGCACGGTCAGCATCTCGGCGCGCAGGTCCTGAGCCGAGTCGATCGGGGGAACCGGGAAGTAGCCGCCCTTGATGGTCGGGCGGTGGCCCAGGTTGCCGTCGGCCTGAGTCCGACCCGTGTTGTACGGGCCTTCCTCGCTGTCGATCTTGTAGAAGCACTCGTTCATCGAGACGTCGTAACGAACGTCGTCGAACACGAAGAACTCGGCTTCCGGACCGAAATAGGCGGTGTCGCCGATGCCGGCCGACTTCCATGTAGGACTGCGCGGCCTTGGCGATCGAGCGCGGGTCACGGTTGTAGGGCTGGCCGCTGGACGGATCGTAGACGTCGCAGAAGATGTTCAGCATCGGCTGGGCCGCGAAGGGGTCCAGCACGGCGGTCGCGGCGTCCGGCATCAGGGTCATGTCGGATTCGTTGATCGCCTTCCAGCCGGCGATCGAGGAGCCGTCGAACATGATGCCATCGGTGAAGGACTCTTCCTCGATGGTGCAGATGTGCTGCGCGGTATGGTGCATCTTGCCGCGCGGGTCGGTGAAGCGAAGGTCGACGTACTTGACGTCGTGTTCCTTGATCAGGTCGAAGACCTTGCTGATGTCAGACATGCCTCGGAATCCGTTTTCTATGGTTGACGCTGGCTCGCCCCCGCGGTGGGCGGGGTGAAACCGATTTGGTGACGCGCGCGGGCGTTGTTATGTCACGACCTTTCCGGACGCACAATCCACAGCTTGGCCGCAAGCGGCATTGCGGCAAAGTGGCTGTCCGGCCGGCTTGAGCCCGCGATTTACTGGAGCCGGACGCACGGTCTGAAGCGACCGGCGCCAAGGTCTGATGGTTGATGACATTCACCACGCCCCCGCGCTTGAAAAGCGAGGGGCTGCGTGCTGTCCGAACCATGGGTTTGGCTGAGCCCGACCACGATCGCCATCCTTGTCAGACGGCGTCGCTGCCTTTCTCGCCGGTACGGATGCGAACGACTTCCTCGACCGGAGTCACGAAGATCTTGCCGTCGCCGATGCGGCCCGTGTGGGCGGCCGTCTGGATCGCCTCGATCGCGCGATCGACCAGACTGTCGTCCATCACGACCTCGATCTTCACCTTGGGCAGGAAATCCACGACGTATTCCGCGCCACGGTAAAGTTCCGTATGACCCTTCTGTCTTCCGAAGCCCTTGGCTTCGGTGACGGTAATGCCCTTGATGCCGACTTCGTGAAGGGCTTCCTTCACCTCGTCGAGCTTGAACGGCTTAATGATGGCTTCGATTTTTTTCATGATGCTGATCAACGACTCCCCGTGGATGGCGGCGCGCCACCGAGCGGTGCTCATCATCCGGTAAAGCACGAGGCATGCCAACGCCGTAGTGCCAGCGGTAAATGCATCGCAAGGCGGTTTCCAGCGAGTGTATGCTGTAATAGCTGGCAAGCAACTGATGTTTCAATGGTCATTGTGATTAAAAAAACGGCAAATAGCCTGGTGATCGGCGATCCGAAACTCGGATATTGGAACTATGGCTTTGGCAAGGCGAGAAATCAGCGTTTTCCGCCCTTGACGAGGTTCCCGCGATTTGGCATAGACACGGCCCCAACGGTGGCGGCGGTAGCTCAGTTGGTAGAGCCCTCGGTTGTGGTCCGAGTGGTCGTGGGTTCGAGTCCCATCCGTCGCCCCACCTTCCCAATACAAGATATTATCATTTTCTGACGGCGCTCCCGCGCTCAGTAAGCTGCGATTTGGCCTTATCATAGGGCCGGCGCGGCTTTTTCCCGTTTGGACCCGTTCATCCGGGGAGAAGAGCTTGTTCGGGAGAATTGCCATGTCCCTTCAGCATGCCGTTCTGACGGTTGCCGAGATGTATCGCGCCGATGCCCTGACCATCGAGAGCGGCAAGCCGGGTGAAGTCCTGATGGAAGCGGCCGGAGCGGCGGTGGCCCGCGAGATCGCGGCGCGCTGGCGGACCTGCCCGGTGACCATCCTCTGCGGCCCCGGCAACAATGGCGGCGACGGCTTCGTCGTCGCGCGCCTGCTTGACGAACTCGGCTGGCCGGTCCGAGTCGGGCTGCTGGGCAGCCGGGATGCGCTGCGCGGCGACGCGGCGATCATGGCCGGGCGCTGGACGGGGCAGGTTGCGCCGTTGTCCTCCGGCTTGCTGGATGGGGCGGGGCTGGTGGTCGATGCCCTGTTCGGCGCGGGGCTGACGCGTCCGCTTGAAGGAGCGGTGCGTGACCTTGTCGAGGAACTGGGCGCACGCGCCATTCCGACCGTTGCGGTGGATGTGCCGAGCGGAGTCGATGGCGATACGGGGGCCGTGCTGGGTGCGGCGGCGCCGGCGGCGCTGACCGTCACGTTCTTCCGCCGGAAGCCCGCCCATCTGATGCTGCCCGGGCGCGACCCTGTGCGGTACGGTCGTGGTCGCGGATATCGGCATCGCCGACGCGGTGCTGGATGAAATCGCGCCGACGCTGTTCGGCAACGATCCCGCCGTGTGGCTGTCCCGCTTTCCCTGGCCGCAGATCCGATGGTCACAAGTTCGACCGTGGTCATGCCGTCGTGCTGGGCGGCGCCCGCATGACGGGAGCGGCAAGGCTGGCCGCGCGGGCGGCCCGGCGAGTCGGCGCCGGGCTGGTCAGCATCGCCTGCCCGGATGAAGCCTTTCCGATCTATGCCGCGTCCGATCCCGGCACCATCGTGACCGCGCTCGATGGTGTCGGATCGTTTGCCGACCTGATGGCCGACCCGCGTCGCAACGCCGTGCTGATCGGTCCGGGGGCGGGGATTTCCGCCGCGACGCGCCACCGAGTGGAGGAAGCGCTGGAGGCGGGCAAGGCGGCCGTGATCGATGCGGATGCCATCACGGCGTTCGCCGAACACTCGGCAGAGCTTTTCCGGCGGCTGACGGAGCGATGCCTGCTGACGCCCCATGCCGGAGAGTTCAAGAGGCTGTTCGGCATCGACGGTGACAAACTGTCGCAAGCCCGCACCGCCGCCGCCCGCGCCGGCGCTGTCGTGCTGCTGAAGGGGCCGATACCGTCATCGCGCGGCCGGATGGCCATGCCATCATCAATGGCAACGCGCCGCCCTGGCTTGCGACGGCGGGTGCCGGCGATGTGCTGGCGGGGCTGGCGCTCGGGCTTGATCGCGCAAGGAATGCCGGCCTTCGATGCCGCGGCGGCGGCGGCATGGCTGCACGGTGAGGCGGCGACGCGATTCGGCCATGGGCTGATCGCGGAGGACATCGCCGAGTCTCTGCCGGGGGTGCTGCGCGACTTGGCGGAAGGCAGCGTGACGGTCCCGTGAAGATGCGTTCCCGCGCGGCGGTTTGCCCTTGATCCACGCGGTACGCATCTTTCAAAATCAGCGTCATGACCCAGCTACCGACCCCCGTCGAAGAACAGTCGGCACCGTCGCTGTTCGACCGTACCATCGAAAATCTGCGCTCGGCATGGCGCGATATCGCCGCTTTCTCCCGCGAGGCCGTCGGCGCCACGCCGCGTCCCCATCTGCCGCGTGAGGATGCCGACCGGCTCCGCATCCAGATGCAGGCCTGCCTGGAGGGGCGCGGCGGCGAGGTGTCAGCGCCCGAGCGCGCGCCGCTGAGCTGGGGCGGACATATCTGGGGCTCGATTCGACCGGCCGCCGGAATTTCCTCAGCGTGCTGGCGCGCGATTTCGACGTGGACCGCGCCACCGTGGACCGGGCGGTGGATGTGTTCCACCAGGCCGCCGACCCCGCGTCGCGCGGCGATGCCGAGCGGGCGCTGCGCAGTGCGCTTGAGCCCGGCCGGATGCGGCTGCTGACCCAGTTCAACGGCCTGCCGGAAGGGGTGAAGTTCCTGGTGGACATGCGGGCGCAACTGCTGGAGTGGTCGCGCCACGACCCGCTGCTGTCGGCACTGGAAGCCGATCTCAAGTCGCTGCTGAAGAACTGGTTCGATGTCGGTTTCCTTGAACTGCGCCGGATCACCTGGGACAGTCCCGGCATCGCTGCTGGAGAAGCTGATCGCCTATGAGGCGGTCCACGCCATCCGCGGCTGGCAGGACCTGAAGGACCGGCTCGACTCGGATCGCCGCTGCTTCGCCTTCTTCCATCCGCGGATGCCCGACGAGCCGCTGATCTTCGTCGAAGTGGCGCTGGTGACCGGCATGTCCGGCAATGTCCAGACCCTGCTGGACGAAGCGGCCCCGGTCCAGGACCCGCAGACGGCCGATACCGCCATCTTCTATTCGATCTCCAACGCCCAGAAGGGGCTGGCCGGCATCAGTTTCGGCAATTTCCTGATCAAGCGGGTGGTCGACAGCCTTACGGCCGAGTTCCCCAATCTCAAATACTTCGCGACGCTGTCGCCGATCCCCGGTTTCCGGCGCTGGCTCGATGCCGAACTGGACGCGGATGGAGGCGGCGGACGGGGAGGGCATCCTGACCGCTTCGGAGCGGAGCCGCATCGCCGAACTTTTCGCCGATCCCGATCTGATCGTGCCCGGAACGGGGAACCGGTCTTCAGGCATCTGCTCGACCGGCCCGGCTGGCACCGCGACGAAGCGGCGCTGAAGGTATTGAAGCCGATCCTGCTGCGGCTGTGCGCCACGTATCTGGTCGAGGCGAAAGCCGGCAGGCGCGCCCGCGACCCCGTGGCCCACTTCCATCTGTCCAACGGCGCCCGCATGGAGCGGCTGAACTGGCTGGCCGATACATCGGATAACGGCCTGCGCCAGTCTGCCGGAATGATGATCAATTACCGGTACAAGCTTGCTGAAATCGAAGCCAATCATGAGGCCTATACGGGAGATGGCAAGATCAGTACCTCTTCGCAGGTGCGGGCGCACCTGAAGAGCACTGGATAATCCTAAAGGCATTTACATAAAATGCAATAAATCAGCCTTTAACTGTTCATAAACAGCCGCTGGTTAGTCTTGATCCCACTATCGTTAACCAAGCCAGCGCGGGACGGCATATATGTTCTTGAGACGGCAGAAGGCTCCGGCAGACATCACCGAAGGATCGGTGTACCGGCGGACCACCCGCGGCAAGTCTGTGGAAACGGCGCGCGTGATCGCGGTTTCCAAGGACAGCGTCGGCATCACTCATGTCCGCTTCAGCGTCCATTACGAGCGGGTGGATACTGCGGACGAGTTGCGCACCCTGGCGCTCAGCTCTTTCTCGGAACTGTTCAGCGAGCGGGTTCTGGCCTGAAAGCCGGCCCGCTTCGCTTGGGCGCGCAAGTCGCGTGCTTCAGATCGGTTCGAGCACTTGTCCATTTAGCCTGTTTGTCCAGAAATCGGTGTGCTATAGAGGCAAACCCGGCGGGCGGGTGACGTAAATCGCCTGCACGGGGCTGCCTGTGCGGGCGTGGCGGAATTGGTAGACGCGCTGGATTTAGGTTCCAGTATCGCAAGATGTGGGGGTTCGAGTCCCTTCGCCCGCACCATAAGGTCAGCCGTACCCGAGGTTCTCAAGCCGCGACCGGCCGCACCGGTCGCCAACGAAACAGGCTTCCAGTCCAATGCAGATTACCGAGACGAGCGCCGACGGCCTCAAGCGTGAATACAAGGTCGTCATCCCCGCCCAGGAGATCGAGACTCAGGTCAACAGCCGGCTCCAGGAGCTGAGCAGGACCGTACGGCTGCCGGGTTTCCGCCCCGGCAAGGTGCCGCTGCCGATCGTGAAGCAGCGCTATGCCCAGTCGGTCATGGGAGAGGTGCTGGAACGCGCCGTCAACGACAGCTCGCAGAAGGCGATCGACGAGCGCGGTCTTCGTCCGGCGCTGCAGCCCAAGATCCAGGTCACCTCGTTCGAAGAGGGTGGCAACCTGGAATATGATCTGGCGGTCGAGCTGCTGCCCGATATCGAGCCGGTCGATTTCTCCACCATCGAGCTGGAGCGAGTCGTCGCCGAAGTGGACGACAAGCAGGTCGATGAGACGCTGGACCGTCTGCCAAGAGCAGCCGTGACAGCCAGCCCGTCACCGAGGAGCGCGAAGCCCGCAACGGCGACATCCTGGTGATCGACTTCGCCGGCACCCTCGATGGCGAAGCGAAGCCGGGCATGGATGCCAAGGATCACCGGCTTGAGCTTGGCAGCAACAGCTTCGTCGGCACCTTCGAAGAGCAGCTTGTCGGGACGAAGCCGGGCGACCACCGCACCGTCACCGTGACCTTCCCGGAGAACTACGGCGCCGCCGAGTTCCAGGGCAAGGAGGCCGTGTTCGAGGTCGACGTCAAGGAGATCCGCGAGCCGGCTCCCGCCGTCATCGACGACGAGTTCGCCAAGAAGTTCGGTGCCGACGATCTCGCCGCGCTGAAGCAGATGATCAAGGACCGCATCGGTCAGGATTATGCCGGCATCTCGCGCAGCCGCGTGAAGCGGACCCTCCTGGACAAGCTGGCCGAGACTCACAGCTTCGACGTGCCGCCCGGCATGGTCGATATCGAGTTCGAGACCATCTGGAACCGCCTTCAGGAAGAGCTGAAGCGCGGCGGCCCCGATGCCGAGGAAGCGGGCAAGAGCGAGGACGAGCTTCGCGCGGAGTATCGCACCATCGCGGAACGTCGCGTCCGGTTGGGTCTGCTCCTTTCAGAAGTGGGTCGGCGCAACAATATCCAGGTTACCCAGGACGAACTGAACCGGGCGCTGGTCGCCGAGGCGCAGCGCTATCCGGGTCAGGAGCGCGAGGTGTTCGAGTTCTTCCGCAACACGCCGCGGGCGATCGACAACATCCGGGCGCCCCTGTTCGAAGATAAGGTCATCGACTTCATCCTTGAACTCGCTAAGGTGGATGAGAAGACCGTATCGGTCGATGAACTGGTGCGCGATCCGGACGAAGCCGAAGGCACGGCCGAAGCTGAAGGCCCAAGCTGAAGTACGGCCCAGGCCTGATCCGGAACGCGAGGCGGTCCCGCCGGAATTCGCCGGCGGGCCGCCAGAAGGATCAAAGCCCATCACGCCGACTTAGCGCGGCGGGGTCGGCAAATGGGGAACGGGAGAGTCGAAAAGCATGTACGATTTCGAGCCGCGGATGAACGCTCTGGTTCCGATGGTCATCGAGCAGACCAATCGTGGCGAGCGCGCCTTCGACATCTATTCGCGCCTCTTGAAGGAGCGCATCATTTTCCTGATCGGGCCGGTCAATGACGGCGTGGCCAGCCTGATCTGCGCGCAGCTCTTGTTCCTGGAGTCGGAGAATCCCAACAAGGATATCTCCTTCTACATCAACTCGCCGGGCGGCTACGTCACGTCGGGTCTCGCGATCTACGACACCATGCAGTACATCCGGCCGCCGGTTTCGACCGTCTGCATCGGGCAGGCCGCCAGCATGGGCTCGCTGCTGCTGACCGCCGGCGCTCCGGGCAAGCGTTTCTCGCTGCCCAACAGCCGGATCATGGTCCACCAGCCTTCGGGCGGCGCCCAGGGTCAGGCGGCCGACATCGAAATCCAGGCTCAGGAAATCCTGAAGCTCCGGTCGCGCCTTAATGACATCTATGCACGGCATACCGGCCAGACGCTGGACGTGATCGAAGCGGCGATGGAGCGCGACAAGTTCATGTCGCCTGAGGAAGCCAAGAGCTTCGGCCTGATCGACGAGGTGGTGTCGAGCCGTCCGACGAGTGCGGGCGATGCTTCGAGCACGTGATCGGACCAGCTAGATCCCGGCGATCGCCACTTCGGCATGCCAACTAGATATTGATCGCCGTGTATTACGTGTTGTTGAATAGGATTGTCCCAGTGCGGCGGGACCGGTTTTCGGTCCCGCCGCCGGGTTCGCCCGGGACATCCTGTTTCTAAAGGCGTTTGGAACGGCTTTTATGCCACGGTTGATCGACCGCCTGCCGGACCAAACGTCACTCGGTGCTGTGACGGAGCCCATATGACCAAGTCCACCGGCGGCGATTCGAAGAATACCCTCTACTGCTCCTTCTGCGGAAAGAGCCAGCATGAGGTCCGCAAGCTGATTGCCGGCCCGACCGTGTTCATCTGCGATGAATGCGTCGAACTGTGCATGGACATCATCCGCGAAGAGAACAAGACCACGCTGGTGAAGTCGCGGGACGGCGTGCCGACCCCGCGCGATATCCACGCCGTCCTGGACGACTATGTGATCGGGCAGGATCACGCCAAGCGGGTGCTTTCCGTCGCGGTTCACAACCATTACAAGCGGCTTGCGCACGGCACCAAACACAACGACGTCGAACTGGCGAAGTCGAACATCCTGCTGATCGGCCCGACCGGCTGCGGCAAGACGCTGCTGGCCCAGACGCTGGCGCGGATCATCGACGTTCCCTTCACCATGGCCGACGCCACGACGCTGACCGAGGCCGGCTATGTCGGCGAGGACGTCGAGAACATCATCCTGAAGCTGCTGCAGTCCGCCGACTACAATGTCGAGCGCGCGCAGCGCGGCATCGTCTATATCGACGAGGTCGACAAGATCAGCCGCAAGTCGGACAACCCCTCGATCACCCGCGACGTATCGGGCGAGGGCGTGCAGCAGGCGCTGCTGAAGATCATGGAAGGCACGGTCGCCTCGGTGCCGCCGCAGGGCGGGCGCAAGCATCCGCAGCAGGAATTCCTGCAGGTCGACACCACCAACATCCTGTTCATCTGCGGCGGCGCCTTCGCCGGCCTGGAAAAGATCATCGCCCAGCGCGGCCGCGGCACGTCCATCGGCTTCGGCGCCGATGTGCGCGGCCCGGACGAGCGCCAGACCGGCGCCATCCTGCGCGACGTCGAGCCGGAAGATCTGCTGAAGTTCGGCCTGATCCCGGAATTCGTCGGCCGTCTGCCGGTGGTCGCCACTCTGGCCGACCTGGACGAGGAGGCGCTGATCGAGATCCTGACCAAGCCGAAGAACGCGCTGGTCAAGCAGTACCAGCGGCTGTTCGAGATGGAGGATGTCCGGCTCGAGTTCACCGAGGAGGCGTTGAAGGGCATCGCCCACAAGGCGATCGCGCGCAAGACCGGCGCGCGCGGCCTGCGCTCGATCATGGAAGGCATCCTGCTCGACCCGATGTTCGAGCTGCCGGGTCTCCAGGGCGTCGAGGAGATCGTGATCAACAAGGAAGTTGTCGAGGGACGGGCCAAGCCCCTCTACATCTATTCCGACCGGCGCGGCGATCTCGCGCCCGGCGCTTGAGGTTGGCCGGCAAGTCCCTATGCCGCCCCTTCAAAGTTTCAAGACCTTGAAGGGGCGGGGGACTTGAGCCACGTTAGGAACAGCCGATGACTGTTCTTACGCCCACCAGGGGTGAGACTCTTTTCAGGCCTATTTCGGGCTGACGGCCTTCACACGAGAGGCGCAACATATGTTTGAAATCCCCCGTGGAGCTTTGTATCCGGTCCTGCCGCTGCGCGACATCGTCGTCTTCCCGCACATGATCGTGCCGCTGTTCGTAGGGCGCGAGAAATCCGTGCGCGCGCTGGAAGACGTGATGAAGGATGACAAGCAGATCCTGCTGGTCACGCAGAAGAACGCGGCGCAGGACGATCCGACGCCCGCGGACATCTATTCCGTCGGCACGATCGGGACCGTGCTGCAGCTGCTGAAGCTGCCGGACGGCACCGTCAAGGTGCTGGTCGAAGGCGGCCAGCGCGCCTCGATCACGAAGTTCTCCGAGAACGACGACTTTCTTCCAGGCGCACGCCGAGCTGATCGACGAGAAGGCCGGCGAGGCGCAGGAGCTCGAGGCGCTGGCCCGCACCGTCGTGTCGCAGTTCGAGCAGTACATCAAGCTCAACAAGAAGATCCCGCCGGAAGTGCTGGTCTCGATCAACCAGATCGACGAAGCCGGCAAGCTGGCCGATACGGTCGCCTCCCATCTGGCGCTGAAGATCCCCGAGAAGCAGGAGCTTCTGGAGACGGCGACGGTCGGCGAGCGGCTGGAGCGGGTCTACGCCTTCATGGAAGGCGAGATCGGCGTCCTGCAGGTGGAGAAGCGCATCCGCAACCGCGTCAAGCGGCAGATGGAGAAGACGCAGCGCGAGTACTACCTGAACGAACAGCTCAAGGCGATCCAGAAGGAGCTGGGCGAGGGGGAGGACGGCCGCGACGAAATCGCCGAGCTCGAGGACCGGATCAACAAGACCAGCCTGTCCAAGGAAGCGCGCGAGAAGGCGATGGCGGAGCTGAAGAAGCTGCGCACCATGAGCCCGATGTCGGCCGAAGCGACGGTCGTGCGCAACTACCTCGACTGGATCGTCGATCCCCTGGAAGAAGCGCACCAAGATCAAGCGCGACATCAAGCTGGCCGAAGGCGTGCTGAACGCCGACCATTTCGGTCTGGAGAAGGTCAAGGAGCGCATCCTCGAGTACCTCGCCGTGCAGCAGCGCATGACCAAGATCAAGGGGCCGATCCTGTGCCTCGTCGGCCCGCCGGGCGTCGGCAAGACCTCGCTCGGCAAGTCGATCGCCAAGGCCACCGGCCGCAACTTCGTCCGCATGTCGCTGGGCGGCGTGCGTGACGAGGCCGAGATCCGCGGCCACCGCCGGACCTATATCGGCTCGATGCCCGGCAAGGTCATCCAGGGCATGAAGAAGGCCAAGTCGTCGAACCCGCTGTTCCTTCTGGACGAAGTGGACAAGCTGGGCGCCGACTGGCGCGGCGATCCGTCCTCGGCGCTGCTGGAAGTGCTCGATCCCGAGCAGAACTCCACCTTCGCCGACCATTACCTGGAGGTCGATTACGACCTGTCGGACGTGATGTTCGTCTCCACGGCCAACACGCTGCGCATGCCGCAGCCGCTGCTGGACCGCATGGAGATCATCCGCATCCCCGGTTACACCGAGGACGAGAAGGTCGAGATCGCCAAGCGCCACCTGATCGACAAGCAGATCAAGGCGCATGGGCTGAAGAAGGGCGAGTGCACGGTTTCGGACGACGCGCTGCGCGACCTGATTCGCTACTACACGCGCGAGGCCGGCGTCCGCAATCTGGAACGCGAGATCGCCAACCTTGCCCGCAAGGCGATCAAGGAGATCCTGATGAAGGGTCTCGACAAGATCCAGGTCACCCGCCGCAATCTCGACAAATATGCCGGCGTGCGGAAGTTCCGCTTCGGCGAGGCGGAGCTGGAGGATCTGGTCGGCGTCACCACCGGCCTGGCCTGGACCGAAGTCGGCGGCGAGTTGCTGTCGATCGAGGCGGTGATGCTGCCCGGCAAGGGCAAGGTCACGACGACGGGCAAGCTGGGCGACGTGATGAAGGAATCGGTCCAGGCGGCCGAGAGCTACGTCAAGTCGCGGGCGACCGTGTTCGGCATCAAGCCGGATCTGTTCGGCAAGAAGGACATCCACGTTCACGTGCCGGAGGGTGCGACTCCGAAGGACGGGCCGTCGGCGGGTGTCGCGATGGTGACTTCCATCGTGTCGGTGCTGACCGGCATCCCGGTGCGTAAAGATGTCGCCATGACCGGCGAGATCACCCTGCGCGGCCGCGTCCTGCCGATCGGCGGCCTCAAGGAGAAGCTGCTGGCGGCTCTGCGGGGCGGATTGAAGACGGTTCTGATCCCGAAAGACAACGAAAAGGACCTGGCTGAGATCCCGGACAACGTGAAGAAGGGCCTTCAGATCATTCCAGTAAGCATGGCAGACGATGTTCTCCACCATGCGTTGACTCAGACCCTTGTGCCCATCGAGTGGAGCGAGCCGTCGGAAGCGACCAAAGTAGCGCCGCCGGTGGCCGATGGTGACCACGAGGAAGTAATTCGGCATTGAGATCACCCCTGGAAACCGCATAAATTCCCTCGACCGCCGCACCCTATGATTTGCCGGGTGCGGCGGCACCGGTACACACTTTCCGCGCGAGGATTGAGCCGGAGGGTTCAAGCTTTGTTTATGCGGTTTTCCAAGGGGGGCTCACCAGTGAACAAGAACGATCTCGTAGCACTAGTGGCGGATGCGGCAGGGCTGTCCAAGATCGACGCGACCAAGGCCGTTGATGCCGTCTTCGACGGCATCATTCAATCGCTCAAGAAGGGCGAGGAAGTCCGCCTCGTTGGCTTCGGGACCTTTGATGTCTCCGATCGTGCGGCCTCCGAAGGGCGGAACCCGCGCACCGGCGAAAAAATCAATATCCCTGCTTCCAAACAGCCGAAATTCAAGGCTGGCAAGACCTTGAAGGACGCATTGAACTAAGGCTGCGCTCAGCGGAGCCAGTATGCCGAAGCCGGCCGCCCGAAAAGGCGGCCGGTTTCGTTTTGTTGAGGCGTGCGCTGCCGGATGATCTGCCGAAGCTGTCCGGATATGCGGCGACGATCGCGTCGCGGCCTTGTGCGCCCCGCCAACAATTGCTAGAAGCGGTTCTGTCTGGATGGGCGATTAGCTCAGCGGTAGAGCGTCTCGTTTACACCGAGAGGGTCGGCGGTTCGAACCCGTCATCGCCCACCATCCTTCTCCCTCGACTTCCTCACTGCATTCCTGCTCTTCGAAAAATCCGCCTCCCTGTACGGGGTGCGGTGGATTGGCGCACCCGTTCCTTGTGCCGCTTCTCCAGGTATGTCCTTCGTGTCCGCCATTCCGTTTGAGAAACAGACCGGTCTGGTAAACGAACTGACGCTTTCTTTTCGTTCGGCCATTGACAGGCGCAGGGCTGTGTCGTACTTAGCGGCCATCAAGACGCGGGTGTAGCTCAGTTGGTTAGAGCGCCGGCCTGTCACGCCGGAGGCCGCGGGTTCAAGTCCCGTCACTCGCGCCATTTTCTCCCTGAAAATCTGAACAGTTTCAATCGCTCAGCGCAAGCTCGTGAGCGATTTTCGGCGTTCGAAATTTCGCCTAATTGTCTTTCCTTGGTCTCCCTTTCAGCCTATATTCGCCCCTGCCCGACGGGTCGGGTAACCAATTGAAAAACTGCCAAGCTGGCTTGGAGTTGGCCGTTATACGCCGGGCTCGCCATGCGAAAAGCAGTCTCATGCGAGGAGCGTTATGGCCAATCCGCTGGTCGTCGAGTATCTGCCGATCCTTATCTTCCTTGGGATCGCGGTGGTCATCGCAGGTGCCGCCGTTGGCGCATCTTTCCTGGTCGCTTCCCAGAAGCCGGACAGCGAGAAGGTTTCCGCATATGAATGCGGCTTCGAGCCGTTCGACGATGCCCGCAGCAAGTTCGATGTGCGGTTCTATCTGGTCGCCATTCTGTTCATCATTTTCGACCTCGAAGTTGCGTTTTTGTTCCCATGGGCCATATCCCTTGGTGACATCGGAATGTTCGGTTTCTGGTCGATGGTCGTGTTCCTCGGCGTGCTGACCATCGGCTTCATCTATGAATGGAAGAAAGGAGCGCTGGAATGGGAGTGACTTCCACCCAGCCGTCCGTGGGCCGGACATCGGCTCTCGGCCAGACGTCCTCCGGCCTGATCCTGCCGGGCAGCGGCGCGCCGCTCGCCCCCGGCGCCGACCAGGATGCGTATCTGAAGACGGTTACCGACGAGATCCAGGACAAGGGCTTCGTCGTAGCGAAATTCGACTGCTCTGCTCGACTGGGCGCGCACCGGTTCGCTGTGGCCGATGACGTTCGGTCTGGCGTGCTGCGCCGTGGAGATGATCCACGCCTATATGCCACGCTACGACCTTGACCGCTTCGGCGTCATTCCGCGTCCGAGCCCGCGTCAAAGTGACGTGATGATCGTCGCGGGCACACTGTGCAACAAGATGGCGCCGGCGCTGCGTAAGGTATACGACCAGATGGCCGAGCCGCGGTGGGTGATTTCGATGGGATCCTGCGCCAATGGCGGTGGCTACTATCACTACTCCTACTCGGTGGTGCGCGGCTGTGACCGGATCGTTCCGGTCGACATTTACGTTCCCGGCTGTCCGCCGACTGCTGAAGCCCTGGTCTATGGGATTTTGCAGCTCCAGAAGAAGATCAAGCGCGGCAATCGCATCGCGCGTTAAGCAAGGCAGTCCCGGATCATGAGCGACCAAGCGCTTCAGGAACTGAGCGATCATCTACAGGCGCGCCTGGCGGACATTCTGTTGTCCGCCCGCATCGAACTTGGCGAGCTGATCATTACCGTGCAGCGGGCATCCATCGTCCGCGTGATGACTTTTCTGCGCGACGACGCCAACTGCCAGTTCAAGCAGTTGATCGACTTGTGCGGAGCGGATTACCCGTCACGCGAAGAGCGCTTCGAGGTGGTCTACAATCTGCTCAGCCTGAAGCACAATCTACGTATCCGCGTGAAGGTGAATACGGACGAAGACACGCCCGTGCCGTCGCTGGCGGAAGTCTACAGTGCGGCGCCCTGGTTCGAGCGCGAAACCTGGGACCTGTACGGCATCTTCTTCTCCGACCATCCGGACCTGCGCCGCATCCTGACCGACTACGGTTTCGAAGGACATCCGCTGCGCAAGGATTTCCCGCTGACCGGCTATGTCGAATTGCGCTATGACGACGAGCAGAAGCGAGTCGTCTACGAGCCTGTCAAGCTGACCCAGGATTTCCGCTCGTTCGATTTCCTCAGCCCCTGGGAAGGCATGACCAATGTCATGCTGCCGGGCGATGAAAAGGCTGAGGCGCCGTCGGGATCTCCCGCGCGTGCTGCCCAGCCGGGGAGCAACAAGTAATGCCTACCGCGACAACCGCCGCCGAATCGAAGATCAAGCCGTACACGATGAATTTCGGGCCGCAGCATCCTGCGGCTCACGGGGTGCTTCGCCTCGTGCTCGAAATGGACGGCGAAGTGGTCGAGCGGGCAGATCCGCATATCGGCCTGCTCCACCGCGGCACTGAAAAGCTGATCGAGTACAAGACCTACCTTCAGGCGACGCCCTATTTCGACCGTCTGGATTACGTCTCGCCGATGTGTCAGGAGCATGCCTTCGCGCTGGGCGTGGAGAAGCTGCTTCAGATCACGCCGCCGCCGCGTGCCCAGTATATCCGGGTGCTGTTCAGCGAGATCACCCGGATACTGAACCACCTGCTCAACATCACGACCTACGCGCTCGACGTCGGCGCCATCACGCCGTCCCTCTGGGGCTTCGAAGAGCGCGAAATCCTGATGGAGTTCTACGAGCGCGTCAGCGGCGCCCGGCTTCACGCCAACTATTTCCGTCCCGGCGGAGTGGCGCTCGACCTGCCCGCCGGCCTCGCCGACGACATCTGGGCCTATACCGAGCGCTTCCCGAAGTTCATGGACGATCTGGAAGGCCTGCTGTCGGAGAACCGGATCTTCAAGCAGCGTACGGTCGATATCGGCATCGTCAGCGAGCAGGAAGCGCTGGACTGGGGCTTCACCGGTCCGATGCTGCGGGCATCCAACGTCGCCTGGGACCTGCGCAAGGCGCAGCCCTACGACGTCTACGATCAGATGGACTTCGATGTTCCGGTCGGTCTGACCGGCGACTGCTACGCACGCTATCTCGTCCGCATGGAAGAGATGCGCCAAGTCGAACAAGATCATGCGCCAGTGCCTGGAAAAGATGCCGGACGGGCCGGTGAAGGTGCAGGACCATAAGATCGCTCCGCCGCGCCGCGGCGAAATGAAGCGGTCGATGGAAGCCCTCATCCATCACTTCAAGCTCTATACCGAGGGCTACCACGTACCCGCCGGGGAAACCTACACGGCGGTCGAGGCGCCCAAGGGTGAGTTCGGGGTCTATCTGGTGTCCGACGGAACCAACAAGCCGTATCGCTGCAAGATCCGCGCTCCCGGTTTCGCCCACCTGCAGGGCCTCGACTTCATGTCCAAGGGGCACATGCTGGCGGATGCCGTGGCGATCATCGGGTCCATGGATGTCGTGTTCGGAGAAATCGATCGATGAGTGCAAACGGAACGGCAGCTCCCGAAGGCCCGAAGGAATTCGCCTTCAAGCCTGAGTACCTGGAGCGGGCCAAACACATCATCGCGAAGTACCCGGCGGGTAAACAGGCCAGCGCCGTGATGCCGCTGCTCGATCTGGCCCAGCGCCAGAACGACAACTGGCTGCCGCGGGCGGCGATGGACTATGTCGCAGACATGCTGTCGATGCCGCGCATCCGCGTGTACGAGGTCGCGACCTTCTACACGATGTATAATCTGAAGCCGGTCGGTAAGCATTTCGTTCAGGTCTGCACGACGACGCCATGCTGGCTGCGCGGCTCCGACGATGTCGTGAAGGCGTGCGAGCGCAAGCTTGGCATCGGGTTGGGCGAAACCACCCCGGACGGCCAGTTCACGGTGATCGAAGTCGAATGCCTGGGAGCCTGCGTCAACGCGCCGATGGTCCAGATCAACGACGACTACTATGAGGATCTGGACGGACCGAGCACTGAAAAGCTGCTCGATGCGCTGGCTCGCGGTGAGAAGCCGGTGGCCGGTCCGGTCAGCGGGCGTCAGACGTCCAGCCCGGCTGGCGGGCTCACCTCGCTCAAGACGCCTGTGTCGAAGTCCAACTCGGCGCAGACGGCAAATTCCACCCAGGGCGATGACTGAGGGGTTGTGATGCTTCGGGACGAAGACCGCATTTTCACCAATCTCTACGGCTTCGAGGACTTCGGGCTGGAAGCCGCGCGGGCGCGGGGCGATTGGGACAATACCAAGGACCTGATCCTGAAGGGCAGGGACTGGATCATCAACGAGACCAAGGAGTTGGGTCTGCGCGGCCGTGGCGGCGCTGGCTTCTCGACCGGTCTCAAATGGTCGTTCATGCCCAAGCAGACGGGCGACCGGCCGCACTATCTGGTGATCAACGCCGACGAGGGTGAGCCCGGTACCTGCAAGGACCGGGATCTGATGCGCCACGATCCGCACAAGCTGATCGAAGGCTGCCTGATCGCCAGTTTCGCCATCGGCGCGAACGCCTGCTACATCTATATCCGCGGTGAGTTCTACAACGAGAGCTCCAACCTCCAGCGGGCGATCGACGAGGCCTATGCGGCCGGTCTGATCGGCAAGAACGCCTGCGGAGCGGGTTGGGACTTCGACCTGTATCTGCACCGGGGTGCCGGCGCCTATATCTGCGGCGAGGAAACCGCGCTGATCGAGAGCCTGGAAGGCAAGAAGGGGCAGCCCCGCAACAAGCCGCCATTCCCCGCCCAGGCCGGTCTTTATTCCTGCCCGACCACGGTCAACAACGTCGAAAGCATCGCGGTGGTCCCGACCATCCTGCGACGCGGCGCCGCTTGGTTCGCTGGTCTCGGCCGTCCGAAGAACACCGGTACGAAGGTCTTCTCCATCTCCGGGCACGTGAACAATCCGTGCAACGTGGAAGAGGAGATGGGCATTCCGCTGAAGGAACTGATCGAGAAGCATGCCGGCGGCGTGCGTGGCGGCTGGGACAACCTGCTGGCCATCATTCCCGGCGGTTCTTCGGTTCCGCTCCTGCCGCGGTCGATCTGCGACACGGTCCTGATGGATTTCGACAGCCTGCGCGACCAGCGCTCGGGCCTCGGCACGGCTGCCGTCATCGTGATGGACAAATCGACCGATGTCGTGAAGGCCATCGCCCGTCTTTCGAAGTTCTACATGCACGAAAGCTGCGGCCAGTGCACACCATGCCGTGAAGGTACGGGTTGGATGTGGCGCGTGATGGAACGCATGGTGCAGGGTAAGGCGCGTATCGACGAAATCGACATGCTGTTCGACGTCACCAAGGAAATTGAAGGGCACACCATCTGCGCCCTGGGTGATGCGGCGGCTTGGCCTGTTCAGGGCCTCATCCGGCATTTCCGCCCCGAAATGGAACGGCGCATCCTGCAGTATACCGGCACCCAGCGTGTCGCGGCGGAATGAACCGGCAGCCGAACGTAGCGACGAGACATCACTATGCCCAAACTAACAATTGACGGGATCGAGGTCGAGGTCGAGCCGGGTACTTCCGTGCTGCAGGCCTGCGAACAGATCGGCATCGAAGTCCCGCGTTTCTGCTATCACGAACGGCTGTCGGTCCCGGCCAATTGCCGCATGTGTCTGGTCGAGATGGAAAAGGCTCCCAAGCCGGTCGCATCCTGCGCCATGCCCTGCGGCGAAGGCATGGTCATCAAGACCAATACCGAACTGGTCCATAAGGCCCGCAAGGGCGTCATGGAATTCCTGCTGATCAACCACCCGCTGGACTGCCCGATCTGCGACCAGGGCGGCGAGTGCGATCTTCAGGATCAGGCCATGGGCTACGGCTTCGACCGGTCGCGGTTCCAGGAGAACAAGCGGGCGGTCAAGGACAAGTATCTCGGGCCGCTGATCAAGACGATCATGACCCGCTGCATCCACTGTACCCGCTGCATCCGCTTCGCGGACGAGATCGCCGGCGTTCCCGAACTGGGCGCCACCGGCCGCGGCGAGCACATGGAGATCGGCACCTATATCGAGCAGGCCATCTCGTCGGAACTTTCCGGCAACCTGATCGATGTCTGCCCGGTCGGCGCCCTGACCTCCAAGCCCTACGCTTTCACGACCCGGCCCTGGGAACTGCGCAAGACCGAAACCATCGACGTGATGGATGCGGTCGGCAGCAACATCCGGGTCGATACGCGCGGTCCGGAAGTCATGCGCGTCATTCCGCGTCTCAACGAGGACGTGAACGAGGAGTGGCTGGCTGACAAGAGCCGCTTCTCCTATGACGGTTTGAAGCGCCAGCGGCTGGACCGGCCCTATGTCCGCAAGGACGGCAAGCTGCAGCCCGCAACCTGGGCCGAAGCCTTCGCCGCGATCGCAGCCAAGGTCAAGGGTGTTCCGGGTGACCGGATCGCGGCGCTGGCCGGCGATCTGGTCGACGCCGAGTCGATGGTCGCTCTCAAGGATCTGGTCGAGGGTCTCGGTTCCAAGAACCTGGACTGCCGTCAGGATGGCGCTGTTTTCGATACCTCCGCCCGTGCGGGTTACCTGTTCAACACGACGATCGCCGGCATCGAAAAAGCCGACGCGATCCTGTTGATCGGCACCAATCCGCGCTGGGAAGCGACGCTGATCAACGCCCGTATCCGCAAGCGCTACCTGATGGGCGGGTTGAAGGTCGGCGTCATCGGCCAGCAACTCGATATGACTTATCCGACCACATACCTGGGGGCCGGTCCGCAGACGCTTCAGGACGTGGTGGACGGCAAGCATGCCTTCAGCGATGTGCTGAAGAACGCCAAACGGCCGATGCTGATCCTGGGCACCGGTGCGCTGCGTCGCGCCGATGGTCCCGCGATCCATGCGCTGGCCCGCCAGCTCGCCGAGAGCTTCAACCTGATCCAGGACGATTGGAACGGCTTCAACGTGCTGCACACTGCGGCGGCACGGGTCGGCGGTCTGGAGATGGGCTTCCTGCCGGGGCAGGGCGGCAAGGGAACGGCTGACATCCTGACGGCGGCAAGCGCCGGTCAGATCGACGTCGTCTACCTGCTGGGTGCCGACGAGATCGATACGGCCAAGCTCGGCAAGGCCTTCGTGATCTACCAGGGTCATCATGGCGACCGTGGCGCTCATCGCGCCGACGTGATCCTGCCGGGTGCCGCCTATACCGAAAAGAACGGCCTGTACGTGAACACCGAAGGCCGGGTGCAGATGGCCCGCATGGCCGCCTTCCCGCTGGGCGAGGCGCGCGAGGACTGGAAGATCATCCGGGCCTTGGGCGAACAGCTCGGCGTCAAGCTGCCCTACGACAGCCTGTCCCAAGTGCGGAAGCGTCTGGCCGAAACGAGCCCGGTGTTCCGCAGCATCGAAGCTCTGGTCGCCGCCGAGTGGGGACCGTTCGGTCGTGCCGGCACGATCGAAAACGCGCCGTTCGAACCCGTGATCGAAAACTACTACATGACCGACCCGATCAGCCGCGCCTCGGCCACCATGGCCAAATGCACCGAGACGTTCGCGCTGGCCGCCAGGGAGAGGACCGGCACCCATGGCTGAACTCTGGACCGGCTACGCTTGGCCGACGATTATCATCGTCCTCCAGATCGTAGCGATCGTTGTCCCGCTGCTGGTAGCTATCGCCTACCTGACTTATGCGGAACGCAAAGTGCTGGCAGCCATGCAGCTTCGCCAGGGTCCGAACATCGTCGGTCCCTTCGGACTGCTGCAGCCGATGGCCGACGGTCTGAAGCTGTTCGGCAAGGAAACGGTCATTCCGGCGGGCGCGAACCGCTTTGTGTTCGTCTTCGCCCCGATGCTGACCTTCCTGCTGGCATTGATCGCCTGGGCGGTCATCCCGTTCGACGACGGCATGGTGCTGGCCAACATCAATGTTGGCGTCCTGTACCTGTTCGCGATCTCGTCGCTGGGCGTCTATGGCATCATCATGGCGGGTTGGGCATCCAACTCCAAATACGCCTTCCTCGGCGGCCTGCGCTCCGCAGCGCAGATGGTGTCCTATGAAGTGTCCATTGGCTTCGTGATCATCACGGTGCTGCTGTGCGTCGGGTCGCTCAATCTGAGCGACGTGGTGAACGCGCAACGGACCGTCTGGTTCGCGATCCCGCTGCTGCCGATGTTCGTCGTCTTCTTCATCTCGGCGCTGGCCGAGACGAACCGCGCGCCGTTCGACCTGCCGGAAGGCGAGTTGGAGTTGGTCGGCGGCTATAACGTCGAATATTCGGCCATGACCTTCGCCCTGTTCTTCCTCGGCGAATACGCGAACATGATCCTCATGAGCGGCATGACGTCGATCCTGTTCCTGGGTGGCTGGCTGCCCCCGATCGACATCGCGCCGTTCAACTGGATACCCGGTCCGATCTGGTTCGCGCTGAAGATCGCCTTGGTGCTGTTCATGTTCCTGTGGGTTCGCGCCACCGTGCCGCGCTACCGCTACGACCAGCTGATGCGGTTGGGTTGGAAGATCTTCCTGCCGTTCTCACTGTTCTGGGTCGTCCTGACCGCCGGTGTCCTCGTCACCTTCGGCTGGCTACCCTCGTAACCTTTGCATGAATTCGTGAGCGCCGGCTGGCTCTGAAAACCGCTGGCGCCCATGACAGGAGAACTGAAGACATGGCATTGCTGGATCGCACTGCGCGGGGCTTCTTCCTGACGGAACTGCTGTCCGGACTGGGCCTGACTTTCAGCTACATGTTCCGGCCGCGGGTAACCATCAATTATCCGTTCGAGAAGGGGCCGATCAGCCCGCGGTTCCGGGGCGAGCATGCGTTGCGCCGCTATCCCAATGGGGAAGAGCGCTGCATCGCCTGCAAGCTGTGTGAAGCCGTCTGCCCCGCTCTGGCCATCACGATCGAGGCCGAGCCGCGTGACGACGGCAGCCGTCGGACGACCCGCTACGACATCGATATGACGAAATGCATCTATTGCGGCCTGTGCCAGGAGGCCTGCCCGGTCGATGCCATCGTCGAAGGCCCGAATTTCGAGTTCTCCACGGAAACCCGTGAGGAACTCTTCTACAACAAGGAAAAGCTGCTCGCGAACGGCGACCGCTGGGAAGCCCAGCTGGCCGCGAATGTTGCGACGGACGCTCCCTACCGCTAAAAACCCTTAACCCGTGTGGGGTCTGGGCCGCGCCCGCGGCACGACCCCGGATGGTCCGCAAGACACTGCAAGAACCCGACAAAGGGACCCGGAAGTGAGCACAGACACCTTCCCTCATCTTAAGAGGCGGGGAACGCCATGATCGTGCAGAGCCTGGCTTTCTACCTTTTTGCCGCGATCCTGGTGGCATCAGCCGTCATGGTCATCACGGCCCGCAACCCCGTGCACTCGGTGCTCTTCCTGATCCTCGCCTTCTTCAACGCAGCGGGTCTCTTCGTGCTGATCGGCGCGGAGTTCGTGGCGATGATCCTGGTGATCGTCTATGTCGGCGCCGTCGCAGTGCTCTTCCTGTTCGTGGTCATGATGCTCGACATCAACTTCCGCGAACTGCGGGCGGGAACGCTTCAATATCTGCCGATCGGCATCACGGTGGGACTGGTCCTGCTGGTGGAACTGGCGCTGGTGCTGGGCACCTGGGCGGTATCGCCGGATCTCTCCGCCGTTGTCGCGGCCCCGACCCCCATACCCGATCAGGTCACCAACACCCATGCGCTGGGTCTGCTGATCTATACCCATTATGCTTATCTGTTCCAGGCGGCCGGCCTGATCCTGCTGATCGCGATGATCGGCGCCATCGTGCTGACCCTGCGGTCGCGTGAAGGCGTACGGCGTCAGAACATCAGCAATCAGGTGTCGCGCCGCCGGGACGAAGTGGTCGCGATCCGCAAGGTGCCGACCCGGGGAGGTGTCTGAATGGAAATCGGTCTCGCCCATTACCTCACCGTCGCGGCGATCGTGTTCACGCTCGGTGTGTTCGGGATCTTCCTGAACCGGAAGAACGTCATCATCATCCTGATGTCCGTCGAGTTGATCCTGCTGGCGGTCAATATCAATCTGGTGTCGTTCTCGGTGTTCCTCAATGACCTTGTCGGTCAGGTGTTCGCGATGTTCATCCTGACCGTCGCCGCCGCCGAGGCCGCCATCGGTCTTGCCATTCTCGTCGTCTACTTCCGCAACCGCGGCACCATCGCGGTGGACGACATCAATATGATGAAGGGCTGAGGCGGCGATCATGGAAGTTGCAACAATTTTCCTGCCGCTGCTCGCGGCATTCATCGCCGGGTTCTTCGGGCGCCTGATCGGCGACCGGGGTTCCCAGATCGTCACGGCCGGCGCCGTTCTGGTGTCCGCGCTCCTCTCCATCTGGCTGTTCGTCGATGTGGCGCTTCACGGCAATACCCGCACGATCGAACTGTTCACCTGGATCGACAGCGGCACCTTCGAGGTGTCATGGGCACTGAAGTTCGACACGCTGACAGCGGTCATGCTGATCGTGGTCAACGGCGTGTCGTCGATGGTCCATGTCTATTCCATCGGCTACATGAGCCATGACCACCACAAGCCGCGGTTCATGGCTTATCTCAGCCTGTTCACCTTCTTCATGCTGATGCTGGTGACGGCCGATAACTTCGTTCAGATGTATTTCGGCTGGGAGGGCGTCGGTCTCGCCTCGTACCTGCTGATCAATTTCTGGTACGAAAAGCCGAGCGCCAACAACGCCTCCATGAAGGCCTTCATCGTGAACCGGGTCGGTGACTTCGGCTTCGCGCTTGGCATCATGGCGATCTTCTACCTGTTCGGCTCGGTCCACTTCGACACCGTGTTCGCCGCTGCGGCGGGCAAAGCCGGCCACACGATGAACTTCCTGGGCTTCAACCTGGATGCTCTGACCGTCGCCTGCCTGCTGCTGTTCATGGGCGCCATGGGCAAGTCGGCCCAGCTTGGCCTCCACACATGGCTGCCGGACGCGATGGAAGGCCCGACGCCGGTGTCGGCGCTGATCCACGCGGCCACGATGGTGACCGCCGGCGTCTTCATGGTCGCGCGCCTGTCGCCGATCTTCGAATACGCGCCCGTGGCTCTCAATGTCATCGCCATCGTCGGCGCTTCGACCGCCTTCGTCGCGGCGACCATCGGCCTGACCCAGTTCGACATCAAGCGGATCATCGCTTATTCGACCATGAGCCAGCTCGGCTACATGTTCTTCGCGCTGGGCGTCTCGGCCTATAGCGCCGCGATGTTCCACCTGATGACCCACGCCTTCTTCAAGGCCCTGCTGTTCCTTGGCGCCGGATCGGTGATCCACGCCATGTCGGACGAGCAGGATATCCGGAAGATGGGCGGCGTCTGGCGCCTGATCCCGATCACCTATGCGATGATGTGGATCGGCAGTCTGGCGCTGGCCGGCATCCCGTTCTTCGCCGGCTACTACTCCAAGGACATGATCCTGGAAGCGGCCTATGCGGCGCACTCCGGCGTCGGCGCCTATGCCTTCTGGCTCGGCATCGCCGCGGCTCTGATGACCGCCTTCTACTCCTGGCGCCTGATCATCCTGACCTTCCATGGCCGTCCGCGCGCCAATGACCGGGTCATGGCCCATGTCCATGAGAGCCCCGCGATCATGACGGTTCCGCTGGCTGTCCTGGCTGTCGGCGCTCTGTTCTCCGGTATGTTCGCCTACAACTGGTTCGTCGGCGAGGGGCGTGAGGCTTTCTGGGGCGAGGCGATCTTCGTTCTGCATGAGCACGACACGATCGAAGCGGCTCACCATGTCCCGTCCTGGGTTCCGCTGGCGCCGTTCATCGCCGGCGTGATCGGTATCGCTCTGGCCTATCTGTTCTACATGTTCGTGCCGCAGCTTCCCGGCATCATCACCAACGCTCTCGGCGGCCTCTACCGGTTCGTCTATCGCAAGTGGATGTTCGACGAGTTGTACGACCGGCTGTTCGTCCAGCCGGCCCGGTTCCTGGGCTACGGCCTGTGGAAATCCGGTGACGGCGCCATCATTGATGGTGTCGGGCCTGACGGCATCGCCGCCGCAACCCGCGACGTCGCTTTTCGTGCCGCCCGCCTGCAGTCCGGCTATGTCTATCACTATGCGTTCGTCATGGTGATCGGCGTGGTCCTGCTGGTCGGCTGGTTCTACTTCTTCGGTTGATACGGCGAGGCAAGACTGATCATGGCTGGCTGGCCCATCCTGTCGCTAACGACATTCCTGCCGCTCGTCGGAGCCGCGTTCATCCTATTGATCCGCGGTGAACCTGACGTAGTGGCGCGCAACGCCCGTAATGTGGCGTTGTGGACCTCGCTGATCACCTTCGTGCTGTCCCTGTTCATCTGGTTGAACTTCGACAACACGACCGCTGCCTTTCAGATGGTCGAGCGCGCGGACTGGATCCCCGCGTTCAAAATCAACTATCACATGGGCGTCGATGGCATTTCGGTGCTGTTCGTCCTGCTCTCCACCTTCCTGACCCCGCTCTGCATCCTGGCGAGCTGGGAGTCGGTGAAGGTCCGCGTCAAGGAATACATGATCGCCTTCCTGGTCCTGGAGACCTTGATGGTGGGCATGTTCTGCGCGCTCGACTTCGTGCTCTTCTACGTCTTCTTCGAAGGCGTGCTGATCCCGATGTTCCTGATCATCGGCGTGTGGGGCGGGGCACGCCGGGTCTATGCGGCGTTCAAGTTCTTCCTCTACACGCTGCTCGGCTCGGTGCTGATGCTGCTGGCGATCCTGGCCATGTACTTCGTGGCCGGCACGACCGATCTGCCGACGCTGATGCAGACCCCGTTCCCGCGCAGCATGCAGATCTGGCTGTGGCTGGCGCTGTTCGCCTCCTTCGCGGTCAAGGTGCCGATGTGGCCGGTCCACACCTGGCTGCCGGATGCGCACGTCGAGGCTCCGACCGCCGGTTCGGTCATCCTGGCCGGCGTGCTCCTGAAGATGGGCGGTTACGGCTTCCTGCGCTTCTCGATCCCGATCCTGCCGGAGGCGTCGGCGTATTTCACGCCGCTGATGTATACCCTCAGCGTCGTCGCGATCATCTACACCTCGCTGGTGGCTCTGGCGCAGGAGGACATGAAGAAGCTGATCGCCTATTCGTCGATCGCGCATATGGGCTTCGTCACCATCGGCATGTTCACGCTGAAGCAGCAGGGTGTCGAAGGCTCGGTCTTCCAGATGCTGAGCCACGGCATCGTGTCCGGCGCGCTCTTCCTCTGCGTCGGCGTGGTCTATGACCGGCTGCACACCCGTGAGATCGCCCGCTACGGCGGTCTGGTCCAGAACATGCCGCGCTATGCCGTCGTCTTCATGCTGATGATGCTGGCCTCGGTCGGTCTCCCCGGCACCAGCGGTTTCGTCGGCGAGTTCCTGATCCTGATCGGGGCTTTCCAGGACAACACCTGGGTGGCGCTGCTGGCGACGATCGGCATCATCCTCGGCGCCGCCTACATGCTGTGGCTCTACCGCAGGGTCGTGTTCGGCAAGATCACCCGCGACGATGTCAAGGGAATGCTGGACCTCAGCCCGCGTGAAGTGGCGATCTTCGCTCCGCTGGTCCTGGTGGTCCTGTGGATGGGGATCTATCCCAGCAGCTTCCTGAATGTCATTTCGGTGTCGGTCGAGGCACTGATCCAGAACTACCAGACCGCTCTGACCGACGGCGTCGGCACCAGCGTCGCGGTACGATAAGGCGGGAGAAGAACAGTAATGACTCCATTTCCCGATCTGGCTCCGGCCGCTCCGGAGATCTTCCTGGCGATATCGGCCCTCGTTCTGCTGATGCTGGGCGTATTCCGCGGCGACGCCAGTACCCGTCTGATTTCCTACCTGACCGTCGGCGTTCTTCTGGTCGCGGTTGTCCTGGTGCTGACCGGCGCCGGGACGAAGCAGATCACCTTCAGCAACCTGTTCATCATGGACAGCTTCGGCGCCTTCATGAAGGTGCTGGTGCTGATCGGCTCGGCCCTGTCGGTGCTGATCTCGATCCACTACATCGAGCGCGAGCAGATGAAGCGGATCGAGTTCCCGGTGCTGATGCTGCTGGCGACGGTCGGCATGCTGATGATGGTGTCGGCCAACGACCTGATCTCGCTCTATGTCGGTCTTGAGCTTCAGAGTCTGGCGCTCTACGTCATCGCCGCGTTCCGGCGCGACTTCGCCAAGTCGAGCGAGGCCGGGCTGAAATATTTCGTCCTTGGCGCGCTGTCGTCGGGCATGCTGCTCTATGGCGCGTCGCTGGTCTATGGCTTCGCCGGCACCACCAACTTCACCATGCTGGCCAGTCAGTTCGCCAGCCATGCCCTGTCCGCCGGTCATGCCGGGATCGGGCTGATCGTCGGGTTGACCTTCGTTGCCGCCGGTCTGGCCTTCAAGATCTCCGCCGTGCCGTTCCACATGTGGACGCCGGACGTCTATGAAGGCGCGCCGACGCCGGTTACCGCTTTCTTCGCGGTGGCTCCGAAGGTGGCGGCTGTCGCTCTGTTCGTCCGCCTGCTGATCGAGCCGTTCGGCACGATGGTCGAGGAATGGCGCCAGATCATCTACTTCACGGCTCTGGCTTCCATGGTCCTCGGGTCGTTCGCCGCGATCGGGCAGACGAACATCAAGCGCCTGATGGCCTACAGCTCGATCGGTCATATCGGGTTCGCGCTGGTCGGCCTTGCCGCCGGTACCGAACTGGGTGTGCGCGGCGTGATGTTCTACATGGCGATCTACATCTTCATGAACATCGGCACCTTCGGCGTCATCCTGTGCATGCGCCAGAACGGCCGGATGGTCGAGGAGATCACCGATCTGGCGGGTCTGTCGAAGACTCACCCGATGCTGGCGCTCGCCATGCTGATCTTCATGTTCTCCATGGCGGGCATTCCCCCGGCGGCTGGCTTCTTCGCCAAGCTGTTCGTCTTCCAGGCGGCGATCGAGGCGCATCTCTACTCTCTGGCCATCATGGGTGTGCTGGCCAGCGTGGTGGGTGCCTACTATTACCTGCGCATCATCAAGGTGATGTATTTCGACGAGCCGGTCGAAGCGCTCGACCGCACCATCAGCGGCGAGGTTTCGCTGGTGATCGCCGGGACCAGCCTGTTCACCCTGCTGTTCTTCTTCTTCCCCGCTCCGCTGCTGAATAGCGCCGCCGCTGCCGCCGCGTCGCTGTTCGCCGGATGAGCGGCCAAGCGCCTCAGGCGGTCACGCTGCCGGGACTTCCTCCGGAATACCGGCTCGCGGCGTTCGATTGCCTGGGGAGCACCAATGAAGAGGCCAAGCGCCTCGCCCGTGACGAGGGTGCCGCACATGGCACCCTCGTCTGGGCACAGAGGCAGGAGGCGGGCAGGGGGCGCCGCGGGCGTCCATGGGTTTCGCCCGAGGGCAATGTATATGCCAGCCTGATCCTGCGGCCCGAGTGCGCCACCGCCACGGCGGCGCAACTCTCGTTCGTCGCGGCTGGTGCCTTGGCCGATGCGTTGCAACCGTTGCTGCCCGAGGCGGTCTGTTGCTGCAAATGGCCGAATGACGTCCTGATCGATGACCGCAAAGTGGCCGGCATTCTCCTGGAGTTGGAAACCGACGGTTCCGGCGGGCTGGAGTGGCTGGTTCTAGGCATTGGCATCAATGTTCAGCATTTTCCATCCGATGCCGAGTTTCCGGCCACGTCGTTGCGCAACGAGGGTGGGCGGCTGGATCAGCCGGGTCCCGTCCTTGTCCGCTTCATCCAGGCGTTCAGCACCTGGTACGATGTCTGGCGTCAAAGACGGGTTTGAACCCATCCGTGAGGGCTGGCTTCAGACGGCAAGGGGCATCGGTGGCCCGGTCACCGTCCGTCTGGAAAAGCAGACTTTGGCCGGGACTTTCGCGGACCTGGACAGCGATGGCGCGTTGCTGCTTGATCTGCCGTCCGGCGAGCGTCGGCGGATCACCGCCGGCGATGTGTTCTTCCCCGGCTTAGCATCATCCTCTTCCCCCGGTTCTCACTCCTCCCCAGATCGACTGACCCAGGGCGACTGAGATGCTTCTTGCGATCGACGCCGGCAATACGAACGTGGTCTGCGCCATTTTCGAAGGCGATCGCAAAAGGGGTCAATGGCGCATCGCCACCGATGGACGCCGGACCGCCGACGAATACGCGGTCTGGCTTGTCAGCCTGATGACCATGAGCGGCCTGAAGCGGGAGGATGTCGATGCCGCCATCGTGGCCAGCGTCGTGCCCGCCGCCACGTTCAATCTTCAGCGCCTTTGCATCGACCATTTTGGCGTCGAGCCCATGCGGGTCGGGGCTCCCGGCATCCATCTCGGGCTGGAAATCCGGATCAACAACCCGAGGGAAGCGGGCGCCGACCGTCTCCTGAACGCGCTCGCGGCGACCGCGATCTATCCGGCGCCTCTGGTGGTGGTGGATATCGGGACCGGCACGACCTTCGACGTCGTCGATGCCGATGGCGCCTTCTGCGGCGGCATCATCGCGCCTGGACCAAGCCTTGCGCTGGATGCGCTTCACCGGGTGGCGGCGCAGCTTCCCAAGGTCGATATCGTGCGGCCGGCGACCGTGATCGGCCGGGGCACTGTGGGGGCGATGCAATCCGGCATGTTCTGGGGCTATCTCAGCATGATCGAAGGATTGCTGACCCGCATCCAGGCCGAGTTGTCGCCGACCGGCGATCCGCCCGTCACCGTTATCGTGACCGGGGGCCTTGGCGCTCAGTTCGCGGAAGCCACATCCATGATCCATCATATCGATAATGAATTGACCCTGCGCGGCCTGCTGCTCGTTCACAAACGGAATACGGCTTCATGAACTCATCCCCGGACCTCCATCGCCCCGGCCCTGACGACCTCTGGTTCCTGCCATTGGGAGGCTCAGGTGAAATCGGCATGAACCTGAACCTTTATGGTCATGCCGGGAAGTGGCTGATGGTCGATCTGGGGATTTCGTTCGGCGATGAAACGATGCCCGGCGTCGATGTGATCATGCCCGATCCCGCGTTCATCGCCGAGCGGCGGGAGGATCTGGTCGGGCTGGTCATTACCCATGCCCATGAGGATCATCTGGGCGCTGTCCAGCATCTCTGGCCCGAACTCCGCTGCCCTGTCTACGCCACGCCGTTCACCGCTTCCGTGCTGCGCGCGAAGCTGTTCGAGAAGAATCTGGCGGGGCGGGTGGAGATCATCGAGGTGCCGCTGTCCGGCCGCTTCACCGCCGGTCCGTTCGATGTCGAACTGGTAAGGGTGACGCACTCGGTGCCCGAACCGAGCGCCCTGATCCTGCGCACGCCGCTGGGTGCCGTGCTCCATACCGGTGACTGGAAGCTTGATCCCGCACCGGTGACCGGGGAGCCGACCGACGAGGCGGCGCTGATCCGGTTGGGCGATGAGGGCGCGCTGGCGATGGTCTGCGACAGCACCAACGCCACGGTGCCGGGATCATCCGGGTCCGAGGCGGCGGTGCGGGAGAGCCTTATCGAACTGTTCGGGCGGTTCGAGAACAGGATCGCGATAAGCTGCTTCGCCACGAATGTGGCGCGGCTGGACAGCATCGCGGCGGCCGCCGCCGCCAATGACCGTCATGTGGCGCTGGTCGGCCGCTCGCTCTGGCGCATCAACGAGGCGGCGCGGGCGAATGGCTATCTGAAGGATGCGGCGCCCTTTCTCAGCGAGCACGACGCCGGCTTCCTGCCACGGGAAAAGACCGTTCTGATCTGCACCGGCAGCCAGGGAGAGCCGCGTTCCGCGCTGTCCCGGATCGCGGCCGACGATCATCCGGAAATCGTGCTGGAGCGGGGCGACACCGTCATCTTCTCCTCACGCGAGATCCCCGGTAACGAGCGGGCCATCGGCCGGGTGCAGAACCTGCTGATCGGGCAGGGGGTGGAGGTCATCACCGCCGACGATGCCTTCGTCCATGTCTCCGGCCATCCGGCGCAGGACGAACTGATCCGGATGTATCAGTGGGTCCGTCCGAAGCTCGCCGTGCCGATTCATGGAGAGATTCGCCATCAGACGGAGCATGCCCGCCTCGCGCGGTCCTGTCAGGTCGCGGACACCATCATTCCGGAAAACGGTTCGATCATCAGGCTGGCTCCCGGACCCGCCGAAGTCGTGGGGCAGGTTCAGCACGGCAGGCTGGCGCTGGATGGCAAGCGCATCGTGCCGCTGGATGCCGGTGTCATGCGCGGACGGCACCGCATGATGTATAATGGCGCCGCCGTCGCCACCCTTGTCATGGATGCCGATGGTGCGCTGGTCACCCAGCCCCAGGTGACGGTCATGGGGCTGATCGAGGGTCCGGAAGCGGGCGAGATCCTGGTCGAAGTCGGTTTTGCCGTGCGGAAAGCGGTCGAGGAGTTGCCGTCGCAGTCCCGGCTTGACGACGAGGCGGTGCGGCAGGCTACCCGGATTGCGGTCCGCCGCAGTTTCAATGCGAGCCAGGGCAAAAAGCCGCTCACTGAAGTCCATCTGGTTCGGCTATAGGTGTGCCCTGACCGGCGATGTTGACCGGTAACAGCAAGACCAAGGGGGAACCATGATCGGCAAACTCAACCACGTGGCAATCGTCGTGCCCGATCTCGAAAAGGCGACCGCTCTTTATCGCGATACGCTTGGCGCCACGGTATCGGCTCCGGTCGACCAGCCGGCGCATGGTGTCACCGTCGTTTTCGTGGAACTGCCCAACACCAAGATCGAACTTCTTTATCCGCTGGGCGACAGCAGCCCGGTCGGCAAGTTCCTGGCGAGCAATCCGTCGGGCGGCATCCATCACGTCTGCTACGAAGTGCCGGACATTCTGGCGGCCCGCGACAAGCTGAAGGCCGAAGGCGCCCGCGTGCTGGGCGACGGCGAGCCGCGCATCGGCGCCCATGACAAGCCGGTCCTGTTCCTCCATCCCAAGGACTTCCTGGGCACGCTGGTCGAGTTGGAGCAGGCCTGATCAATGGGTTGGATCACGGCGGTAGCTGTATATTTCGTGGTCTGGTGGACGGTGCTTTTCGCCGTCCTCCCCTGGGGCGCTCATACTCCGGACGATACGGACGCCGGTAGAGCGGCGGGAGCGCCCTCGAAGCCCCGCATCGGGCTGAAGTTTCTGGTGACGACAGTGATCTCGGCCATCGTCTGGGTGCTGATCTATCTGACCATCACATCCGGCCTGATTTCGTTCCGGACCTGAATATATTCAGGAGCATCGCCCTGCCATGGGCCTGACTTATTGCGAAGCCGCTCCCGGCCACCCGTGGCATGGGCCTTACCACGATACCGAATACGGCTTTCCTTCGGCCGACGAGCGGGTCCTGTTCGAGCGTCTGGTGCTGGAGATCAATCAGGCCGGCCTGTCATGGCTGACCATCCTGAAGAAGCGTGCGGCTTTCGCCGCCGCTTTCGATAATTATGACGTGGACCGCATTGCCGCCTATGGCGAGCGGGAGCGTGCCCGGCTGCTGGCCGATGCCGGGATCATCCGCAACCGGCTGAAGATCGACGCGGTGATCGAGAATGCCCGGCGCGTCCAGTCGCTCCGGGCAGAGCCATGGCGGCTTCGCGGCCTGGATCGATGCCCATCATCCGCTGGAGCAAGGCTGAATGGGTCAAGCTGTTCAAGAAGCAGTTCCGTTTCACCGGCGGTGAAATCGTCGGGGAGTTCCTGATGAGCCTGGGCTACCTGCCGGGTGCCCATAATTTGGGCTGTCCGGTTCATGACCAGCTCGAGAAGCTAAGTCCACCCTGGATTCGAGCGAAGAGGGCGGGCTTCACCGGCTACTGAGCTAAAATTTTAGGCAATGGCATGAATGAAACGTATTCAGTAGCCTAAATATTCAGCAAAAAAGCAGGAAAATGAGCAAAAGAAAAGGCGAGCCCCATTTTGTGGCTTGCCTTGTTCAGTCCCTCATACAATAATTTTTATCGCTGAGAGGGTTTATCCCTCTTACCGACGCCTGGTGGCGATTCCTCCCTAACTTCAGGCCGCGCTGCGGTGACAGCGCGGCCCTTTTCTTCTTATGTGCTCAACTTTACGCCATCGCTGCATCATCGTCACTCATTTTCTGGCTGGATGCGGTTGCATTGCCAGGGTGTGTCAGGCAAAAGCCTGTTGCAAGCATCGCGTATTTAGTGCACACGAAAAGGTATAGGCGCATTCTTCGACGCCGGGCGGTTCAACGTCATGAACAGCGGCAGTTACGTCAGAAATGCGTAAAGTCTTTCAGCAAAATCCTGGCTTCCTTAGCGCTCCGCAGCTCTTCATCCTGTTCGATGAGGTGCGCGCGAGGCCTGTCCGCATGCCAGCCTCTTGCCGATCAGTCCGGTCACCGGGTTGCCTGAATCAACTCTCTCGGAGGGAACAAGAACGATGATGAACAGACGCCAGTTCGGTCTTTCGGTGGCCGGGACCGCCGCGGCACTCACCGCCAGCCCCCTCGGTTGGCAAGGCGTTCGCCGCCGATAAGTTGAAGGTCGGGTTCGTCTATGTCGGTCCGGTGTCCGACCATGGCTACAGCTATCAGCATGATCTTGGCCGCAAACATGTGGCCGAGCATTTCGGCGACAAGGTCGAAACGACCTATGTCGAGAACGTCGCCGAGGGTCCGGATACCGAGCGGGTGATTCAGCAGTTGGCTCAGGGCGGTCACGGGCTGATCTTCACGACCTCGTTCGGCTTCATGAACCCGACGCTGAAGGTCGCCCAGCGCTTCCCCAAGGTGAAGTTCGAGCATGCCACCGGCTACAAGCGCGCCGCCAATGTCGCCACGTATTCGGGCCGGTTCTACGAAGGGCGGACCGTCTGCGGCCTGATCGCCGGCAAGCTGACCAAGTCGAACATCATCGGCTATATCGGTTCCTTCCCGATTCCCGAGGTGGTCAGCGGCATCAACGCCTTCACGCTGGCGCTGCGCAGCGTCAATCCGGAAGCTCAGGTCCGCGTCGTATGGGTCAACAGCTGGTACGATCCGGGCAAGGAAGCGGCCGCCGCCAAGGCGCTGATCGACCAGGGCGCCGATATCCTGGCTCAGCACACCGACAGCCCGGCGCCGATCCAGGAAGCCGAAGCGCGCGGCATCTACGCTTTCGGCCAGTCTTCCGACATGAGCCGGTTCGGTCCCAAGGCGCATCTGACCTCGATCGTCGATGACTGGACCCCGTACTATCAGCAGCGCGTCCAGGCGGTGCTCGACGGCACCTGGAAGTCCGAGGACTACTGGGGTGGTCTGGCGACCGGCACCGTGTTCCTGCCGCCCTTCAACGAAGCCATTCCGGCCGACGTGAAGGAGTTGGGCAACAAGGCGATCGCGGATATCAAGTCCGGCGCGCTGCATCCCTTCACCGGTCCGATCAAGGATCAGTCGGGCAAGGTGGTCGTTGCCGAAGGCAAGACCGCGACCGATCCGGAAATCCTGTCCATGGCCTATTATGTCGAGGGCGTTCAGGGCACGCTTCCGAAGTAAGAGGCCAGCGGCCGGGGGTTAGCTGCGTCACCCCCGGCCATGGACTTGCGCGCCGCTATTCCCTACAGTCCTCTCGCCATCGGACCGGGCCGAATGCCCGATCCTCCACGAGCCCCGAGAGACCCCGAATGCGGTTGTCCGCCTATTTCCTGCCCACCCTCAAGGAAAACCCCAACGAGGCGCAGATCGTCTCGCACCGGCTGATGCTGCGCGCCGGCATGATCCGGCAGACGAGCGCCGGCATCTATGCCTGGCTGCCGCTGGGTTTCCGTGTCCTGAAGAAGATCGAGCAGATCGTTCGGGAGGAGCAGAACGCGGCGGGCGCGCAGGAACTGCTGATGCCGACCATCCAGCCGGCCGAGCTTTGGAAGGAGAGCGGACGGTACGACGATTACGGCAAGGAAATGCTCCGCATCAAGGACCGGCATGACCGCGAGATGCTGTTCGGCCCGACGAACGAGGAGATGATCACCGACATCTTCCGGTCGGCGGTCAAGAGCTACCGTGATCTGCCGCGCAACCTCTACCACATCCAATGGAAGTTCCGGGACGAGATCCGGCCCCGGTTCGGCGTGATGCGCGGGCGCGAGTTCCTGATGAAGGACGCGTATTCCTTCGACATCGACGGCGACAGCGCGCGCCGCTCCTACCAGAAGATGTTCCTGGCTTATCTGCGGACCTTCGCGCGTCTGGGCATGAAGGCGATCCCGATGCAGGCCGACACCGGCCCGATCGGCGGCGACCTCAGCCATGAGTTCATCATCCTGGCGGAAACCGGCGAGAGCGGCGTCTTCTGCGACAAGGAATGGCTGGACCTGAACGTGCTGGAGAGCGCGCCGGGCTTCGACGACGATCTCGGCCCCTTCTTCGAGAAATACACCAGCATCTACGCCGCGACCGACGAGAAGCACGATCCCGCGACCTCGCCGCTGCCGCCGGAAGAGCTGGTCAATGCGCGCGGTATCGAGGTCGGCCACATCTTCTATTTCGGCACCAAGTATTCCGCCCCGCTGGGCGCCGTGGTCGCCGGGCCGAACGGCGAGCAGATCACGGTCGAGATGGGCTCCTACGGCATCGGCGTGTCGCGGCTGGTCGGTGCGATCATCGAGGCGAGCCATGACGATGCCGGCATCATCTGGCCGGATTCGGTCGCGCCCTTCAAGGTCGGCCTGATCAACCTGAAGACCGGCGATGCCGAGTGCGACCGGGTCTGCGACGAGCTTTACCGCGATCTCAATGCCGCCGGTGTCGAGGTGCTGTACGACGACCGCAACGAGCGGCCGGGCGCCAAGTTCGCCGACATGGACCTGATCGGCGTGCCCTGGCACCTGACCATCGGGCCGCGCGGACTGAAGAACGGCGTGGTGGAACTGAAGCGCCGCGCCACCGGCGAGCGCGAGGAGCTGTCACGCGACGCGGCCTTCGCGAAGCTGACCTCCTGATCGCTGGAATGGCCGCCGGACGCTCTGGTTCGGCGGCCAAGAAGTCCAAGTCCATAAAGGCCTTACAGGCATGATCTTCGGCGCTTTCGAACGCATGGTCGCGATGCGCTATCTCCGCGCGCGGCGGCAGGAAGGCTTCATCTCGGTGATCGCCGGTTTTTCGCTCCTGGGCATCGGCCTTGGCGTGGCGACGCTGATCATCGTGATGGCGGTGATGAACGGCTTCCGGTCCGAACTGCTCGGGCGGGTGCTGGGTTTGAACGGCCATATGAACGTCTATGCTCTTCAGGGGCCGCTGACCGATTATGGCGCGCTGGCGGACCGGCTGCGCGGCATCCCCGGCGTCACTTCGGTGACGCCGACCGTGGAGGCGCAGGCGCTGGTGACGGTGCGCGGCATATCGTCCGGGCGCCATCGTCCGCGGCATCTCGCCGGATGACTTCAAAGTCAGGCCGACCGTATCGAACCATATCGTCCGCGGCTCGCTGGACGACTTCCATGACGAGCGCGTCGCGATCGGCATCAGGATGGCGCAACGGCTGGGGCTTCGTGTCGGCGACGAGCTGACGCTGATCAGCCCGCAGGGCAATCCCAGCGCCTTCGGCACGGTCCCGCGGATGCGGGCCTACAGCATCGCCGCGATCTTCGATGTCGGCATGTTCGAGTACGACAACAACTTCATCTTCATGCCGCTTCCGGCGGCGCAGATCTTCTTCCGCGTGCCCGATGCGGTGACGACGCTGGAATTGATGGTCCAGCAGCCGCGCCTGATCTCCCAGTACCGGGCGCCGGTTCAGGACGTTATCGGCGGCAGGGCGAGGCTTGTGGACTGGCAGCAGTCCAATGCCAGCTTCTTCAACGCGCTCTCGGTCGAGCGCAACGTCATGTTCCTGATCCTGACGCTGATCATCCTGGTCGCGGCCTTCAACATCATTTCCAGCATGATCATGCTGGTGAAGGACAAGGGCCGCGATATCGCGATCCTGCGGACCATGGGGGCGACGCGCGGCATGATCCTGCGCATCTTCTTCCTTGCCGGAGCCAGCATCGGGGTCATCGGCACGATCTTCGGCTTGGTCCTGGGCGTCGCCTTCGCCGACAATATCGAGTCGATCCGCCAGTTGCTTCAGAACCTGACCGGCACCGAGCTGTTTTCGGCGGAGATCTACTTCCTCAGCCAGTTGCCGGCGGAGATCGATTACGGCGAGGTCGCCCGCGTCGTCCTGATGGCGCTGGGGCTGTCGTTCGGCGCCACCATCTATCCGGCTTGGCGGGCCGCCAAGCTCGATCCGGTCGAGGCGCTTCGCTATGAGTGAGATCAGGAATGATCGCAGCATCGGCCGAGCCGATGATCCGGATCGACGGCGTCGTCAGGACCTTCAAGCAGGCCGGGCAGCCGCTCGATGTGTTGCGCGGCGCGTCGCTCCAGGTAAACGGCGGCGAATTGGTGGCGCTGGTCGGCCCATCCGGAGCCGGCAAATCGACGCTGCTGCATATCGCTGGATTGCTGGAAAAGGCCGATGGCGGGGACATTCGTATCGCCGGCAAGCTTGCCAATGCCCTGTCGGATGCGGACCGCACGGCGCTGCGCCGGCAGTCGATCGGCTTCGTCTATCAGTTCCACCATCTCCTGCCGGAATTCAGCGCGCTGGAGAACATCGTACTGCCGCAGATGATCGCCGGCGTCGCCAAATCGGCGGCGCGCAAGCGGGGGATGGAACTGCTGGAACTGGTCGGCCTTGGCGCCCGCGCCAGTCACCGGCCGGCCCGGCTGTCCGGTGGCGAGCAGCAACGGGTGGCCATCGCCCGCGCGCTGGCGAACCGTCCCAAGCTGCTGATCGCGGACGAGCCGACCGGCAATCTCGACCACAAGACGGCGGAAGGGGTCTTCGCCATGCTGGCCGAGCTTGTGCGCGGCGGCGACTTCGGAGCACTGGTCGCGACCCATAATCTGGATCTCGCGGCCCGAATGGATCGGGTGCTCGAACTGCGGGACGGTGTGCTGGTCCAGCACTGACCGATGCTCTACCTTGTTGTGATCCGGGGCGCGGCAATGCCACGGATCACAACAAGGATGACAGGGGGAGCATCATGGACAAGAAATTCATCGACCTCTATGACGAGTACACCCATGCCCCGCTTGACCGGCGGGACTTCATCAGCCGGTTGACCGCCCTTGCCGGCAGTACGGCGGCGGCTTCCGCCCTGCTGCCGCTGTTGGAAAACAACTACGCGCTGGCCCAGATCGTGCCGCCGACCGATGCCCGGCTGGAAACTTCCCGCATTACCTGGGGCGCCGCGTCGGGCGAACTCAAGGGCTATCTGGCGAAGCCGAAAGGCGCCGGAAAGCTGCCGGCCGTCATCGTCATCCACGAGAATTGCGGATTGAACCCGCATATCGAGGACATCGTCCGCCGGGTGGCGCTGGAAGGCTTCCTGGCGCTGGGGCCCGATCTATTGAGCCCGCTCGGCGGCACGCCGGCGGACGAGGATCAGGCGCGTACATTGATCGGCCAGCTCGACAGCAAGCAGACGGTCGAGAATCTGGTGCGTACGGTCGGCTTATCTTCAGGGCCATGCCGGATCGACCGGCAAAGTCGGCACGGTGGGTTTCTGCTGGGGCGGCGGCATGGTCAACTCCCTGGCGACGGCGTCGCCCGACCTTGACGCCGGCGTCGTCTTCTACGGCCGCACCCCGCCGTTGGAAGATGTGCCGAACATCCGCGCCAAGCTGCTGCTGAACTACGCCGGGCTGGATGACCGCATCAACGAGGGCATTCCGGCTTTCGAGGCGGCGCTGAAGAAGGCCAATGTCGATTACACGCTGCACATCTACCAAGGCGCCAATCACGCCTTCAACAACGACACGAACCCGGCGCGCTACGACGCGGCGGCGGCGCAGTTGGCATGGGACCGGACCATCGAGTTCCTGAAGGCAAGTCTGGCTGGGTGATCGCTTCAGAGATGCGCGTGAGCCGAAAGGCTTAACTCTTGGACTGTATCGTGCCTGCCGATCGCAACGGCTTGATGCGTTCCGAGGTCGGCACTCTCCTGCTTCAATCCGCGAGAGGTCTGGCTTCAATCACGCCGGCCATGGTTCTCGACTGCGCCCTGGTTGCTACGGGACAGGATCTTTCCGCCGCTGTAAGTCGGCATTGGATGGCGGCTTTTCGCTGCGTCGGGTCGATCACATGCTGGCGGTGCTGAACAGCGACCGGTTTTCGCCTTGGCCCCGCAGTTCGCTCAGCAAAGACGTCACTTCAGCGGCTTGAAGCATCTAAAACTGCTGGTCGGCGGCTTGATCAAGGCGAGGAGAGGGCTTGGCGAAGCTCCGTTGGCGCAGCAATTCGCAGGCTGTTTTCAGCGGCCCGAGGATGAGTTCTGGAGCCAGTACGCCGCCATTCTTCCTCGATCGACTACAGGCTTCCGACTCCGCAGAGGCGCTGGGCTTCGCCTTCGAAGCCCGGCCACGTATCGCATTGGGGTTGACTGGCGGAAGGCTACCGCTGGGTTGCCATGCATGGTCGCGTATGGACCGGCGGTTCTGGCTCGAACAGATTGGCAGTGCGGAAGATTTGAGCGAACCCGAGAAGGCGGAGGCGCTGGAACGCGAGCAGGCGCTGTCCTGACCGGAAGCGTAGGGGCGTCAAGCGAAACTTGCACATGACGCGAGCGCGCCGTCTTGGCATGGTGGTGACGCGTTCCCGACCGATGCCTGAGTTCAGCACCCCATGCCGATTGCCGATTTCGTCCACCTGCGCGTCCACTCCGCCTATTCGCTCTCCGAAGGAGCGATCAAGATCAAGGAGTTGGTCAAGCTCTGCCAGAAGAAGGAAATGCCGGCGGTCGCCGTCACCGACACCGGCAACCTGTTCGGCGCGCTGGAATTCTCGCTGGCGGCGGCCGACTTCGGGCGTTCAGCCGATTCTCGGCTGTCAGGTCGGCATCCGGCGCATGGGGCCGGCCGCCAATGGCGGCGGCAAGCCGGTCGGCAAGGGCCTGAACCTGCCGGACCAGTTGACGCTGCTGGTCCAGTCGGAGACCGGCTACACCAACCTGACGAAGCTGGTCAGCAAGGCCTTCATGGAAGGCGATCCGACATCGGCGCCGCAGATCTCGCTCAGTGATCTGGAAGGCTTCACCGACGGCCTGATAGCACTGACCGGTGGGCCGTCCGGCTCGGTCGGCAGGCTGTTCGCCGAAGGGCAGAAGGCGGTGGCGGAGGAGGTCGCGGGGCAGCTTCAGCGCCTGTTCCCCAACCGGCTCTATGTGGAGTTGATGCGCCACGGGCTGGAGATCGAGGACCGGATCGAACCCGATCTGGTCGATCTCGCCTACCGCATGGACCTGCCGCTGGTCGCGACCAACGACTGCTTCTTCGCGACCGAGGACATGTACGAGGCGCATGACGCGCTGCTCTGCATCGCCGAGGGCGCCTATGTCGTGGAGGCGGAGCGCCGCCGGCTGACGCCGGAGCACCGCTTCAAGTCCGCTCAGGAGATGCGGGAGCTGTTCGCCGACCTGCCGGAGGCGGTGGACAATACGCTCGTCATCGCGCGCCGGTGCAGCTACCTGCTGCGTCCGATCAAGCCGATTCTGCCCGCGTTCACGGCGGCGGCCGAGGGTGGCAGGACGGAGCCGGAGGAACTTCGCCATCAGGCTCATATCGGCCTGACCGACCGCCTGGAACGCCAAGTCTTCACGGCGGATATGACGCCCGAGCAGCGGGCGGAGACCGAGAAGACCTATCGCGACCGGCTCGATTTCGAGCTGAACGTGATCGAGAACATGAAGTTTCCCGGCTACTTCCTGATCGTGTCGGACTTCATCAAATGGGCGAAAAAGCAAGGCATTCCGGTGGGGCCGGGCCGTGGCTCGGGCGCCGGATCGGTCGTCGCGTGGTCGCTGACCATCACCGACCTTGATCCGCTCCGATTCGGTCTGCTGTTCGAGCGCTTCCTGAACCCCGAACGCGTGTCGATGCCCGACTTCGACATCGACTTCTGCCAGGATCGCCGCGACGAGGTGATCCGCTATGTGCAGGATTACTACGGCTACGATCGCGTCGCCCAGATCATCACGTTCGGTAAGCTTCAGGCGCGCGCGGTGCTGCGCGACGTTGGGCGCGTGCTTCAGATGCCCTATGGGCAGGTCGACAAGATCTGCAAGCTGGTGCCCAACAACCCGGCCAACCCGGTCACCCTGGGGCAGGCGATCGACGGTGAGCCGATGCTTCAGCAGGCGCGCGATTCGGACGAATCGGTCCGCCGCCTGATCGAGATCGCGTTGCGCCTGGAAGGCCTGTTCCGCCACGCTTCGACCCACGCGGCCGGCGTGGTGATCGGCGACAGGCCGCTGGACCAGTTGGTGCCGCTCTACCGCGACCCGCGCTCCGACATGCCGGTCACCCAGTTCAACATGAAATATGTCGAACAGGCCGGGCTGGTGAAGTTCGACTTCCTGGGCCTGAAGACCCTGACGGTGCTTCAGCGCGCGGTCGAACTGATCGTCGAGCGCGGCGACACCATCGACCTGACGAACCTGCCGCTGGACGATGTCAGAACCTACGAGATGATGTCGCGCGGCGAGACGACCGGCGTGTTCCAGCTTGAAAGTTCGGGCATGCGGGACGTGCTGCGGCGGCTCAAGCCCAACCGGTTCGACGATATCATCGCGTTGGTGTCGCTCTACCGTCCCGGTCCGATGGACAATATTCCGACATACATCGCGGTGAAGAACGGGGAGAAAGAACCCGACTACATGCATCCCTGGCTGGAGCCGATCCTGAAGGACACCTTCGGGATCATGATCTACCAGGAACAGGTGATGCAGATCGCCCAGGTGCTGTCCGGCTACTCGCTCGGCGGCGCCGACCTGCTGCGTCGCGCCATGGGCAAGAAGATCCAGGCGGAGATGGATGCCCAGCGCAAACTGTTCATCGACGGCGCTGTCGGCAAAGGCGTGGACGGCGATCAGGCCGGCCTGATCTTCGACCAGGTGAACAAGTTCGCCGGCTACGGCTTCAACAAGTCGCACGCCGCAGCCTATGCGCTGGTCGCCTACCAGACCGCCTATCTGAAGGCCAATTACCCGGTCGAGTTCCTGGCGGCGTCGATGACGCTCGACCTTGGCAACACCGATAAGCTGAACACCTTCCGGCAGGAACTGGTGCGCCTGAAGATCCGCCTGCTGACCCCCGATATCAACAGGTCCAATGCGGTCTTCCGGGTGGAAGTGATGCCCGATGGCGAGCGCGTGATCCGCTATGCGCTGGCGGCCGTCAAGGGCGTCGGCATGCAGGCCATGGAAGCGCTGGTGAAGCAGCGGGAAGAGAGCGGGAGATATACCGACCTGTTCGATCTCGCCCGGCGTCTCGACACCAAGGTGATCAACAAGCGGCAGCTTGAAAACCTGACCTGCGCCGGCGCCTTCGACAGTCTCAACGCCAATCGCCGGCAGGTCCATGGCGGCATCGAAACCCTGATCCGCTACGCCCAAGCCGCCGTGGCCGAGCGTGAGAGCGGCCAGTCGAGCCTGTTCGGGGGAGGGGCCGGCGTGACGCTGAAGGTTCCCGACCTGCCGAAGGTCGCCGACTGGGACCAGCTTGACCGGTTGGCCCATGAATTCAACGCCATCGGCTTCTACCTGTCCGCTCATCCGCTGGATGGTTTCGCCAAGCCGCTGTCGCGGCTGCGCGTGGTGAATTCAGCCGACCTGCTGAAGAGGGCGAGCGGCGGCGGTTCGACCCGCTTCCCCATGGCGGGCGTCGTGATCAATAGACAGGAGCGTGTGGCGAAGAGCGGCAACCGCTTCGCCTTCGTCAGCCTGTCGGATTCGACCGGCGTCTACGAGGTGACGCTGTTCTCCGAACTGCTGGCGACATCGCGCGACCTGCTTGAGCCGGGCAAGAGCGTCGTCCTGATGGTCGATGTTCAGGTCCAGGGCGAGGACATGCGGCTGACCTGCCATCAGGTTAAGCCGCTGGAGGAGGAGGTCGCTCAGGCTGCGGAGGGCTTGCAGATCATCCTCAGCGAACCGGCGGCGGCGCCGCATCTGCGCAATATCCTTGACCAGATCGGCCGGGGGCGGGGCAAGATCTCGATCCTGGTCGATGTCGGCGGCATGCGCGAGGCGGAGATCAGCGTTACCCGGAGCCTACGCCGTATCCGCGAAGGGCAGGGCGGCGATCAAGGCGATCCCGGGTGTCGCCGATGTGCTGGATCTCTGACCGCTCCATTTTCAAGTGACTGCTGCCGACGCGGGACGAGGTCCGGCTTCGGACCAGTTCAGCGTTTTTGTTACGATACTTGGCTTCTCCGGTAGATCATAGACAAGCAACCGGTGTTTATTGTCAGACAACTGCATTCCCAAGTAAATCCATACTCCAGGTATTCAATTAATTTTCGTAAAATCTCATCTTGACAGAATTAGAGTTAAAGCTTATCAATTTGACTTGATCGTTCAAAACATTGAACTCACTCGAAAATTGAGATATTTGGGTCAAGCCGGAGGTGCGATTTGGTCGCCCGCGCAATGCTTTGCATGCCTCAAGACAAAGTGTCACATGGACTATGGGCGGCAGTCGCCGCTTTCGCCTTGTTTCCGAGTTTTCATGCCATCGTAAATTAGCTTAGTTCCCATTATTCGATCTTTCAGCTCATGGCGTTCATGGCCTTGGCGGCTTTGCTTCCTGTGACGTTGATGCTGCTTCATGCAAGGACGCCAGGGACGCATCCGGATCGCCCGACCGGGCTTGGTGTTCATGAGGGCGGTGATTTCCGGGCTCGATGGCCGTTTGTGTGTTCTACGCGCTCAGCAGACTGCCCATGTCGGTCGCCTATTCGGTGCAGTTTTCCGGTCCGCTGTTCGCCGCCGGTCTCTCGACCCTGGTTCTGGGCGAAAAGGTCGGCTGGCGCCGCTGGGTCGGGATCACGGTCGGCTTCATCGGCATCCTGATCATCCTGCGACCGGGTATCACCGATTTCAACACCGGCTATCTCGCGTCGCTGGCGGTGGCTGTCCTGTTCGCCTGCAATGCCATGATCCTGCGCACTGTCGGCGGCGGTGAGCCGGGCGGCGCTCTGGTTGCCGCCCATGTCGTCGGCATCCTGGGTTTTTCGCTGCCGATGCTGCCATCCGTCTATATCGAGCCGACATGGCCCGATCTTGGCTGGATGTTCGTGACCGGACTGCTGATGTCGTCTGGGCATTTCTGTCTTGTCCAGTCCTTGCGCTGGGCGCCCGTGTCGAGCGTTTCCGCTTTTCAATATACACAGCTTGTCTGGGGTCTGCTGTTCGGCGTCCTCCTGTTTGATGATTTTCCCGACACGATCGCCCTGGGAGGGGCCGTCCTGGTGGTCGGCAGCGCCTTCTATGTGGGCATGACGCAATCTTCCTCCATCCGCGGCCGACGACCCCGCCGAAGCCTGAACACGCCCTGGCGGCGTGGTGCATTACCCCCTGTTCCATTGTTTATGATTGGAGAACTGCGTGTCATCCTTGCTTGAAGGCGTCCGCGTCATCGACCTGACCAATGTGTTGGCGGGTCCGTTCTGCGGCTTTCAATTGGCGCTCCTGGGAGCGGAAGTCATCAAGGTCGAAGTTCCCGGCGCCGGCGACCTTGCGCGCCAGTTCGGCATGGACCCCGAACTGAGCGCCAAGGGCATGGGGACCGGTCTTCCTGGCCCAGAACGCGGGAAAGAAGTCGTCACTCTCGAATCTTAAATCGCCGGAGGGCAAGGAAGCTTCCGGCGGCTGGTCAAGCCGCCGACGTGGTCCTCGAGAACTTCCGTCCCGGCGTGATGGATCGCCTGGGTTGCGGCTATGAGGATCTCAAGCTGATCAAGCCCGACCTGGTCTATTGCGCCGTCTCCGGCTTCGGCCAGGATGGGCCTGGCGCAACAAGCCGGCCTACGACCAGATCATTCAGGGCCTGTCCGGCATGATGAGCGTCACCGGCGACGACCAGTCGGCGCCGTTGCGGGTGGGCTTTCCGGTCTGCGACACGATCGGCGGTCTGACCGCCGCGTTCGCGGTCGCGCCGCCCTGTTCCGCCGCGACGCAGCGGGGAGGGCAGTTCGCCGATGTGTCGCTGATCAAGTCCACCCTGGTCACGATGGGCTGGGCGGTCGCCAACTACCTGATCACCGGCAAGAAGCCCAAGCCACCGGGCAACGAGAACATCACGGCCAGCCCGTCCGGGCTGTTCAAGACCAGCCACGGGGAAATCAACATCTCCGCCAATACCCAGGACCAGTTCGTCACGCTGTGCCGGCTGATCGGCCGGGAGGATCTTTCCAGCGACGATCGCTTCAGCACCCGGACCGCGCGAATGGCGAACCGGGCGACGCTGAAAGATGAGATCGAGGATGCGCTGATCGAGGACACGGCCGAGCATTGGGAAGAAAGGCTGAACGCTGAGGGAGTTCCTTCCGGACGTGTCCTCACCGTGCCGGATATCCTCAAGCATCCCCACATCCAGGAGCGCAACTTCCTGCGGACGCTGCCGCGGGTTCCCGGCATCGATCGCGATATCACCGTCAGCCGGAGCGGATTCAGGCTGTCCGGCGGAGATCCCACCGTCGATACGCCGCCGCCGCTGCTGGGCCAGCACAATGACGAGATTTTCGCCGAACTCGGCTTTTCGGCCGCAGAGATCGAAGTCCTCAAAGGGAGCGCCGGTCGATGAGCGGGTCGGATGAAGCCATCGTCGGCGGGAAGCCCCGGAAGCCTCCTGTCGATAAGGAGCAGATGCTGGCATGGTGGAGCACCGGCATCACCGAGTTGAAGCCTGGCATCGTCAACCTCCGGGGCATTCCGATCCAGGACCTGATCGGCAAGGTAGGCTTTGTTCCCACCATCTGGCTGATGCTCAGGGGAGAACTGCCGACCGGACGCCCAGGCGAGACTGCTGGAGGTGGTGCTGGTCGCGACCGTCGATCATGGACCGCAATCTCCCTCTTCAGCGGTGGCCCGGATGGGCGCTACCTGCGGCATCGGGCTGAATGCGGCTCTGGGATCGGCCATCACGCTGCTTGGCGATCATCATGGCGGGGCGGGGCAGCAATGTATGGAATTGTTCGAGAAGATTCTGGAAGCTGTTCCCCGCTATGCAAGTCGCTGGAGGAAGCGGTCAAGGCCGAACTGGCGGAGCGGAAGGCGGCTGGTGAAAAGTTTGTTCCCGGGTTTCGGCAAGCATCTCCACCCGGTCGATCCCAGTTCGGCACGTATTTTCGAGATTTTGGAGCAGGCCAAGTGCTGATGGGACGATCGCGGGCAACCATCTTGCGGTCACCCTTCAGATCGAAGCCGAGTTGAAGGCGCAGAAGGGCTTTCCTGGCTCTCCCACCAATATCGACGGCGCCATTGCGGCGGTGTTGGGAGAATTGGGTTTTGCGCCGCCGCTTGGGCGAGGCATCTTCATTCTCGGCCGGGCGGTCGGTCTGCTCGCCCATGCGTGGGAAGAGATCCAGGGCGGACGCCGCAATAAGGGACCGATGCCGCCAAGCTGCATTCCACCCTATACCGGTGACCGTGAATCCTGGTCGGACCCCTCAGCCGAAGTGATCCAAGGGCCCGTCAAGTAAACAGCCAATGAAAATAAGGGCCGCTGGCGGTGTAACCGCCACAGCCCTTCTCCATTCCGAACAGGCTTTGAAAATCAATCCACGACGGTGCCGGTCGACAGAATCTCAAGTGGGATATTCAGGCCGAGCCGTGTGACGCTCGTCATGTTGATAACGAGCAGAGGTTGGTTATCCAGTCCGACCGGAACGGCGGAGATGGGCTTCTTCTTCACCAGCACGTCGTTGATCGCATCGGCAAGCAGAACGCCCAGCTTGCTGACATCGGCGACCAGACCCGCGATTGCGCCGTCCTTCACCGAAGCATCGCCGAAAGCGAAGGTCGGCACTTTGCCGGCGCTTTCGACGATTGCCTTCGTATTGTCGATCATCAGACCATGGTTCATCAGCACCAGCGCCTTGGCGGCGTGCTGGATTGCGAGCCGCGATGTCTTTCGCCTCGTCGGCGGTCGTGACTGAGTGGAAGCTGCAGCGCAGCTTCAACTGCTTGCACGCCTCTTCCGATCCTTCCTTGTCCACCGCGTAGCTTGAATGCTTTGAGTCACCGATGAAGCTGAAGGAATTGGCTTCGGGAAGCAGCGAGATGAAGCTGCGGATGATAATGTCTTTGGGGATGAAATAGGAGACGCCCGTGATTTTGCCTTCGGGGGCCTGCAAATTGTTGATCGTACCGTAGAATTTCGGGTTGTTGGTCCCGCCGATGAAGGTGGGATTGTTGGTCTTCAGCTTGCTCAGCAGAGTGGCGGCGCTGTCGCGCAAAGCCACGGTGGCCGACTTGGTCGAGTTCGAACTTTTTAATGGTTTCTTCGACCTTGCCGATATCCGGCTGCTCACCGGCATATTCCAGGGCGATCTGTGGCGCGATTTCCTGCAGCCGGTCCTTCATGCTGGTAAAGAGCCGAGTGGTGGCGCCCGATTTGCCGGCCCAGGTGACGCCGACTTCAATCTTGGTCTGTGCCAGCGCCTGCCCCGATAATCCAAGGGCGAGAAGCGCCCCCGCCACGAATGACAGTTTGTTCTTCACCACAATTCCTCCTCAGGCGCGATATGAGTTTTGGTAACCAGCCGAAAGTACTATAACTTATTTCTCATGATCTTCGTTAAGAATTTACTAACGGCATAAAGACCATATGATCTGGAGAACAGGTATTATCATAGCCGCCTATGCGGACTAACAGACGCCGATATGAGCGGAACTGGAAAGCCGATGATACACTTGCATCGCGATGATGTGAGTGAAAGGTGGATTTGTTAACGAATATCATGTTTGTATTTGCTGCATTCTTCTCTGAAGTCCGAGTTGGTTCACGCGACAAACTGTCATGGTAGCAACCCTTGGGCAGTCGGATATACTCATTCCCTTACCGGAAAACCGCCTCGGAAAGATATTTTTAGCGTTTCAGGACGCATAAGAACGGTGTCTGTTAACCATTTCAGAAAAATTCCCCGAGCTATTATTAATTAGAAAGTCTACCTAAAACTACTACTTGAAATTGCTTAAAACGATATGGGATTGGCGAAGTGGTTCGGTGTTTTTGGAGCGGAAGCGTTAAGGCGGAGGTCGGCAATGGGTGTGCTTGAAGGAGGAGAGGCTAATGTCTGATGTCACTGGAGTAGCTGCACGGAAGCCGAAGGACGGGAAGGGAGATCGCGTTGTGTCCATCGGCCGTAAGTTAGCTCTCGCTATCGCCGTCGCGGTTCTGATCGGCTTCGGCATCATGATCTGGCTATCCGGGCAGTCCCAGCAGCAGATCCTGAAGGCCGGCGCCGCGAATTCGCAAGCGACGATCACCGAACTCGTGGGAGCCCAGATCGCTCCCGCCATCAACTTCAAGCAGGCGGCAGCCATGGTGAAGATGTTCACCCGGCTTGCCTCCGGTGAAGACGCGCAGGCGTTCGCCTTCCGAGTCACAGGAAAGAGCGGCGACGTTCTTGTGGAGCAAGGAGACGAGGTCGCCTCCAAGGTCAAGGTTGAAGATCTGGCCCGTGATGGGCAGGCGATCCGTTTGGCGGGTGCCGCGGAATACACGATGGGGTACGAGTATTTGGGCAGTACGGTGATTGTGACCGATGTCTTTTTCGGCAATTCACCGGACCCGATCGGCAAGCTGATAGTGTTCTGGAGCCAGGAAGGTCTCAAGAAGGAAGTGCAACGTGTCATCAAGAACTCGATCGTGGCGGCCGCGGTCCTGCTGACGATCTTGATCACGCTGCTCTTGATGTTGCTGCGGATTTTGGTGAGCAAACCTATCGGCATTCTGTCTCAGGCGATGCTCCGTCTGGCCGAAGGCGATCTGAACATCGCCATCCCGATGGTCGGCCGGAACGATGAGCTGGGCCAGATGGGACGGGTCATCAATGTCTTCAAGAACAACGCGGTGGAGAAGATCCGGCTCGAGCAAAGCCAGGAGGAGCAGAAGCGCCAAGCCGACGCTGATCGCAGAAACGCTCTGCACGGGCTTGCCGACTCGTTCGAGAGCCAGGTCGGGACCGTTGTGGACGCCGTGACTTCGGCCGCGTCTCAGATGCAATCATCATCTCGGCAAATGGCATCCACGGCGAGCGAAACCAGCACTCAGGCCACCTCGGTGGCGAGCGCCGCCGAACAGGCGTCCGGCAATGTCCAGACCGTCGCGCGGCGACGGAGGAACTGGCCGTATCGATCAACGAGATCGCCTCGCATGTCGAGCGGTCCCGAACCGTGGCGTCGCGCGCCGATCTGGAGGCCAAGGAAACGACCCGGCTGATCCAGCGGCTCTCCGAGACGGTCGAGAGCATCGGGCAGATCGTCAACCTGATCAATGGCATCGCCAGCCAGACCAACCTGCTGGCGCTGAACGCCACGATCGAGGCCGCGCGGGCGGGTGAGGCCGGCAAAGGCTTCGCGGTGGTGGCAAGCGAAGTCAAGGGCCTTGCCAACCAGACAGCCAAGGCGACGGAAGAAATCGCCGCCCAGATCGCGGCCGTGCAGAACGGGACGGCCGATGCGGTTAAGGCGATCGGGTCGATCTCCGTGGTCATCGCGGAGATCGGCGACATCGGCGCTTCGGTCGCATCCGCAGTGTCCGAGCAGACGGCGGCCACCAGTGAAATTGCCCGCAATGTCGATCAGGCCGCCATGGGAACCCAGGAAGTCTCCCGCAACATCGGCCTTGTCGAGGAGGCCGCGCGCGACACCGGGGGTGCCGCCGGTCAGATCAGCGAGTTCGCCAACGATCTCTCGCATCAGGCCGACATTCTAAAGAGTGAAGTCGGGCGCTTCCTTCAGCAGGTCCGATCCGACCGGGCCGAGACATCCAAGACGGCATGACGCTGAACAGGTGCGGCGGCATGGGATGGGTTATCCCGCCGCCTCACACCAGCGGCCTTGAAGATTGACCAATAGCGCCGCATCGGCAAAACGTGGAAGCGGCTTCCAGCCGCTTTCAAGGCGCGGAACGGTGATTCCAAAGGGGAACAAAGGTCTTATGCGACGAAAAGCGCGCGCTTTTCGCGCGCTGAAAGCGGCTGGAAGCCGCTTGCACGCCGGTGCCGGCCGGCAAGAGTTGGCGCACCAGGAACGGGCAATAATCAATGCCGCTGGGATCACACTGCTCTTGGTGGTTCTGGTGATTGGTCCGGGTGATTGGCGCGGGTGGCTGTTTCGGACGGAGACCATCCGTTCAGGCCGACGGAACCCGTATATCCTTGCCGGCCTGACGGCTCTTGCCGTCAGACCGGCATTTTTTTGTGGGGCAGCCCCGTACATCGGGGATACGGAGCTGACTTCGCCGGTCGCTTATACGGTTAATCGAGGTACGAAGCCGCATCCGCTTTTCGTTTCAGCCGCTTCGTAGCCTCGTTATCGCCGATTTAAGCCGCCTGCCTCAACTCGCTGTATTCCGGAATGATGCCAAAGCTCAGGTAACGGCCGAATGGGCCGGTTCCGTCGAAGTTCAGCCGGTTCATGCGGCGCGGTTGACTGGCCGGGAAGGATGTGCGGCCATGCAGCAGACGAAGATTGTCGAGCACGACGATCCAATTGGGCTGCAGGCGGAATTCGGCGATGTTTTCCGGATCGAGGATGAAATCGCGCAGGACCGAGAACGCCTCGCCCGATTCCGGATGGACGATGGTGGAGGCGACGTCGTCTTCCCGGTAAACCATCTGCACGCGGCCACCGACCCAGTTGAAGACGGGGCGGAGACAACGGATGCCCGTGCGCTGGATGCTCATGGCGTCGGGACGGAACAGTGACGGCAGCAGCTTCGCGTGATTGCGCGCCATGTAATCGTACTGCCGAGTTGCCGCTGACCAGTTGGGTCAGACCGCCGTCGGTCGTGGCCACGACGCATTGCAGGGTCAGAACCTGCTCCGGCTCCAGCGAAAAGGCGCCGTCCGTATGCGGAGGATGCTCGGCGCAGGTAGACCCGAGATAACCAGGGATGGGATCATGGGGATCGATCGGCACGATACCGTCCTCGTCGGCGCGATCGTGCAGGATGACGTTGCCAAAGTACTGCTTGAGAGCAACACTGTTAACACGTGGCTCCGGGCCGATCCTTACAAACAAGCACGGCGACACCATACTTGTTGAACCGCTCCGCGACCGGCGCGAAGCTCTTTTCGTCAAAATTCTCCGTGGTCGTCGACGTGGACGAAAAGCTTACGACGTCCAGCTCGGCCCCGAAGCCAATACGATACTTCGATGCCATAGGACATATCTCTGCTCCCCATCTTCTGGCAAAACTCTACGGGCTTTGCCGAAACTGATGTTTCGGCGGAATAATACTTGGCTATTTCATTGTCCGCGGAATGGTTCGACCGCGAACAAAATTGTTTTGGGCCAAGAGCGTTTAATTTTCAATGCAAATAAATCGAATTTGACATATTTGGCTGGCGTAACAGCGACCATGAATACTTGAATATTGTTACATGCCGCCATATGGCCTTTGAATGTCTGATATGTAGTCGCGATTGGGATCGGCAACCAAAAGCGTTCCTCTCCAGGTATGGATAACGAAGATTAGGTCGAAAACGATACTTCGCCTTTTTTCGTTTTCGAATTGGCGACTTCGGAGGAATGGCGGCGCCATGGACGCCTGATGACGGAGGTTGCCAAACGGCAGGCGGCGGGCTATCTATCGCGCGTCGCAAAACCTCACGCGGGCTTGCGGTCCATCGGCACATTCGCCGGCGGCCCGCTCCGGTGTTCGCATGGTGCGGACCACGCCCGCGGCGGAGCAACCGGAAAAGGACTGTTTTCCATGCCGATGCCTTCATTCACCATGCGCCAGCTTCTGGAAGCCGGCGTCCACTTCGGTCACCACACCCGTCGCTGGAACCCGAAGATGCAGCCGTATATTTTCGGCGTGCGCAACGGCGTTCACATCATCGACCTGGAGCAGAGCGTCCCCATGCTGCACCGCGCCATGACCGCGGTTCGCGACGTGGTGGCGGGCGGTGGCCGCGTGCTGTTCGTCGGCACCAAGCGTCAGGCCCAGGACAAGGTGGCCGACGCCGCTTCGCGTTGCGGTCAGTACTATGTGAATCACCGCTGGCTCGGCGGCATGCTGACGAACTGGAAGACGATCTCCCAGTCCATCAAGCGCCTGCGCGAGATGGAAGAGCGGCTTCAGGACACCAATATCGGCCTGACCAAGAAGGAAACCCTTCAGCTGACGCGCGAGCGCGACAAGCTGGAGCGGGCTCTGGGCGGCATCAAGGAGATGGGCGGCCTGCCGGACATCCTGTTCATCATCGACACCAACAAGGAGTCGATCGCGGTTCAGGAAGCCAACAAGCTGGGCATTCCCGTCGTCGCCGTGATCGACAGCAACTCCGATCCCGATGGCGTCGCCTTCCCGATCCCGGGCAATGACGATGCGCTGCGCGCCATCGACACCTACTGCGACCTGATTTCCGGCTCCGTTCTCGACGGCCTGCAGGCCGAGATGATCGCGTCCGGCATCGATGTCGGCGAGCAGGAAGAAGGCGTCGAGGAAGAGCTGCCGGCCGACGAGGAAGTCGCTCCGGTTGCCGAAGGCGACGCGGCGGCACCTGTGTCGGAAGGCGCTCAGGCCTGATCCGTCCGAGCGGGCAACCGGGCGCGGTGAACGCGTCCGGTTGCCGATTTTTTTGGTGAACTGATAAGACCGATCATTCAGGAAGAGACCGAAGATGGCCGAAATCACAGCCTCGCTCGTCAAGGAGCTGCGCGAAAAGACCGGCGCCGGTATGATGGACTGCAAGAAGGCGCTGACGGAAACGTCCGGCGACCTTGAAGGTGCCGTCGACTGGCTGCGCAAGAAGGGTCTTGCCGCCGCCGCCAAGAAGGCCGGCCGCGTCGCCGCCGAGGGGCTTGTCGCCGTCGCCACCGCCGACACCGTCGGCGCCGTGGTCGAAGTGAACTCCGAAACCGACTTCGTCGCCCGCAACGAGCGCTTCCAGGCATTCGCCAACGAAGCCGCCCGTCAGGCGCTCACCGGCAATGGCGATCTGGATACCCTGCTGCAGGCTCAGTACCCGGATACCGGCCGCACGATCGCCGAAGAAGTCACTCATATGGTCGCCACCATCGGCGAGAATATGAACCTGCGCCGCATCGCCCGCATCGAGGTCGGCTCCGGCGTCGTCGCCAGCTATGTCCACAACGCGCTTGCTCCCAACCTGGGCAAGATCGGCGTGCTGGTCGGCCTCGAGTCGACCGGTGACCGTGACCGGCTGGCGGAGCTGGGCAGGCAGATCGCCATGCACATCGCCGCCGCCCGTCCGGAAGCGCGTCAACATCGAGGACGTGGACTCCTCGGCCCTGGATCGCGAGCGGAGCGTTCTGGCCGATCAGGCGCGCGCCAGCGGCAAGCCGGAAGAGATCATCGCCAAGATGGTCGAAGGCCGCCTGCGCAAGTACTATGAAGAAGTCGTGCTGCTCGAACAGGTCTATGTGATCGACGGCGAGAACAAGGTCCGCAAGGTCGTCGAGACCGTCGCCAAGGAAATCGGCGCCCCGATCAAGGTCGTGGGCTTCACCCGGTTCGTCCTGGGCGAGGGCATCGAAAAGGAGCAGTCCGACTTTGCCGCTGAGGTCGCCGCACAGGCGAATGTCGGCCGCTAAGGCTGGCGGGCTATTGTCACCACCGCCAAGGCCGGACCCGTTCCGGCCGAAGCGGTGGATTGAAGCTGTTTCTGAGGGTTGCTGTTGATGGCTGCGATGGAGGGGGCGATGCCCACCAACGCCCGGTATGGTCGCGTCCTGCTGAAGATTTCCGGCGAGGCGCTGATGGGCAATCGGGAATACGGGCTCGACCCCGAGATCGTCGACCGCGTTGCCAGTGAGGTCAAGTCGGTCGTCGGCATGGGCGTCCAGGTGTGCCTGGTGATCGGCGGCGGCAACATCTTCCGCGGCGTCTCCGGTGCGGCTACCGGGATGGAGCGCGCGACGGCCGACTACATGGGCATGCTCGCCACCGTGATCAACGCGCTGGCCATGCAGAGCGCCCTGGAGCGCCGGGGCGTTCAGACGCGCGTGCAGTCCGCGATCCCGATGGCCAGCGTCTGCGAGCCCTATATCCGGCGCCGCGCCGTGCGCCATATGGAGAAGGGCCGCGTCGTGATTTTCGGTGCGGGGACGGGCAACCCGTTTTTCACCACCGATACCGCCGCGGCGTTGCGCGCGTCCGAAATGGGCTGCGACGCGTTGCTGAAGGGAACCAAGGTTGACGGCGTTTACTCCGCCGATCCCAACAAGGACCCGTCGGCTCAGCGTTTCGAGTCATTGACCCACCTGGAGGTTCTGGCGAAGGATCTTCAGGTGATGGATGCGTCCGCGATTTCTTTGGCGCGCGAGAATAAAATTCCAATCCTGGTGTTCTCGATCCACACGGCCGGAGCCTTTGCCGAAGTGATGGCAGGGCGCGGCAAGTTCACGATCATCACGGAAGAGGGCTGAACTAAAGTGGCCGACCCTGATATTGACGATCTGAGCCGCCGCATGGACGGCGCCTTGGAAGCGCTGCGTAAGGAATTCGGCGGACTGCGCACCGGACGCGCCTCCGCGAGCCTGCTGGAACCGATCACCGTCGAGGCCTATGGCCAGCAGATGCCGCTCAACCAGGTCGGTACCATCAGCGTGCCGGAGGCGCGCCTGATCACCGTCCAGGTGTGGGACCGCGGCATGGTCAAGGCGGTGGAAAAGGCGATCCGCGACGGCGGTCTCGGGCTCAACCCGCAGACCGACGGCCAGAACGTACGCGTGCCGATCCCCGATCTGAACCAGGAGCGCAGGACCGAACTGTCCAAGGTCGCTTCCCGATATGCCGAGCAGGCCCGCGTCGCCGTACGCAATGTGCGCCGCGATGGCATGGACATGCTGAAGCGTATGGAAAAGGACGGCGATATCAGCCAGGATGAGCACAAGCCTGGGCCGAAGAGGTCCAGTCGATGACCGACGCCCACATCAAGAAGATCGACGAAGCGCTGGCGGCCAAAGGAAAAAGAGATCATGCAGGTCTGATGGCTGCGCTGCAGGAGCATTTCGACCGGTGCCGTACGCGCCTCCGAAGCATGTCGCCATCATCATGGATGGCAACGGCCGCTGGGCGAAGGCTCGCGCGGCCTGCCGCGCACCGCCGGCCACCGCAAGGGCGCCGAGGCTGTGCGCGCGGACCGTCGAGGCTGCGCCGGAACTCGGCATCCCGTACCTGACCCTGTTCGGCTTCTCGTCGGAAAACTGGAGCCGGCCGGCAGGCGAGGTCTTCGACCTCATGGGGCTGCTGCGCCTCTACCTGCGCAGCGAGATCGCCGAACTGCACAAGAACGGCGTCCGCCTCCGGGTGATCGGCGACCGCGCCAGGCTGTCCGCCGATATCGTGACGCATGATCGAGAACGCCGAGGAGCTGACCCGCGGCAACACCGAGCTCAATCTGATCATCGCGCTGAGCTATGGCAGCGCGCAGGAAATCGTCGACGCCGCCCGTCAGATGGTGCGCGAGGCGCTGGAAGGGCGGCTGCGCCCGAGGACGATCGACCGAGGAAAGCTTCTCCGCCCGCCTGCTACACCGCGACATCCCCGATCCGGACCTGCTGATCCGCACCAGCGGCGAGCAGCGGATCAGCAATTTCCTTCTTGTGGCAATCCGCCTATGCCGAACTGGTCTTCGTCGATACGCTGTGGCCCGATTTCACGAAGCGCGACCTGAAGATGCAATCCGAGAATTCAACCAGCGCGACCGGCGCTACGGCGCCGTCGGGACGCGGTAGGGCCGGGGACCTCCGCACCCGGTTCGCTCTCGGCGCTGGTTCTCGGACCCCTTGTCCTGCTGGCGGTATATCTTCGGGGGCTGGATCTTCCAGCTCCTGATGCTGTCGTTCGCGCCTGCTCGCGGCCGCGGAGTGGGTACGGCTGGTCGAGCCGGAGCGGTCGCTCGGCTGATCGCCTCGCTGGCGATCGCCGCCGTCGGCGCCGTTCTGGTGGCGGACTTCGTCGCCGGGGTCGAGATCTCGCTGGCTCTGGCGCGCCGTGCTCACGGTGGCTCTGTTCGCTGGCCGCCGCGGTCGGACATGCGCAGCATCGCCGGCTGCTCGCTTTCGGCATCCCGTACATCGTCTTCGGCAGCATCGCCCTGCTCTGGGTGCGCGGCGTCGCGGATGACGGGCTCGGGCTTCTGATCTAGCTGCTGTTCGCCGTCTGGGCGACCGATATCGGCGCCTATGCCGCCGGCAGGACCATCGGCGGACCGAAGCTGGCGCCGCGCATCAGCCCGAAGAAGACCTGGGCCGGCCTGATCGGCGGCATGGTCAGCGCCGCCTGTTCGGCGCCGGCGTGGCGCGTCGCCTTCGGCGCCGCGCGGCCCGGGTTCGCGGCGCTGCTGGCGGCCGCTCTGGCCGTGGTCAGCCAGGCCGGCGATCTTTCGAAGTCGGGCTCAAGCGACACTTCGATGTGAAGGACAGCGGCCATCTCATCCCCGGACATGGCGGTCTGCTCGACCGCGTCGACGGGCTTATTGTCGCAGCGCCGGTCTTCGCGCTGTTCCACGCGTTCCTGGGGAAAGCTCTCGCATGGTGGTAGCCGCCGCCCAAGAATGCCAGCCCGCGGACGCAACCCCGGCACGTCACCGTCCTCGGCTCGACCGGCTCGGTCGGCCGCAGCACGGTCGACCTGATCGCGCGCGACCCCGATGCCTATCGTGGTCGAGGCGCTGACCGCGCACCGCAACGTCGCGCTGCTGGCCGAGCAGGCGCGCGCGCTCGGCGCCAAGCTCGCCGTGGTCGCCGACCCGGCCGGCTACGCGCGCGCTGAAGGACGCGCTCGCCGGCACCGGGATCGAGGTGGCGCGCCGGCGCCGAGGCGCTGGTCGAGGCGGCGCAGCGGCCGGCCGACTGGGTCATGGCCGGCATCGTCGGCGCCGCCGGGCTGGAGCCGACCCTGGCCGCGGTCGCGGCGCGGCGCCATCGTCGCCTTCGCCAACAAGGAATGCCTGGTCTGCGCCGGCGCCTCTGATCATGCGACGAGGTGCGCGACAGCGGCGCCACGCTGCTGCCGGTCGACAGCGAGCACAACGCGATCTTCCAGTGCTTCGATTTCGAGCGGCGCGACGGCGATCGACGAGATCATGCTGACCGCATCGGGCGGCCCGTTCCGCGAGCCGAGCCGCGACGACGATGGCGCGCCGCCACGCCGGCGCAGGCGGTGGCGCACCCGATGGCGCATGGGCGCCAAGATCTCGGTCGACTCGGCCACCATGATGAACAAGGGCCTCGAGCTGATCGAGGCGCACACCTGTTCGCGCTGCCGCGAAGAGCGATCGACATCGCTGGTCCATCCGCAGTCGATCATCCACAGCCTGGTCGACCTATCGTCGACGGCTCGGTGCTGGCCCAGCTCGGCACGCCCGACATGCGCACGCCGATCGCCTATGCGCTCGGCTGGCCGGGGCGGATCGCCAGCGCCGGCGCCGCGGCTCGATCTGTGCAGCGTCGGCAGGCTGACCTTCGAGCCGCCCGATCCGGCGCTTTCCCGGCGCTGCGCCTGGCCCGCGCAGCCCTGCAGGCGGGCGGCGGCGCTCCGACCGTTTTGAACGCCGCCAACGAGGTGGCGGTCCAGGCCTTCCTCGACGGGCCGGATCGGCTTTCTCGACATCGCGCGCCGTGTCGAGGGCACGCTGGCGAAGCTGCCTGATGCGCCAGCCTGCGATAATCTGGATGACGTGTACGCCATCTCGATGCGGAAGCCCGCCGCGTGGCGGCGAGCATGATCGTGGCCCGGCGAGCGCGACGCAGACCTGAACTGACGGGCGGCTGGAGAACCAATGGAATTCCTCAGCGGTCTGTGGACCTACGTCATCCCCTTCCTGGTCGTGCTGACCGTGCTCGTGTTCGTTCACGAGCTCGGGCACTACCTGGTGGCGCGGCGCAACGGCGTGCGGATCGAGGTGTTCTCGATCGGCTTTGGCCCCGAGCTGTTCGGCTGGCACGACCGCGCCGGCACCCGCTGGAAGTTCAGCGCGATCCCGCTCGGCGGCTACGTCAAGATGTTCGGCGACGCCGATGCCGCCGAGCACGCCAGCGGCGCCGTCCGGCAGCATGACGCCGGACGAGCGGAAGTCTCGTTCCACCACAAGCGGCTCGGCCAGCGCGCCGCCATCGTCGCGGCCGGGCCGGTCGCCAATTTCCTGTTCGCGATCGTCGGCCTGGCGCTGCTGTTCATCGACTCTACGGCCAGCCGTTCACGCCGGCCGAGATCGGGCAGGTCCAGCCCGGACAGCGCCGCCGAGCCAGGCCGGCATGCTGCCGGGCGACGTGATCGTCGAGCATCGACGGCGCAGGCGATCGAGCGCTTCGAGGACGTCCAGCAGATCGTGCCGCTTCAATCCGGGCACGCCGATGGCCATGGTCGTCCAGCGCGACGGCCAGCGGCTGTCCGCTGACCGTGACGCCGCACGGTGACCGAGGAGAACGACCGGCTCGGCAACGCCACACGAGGTCGGGCTGCTCGGCATCGGCCGGCGCCGGCGTGGAATATCGCCGCGCTGATCCGCTGACCGCGCTCTGGCAGGCCGGTCGGCGAGACCTGGAACCTGTCGGTCACCACGCTGCAGGCGCTGTCGGGCAGATGATCGCCGGCTCGCGCGGCACCGAGGAGCTCGGCGGACCGCTGCGCATCGCCCAGATGTCGGGCGAAGTGGCGCAGGGCGGCGTGGTCGCCGCTGATCTGGTTCATGGCGGTGCTGTCGGTCAATCTCGGGCTGATCAACCTCTTCCCGGTGCCGATGCTCGACGGCGGGCACTTGCTGTTCTATGCGGCTGAGGCGATCCGCGGCAAGCCGCTCGGGATAGGCGCGCAGGAATATGGCTTTCCGCATCGGGCTGGCGCTGGTGCTTGACGCTGATGGTTTTCGCGACCTGGAACGATCTTGTGCATCTTCGGGTCGTCGATTTTGTGCGCGCTGATCTGATTGGTCCTGACGCGGATAAGCAGTTTCAGTTGGGGGTCTGAGTTGGGGCTGAACAGGTTCTATGGCGGCCTGCCTGCTGGCTGCGTGCGCGACGCGGCGGCATCCGGATCGCGCTGGCTCAGCGCGGCAGCCGCCCGACGCTGGCGCAGGCCGCTTGCCGGCGGCGTCGATCTGCCGATATCCGGATCGAGGGCACCCAGCGGATCGAGCCGGAAACCGTGCGCTCCTATCTGCTGGTCAAGCCGGGCGACGCCGTTCGACCCGCAGCGGATCGACCACTCGCTGAAGGCGCTGTTCGCGACCGGCCTGTTCGCCGACGTGAAGCTGCGCCGCGAAGGCAACACGCTGGTCGTCAAGGTGGTCGAGAACCCGATCATCAACCGCATCGCCTTCGAGGGTAACAAGCGGATCGCCGACGAGGATCCTCGAGCGCGAAGTCCAGCTGCGCCCGCGCGTCGTCTATACCCGCACCCGCGTGCAGAACGACGTGCAGCGCATCCTCGAGCTCTACCGCCGCAGCGGCCGCTTCGCCGCGACGGTCGAGCCGAAGGTCATCCAGCTCGACCAGAACCGCGTCGATCTCGTGTTCGAGATCAACGAGGGCGCCACGTACCGGCGTCCGGCAGATCAATTTCGTCGGCAACGAGATGTTCAGCGACAGCAAGCTGCGCGGACGTGATCCAGACCAAGCGAGAGCGCGCTGGTACCGCTTCCTGACGACCGACGACACCTACGACCCCGACCGCCTGACCTTCGACCGCGAGCTGCTGCGCCGATTCTACCTGTCGCGCGGCTATGCCGATTTCCGCGTCGTTTCCGCCGTCGCCGAGCTGACGCCCGACCGCGACGGCTTCTTCATCACCTTCACGGTCGAGGAGGGCGAGCGCTACAAGTTCGGCAAGATCGACGTCGAGACCGAGCTGCAGCGACCTGAACCCCGAAGCTGCTGCGCGACCGCCTGACCGACGGCCCGGGCGACTGGTACAATGCCGAAGCGGTCGAGAACTCGATCGCCATCCTGACCGACGCGGTCGGCGATCTCCGGTACGCCTTTGTCGATATCCAGCCGCGCATCGTGCGCAACCGCGAGCAGCGCACCATCGACGTCGTCTTCGACATCGGCGAGGGGCCGCGGGTCTATGTCGAGCGGATCGACATCACCGGCAACGTCCGCACGCTGGACAAGGTGATCCGGCGCGAGTTCCGGCTGGTCGAAGGCGACCCGTTCAACACCGTCGAAGCTGCGCCGCTCGCGAGCAGCCGCATCCGCGATCTCGGCTTCTTCGAGCGCGTCGACGTCACGACCGCCGAGGGCGCCCAGCCCGACCGCTCCGTCATCCAGGTCGACGTGCAGGAGCAGTCGACCGGCGAGTATCGCTCGGCGCCGGTTTCTCGACCATCGACGGCCCGCTGGCGATCTTCGGCATCCGCGAGCGCAACCTGCTCGGCCGCGGCCAGGATCTGCGGTTCTCCGCGACGGTGTCGGGGCGCACGCAGGAATTCGACCTCAGCTTCACCGAGCCCTATTTCCTGGACGCGATCTCGCGGCCGGCGTCGACCTGTTCCGCATCACCCGCGACAACCAGGACGAAAGCTCCTACGACGAAGCCAATACCGGTATCGGCTTCCGCCTAGGCTATCCGCTGACCGAAAGGTTGAGGCAGCGCCTCAACTATACGCTTCAGCAGACCGAGATCGATAACGTCGCTTCCGACGCCTCTCGCTTCATCCGGGAGCAGGAGGGCACCCGCCTCGTCTCGCTGGTCGGCCAGGAACTGATGTACGACGCGCGCGACAGCCGCATCAATCCGACGGAAGGCTACTTCGTCCGCCTGAACAACGAGATCGCAGGCCTTGGCGGCGATGCTCAGTTCTCGCGCAACAGGCTGGGTGCTGGCGTCTATTTCCCGGTCACCGAAGGTACCGTGCTGAGCTTCCTGGGCGAAGTCGGCTATATCTTCGGCATCGGCCAGGACGTGGCGATTTCCGACCGCTTCTTCCTTGGCGGCGACAGCCTGCGCGGCTTCGCGCCGGCCGGCGTTGGTCCGCGTGAGCTGGTCAGTGACGACTCCCTTGGCGGCAACCAATTTGCCCGCGCCAGCGCCGAATTGGCTTTCCCGATCGGTCTGCCGGATGAATTCGGGGTTACGGGTCATACCTTTGCGGATATCGGTACTTTGAGCGATGTGGATGCTGTCGCTGATCCGAAATTGAATGAACTAGCTGGTCGATGACAATTCCATCCGCGTGGCGGCTGGCTTCGGCATCTCCTGGCGGTCGCCGCTCGGCCCGATCCGTGTCGATCTGGCCTTCCCGATCATCAAGGAAGACTACGACAAGGTGGAAGAGTTCCGCTTCAGCTTCGGAACGCGGTTCTGATCCATGCAGCGTAAACCTCCAGTCCGGCGTCGTTTAGCCCTGGGGTTGGCAGGCATCGCGACTGCTCTTTGCCTTATGGCGGGGCAGCCGCGCAGTGCCTTGGCGGAGCTTCCCGCGTCGGTCGTCGCCGTGGTGGATGTCCAGTTCATTCTCCAGGAAGCGGCTGCTTCAAAGAGCATTCAGAAGCAGCTTGAAGCGCAGCGCGAGACCTACCAGAACGAAATCTCCAAGCAGGAAGACAGGCTGCGCGCGGTGGAGCAGGAGTTGAACCGGCAGCGCTCCGTCCTGTCGCCCGATGACTTCGGTCAGAAGCGGCGGGAATTCGAGCAGCAGGTCGCCGATGTCCAGCGTACCGTTCAGGCGCGCAAGCGCGTGCTGGATCAGGCCTTCAACGAGTCCATGACCAAGGTGCGGGATGCCGTGCTTCAGATCGTGACCGAAGTGGCCGGAGAGCAGAAGGCGACGCTGGTCCTGGCGAAGCAGCAGGTCGTTCTCGCGGAGAAATCCCTCGACCTGACATCGGCCGTGCTGGAGCGGGTAAATAAGAAACTGCCGTCGGTACCGGTAACGGTACCCAAGAGTTGACTTGACCCAGGGCCTGCATCCGGGGCAAAGGCAACCATCGAAAACCTCATAAAGAAGGGAGCCATGCCGGATCCTCGCTTTTTCACCGTTGCGGGACCCTTCACGCTCCAGAAACTGGCTGCCATCGCCGGTGCGGAGATAGGGCCAGGAACGGACCCGGACGCGGTATTCACCGACGTGGCTCCCCTCGACGCCGCCGGGCCGACCGACGTCAGCTTCCTCGACAACAAGAAATATGTCGGCGCTTTCGAGGCCAGCCGGGCCGGAGCCTGTCTGGTCCATCCCGATCTCGTGTCGCGGGCTCCGCAGGGCATGGCGCTGCTGGTGACGCGCAAGCCCTATACCGCCTATGCCCTGGTGGCTCAGGCGTTCTATCCCGCTGCCGGCGCCCCGGCCCGGACATCGCTCCCGGCGCCATCGTCGATCCGACGGCCGAAATCGGCGAAGGGACGGAAGTCGCGGCCGGCGCCGTGATCGGGGCGGGCGCGCGGATCGGCGCCCGCTGCCGGATCGCAGCCAATGCGGTCGTCGGCGACCGGGTCGAGATCGGCGACGACACCACCATCGGCGCCTGCGCATCGCTCAGCCATTGCCTGATCGGCAGCCGCGTCATACATTTATCCGGGAGTGCGGATCGGAACGGACGGTTTCGGTTTTGCGATGGACCCGACGGGCTTCGTCCGCGTTCCCCAGCTTGGCCGCGTCATCATCGAGGACGATGTCGAGGTCGGCTCCAATTCGACCATCGACCGCGGCGCCGGGCCCGACACGGTGATCGGGCGCGGGTCGATGATTGATAATCTGGTCCAGATCGGGCACAACGTGACCATGGGTCCGGGATGCGTCATCATCGCGCAGTCCGGTATCTCGGGCAGCACCCATCTGGATCACCACGTGGTGCTTGCGGCGCAGGGCGGCATCGCCGGGCACCTCAAGATTGGCGCCGGTGCTCGTATCGCGGCCCAATCCGGCGTGATGCGCGATGTGCCGGCGGGAACCGAGGTCGGGGGATCCCCGGCGGTTCCCATGAAGCAATGGTTACGTCAGGTCGCGACCCTGGGGAACCTGACCCGCGGGAAGCGGTCCCGCCTCAAGGAAGAATAGCATGGAAGTCTCATCTGAGAACAAGACGGCGGAAAACGCCCCCGGCATAGATATCGACATCCTGCGGGTCATGGAAATGATCCCGCACCGCTATCCTATGCTGATGATCGACCGGGTCACGGACGCCATCGCCAATGTCAGCGCCGTCGGCATCAAGAACGTGACGATCAACGAGCATTTCTTTCAGGGGCACTTCCCGCAGCGGCCGGTGATGCCGGGCGTTCTGATCGTCGAAGCGATGGCCCAGACGGCGGGTGTTCTGGTCGTCCATACTCTGGGCGCCGCGTCGGAAGGCAAGCTGGTCTACTTCATGTCGATCGACGATGCCCGGTTCCGCAGGCCGGTCACGCCGGGCGATACCGTCCACATCCATGTCGCCAAGCTTCAGCACCGGCGCAATGTCTGGAAGTTCAAGGGCGAGGCGAAGGTGAACGGCGTGCTCTGCGCCGAAGCGACTTTCGCCGCCATGATCCTGGATGAGTGAGCAGGCAGCATGACCGTATCCATCCACCCCCACGCGATCGTCGATCCGGCCGCCCGGATCGGCGCTTCCGTTGCCATCGGCCCGTTCTGCGTGGTCGGTCCCGATGTGGTGTTGGAGGATGGCGTCCGGCTCCACTCGCACGTGGTCGTCGAAGGCAGGACCCGGATCGGCGCCGGCACCCAGATCTTCCCGTTCGCGTCGATCGGCCATGCGCCGCAGGACCTGAAGTATCATGGCGAGCCGTCCGAACTGATCATCGGCGCGAACAACCGCATCCGTGAGCATGTCACCATGAATCCCGGGCACCGAAGGCGGCGGCATGGTGACGAAGGTCGGCGACAACTGCCTGTTCATGATGGCGTCCCATGTCGCCCATGACTGCATCGTCGGCAACAACGTCATCCTGGCCAACAACGCCACGCTGGGCGGCCATGTCACGGTCGGCGACCACGCGATCCTGGGCGGGCTGTCGGCGGTTCATCAGTTCGTCCGGATCGGCGCCCATGCCATGATCGGCGGCATGTCCGGCGTCGAGCAGGATGTCATTCCGTTCGGCCTCGTGATGGGCGACCGCGCCCGCCTCAATGGCTTGAACCTTGTCGGCCTTCAGCGCCGCGGGTTCGACAAGGATGCCATCCGCACCCTCCGGGCCGCCTACAAGGTCCTGTTCGCGGCGGACAAGACGCTGGCCGAGCGGGTCGATCAGGTCGGCGAGGAGTTCGGCGAGCAACCCGTCGTCAGCGACATCCTGTCCTTCATCCGCGCGGAAGCGTCCCGTCCGATCTGCCAGCCCCGCGTGGAGAATGCTTCCTAAGCTCGGCATCATCGCGGGCGGCGGTGATCTGCCGGTCAGGCTGCTGGAAGCCTGCCGGTCGATCGGCCGCGAGGCCTTCGTGCTTGGGCTTGAAGGGCATGCGGAGCCTGACGGCATCGGCCGCCACGTCGATCTCTGGGTCCGCCTGGGAGCGGCCGGCACCATGCTCGACGCTCTGCGCGCCGCCGGTGCGCGCGATATCGTGCTGGCCGGCCGCGTGCGCCGCCCCAGCCTTGCCGAACTGAAGCCGGACTGGCGCGGCGCCAGATTCTTCGCCCGCATCGGCGCCCGCGCGCTCGGCGACGACGGGTTGCTGAAGGCGGTCACGGCGGAACTGGAAGGCGAAGGCTTTCATGTGGTGGCGGCGCAGGACGTGTTCCGCGATCTGCTGACGCCGCCGGGTCCGCTGGGCGGCCTCAAGCCCGACGAACAGGCTGAAAGCGATATCGCGCGCGGCGTCGCCGTGATCCGGGCGCTGGGGCCGCTGGATGTCGGCCAAGCCGTGATCGTGCAGCAGGGGCTGGTGCTGGGCATCGAGGCGATCGAGGGTACCGACGCGCTGATCGAGCGGTGCGGGGCGCTACGGCGCGACGGTCCGGGCGGCGTGCTGGTCAAGATGACCAAGCCCACGCCAGGACCTGCGCTTCGACCTGCCCACCGTGGGCGTCGTCACGGTCGAGCGGTGCGCCGCCGCCGGGCTGCGCGGTATCGCCATCGAGGCCGGCAAGACCATCGCGCTGGATCGCGAAGCGATCGCGGCACATGCCGACCGGCTTGGTCTTTTCGTCGTTGGATTGGACAATACTCAGTGAGTTCCGAGACAGGACCATTGGTCTTTCTGATCGCCGGCGAGCCTTCCGGCGATCTGCTCGGCGCGCGCCTGATGGCCGCCATGAAGCGGAAGTCGGACGGGCCGATCCGCTTCGCCGGGATCGGCGGCGACCGCATGATCGCCGAGGGGCTGGAAACCCTGTTTCCCGCTTCATGAGCTGTCGCTGATGGGGATCGCCGAGCTTCTGCCCCGGCTGCCCAACCTGATCCGGCGGCTGAAGCAGACGGCGGCGGAGATCCGGCGCAGGCAGCCCGACGTTGTGGTGACCATCGACGCGCCGGACTTCTGCTTCCGCATCGCCAAGCGCCTGAAGGGCTCCGGCATCCCCTTCGTCCATTATGTGGCGCCGACGGTATGGGCGTGGCGGCCCGGCCGGGCGCGGAAGATCGCGCGCCTTCCTCGACCACCTGCTGGCTCTCCTGCCGTTCGAGCCGCCCTATTTCGAGCGGGAAGGCCTGCCCTGCACCTTCGTCGGCCATTCCATCGTGGAGGGAGGTGCTGCTTCGGGTGACGGCGCGCGGTTCCGCGCAACGCACGGCATCGCTCCCGACACCCGCCTGCTGACCGTCCTGCCCGGCAGCCGCCGCAGCGAGATCAGCCGCCTGCTGCCCGACTTCAAGGCGACGCTGGAGCGTCTGGCGCCGCACCATCCCGGCCTTGTCGCCGTCGTTCCCACCGTGCCCCATGTCCGCGACACCGTGGCGGCTGAGGTCGCGGGATGGCCCGTTCCCGCCATCCTGGTCGAAGGCGACCGCGACAAGTACGACGCCTTCGCCGCGTCCGAAGTGGCGTTGGCGGCGTCGGGCACCGTGGCGCTGGAACTGGCGCTGGCGCGGCTGCCCGCCGTTATCGCCTACCGCATGCATCCGGTCACCGTCGGACTTTACCGGCGCTTCATCCGCGTCAAATACGCCAATCTGGTCAATATCATGCTGGACCGGATGCTGGTGCCGGAGTTCCTTCAGGAGAACTGCACGCCGGACAATCTGGCGGGCGCGGTCGGCAGGCTGCTTGACGATCCCGCCGCCCGCGCAGGAGCAGCGGGATGGGGTGGCCGAAGTCGCGCGCTGGCTGGGGCAGGGCGGTCCGCCGCCGAGCGAACGGGCGGCCGACGTGGTTTTCGCCGTGCTTGAAGGCCGGAACGCGCACGCCAAACGTTGATACGGTATCCAAGAAAGACGGAGGGATATGAGATGGCGAATTTCCGCATGCTGCACACGATGCTGCGGGTCTATGACCTGGACAAGTCGATCGACTTCTATACCCGCCTGCTCGGCATGAAGCTGCTGCGCCGCAACGACTACGAAGGCGGCCGGTTCACGCTGGCGTTCGTCGGCTACGGCGACGAGTCGGACCACACGGTGCTGGAACTGACCCACAACTGGGACCAGAAGGAGCCGTATCAGCTCGGCACCGCCTATGGCCACATCGCCCTTGGCGTGCCGGACATCTACGGCACCTGCAAGGAGCTGGAAGCGGAAGGCGTCAAGATCCCGCGTCCGCCGGGACCGATGAAGCACGGCACGACCGTGATCGCCTTCATCGAGGACCCGGATGGCTACAAGGTCGAGCTGATCGAACGTTCGTGAGTGAAAGCGGCAGGATGCCGCTTCTAACGCCGCTGCCGGATAACAAAGGGCGCTCCGCAGGAGCGCCCTTTTTTATGCGGCTAACTCTCGCAGCAGGTACCAGACCATCCCGCTGACGATAGCCAGCAGGACGATCCAGCGTGCCAGGCGCAGCAAACGCAACCGCATCGGTGGGCGGTTGTCGTTGGCCGCTGGAGGGAAGATGCGGGCACCGCGTGTCGTCGCGATGCTCGCAGGGGGATTGCGGGCGGATCCGTCGGACCCGCCCGAGCCGATATGTGGAGTGGCGCGCCGGTCAGCCACGCTCGTTCTGCGGAACGAACTTCCGGTGCGTGGCACCGGTGTAGAGCTGCCGCGGACGGCCGATCTTCTGTCCCGGATCTTCGATCATTTCCTTCCACTGGGCGATCCAGCCGACGGTGCGGGCGACGGCGAACAGCACGGTGAACATGCTGGTCGGGAAGCCCATGGCCTTCAGGATGATGCCCGAATAGAAATCGACGTTCGGGTACAGCTTCTTCTCGATGAAGTATTCGTCCTCGAGCGCGATCCGCTCCAGCTCCATCGCGATGTCGAGCAGCGGGTCGTTCTTGATGCCCAGATCAGCCAGCACTTCGTGGCAGGTCTCGCGCATCACCTGGGCGCGCGGGTCGAAGTTCTTGTAGACGCGGTGGCCGAAGCCCATCAGGCGGAAGCTGTCGTTCTTGTCCTTGGCGCGCTTGATGAACTCGGGGATGCGGTCCTTGTCGCCGATCTCCTGAAGCATCTTCAGCACGGCTTCGTTGGCGCCGCCATGGGCAGGTCCCCACAGGGAGGCGATGCCGGCGGCGATACACGCGAACGGGTTGGCGCCCGACGAACCGGCCAGACGGACCGTGGAGGTCGAGGCGTTCTGCTCGTGGTCGGCATGCAGGATGAAGATGCGGTCCATCGCCCGGCTCAGCACCGGATTGACCACGTACGGCTCGCACGGCACGCCGAACGTCATGTACAGGAAGTTTTCCGCGTAGCTGCAGGTCGTTGCGCGGATACATGAAGGGCTGGCCGACCGAGTACTTGTACGCCATCGCGGCGATGGTCGGCAGCTTGGCGATCAGCCGGTGGGAGGCGATCATCCGCTGCTTCGGATCTTCGATGTCGGTGCTGTCGTGGTAGAAGGACGAGAGGGCGCCGGTCACGCCGCAGAGGATCGCCATCGGGTGGGCGTCGCGGCGGAAGCCGCGCAGGAAGTAGTTGATCTGCTCATGGACCATCGTGTGATAGGTGATGGTCTTGTCGAAGGTGACGAGCTGCTCGGGAGAGGGCAGTTCGCCGTGGAGGAGCAGATAGCAGACTTCGAGGAAATTGCAGTTCTTGGCCAGATCTTCGATCGCGTAACCGCGGTGCAGCAGAATACCTTCATCGCCATCGATGTAGGTGATCTTGGACTCGCAGCTACCAGTCGAAGTAAAGCCCGGGTCGTAGGTGAAATACCCGCTGTCGGCGTAAAGCTTACGAATATCGATCACTTCCGGGCCGGTAGTGCCTGGGAGCACCGGCAGCGTGTAAGTCTTTCCGGTGCTGTTATCAGTCAGCGTAACCGTTTTCTGGCTCATCTCGGCACTTCCTTGTGATTGCGGCATCGGGAAAACCCGAACCGTCTCATATCAAGTGAGAATAATGCTGCGAAGCGGAATTGGCAACGCAGCGCGTGGGCCTTAGCGCGCTTGCGCAATATCCGCAATGCGCGCCAATGTTTCTGTTTTCCCTAATAACTCGGCCACCTCGAAAATTGGTGGAGAAACTGTCGAGCCGGACAGCGCCGCCCGCAGCGGCTGAGCCACTTTGCCAAACTTAAGCCCTTTGTTTTCAGCGTATTGCCTCACTTCCGCCTCGATCGCGGCAGCCTCCCAAGCGTCGAAAGGACGCAGTTGCTCAGCCAGTTCGGCCAGTACCGCGGCCCCTTCGCCGGCTAACCAGTTCGGCCGCCTTGTCGGTCAGCTTGAGCGGTCGCTCCACTACATAAAAGTGCGCCGAATCCGCCAGCTCAACAAGTGTCTTCGCCCTTTGCTTCAGTCCGGGCATCGCCCGCGTCAACAGGTCGCGGGCTTCTGAACTCACCGGTCCGCCTGATTTCGCCTCGATCAGCGGCACGATCAGGCCGACCAGCCGGGCATCGTCAGCCAGCCGCATGTAATGCGCGTTCAGGTTGTCCAGCTTGGCGAAATCGAAGCGCGACGGCGAGCGGCCGATGCCGCCGAGGTCGAACCACTCGATCGCCTGCTCCGTCGAAATGATCTCGTCGTCGCCGTGACCCCAGCCGAGCCGGAGCAGGTAGTTGCGCACCGCCTCCGGCAGGTAGCCCATGTCCCTATAGGCATCAACGCCCAGCGCGCCGTGTCGTTTCGACAGTTTCGCGCCGTCAGCCCCATGGATGAGGGGGATATGCGCGAATTCGGGCAGGTCCCACCCCATCGCGCGATAGATCTGTATCTGGCGGAAGGTGTTGGTCAGGTGGTCGTCGCCGCGGATCACATGGGTCACGTTCATGTCGTGGTCGTCGACCACGACCGAGAGCATGTATGTCGGCGTGCCGTCGGCGCGCAGCAGCACCATGTCGTCGAGCTGCGCGTTCTGCACCCGCACCTCCCCCTGGACATGGTCCGCCAGGACGGTTTCGCCTTCCTGCGGGGCCTTCAGCCGGATCACCGGAGAGATGCCGGCGGGAGCTTCGGCGGGGTCGCGGTCGCGCCAGCGCCCGTCGTACCGCATGGGCTGACCGGCGGCCTTCTGCTCGGCGCGCATCGCCTCCAGCTCTTCCGGGCTGGCGTAGCAGCGATAGGCGTGGCCGGCCGCCATCATCTGGTGCGCGACTTCGGCATGGCGGCCGCGCCGCTCGAACTGCGACACGGCGTCGCCGTCCCAGTCGAGTTCGAGCCACTTCAGGCCGTCGAGGATGGCCTCGACCGCGGCTTCGGTGGAACGCGCGCGGTCGGTATCCTCGATCCGCAGCAGGAAAGTGCCGCCGTGATGGCGGGCGAACAGCCAATTGAATAAGGCTGTACGCGCCCCGCCGATATGGAGAAATCCGGTGGGCGAGGGCGCAAAACGCGTGACGACGGTCATCGTTACCGCAATTCCGATCTGGACTGCTAGAATGGTTTCCGCACACATAACACACCAGGACCTGCCATGCACCCCAACCGGCGGAATGATGGGTAGTCACGCATTGCAGACCGCAGGCCACGGCATCACCGGGCATGGTGCGCATCGGCGGGCTTCAGGGCCGCGGCTGGGTCCTGGATGGCGCAATCCATTGCGCCGGCTTGCCGCCTGCTTCGCGGCGGAGCGGGAGCGCTGGATTCTCTGGGCGCCCGTCGGAATCGGCCTGGGCGTGGTCTGCTATTTCGTGCTGCCCGCCGAGCCGCCGGCATGGATCGGGGCCGTCGCGGCGTCGCTTCTGGTGCTGCTGGCGGTCGCTGCTGCGCCGCCGCGACAGGGCGCTGCTGGTCTGTCTTGCCCTGCTTACCCCCATGCTGGGCTTCGCCGCGGCACAGGCGCGGACGTCCCTGGTCGCAGCCCCCATGCTGGTGCGGGAGGTCGGGCCGGTTCCGGTCACCGGCCGGGTCGTCGGCATCGACAAGCTGGAGAAGGGCGGTCGTGTCGTGCTGACCGATCTGTCGATTCCCAGGATCGATCCGGCCGCGACCCCCGGCCGCATCAGGCTGCGCCTGCGCAATGCGCTGGAACTGCCGCTGCCGGGCGAGCGGGTCCGGATCATGGCGGTCGTCTCGCCGCCGCCGGGACCGGCCATGCCCGGCGCGTTCGATTTCGGCCGCTCCGCCTTCTTCGCCGGGATCGGCGGCGTCGGCTACGCGGTCGGCAAGGTCGAGCGGGTGGAGGACAGGCCGGTCGATTTCTGGACCGCCGCCATGGCGGCGGCGGAGCGGTTGCGGGTGTCCATGGGGGCGCGCATCGGCGACATCGGTCGGCGGAGCGGAGGGCGGCGTCATCGGCGCCTTCCTGACCGGCCAGCAGACCGCCATCCCCGACCATGTGATGGACGATTTCCGCGCATCGGGCCTTGCCCATCTGCTGTCGATCTCCGGCATCCATGTCAGTCTGGTGGCGGCGCTGGTGTTCTTCCCCGTCAGGGCGCTGCTGGCGCTGATCGAGCCCGTGGCGCTGAACTGGCCGATCAAGAAGATCGCGGCCGTCGCGGCGGTCGCCGGCGCCTTCGCCTATATGCTGCTGGTGGGATCGCCGGTCCCGACCGAGCGGTCGGTGCTGATGACCAGTCTGGCGATGCTCGCCATCCTGCTCGACCGCAATCCGCTCAGTATGCGCCTGATCGCGTTCGCCGCCGCCATCGTCATCCTGAAGGAGCCGGACAGCGTCATGGGCGCCAGCTTCCAGATGTCGTTCGGCGCGGTCGTGGCGCTGATCTCGGCATACGAGGTCATCAGCGGGCCCTGGGCGGGAGTGCGCAGGAACATGGGATGGTTCGGCCGGATCTGGCTGCATCTGGCCGGCATCGCGGTGACCTCGGTGATCGCGACCTTGGCGACGATGCCGTTCTCGCTCTACCATTTCCAGCAGATCCAGTATTACGGCGTGATCGCCAACATGATCGCGGTGCCGGTGACATCGGTCTGGGTCATGCCGATGGGGCTGATCTCATACCTGGCGTTTCCGTTCGGGCTTGAGGAATGGCCGCTGACCATCATGGGCTGGGGCGTCACCGTCATCCTGGAGACCGCCCGCATCGTGGCGGCATTTCCAGGCTCCACCAAGCTGGTCGCCGGCCATGCCGCCCTGGGGGCTGGCGCTGATGGTGTCGGGCGGCCTGTGGCTGATGCTGTGGCGGGGCCGCTGGCGGCTGTGGGGGCTGCCGGTCGTGGCGCTGGGCGTGATGTCGCTGGCCTTCATCCTGCGGCCCGACATCCTGATCGATGATCAGGGCAAGCTGATGGCCGTGCGCGACGCATCGGGCGGGCTGTCGCTGTCGACCAAGACGTCGAGCAAGTTCGACGCCGGGGTCTGGCTGCGCCGGGACGGGTTGACGGAAAGCACCGCATGGCCGCGCGAGGGGAAGAGCGCCGACGGCATGCTGAGCTGCGATCCGTCAGGGATGCCTTTACCGGAGCGGCGGCCATACCGTGGCCCTGGCGAAGGGCCGGGACGCCTTGGCGGAGGATTGCCAGATAGCCGATATCGTGATTACGCCAGATCCGGCGCCCAGGGGGTGCCGCGCTCCGGTGGTGATCGACCGCTGGCGCCTTCTGCGCGGCGGCGCTCATGCGCTCTACCTGTCGGGTCCGGAACCGCGCATCGAGACGGTCGGGGCGGAGCGGGGCCTGCGGCCCTGGGTGCCGCAACGCTGACCATCTGACCGAGGAGTTGTAGCCCTTTCGTGCGGGGCTTAATCCGGTGCTTCATGTGTTTATCTCTCTGGATGCGAAATCAGAGGTGCATGATGCGTAAGCTTGTCCTTTCGACTTTATTGTCCGCGTCGCTGCTGGCGACGGCTGGATGCGCTGAAGGCATCGGGACGAAGCAGGGTGTGGGGACGCTGGGTGGCGCCGCCGCAGGCGGTTTGGCCGGCGCGCAGTTCGGTAAGGGAACGGGCCAGTTGGCGGCGACCGCGGGCGGTGTGCTGCTGGGTGCGCTGCTTGGCAGCGAAGTCGGCAAGTCGCTCGACCGCGCCGACCAGAGTTATGCCACCAGGGCGGCCGACCGCGCCTACACCGCCCCGATCGGCGAGCCGATCCGGTGGGAGAACCCGGAGAGCGGCAATTACGGCACGGTCACGCCGACCCGCGAAGGCCGGACGGCCAACGGCCAGTATTGCCGCGAATTCAACCAGACCATCTATGTCGGCGGCCGGGCCGAGCAGGCGACGGGCCGCGCCTGCCAGCAGCCGGACGGCACCTGGCAGATCGTCCAGTAGTCGGGAGTTCCCGACCGCGAGGAGGGAATCATGAGGAAGCCGGTTCTGGCGCTTGCCGCTGACGCGCTGTTGGTCGCCGGATGCGCACCCTACGCCAGCGTGGGGTATGGCACCGGGTACAACGGCTTCAACGTCGGAACCGGCGTCAATCTTTACCCCGGCGGCTATTACGGCGCGCCGGGCTTCGGCTCCGGGGCCGAAGCAGTTCTTCGGGACGCTGGGCGGTGCTGCGCTTGGCGGTTGGGCCGGGTCGGGAATCGGCGGCGGGACCGGCAAGCTGGCGGCGGTCGGTGCGGGAACGCTGCTGGGCGCGTTCCTGGGGTCGGGCTTCGGCAGTTCGCTCGACCGTGCCGACGAGGTTTATGCGAGGCAGGCAGCGGCGCAGGCCTATGCGGCGCCGGTGGGCGCGCCGATCCAGTGGAGCAATCCCTATAGCGGCAATGCGGGAGCCGATCAGGACGACCCGCGAGGGTTGGACCGCGTCGGGCGCCTATTGCCGCGAGTTCCAGCAGCAGGTCATCGTCGGCGGCCAGGTGCAGTCGGCATTCGGGCAAGCCTGCCAGCAGCCGGACGGAAGCTGGCGGATCGTCGGGTAGGGCGTCAGTCCGCTTCGCCTTTAGCGTCCGATATAGCCGTATGCCTTGGTTGCCGCCGGGGCGGCTCCACCCGATAATCGGCTATCGGGAGCGAAACGCGAAAGAGCCGAAATGCCGGCCTGCACCATCCTCATTGCCGACGACCATCCCCTGATGCGGGCTGCCTTGCGCCAGACCGTGGCGCAGGCTTTTCCGGGTGCGCTGATCCTGGAGGCGGGCGGCTTCGATCAGGCGATGGAAGCCATCGCATCGCAGGGCGGCGCCGTCGACCTGATCCTGCTGGACCTGCACATGCCGGGGATGAACGGCTTCATCGGCCTTTTCCTGATGCGCGGCGAATATCCGGCCATTCCCGTCGATCATCGTGTCGGCGCTGGAAGATCCGGCCACCGTCCACCGGGCGCTGGGTTATGGCGCTTCGGGCTTCGTGCCCAAGTCGGCCCCGGTGGAGCGGATCGCCGAAGCCCTGCGGACGGTGCTGGACGGCGGCGACTGGTTTCCCGAGCTTGGCGACGGTGACCAGCACGCTCCCGAAGATCAGGACGAGCCGGATTTCGCCGCCCGCGTCGCCACCCTGACGCCCCAGCAATTGCGCGTCCTGGCCGGCATCACGGCGGGCAAGCTCAACAAGCAGATCGCGTTCGAGATGGCCGTGTCGGAAGCGACGGTGAAGGCTCATGTGACGGTGATCCTGCGCAAGCTGGGCCTCTACAGCCGGACGCAGGTGATCATCGCGGCCGGACGTCTGGTGGTCGAAGCACCGCGCGAGGAGCAGGCCGGGGCGGGTTTCGGGATAGGAGCTTGCTGGTGCCGGGCATGGGCGCGGTGCCCGGCGGTCAGCCGCGCCACCAGCGCCTTGAGCGCGCCGGGGCGGATCGGCTTGTGGGCCACCGCATAGCCGCGCTCCGCCGCTTCCGCCTGAATCCCGCCGCTGCGGTCCGCCGTGATCAGTGCGGCGGGTACCGGCGAGCCGAAGTGCCGCTCCAGTTCCTCCAGAACGCTCGATGCCGGTGGCGCCCCGGTCCAGGTGATAGTCGCTCAGGATCGCATGCGGCACCCGGCCGTCCAGGACGGCCAGCGCCTGGGCTTTGTCGGCGGCGGTCAGCACCCGGCAGCCCCAGCCGGTCAGCAGGGTTTCCATTCCCTGGATGACGGCAGGATCGTTGTCGATGCACAGGACCAGCGCGTCGTTGAAGTTCCGGCCGCGGCGCTGTGAGGCTGGGTCTCGGCGCGCTGACGGGGCCGAGTGGCCAAGGGGACTTCGATCGCGAAGCAGCTTCCCCGGCCGGGGGTGGATTTCACCGTTACCCGGTGACCCAGGATGCCGGCCAGCCGCTCCACGATGCTGAGGCCCAGGCCCAGCCCCTTGCCGCGCTCGGGCGGCGCGTCGTCCAACTGGCGGAACTCGATGAAGATGTCTTCCAGCTTGTCCTGCGGGATGCCGACGCCCGTGTCCCAGACCTCGATCCGAAGGGCTTGCGGGCCTCTGCGGCACCCCAGCAGCACCCGGCCGGAGCCGGTGTAGCGGATCGCATTGCTGAGGAGGTTGCGCAGGATGCGCCGCAGCAATGCCGGATCGCTGCGCACCCCGGCGGTCGAACCGACCATCCGGAACCCCAGCCCATGGGTGCCGGCCTGGGCGGTGAACTCGGCGCTGAGCGGCCCCAGCACCTCGTCGATCCGGAAATCCACCGGCTTCGCCGTCACGACACCGGAGTCGAGCTTGGAGACGTCGAGCAATTCGCCCAGCAGTTCCTCGACCGAGCGGAGCGACGCGTCGGTCTGGCCGACCAGCGGATCGCCGCTGCGCTCGGCCAGCGCCGACAGGAACAGGCGGGCGGCGTGGAGCGGCTGCATCAGGTCGTGGCCGGCGGCGGCCAGGAAGCGCGTCTTGCCCTGGTTCGCCCGTTCGGCCTCCGCCTTGGCGACGAGCAGGTCGGCGGTCCGCTCGCCGATCCGGCGTTCCAGGCTCTCGTTCGCTTCGCGCAGCGCCGAGGCCGCCCGGCTCCGTTCCGTCACGTCGGTATAGGTTATGACGAAACCGCCGTCGGGCATGGGATGGGTGGCGACCTCCAGCTCCGTGCCGTCGGTGCGCTGGCGGATCAGGGCCTTCACGTCGTCCAGCGGCATGCCGACCTTCAGCAGCCCGTTCGGCAGGTCGTTGAGTTCAACGAAGCGCCGGTTCCAGGTCGCCAGCAGGTTCGCGCGGTCCACCACGCAGATCCCCTGGGCGATGCTTTCCAGCGTGGCCCTGAGCAGGTCGTGGTTGGCGAGGATCGCCTTCGACGCCTCGTCCAGCATGGAGCGGGCGTCGAGCTGCGACAGCCGCCCGCCCTTCAGCATCCCGGCGACCACGACGCGGGCGGAGGCGGAGCCGAGCGCACCGGCCAGCAGGTTTTCGGTCAGGCGGACCGCTTCGGCATCGGCCTTGTCGAGCCAGCCGGGCCGTCCGGCGAAGACGGCGTCGGCCCGCTCGAACCCGACATAGCGGGCGGCCAGCGCATGCAGATCGGCGATCCGCGTCATGCCGCGCAAGGCGGGAGCGGTGCCGTCGGAGCGCATTCCGACGAACCGTTCAGCCTGCCGCCGCTCGATCTCCCGCTGGCGGCATCGCCAGGGACAGCCCGACATAGCAGGCGAGATTGAGGCCGAGGCTCCACATGACGGAATGGGTCAGCGGGTCCGGTCCCGGCCATCCCAGCAAGGCGCGCGGATTGAGCCAGCCTATCCCGAGCGGTCCGTGGATCAGCAGCCCGGCATCGATCCAGCCGGCATCGGCGACCGACGGCAGCAGCGCCGTATAGGCCCAGACGGCGAAGCCGGCCGCGATGCCGCCTATCGCACCGGCCCGGTTGCCGCGCCGCCACAGGATCGCGCCGAACAGGGCAGGGGCGAACTGGGCGACCGCGGCGAACGACACCAGCCCGATGGTGGTCAGCGGATAAGCCGCCCCGATCACCCGGTGGAAGCCGTAGGCCAGCGCCAGGATCCCGACCACGGCGGAACGCCGGACCAGCAGCAGCATCCGGGCCGGGATCGTCGCGCCACGCGGCATTGCCGGAGCGCAGCCTCATCAGGAGCGGAACGACGACATCGTTGCAGAGCATGGTGCTGAGCGTCACCGCCGCGACGATGATCATCCCGGTCCCGGCGGACAGCCCGCCGACGAAGGCGATCAGCGCCACGCCCGGCCAGCCCTCCGCCAGCGGGATCGACACCATGAAGGTATCGGCGCTGACGGTGCCGTCGGGGAACAGCAGCACCCCGGCCAGGCCACCGGCATGACGAACAGGTTGATGGCGACCAGGTAGAGCGGGAACAGCCGCGCCGCCGTCCTCACGTCATCGACATGGACGTTCTCGACGACCGCGACGTGGAACTGCCGGGGCAGGCACAGGATGGCGAAGGCGGACAGAAGCGTCATGGTCCACCAGTTCCACCGGCCGAGATCCGGCACCAGCAGGCCGGTCAGGCGGGGATCGGCGGCGACCCGCTCCCAGAGTTCCGCCGGCCCGCCCATGATCGCGAAGGTGACGACGACTCCCACCACCAGGAAGGCGGCCAGCTTGACCAGCGATTCGAACGCCACGGCCAGCACCAGACCCCGGTGATGCTCGTTCGCGTGGATGTGGCGGACGCCGAACAGGATCGAGAACACGGCCATGGCGGCCGTCACGAGCAGCACGGTATCCGCCGACACCAGCCGGTTGCCGGCATCCGCTCCGGTCAGCGCCTCGAAGCTGATGGTGATCGCCTTCAACTGAAGCGCCAGATAGGGCATGACGCCGATGACGGCGGTGACGGTGACCAGGGCCGCCACCGCCCGGCTCTTGCCGTAGCGGGCGGACAGGAAGTCGGAGATCGAGACGACGTTTTCCGCCTTGGCGATCCTGACCAGCCGCGCCAGCACCGGCCAGCCCAGGCCCAGCATCAGGATCGGACCCAGATATATGGGCAGGAAATCGAAGCCGCTGACGCTGGCCCGCCCGACCGAGCCGTAGAAGGTCCACGACGTGCAGTAGACCGCGAGGCTGAGGGTGTAGAGCACGGGAGCGCGGGCGGGGGGGCGCCCCGCCGCCGCCCACCGGTCGCCCTGCCACGCGACGGCGAACAGTACGGACAGGGTGCCGAGCGACACCAGGGCTACGACCCAGGTTTCCATTCCTCCGCCTACCCCTTCGGTCCGATGTTCCCCGAAATTTACCAACCCTAGACCAAGGTCGGGGGTCCCAAAAACTGAACATATGATTAAAGATTGTCCCATGAAGGCGGCCTTGAAAAAACAGCCTTCCGAGGAGACCCCAAATGCAACAAGAACTGACTCGCAGGATCAGAAGCAATCCAAAATTCGCCGAATTAACTCAAAAGAGAACTAAATTCGGCTGGCAGCTATCGATCCTGATGCTGGCAATCTACTACGGCTTCATTCTGGTTGTCGCTTTCGCGCCCTTCGGTGCTCGGGATACCGATCTCCGGCGTCATCACCCTTGGAATTCCAGTCGGCGTCTTCATCATCGTGCCGGCCTTCGTGCTGACCGGGATCTATGTCCGCCGCGCCAATTCCGAATATCGACGAGTTGAACCGGCAGATCATCGAGGAGGCCAGACGATGAAGCGCGTTTCCCTGACCCTCGCGGATGGCCGCGCTGCTGCCGCCCTGACCCTCGGCTTAGCCGGCACGGCATTCGCCGCCGAAGCGATCTCCGGTGCGGTCCAGCAGCAGGCGACCAACTGGACCGCCATCGTCATGTTCCTGATCTTCGTGGCGGGAACGCTGGGCATCACCTACTGGGCCGCCTCCAAGACCAAAACGGCCAAGGACTTCTACTCCGCCGGCGGCGGCATCACCGGCTTCCAGAACGGCCTGGCGATCGCCGGCGACTATATGTCGGCCGCATCGTTCCTCGGCATCTCGGCGCTGGTCTATACGTCCGGCTTCGACGGGCTGATCTACTCGATCGGCTTCCTGGTCGGCTGGCCGATCATCCTGTTCCTGGTCGCCGAGCAGCTCCGCAACCTCGGCAAGTACACCTTCGCCGACGTGGCCTCGTACCGGCTGCAGCAGACGCCGATCCGGCTGCTGGCCGCCTCCGGCTCGCTGGTCGTCGTGGCGCTCTACCTGATCGCCCAGATGGTCGGCGCCGGCAAGCTGATCCAGTTGCTGTTCGGCCTCGAATATGTCTACGCCGTCGTCATGGTCGGCATCCTGATGATCCTGTACGTGACGTTCGGCGGCATGCTGGCGACCACCTGGGTCCAGATCATCAAGGCGGTCCTGCTGCTCTCCGGCGCCACCTTCATGGCCGATCATGGTGCTGGTCAACTACAACTTCAACTTCGGCGCGCTGTTCCAGGCCGCCGTGGACATGCACCCGAAGCATCTCGCCATCATGCAGCCGGGTACGCTGGTCAGCGATCCGATATCGGCGATCTCGCTGGGCATCGCGCTGATGTTCGGCACCGCGGGCCTGCCGCACATCCTGATGCGCTTCTTCACCGTCGCCGACGCCAAGGAAGCCCGCAAGTCGGTCTTCTACGCGACCGGCTTCATCGGCTACTTCTACATCCTGACCTTCATCATCGGCTTCGGCGCCATCGTCCTGCTGATGAACAATCCGGCCTTCTTCAGGCCCGGTCCCGACGGCACGATCAACCCGCTCACCAACATGCTGGGCGGCACCAACATGGCGGCGATCCATCTGGCCAAGGCGGTCGGCGGCGACCTGTTCCTGGGCTTCATCTCGGCCGTCGCCTTCGCCACCATCCTGGCGGTCGTGTCGGGCCTGACGCTGGCGGGCGCCTCGGCGGTCAGCCATGACCTCTACGCCTCGGTGTTCCGCCGCGGCCGGGTCAACGAGCAGCAGGAAATCCGGGTCTCCAAGATGGCGACCGTCGCCCTGGGCATCCTGGCGATCATCCTCGGCATCGCGTTCGAGCAGCAGAACATCGCCTTCATGGTCGGTCTGGCCTTCGCCATCGCGGCAAGCGCCAACTTCCCGATCATCGTCCTGTCGATGTTCTGGTCCAAGCTGACCACCCGCGGCGCCCTGATCGGCGGCTTCATGGGCCTGATCAGCGCCACCGTGATGGTGATCCTGGGGCCGACCGTGTGGGAAAGCGTGCTGGGCCACCCGAAGGGCAGCGCTCCGTTCCCCTACGACAACCCGGCGATCTTCTCGGTGACGCTGGCCTTCTTCGGCTCCTGGCTGTTCTCGGTCCTGGACAAGAGCGAGAACGCCCGCGCCGAGGAGCGTGCCTTCGAAGCGCAGTACATCCGCTCCCAGACCGGCATCGGTGCCGAAGGCGCCTCCGCCCACTGATCGGAGCTTATCGGATCAACTAACCTCCCTGACGCCAATCTGATTGGCGTATGAACTGGATGGCTCTGGGAACTTGCTTCCCAGAGCCTCTTCTTTATGATTATTCAACCCCGGAACATCGTGCGGTGGCATGTGTTTGGGCCTAAAACAACCGTGCTTGGAGGACGCCATGTCACCAGAACAGGAAGACCGTATCAAACAGCGCGCCTACGAAATCTGGGAGCGTGAAGGCTGTCCGCACGGGCGCGGCGACGTGCATTGGTCGATGGCCGTTCAGGAAATCCGTGCCGAGGACGGCTGGGTGGACGACGCGGCCGATTCGGCCGGACCGACGGACGACCTGTCGCGTCAGTTGGGATCGGCCGAGGCGGCGTTGGCTCCCGAGGGAACCGAGCCCGCTCCGGAGGAGCCGGCGCCGGCGCGGAAGCCTCGCGCCGCTAAGAAGGCCGCGGCGCCCAAGGTCGAGGCGGCGGCTGAGCCGGCTGAAGAGCCGAAGCCGAAGGCGCGGAAGCCCGCCGCCCCAAAGACCGCGGCGGCATCCAAGGAAGTCGCCGAGAAGCCGAAACGCGCGGCCAAGCCAGTCAAGGCTTGACGGGGCGGGAAATACTCACCGCGTGGTCAGTATGGAACCGCCCGGCGATGCCGGGCGGCCACAGGAGGTTCATCAGATGCGATGGCTTGTGGTGGTTGTCGTCGTTGAATGACCAACTTCCCGGTCGGTGGCGACAAAACCGAAATACGCCGCCGCGATGGCGATGACGGCGTGCAGCCAGATATCATGACCGTAGAGCGGGATCAGGCCGAAGGTGGTGTTGAGGCCGGGAATGATGCCCATGACCGCCAGCACGGCGTAGATTATCGCCACCGCCTTGGAGTAGCCCCGAGCGCCAGTGTAGCTGCGATATGCCGCGATACCCCAGATGCCGAAGATGATGTGGACGAGATTATGCAGGGCGTTGACCGGGAACAGCCCCATCAGACGCCCAAAGCTCTGCGTGACTTCAACATCGGCCGCAGGTTCGGGGGTTTGCAGAAGGCCCGGAACGAAGCCGGCGATGCCGATCAGCAGAAAGATAATGCCGAGGACAAGTGAGAAATAGCGGGTGCTCATGTCAGGTATTCTCCACAGGTTTCATGGGTTTCCTGTGGCGGCCTAACAGCATGATCTGACAGGAGTTGCATCCAGGAATGCTCTGGAAGAAAATAGAATTTTGCATCATAGTCTATCTAACAAAGGGGATATTGCTGACGTTGGTATCACATAGAGCGTATTTTGAAAGTTTCACTCTTATTTACTGACTGTGATTTAGGAGCTTGCGCTCGACCGTCTGAAGATGGCGGCGCATCGCTTGCGCGGCCTCGTTCATGTCCCGGTCGGCGATGGCGCGGACGATCTCCTCATGCTCCGTGAAGCTGTGATGATCAGGGTCGGGGCGGGTCCGGTTGGCCCGCAGCCGGCCCCAGACCACGGCGCGGCGCACGGCGTTCAGCGTGTCGAACATGGCGAGGAGGAGGTTGTTGCCGGTTGCCTCCGCGATGGCGCGGTGCAGCCGGTTGTCCCATGACTCATATTGCCGCCACGTCGCGGCGGAGCGTGAGCGGGCCATGCAGGTCCGCATTTCCGCGATATCGGCGGCGGTCGCGTTCAGCGCCGCGAGGCGGGTGATTTCCGGCTCGATCAGGATGCGGGTCTGCATCACCTCGGCCGGATTGGTCCGGCTGGTCGCGACCGACAAGTCCGCAAGGCTCTCCGCCGGGCGGGCGCCGATGAAGGTGCCCTTGCCGACGTGCCGCCAGAGCTGCCCTTCCGCCTCCAGGGTGGCGAGCGCCTTCCTCAACTCCCCCCGGCTGACGCCGAGTTGCTGGCAGAGGTCCCGCTCCGGCGGCAGACGGCTGTCCACCGACAGCGGAGCCTGCGCCAGAAAGGCGCGGAGTTGGGTAAGCGTGCCCTGCGGATCGGCGCCGTTTGTCGTCATGATGCCTTGACCAATGTTCTGATTGGTTAAAAGATGATCGCTTAAATCACGCTTCAATAGCAAGGGGCTTGCTTGACGCCTCGTCAATAATCTGTTTACCATTGATCATTGGTTAAAAATGGTTGGGATCAACCCACCCGGTGAGCGAAGTTCACACCACCGCCGTCATCATTGCCAATGGCGGGCGGCCTTCCAGGGAGGAAGCGATGACAATATCAACCCGAGCCGGATTGACCCGGAAAGCGGCGCATCTTGGCGCCGCTCTGATGCTCTCGGCCGGCTTGAGCGGCTGGGCGTCCGACGCCTTCGCCGCCGGCAAGATCCGCATCGCCTTCGGCGACATCGCGACGGTGGAGACGCTGAACTTCCTGATCGCGTCGAGCGCGCCAAGGAGCGCGGCGTCGAGATCGAGATCACCTCCTCAAGTCGGAGGACATCGCCGCCCAGGCCGTGGTCGGCGGGCCAGGCCGATGTCGGCGTCGGCACGCCCTATACGCTGCTCCAGAAGGTCGAGGCGCCGATCCGCATCTTCTACCAGATGAGCACGCTGCGCTTCTTCCCGGTGGTCAACACCGAGTTCTACAAGGACTGGAAGGACCTCGACGGCCAGGAGGTCGCGGTCCATTCGCGCGGCTCCGGCACCGAGGCGATCATGCAGCTGATGGCCAAGAAGCAACGGCATCAAGTACGGGCAACATCAGCTACGTGCCGGGTCGGAGGTGCGCGCCGGCGCGCTGCTCCAGGGCACGTCAAGGCGACGATCGTCGATTCGACCGAACTGGCGGCTGCTGGAGGACAAGGCGCCGCGGCAAGTTCAAGGTGCTGCCGGTCGAGGACGTCAACGCCACCGACGAGGCGCTCTTCGCCAACGCCGATTTCCTCGAGAAGGAGCAGGACGGCGGTCGACATCCTGGTCGAGGAGCTGCTCACGACCTGGCGCGAGATCAACGCCAATCCCGGCGTCGTCGTCGAGCTGCGCAGCAAGTACAATCTGCTGCCGGACCTGCCGGAGGAGCTCGAGGCCGACATCGAGCCCTACTACGAGGAAGCGGTGCGAGGCGGGCTGTTCCCGGCGAACGGCGGCGGCGCGGATGCGGCGCGCGACGACTTCGAGTTCTACACCCTGGCCGGCCAGCTCGAGGGCGATCCGGCGAGCCTGAAGGTCGAGGACTTCTGGGACGCTCGGGCCGCTCGACCAGGCGCTCGCAGAAGCTCGGCCGGAAGTGAATGGCTGCACCTTACCGTCGCACGATAATGACAGCGCCGGCGCTGGATCAGGTGCGGCTGGCCACGCGGGACCATGCCTTGCTGTGGCGCCTGCTTTCGCTGGCGCTGTTCTGCGGCGCCTGGGAGATCGCCGGGCGGATCCCGATCAGCTTCGCCTTCCCGACCTTCTCGCACGACCTTCATGGCCTTCGTCGGCATGATCGCCGACGGCAGCCTGCCGGGGCCTATGCTCTCGACGCTGCAGCCGCTGGTCATCGGCGTCGCGATCTCGGCGGTGCTCGGGGTCGGCCTCGGCGTCGCTGATGGGCCTGCGGCCGATGGCGGAATGGCTGGCCGCGCCCGTCTTCATCGTGCTGCAGGCGGCGCCGATGGCGGCGCTGATCCCGCTGATCACCTTCGTCTACGGCATCGGCCTGACCGCCAAGGTGCTGGCGGTCTGCATCCTGGCGCTGCCGGTGATCGTGCTGAACTCCTACAAGGCGGTCCGCAACGTCAACCCGTCGCTGATCGAGATGTGCCGCTCGTTCCTGGGCACGCGCTGGCAGCAGGTCGCCAAGATCATCCTGCCGGACGCGAGCCCGGTGATCTTCGCCGGCCTGCGGCTCGGCGTGGCGGCGGGCTTCATCGGCGTCGTGCTGGCCGAGCTGCTGATCACGCCGACCGGCATCGGCGACCTGATCACCTACCACCGCTCGATCGCCGACTATGCCGAGATGTACGCCACCATCGTCTCGATCATCGTCTTCTCGGCCGTGACGCGTCGGGCGCTTGCAGCGGGTCGAGACTCGTGCCTGTTCCGGCCCGAGAAGAGGGAGGCTGCCTGATGCACGGCCGCCATGTCGAGCGTACACGATCGCGCCGCATGCCGCGCGCCGTCGACGCCATCGTCGAGGTGCGCGGCTGTCGCAAGATCTATCGGCGGCGTCGAGGCGCTGCAGCGACATCGACCTCGACTTCCCGCGCGGCGAGCTGACCACGCTGCTCGGCCCCAGCGGCTGCGGCAAGACCACGCTGCTCAAGATCATCGCCGGCCTGATCGCGGCCGACCGCCGGCAGGTCTGCGTCAACGGCAAGCGCGGTCACCGGGCCCGGGCCCGGAGCGCGCCTTCGTGTTCCAGGACTTCGCGCTGCTGCCCTGGGCGACCGTGCTGCGCAACGTCGCCTTCGGCCTGGAGCTGCGCGGCATGCCGAAGGCCGAGCGCGAGGAGATCGCGCGGCGCTACATCGCCGAGGTCGGCCTCGCCGGCTTCGAGGACAAGCTATCCGCACGAGCTGTCCGGCGGCATGCGCCAGCGCGTCGGCCTCGCCCGCGCGCTGGCGGTCGACGCCGACGTGCTGCTGATGGACGAGCCGTTCTCGGCGGTCGACGAGCAGACCCGGCGCAAGTTCCAGGAGGACCTGCTGCGGCTGCGCCGACGTCGAGCAGCAAGACCTTCATCTTCGTCACCCACTCGATCGAGGAGGCGGTCTACCTCTCCGACCGGATCGTGCTGCTGTCGCCGCCGGCCGGGCCGGGTCTCGCGGATCATCGAGCCGGACATCGCCGCGCGACGGCGACCCCGACGAGATCCGCCGCGACCGCGCACTATCTCGACACGGTCGAGGAGATCTGGCAGGCGCTCAAGCAGTATCGTGGAGTGAGGGGCAGGCCATGACGCGTCTGATCGGCGTACCGCGTGCCGATGATGGCCTCGCTGCTGGTCTGGGCGCGTGGTCTGGGAGATCGTCGGGCGGCTCGGACCTGATGTTCCTGCTCCCGCCGCTTCACCGCCGTGCTCGTGCGCGATGGTCGAGCTCGTGCCGACGCGCCAGTTCCTCGACGCGCCACGGTCGATCACGCTGCGCAGCCTTCGTCGTCGGCATGGCGCTCGCCATCGTCGTCGGCGTGCCGCTCGGCATGCTGATGGGCCGCTTCAAGGCCGCCGACCGGCTGCTCGGCATGTGGGTCAACATCTTCGTCAGCGCGCCGCTGTCGGCGCTGGTGCCGGTGCTGATGATCCTGTTCGGCTTCGGCGAGACGACCATCGTCGCCACCGTCTTCCTGTTCGCGGTCTGGATCATCGTGCTCGACACCCGGCCGGCGTCGCGCACATCTCAGCCCTCGCTGGTCGAGATGGCGCGCTCCTTCGGCGCGACGCCGCGCGCACGCTCTATCGGCAAGATCCTGCTCTGGGCGGCGCTGCCGGAGATCCTGGCCGGCATCCGCCTGGGCGTGATCCGCGGCGTCAAGGGCGTGGTGATCGGCCAGCTGCTGGTCTCGATCGTCGGCTTCGGCGAGCTGTTCGAGCTCTACTCGCGCAACTTCCTGATGGAGCGAGTTCTGGGCGCTGACCATTCATCCTCTTCGCCTTCGCCATCCTGGTCGCCGAAGCTCGTCGGCGGCCTCGAGAAACGGTCGAATACTACGCAGGAGTCACGACAATGAACGCCTCAAGACACGCGGCCGACTACGTGCTTCGAACCCGCCGCCATCCCCAGCCTGCCGATCGCGCGGCTCCGACGCCGCTTTTCCCGGTCCACCGCGTCTATTGCGTCGGCCGCAACTATCGCCGCGCACGCCATCGAGATGGGCCACGACCCCAACCGCGAGCCGCCCTTCTTCTTCCAGAAGAACCCGGACAATCTGGTCACCGACGGCAAGTTCCCGTATCCGGACCGCTCCGACGACGTCCATCACGAGATCGAGCTGGTCGTGGCGCTGCAAGGGCGGCAACGACATCCCGGTCGAGCAGGCGCTCGACCACGTCTACGGCTATGGCGTCGGGCTCGACATGACCCGCCGCGACCTGCAGGGCGAGGCCAAGAAGCTGGGCCGCCCGTGGGAGATCGGCAAGGCGTTCGATGCTTCCGCGCCCTGCACGCGAGCTCGTGCCGGCGTGCGAAATCGGCCATCCCAGCCAGGGCCGCGGTCTGGCTCGACGTGCAACGGCGAGCTGCGCCAGGACAGGCGACCTGAACCAGATGATCTGGAAGGTGCCGGAGATGATCAGCTACCTGTCGGACTATTTCACGCTTGCCGCCGGCGACCTGATCTTCACCGGCACGCCGGCCGGCGTCGGCGCGGTCAAGCGCGGCAATGTGCTGGTCGGCGGCGTGGACGGGGTAACTGAACTGAAAGTCACCGTCGTTTAACCAATCCTGGTCTGACCAGACGAAAGGGAGCATCGGCATCTAACGATGCTCCCTGGATTTCGGGAAATTATGGCTGTATCACCGAAAGACCGGCGGGGAATACCCCCGCGCCTGGAGGTTTCTGGTGATACCCGTCAACCCCCATCTGCTTGCCACGGCAAGCCCGCCGATCCCCGAGGCGCAGGGCTGGGCAACACGCTACAGCGGCGATCTCGGCCCGCTTGTCGATCTGGCGCAGGCCGTTCCAGGATATCCGCCGCATCCCGATATTCTGGATGCGCTGGCGAGTGCGGCGGCGTCTCCGCTGATGGCGCGGTATGGTGCGATCCTGGGCGACCCCGACCTGCGGGAAGCCTATGCCGCCCATGTCTCGGCGAACTTCGGCAGCAGGATCGCCGCCGGTGAGGTGGCGATCACGTCCGGGTGCAATCAGGCTTTCTTCATCGCGGCCATGGCGCTGGCGAAGGCCGGCGACGCGATCATTCTGCCGAGCCCCTGGTACTTCAATCACAAGATGACGCTCGACATGCTCGGGATCGAAGCGCGGGCGGTGCCGGCGCTGCCCGAGGACGGCTTCATCCCCGATCCTGAGCGGATCGCCGCAGCCATCGACGAGCGGGTGCGCGCGGTCGTCCTGATCAGTCCGAACAATCCGACCGGGGCCGTCTACCCGCCGGAGGTCGTCCGGGCGATCTTCCGGCTCTGCCGCGAGCGCGGCGTGGCCCTGGTGCTGGACGAGACGTACCGCGACTTCCTGAAGGACGCCGGCACCAAGCCGCACGGGCTGTTCGATGAGCCGGACTGGCAGGGACACGCTGGTCGAGCTTTACAGCTTCTCCAAATCCTTCTGCATCCCCGGCCATCGGCTGGGTGCCGTGATCGCCGGGGAAGGTTTCCTGGCGGAGTTCGCCAAGGTCATGGACTGCGTCCAGATCTGCGCGCCGCGCGCCGGGCAGCATGCGCTGGCGGCGACCCTTGAGCCGATGGCCGCATGGCGGGAGGAGAACCGGCGGGAGATCGTCGCTCGGGCGGACGGCTTCCGGGCCGCCGTCGCCCGCCTGGACGGCTGGAAGCTGGACGCCATCGGCGCCTATTTCGCCTTCCTGCGGCACCCGTTCGACGTTCCGGCCGCCACGGTCGCCGAGGCCCTGGCGGTCGAGCGCGGCGTGCTGTGCCTGCCCGGCAGCTATTTCGGCCCCGGCAACGAGCGCCATCTGCGCATCGCTTTCGCCAATGCGGACAGGGCGGCGATCGAAACTCTGCCCGACCGCTTCCGCGGACTCAGTATGAGGTAAGCTATCCATGGATAAGGACGAACTGGAACGCCTGCGCGACCAAATACGGATCGCTGAACGGCGGCGACATCTTCGATCCGGAGTTCCGCAAGGTCGCGGACACCATCTTCTCCAACGGAACCCGGCTGGCGCCCTATGCCGGCATGCCGACCTTCCTCACGGCGCCGCACCGCCCGATCGATCCGGAGAACCCGGATTTCGGCGATCTTCAGGTCGCCATCGTCGGCGTGCCGATGGATCTGGGCGTCACCAACCGCAACGGCTCCCGCTTCGGCCCGCGAGCGCTGCGCACCATCGAGCGCATCGGCCCCTACAACCATGTGCTGCGAACAGCGCCCGTGTCCGACCTGCGGGTCGCCGATATCGGCGACGTGCCGTTCCGCAGCCGCTTCAGCCTGGACCTGTCGCACGAGGATATCGAGGCGCATATCACCCGCATCCGGCGATGCCGGCGTCGCGCCGCTGTCGGTCGGCGGCGACCATTCGATCACGCTGCCGATCCTGAAGGCGCTGGGCAAGGACCGGCCGGTCGGGATGATCCATATCGACGCCCATTGCGACACCAGCGGCGGCTTCGACCGGACCAAGTTCCACCACGGCGGCCCGTTCCGCGAGGCGGTGCTCGACGGCGTGCTCGACCCGAAGCGCACGATCCAGATCGGCATCCGCGGCTCGGCCGAGTATCTGTGGGAGTTCTCCTACGACAGCGGCATGACCGTGATCCACGCCGAGGAAATCACCGGCCTCGGCATGGCCGCCGTGATCGAGCGCGCCCGCGCGGTGGTCGGCGACGGCCCGACCTACATCTCCTTCGACATCGACAGCCTCGATCCCGCCTTCGCGCCGGGCACCGGCACGCCGGAGATCGGCGGCCTGACCACCCGCGAGGCGCTGGAACTGCTGCGCGGGCTGAAGGGGTTGAACATCGTCGGCGGCGACGTGGTCGAGGTGGCGCCGCAATACGACGCCACCACCAACACGGCGCAGGCCGGCGCGCAGATGCTGTTCGAGATCCTGAGCCTGATGGTCTTCAGCCCGTCGATCGGTAACAAGCAATAAAAACGATACAAAACAGAACAGGAAGGTGAAGCGATGACCGAGAGTGCGAGACCGATATTGCCAAGACCGGGGTTACCCGGCGCACGGTTCTGGCGGGCGCCGCCGCCGGGACAGCCCTTCTCTCCATGCCGTCGATCGTCAGGGCGCAGGACAAGTCGCTGAAGGTCGGCGTCTATGGCGGCTACTTCCAGGAATCCTTCGACCAGCACATCTTCCCGGACTTCACCAGCGCCACCGGCATCGAGGTCGAGTCCATCTCCGAGCCGACCGGCGAGGCGTGGCTGGTCCAGCTTTCGCAGGCGGCCAAGGCGAAGCAGGCGCCGGCCGACGTTTCGATGATGTCCCAGGTCGCCATGCTCAAGGGGCAGGCGATCGATCTGTGGAAGCCGCTCGACCCGGCCAAGCTGCACGAACGTCAAGAACCTGCTGCCGCAGTTCGTCAGCAAGTATCCCGACGGCCGGATCGCCGGCATCGGGGCCGTGTCCTGGTACATCACGCTGGTCACCAACACCGATGTCTATCCGGAGCCGCCGACCTCCTGGGCCGCCCTGTGGGACCCCGCCAACGAGGACAAGCTCGGCCTGCTGGCGCTGGTGTCCAACTCGTTCCTGCTGGAAGTGACGGCCAAGACCTTCTTCGGCGGCACCAACAAGCTCGACACCGAGGAAGGCATCCTCCAGGTCATGCGAGAAGCTGGCCGAGGTGAAGCCCAATGTCCGGCTGTGGTACCGGGACGAGGCGCAGTTCGAGCAGGCGCTGAAGTCGGGCGAGATCCCGATGGGCCAGTATTATCATGACGTCACCGGCCTTGCCGCCGCCGACGGCAATCCCGTGCGCTCCACCTTCCCGAAGGAAGGCGGCATCCTCGATTCAGCGGCTGCTGGGCGCTGTCCAGCGCCTCGACCAAGACCGAGGAAGCCCATGTCTTCATCGACTACATGTCGCCAGCCGAAGATCCAGGCGATCCTGTCGCGCAAGGTCGGGACCGCGCCGACGGTGAAGCGCGGTCCGTGACCGACCTGACGGACGAGGAGTTCGCGGCGGTGTCGTCCGACATCGCGCCGATCATCCCGCGCTATGACCTGTACCAGACGAAGTCCGACTGGCTGAACCAGAAGTGGACCGAGCTGATCGTCGCCGGCTGACGCCTTTCCCTCCGCCGCTCCCGGACTTGGTTTCAGAGAGCGGCGGACCGATTTCCCGATCCAGTTGGAGGCCCGATGTCCGGCCTTGTCCTTGAGGGCATTTCCAAACGCTTCAGCACTGTCGCGGCGGTCGATCATGTCGACCTGTCCGTGCCCAACGGCACCTTCGTCTGCCTGCTCGGGCCGTCCGGTTGCGGCAAGACCACGCTGCTGCGGATGATCGCCGGCCTTGAGGAACCGACCTCCGGCGCGCATCCTGATCGACGGCAAGGACATCACGAAGGTCCCGGCGCATCAGCGCGACTTCGGCATGGTGTTCCAGTCGCTGGCCCTGTTCCCGCACCTGAACGTCGGCGAGAACGTCGCCTATCCGCTGCGCATCCGCGGCGTCGGCAAGGCGGATCAGGCCAAGCGGGTGGAAGAGCTGCTGGCCCTGGTGGATCTGCGCGGCTTCGCCGACCGGCCCGTGTCGAAGCTGTCGGGCGGCCAGCGCCAGCGCGTCGCGATCGCCCGCGCGCTGGCGCTCTCGCCCAAGCTGTTCCTGCTCGACGAGCCGCTGTCGGCGCTCGACGCCAAGCTGCGGGAGGCGATGCAGGTGGAGTTGCGGCAAGCTGCAGCAGCGGCTCGGCATCACCACCATCGTCGTGACCCACGACCAGCGCGAGGCCATGACCATGGCCGACCTGGTCGTCGTCATGGGCAACGGGCGCATCCGCCAGGCGGCGTCGCCGGTCGAGATCTACCGCAAGCCGGCCGACAGCTTCGTCGCCGACTTCATCGGCTCCACCAACCTGCTGCCGGTGCGGCAGGCTGCGGCGGGGCAGGGGCGTGTCAGCGCCCGGCGGGACGATCCCGGGCGTGGCGCTTGGGGCAGGACGGGATCAGGCCACCCTGTCGGTCCGGCCGGAGGATGTGCATCTGGTGCCGGCCGATCAGGCGCCGCTCACCGGGACGCGTCAGCTTCGTCCGCGACCTGGGCGCCAGCATCGAGACCTTCGTCGATGCCGACGGCACCCAGATCGTCGCGGTGACCTCGCCGCGCGAGCGCGCCGGTTTTCAGGTGGGCGACACCGTCGGGGTCGAGGCTCGATGCCCGAAGCCTGCCGTGGTGCTGGCATCGTGAGGCCGGAGCCGCCCCGGCGGATCGCCGACTACTCGCCGCTGGCCTTCCCGGCCGTCGATGCTGATCGTCTTCTTCGTCGTGCCGTTCGGCATCATGGTGCTGGTCAGCTTCTTCCGCCGCCAGCAGGGCGGCTTCTACACGCCGGACTTCGTGCTGGAGAACTATGGCCGCTTCCTGTCGGCCTTCTTCGGCGGAGTGCTCAGCTTCTCGCTGGGGCTGGCGGCCTGCGTCGCCTTGATCTGCGTCGTCGTCGGCTTTCCCTTCACCTATGAACTGGCCCGCGCGAAGCGCTGGGTGCAGGTGAGTCTGGCTGGTGGCGCTGCTGTCGGTCCTGTCGCTGTCGGAAGTGATCATCGGCTTTGCCTGGTCCACGCTGCTGTCGCGCACCGCCGGCATCTCCAACCTGCTGGTCTGGCTCGGCATGATGGACAAGCCGGTGGCGCTGACGCCGAACTTCGGCGCGGTGCTGACCGGCATGGTCTATCAGGCTTTCCCCTATACCGTGCTGGTGCTCTACCCGGCGCATGGCGCGGCTCGACCCGACGCTGATGGAGGCGGCGCGGACGCTGGGATCGCATCCGCTGAAGGCGCTTCCTGACCGTCGTCGTGCCGGCGTTGCGCAACACCATCGTCGCCACCTTCATCATGGTCTTCGTCTTCGCGCTGGGCTCGTACCTGCTGCCGCAGTTGCTCGGCCGGCCGCAGCACTGGACGCTGTCGGTGCTGATCACCGATCAGGCGATCTACCAGTCGAACATGCCGTTCGCCGCGGCCATGGCCGTGTTCCTGGTGCTGGTGACGCTGTCGCTGGTGGGGCTGGCGCTTCTGGTCGGACGAAAGGATGCGGCGACATGACCGGCACTCTGTTCCGCCGCGTTCTGTTCGGGCTGGTCGCGCTGTTCCTGGCGGCGCCGCTGATCGTGATCGCGGGTGTCTCGGTCAACGCCCAGCGGACGCTGGTCTTTCCGCCGGTGGGCTTTTCGCATGCGCTGGTACGGCGCAGGTCTTCACCGATGCCGGCGTGGCGCGGCTCCCTGACGGCATCGCTGGTCGCTGGCGACGCTGGCGGCTGCGCTGGCCGTCGCAATCGCCTTTCCGCTGTCATGGTTCCTGTGGCGGCGGCATCGCGCCCTGGGCGCGGGTGTTCCAGATGCTCGGGTACGGCGCCGTTCGTGCTGCCGCCGGTCATCACCGCGCTGGGCTTCCTGGCGTTCTGGGCCACGGTCGGCGCCTACGGGCAGCCGTGGACCGTCGTGGTCAGCCACGCCATCTTCTTCGTCACCCTGCCGCTGGTGACGCTGTCGCTGGGCTTCGCGTCGATCGACCGGTCGCTGGTCGAGGCGGCATCGACCATGGGGGCCGATGACCGCACGATCCTCCGCACCATCGTCCTGCCGCTGATCCGGCCCTACCTGATCTCCGGCTTCGCCTTCGCCTTCGTGCTGTCGCTCAACGAGTACATCGTCGCCTACATGGCCGTCGGCTTCACGCTGGAAACGCTGCCGATCAAGATCTTCAACTCGCTGCGCTACGGCTACACGCCGACCATGGCGGCGGTCAGCGATCCTGTTCGTCGCCGTCGCGGCCGTGATCTTCGGCCTGATCGCCCGTTTCGGCGACCTGCCGAAACTGCTCGGCGCCTGGAGTTCACGCGATTGACCGACAAACCCTTCCGGCTCGCCCTGCTTCAGATGGAAGCGGTGGCGGGCGATATCGCCGCCAACCTCCGCACCATCGAGGCGGCGGCCCGCGAGGCCGCCAGCGCCGGAGCGGTCTGCCTCGTAGCGCCGGAACTGGCGCTCACCGGCTATGGCGCCGGGGAGGCGATCCGGGCGACGGCGGAACCCGCCGATGGCGCGCAAGTCGCACGGCTGCAAGCCATCGCGGCTGAAACCGGCATCGCCATCGTCGCGGGCTTCGCCGAGGCCGCCGACGGCGTGGTCTACAACAGCGCGGTCGCGGTGACGCCTGACGGCCAGCGCCATATCTACCGCAAGATGCACCTCTACGGCGACTATGAGCGGTCGCTGTTCAGCCCCGGCGATACGGCTCCGCCGGTCTTCCAGATCGGCGGCCTGAAGGCCGGCCTGCTGATCTGCTACGACGTGGAGTTTCCGGAAATGGTCCGGCATCTGGCACTGGCGGGCGCCGACCTCGTGCTTGTCCCGACCGCTCTCCCGGCCAGCGAGCATGCCGCTTTCATCGCCCGCTCCATCATCCCGGTCCGCGCCTTCGAGAATCAGGTGTTCGTGGCCTACGCCAACCACGCCGGCCGCGACGACGCTTTCGCCTATGCCGGCCTGTCCGGCATCGCGGCCCCGGACGGTTCCGATCTGGCCCGTGCATCCGAAACGGGCGGCAGTGTGTTGATTGCGGATATCGACCCGGCGGCCTTCGGTGCCGCCCGCGCCGCCAACCCTTATCTGACCGACAGGCGGTTCGGTTTCCCCGCCGCCCCGAACGCACCTGAGCCCGAACGCACCTGAGAAAGACGGAAGTCACGCCATGACCTCGACCGCATCGCCTCAGCCGGCCGTTCCCCCGCTGCCGAAGCCCTACGAGACGCCCTCGGCGCTCAACTTCTCCACCGTGGTCGGCTGGCCGGAAGGCAAGAAGCCTTCGGCGCCCGACGGCTTCGAAGTGACGGCGTATGCCACCGGCCTGGATTACCCGCGCTGGTTCCACGTGCTGCCCAACGGCGATGTGCTGGTTTCGGAAGCGCGCACCCAGCTCAAGCCGACCCATAATCCCAACTCGCCCGCAGTCCAGGGCGACATGCGGTCGCGCGCACTCGGCCAGAGCGCCAACCGCATCACGCTGCTGCGCGACGCCGATGGCGACGGCGTGCCGGAGATCCGCGAAACCTTCCTTGCGGGCCTGAACCAGCCCTTCGGCATGGCGCTGCTCGGCGATACCCTTTACGTCGCCAACACCGACGGCGTCTTCACCTTCCCCTATGCCGAGGGGCAAACCCGGATCGAAGCCCAGGGCCGCAAGATCCTCGACCTTCCGGCCGGCGGCTACAACAACCACTGGACCCGCAACATCCGCGTCGGCCCGGACGGCAAGAAGCTCTACGTCACCGTCGGCTCCGCCAGCAATGTCGCCGAATACGGCATCGAGGAAGAGGAACGCCGCGCCGCGATCCTTGAGATCAATCCCGACGGCAGCGGCGAGCGCATCTTCGCCTCAGGCCTGCGCAACCCCGTCGGCCTGGATTGGGAGCCGGAAACCGGCGCCATGTGGACGGCGGTCAACGAGCGGGACGAACTGGGCGACGAGTTGGTCCCGGATTACATCACCAGCGTCCGCGACGGCGGTTTCTACGGCTGGCCCTATGCCTATTTCGGCCAGATCGAGGACCCGCGCCTTGCCGGGCAGCGGCCGGATCTGGTCGAAAAATCGATCGTTCCCGATCTGGCGGTAGGCTCGCACACCGCGTCGCTCGGCCTGATGTTCTATCGCGGCACGAAGTTCCCCGAGCGCTACCGTGGCGGAGCCTTCATCGGCCAGCACGGCTCGTGGAACCGCGCCGAGCTTTCCGGCTACAAGGTGCTCTTCGTCCCCTTCGCCGGCGGTCAGCCCAGCGGCCCGGCCGAGGACTTCCTGAGCGGCTTCGTCGCCGAGCGGTCGAAAAGCGAGGTCTACGGCCGCCCCTGCGGCGTCACCGAACTGCCGGACGGCTCGATCCTGGTGGCGGACGACGCCGCCAACACGGTCTGGCGGGTAGCCTACACCGGCTGACCGGTCATGCGTGCCGGGCGCTGTCGGTGCCCGGCTCCACCGCGAAGTCCAGTTGCAGGTTGACCAGATCGATCCGCCGTTCGTCCGGATCGCTCTCCGCCAGCAGGAACGGGCCGAAATCGGCCTGTTCCGTCCGGGCGATCAGCACGACGCCCGCCGGCAGCACGATCACCTGCCACAGCACCTCCTCGTGCTCCCGGCTGGCGGTGATCGGGTCGATGCCGCTGGCGCCGTGGGCCGCCATGCGGGAGAACGCCACCATTCCCGCGGCATCCCTCATCACCAGCCGGTAGGCTGGATGCCGGGACCAGCGCCGTCTTTCCCATCTGCGGCGGAAGGTCCAGGGTGGCGATTATCCTCGGCCCGAAGGGCGTGTCACGCAGGCACCCGTCGATCAGGACCGCCGGAGCGCCAAGGTCCCGCATGATGGACCGGCAATGGGTCAGAAGGGGCCGCCAGAGTGGCGGTGGATTGGAAATGCGTACGGGAATACACTGCGCCATCCTTCCCAATTGGTGACCCACCTTTCAGAAGTCGAGTGAAGTTGACCGGGGCCGTCCGGACCACCGATCATCCCCCGAGCCAGCCCCTTCGTGAACAGTTTTCTTGAGTCCTTTGTCATGGCCAAAATTCAGATCGTCGCCCGCATCAATTTCGACGTCGTGGTCAGGCTCGACGGTCCTGTCAGCAGCGGCGCGCAGTTGAAGGGGCAGTTCCAGCCGGGACGCTTAGGCGGCGGCGGGGCCAATACCGGTGTGGCGCTCTGCCATGCCGGGCACGATGTTTCCCTGTTCGCCGATGTCGGCAACGATGCGGCGGGTGACGGCATGCTGACCCAGCTTGCCGGTTTCGGCGCCGATGTCTCGCGCGTGCGCCGGCTTGAGGAGGCGTCACCTCCGGTCATGGTCCTGCTCGATCCGGCCGGAGAGCGGACGATCATCCGCGGATCTTCGTCGCTATCGGCCGCGCCATCGCTGCCGGAAGCGGATGAACCGGCCGACGCGCTCTATATAAAGACCTATGGCCCGGCGGTGGCCGACCTGATGCGGGCGCGCCTCGACCGCTGCCTTGTCGTTTCCCATGCGCCGCCCGCCGGGACCAGCGACTGGCCGGCCCATGTCCTGGTCAACTCCGCCGCGCACATGACCGAGAGCGAGCTTGCCGATCCGCTGGCCTATGCCCGTGAGCCTCGCCGGGGAAGCGCTGCGCTGGATGGTCGTGACCGATGGCGCCCGTGGCGCCACCGCTTACGGCGCCGACCGGAGCCGTCCATGTTCCAGCCGTTCCGGCCGATGTGGTGGACAGCACGGGGGCCGGGGACGTGTTCATCGGCGGGCTGATCCACGGCCTGCTCGGCGGCCACCCGATCCGTGACGCGCTCGGCGTTTGGAGCGCTTTGGGCGGCGTCGCGCGGTCGGCTCCCCCAGCTCGATCCCGCCGGCATCGCTCCGCGATCTGACGGGTTCGTGAACGGGTTTATTCTGGTGGTAATACCGGCGATATTGACCTTCGGGGTATGCCAGCTTGTCGCGGGCGCGGATTTACTGGAAATCATCTCTGGTAATTTCTGAGGGAGATGCTATCTAAGCCCTTGTTGAGTGGCTTGGGCCCCCGACGGTCGGCATGGTGCCGTATCCGCATTTCGGCCCCTCGTGCCTTGCGGATATTGTATTGCTGGACCTTCGGACGCGACTTTCGCCCGATCGCCCCGCTCGCTCATTTTCCGAAAGCAGCCGCTCGTTACGCGCGACGTTCATCATCGGTCCTGCCGGTGAGAGCGTTGCCTTTGTCTTGTCCCAAAGTGGCGGCCGCGTGCCCCGCTGTCGGGAAACACGTACCGAGGATGACCTTTTTGACCATGACTTTCGCTGAACTCGACCTTCACCCGACCCTCCTTCAGGCCGTTGAAGCCGCTGGCTACAACGAGCCAACTCCGATCCAGGAAAAAGCTATTCCCCTGGCGCTGGCTGGTCGGGATCTGGTCGCGTCGGCCAATACCGGAACCGGCAAGACCGCGGCCTTCGTGCTGCCGGCCCTGCAGAAGCTGAAGACCCCGCGCACTCCCGGCAACTTCGGGCCGCGCGTTCTTATCCTGTCCCCGACCCGCGAACTGGCGACCCAGATCCTGGACGCCGTCCGCAAGTATTCCAAGTTCGACCGCGTCCAGACCGGCGTGATCCTGGGCGGCATGCCGTACCGTGAGCAGCTCCGCATGCTGGAGCGTCGCGTCGATCTGATCGTCGCCACTCCGGGCCGCCTGATCGACCATCTGGAGCGCGGCCGCGTCAACCTCAGCGGCCTTGAGCTGCTGGTGCTGGACGAAGCCGACCGCATGCTGGACATGGGCTTCATCGAGCCGGTCGAGCAGATCGCCGCCGCCTGCCCGCCGACCCGCCAGACCCTGATGTTCACCGCCACCTGCGACGGCCCGATGGAGCGCCTTGCCGCCCGTCTGCTGAAGAACCCGGAGCGGATCGACATCGCCGGCAAGCAGGTCAGCCTGGACACCATCGACCAGCGCCTGCTGCGCGCCGACGACCTGGGCCACAAGCATCGCCTGCTCGACCACCTCGTGTCGACCGATGCCGAGGGCAAGACCATCGTTTTCGCCGCCACCAAGCGCGATGCCGATCGTCTGGCCGAGGAGCTTTGCGCCAAGGGCCATGCCGCCGGCGCTCTTCATGGCGACATGAAGCAGCATCAGCGTAACCGCACCATCGACGACCTGCGTCGCGGACGTATCCGCCTGCTGATCGCCACCGATGTGGCGGCTCGCGGTATCGACATCTCCGACATCACCCAGGTCATCAACTTCGACCTGCCGAAGATCGCGGAAGATTACCTCCACCGTATCGGCCGCACCGGCCGGGCCGGCGCCACCGGCACCGCCTATTCGTTCTTTACCCGGAACGATTGGAAGCAGGTCAAGGCGATCGAGAACTACATCGGCAAGGCGCTGACGAACCACACCATCGCCGGCCTTGAGCCGAGCGAGCGTCCGCGCGGTGCTTCGGCTCCGGGTGGTTATGCCAAGCGTCCCTACCGGGGCGGTGGGCAGGGTGCTCCCGGTGGCCGTCCCGGCGGCTTCGGCGGCGGCCCGCGTCGTCCGGATGCCGAGCGTAGCGGTGACCGGCCGCACACCGAGCATCGTCACACCGAGCACCGCCACGGCGAAGGCCGTCCGGCCGAGCATCGTGGTGCCGAGCATCGCGGCGGCGACCGTCCGCATGGCGAGCGTGGCGGCTTCAATCCCGCCCGGCGCGACCGTGACCGTTCGGCCGGCGGTGGCCGCCGTGGTTACTCGTCGGCTAGCTGAAGTCTGAAGGTTTAAGTTGGGAGACGATAGGCGGAGGATCGCATGAGTGATCTGCAAGATGCCGTCTCCCGGCGCCGGACCTTCGCGATTATCGCGCACCCGGACGCCGGGAAGACGACGCTGACCGAAAAGCTGCTGCTGTTCGGCGGCGCCATCCAGCTCGCGGGTGCTGTGAAGGCGCGCGGCGAGCAGCGGCGCGCCCGGTCGGACTGGATGAAGGTCGAACGCGAACGCGGCATTTCGGTGACCGCGTCCGTGATGAACTTCGACTATGCCGACCGGACCTTCAACCTCGTGGACACTCCAGGCCACGAGGACTTTTCCGAAGACACCTACCGCACGCTGACAGCCGTCGACAGCGCCGTCATGGTGATCGATGCCGCGAAGGGCATCGAGAGCCAGACGCGGAAGCTGTTCGAGGTCTGCCGTCTGCGCGACGTGCCGATCATCACGTTCGTCAACAAGATGGACCGTGAAGCCCGCGACCCGTTCGAGCTGATCAGCGAGATCGAGGAAACGCTGGCGATCGACGTGACGCCGGCAAGCTGGCCGATCGGCTCCGGACGCGGTTTCCTCGGCTGCTACGACCTGCTCAAGGACCAGCTTATCCTGATGGACAAGACCCAGGGCGACGTGGCGAGCGAGGGCATCAAGTGCGAAGGCCTGGACGATCCCCGGCTGGACGAGCTTCTGCCGGCCCATGCCGTTGCGACTCTCCGCGAGGAAGTCGAGATGGCGCGCGGGCTGTGCCCGGAGTTCGACCTTGAATCGTACCGGGCCGGGCACCTGACGCCGGTCTTCTTCGGCAGCGCCATCAATAACTTCGGCGTGCAGGAACTGCTGCAGGGGCTTGGTGAACTGGCTCCGCCGCCGCGTCCGCAGCCGGCCGATGGCCGTCTGGTCGAACCGGACGAGGCCAAGGTCACCGGCTTCGTGTTCAAGGTCCAGGCCAATATGGACCCGAACCACCGGGACCGCATCGCCTTCTTCCGCCTGTGCTCGGGTCATTTCCGGCGCGGCGTGAAGCTGAAGCATATGCGGTCGGGCAAGCAGTTGGCCGTCAACAACGCCGTGCTGTTCCTGGCGCGCGACCGTGAATTGGCGGAAGACGCGTGGCCGGGCGACATCATCGGCATTCCGAACCACGGCAGCCTGCGGATCGGCGATACGCTGACCGAGGGCGAGGATCTGCGGTTCACCGGCGTGCCGAGCTTCGCGCCCGAACTGTTGCAGCGCGTGCGGCTGGATGACCCGATGCGGGTCAAGCATCTGCGCAAGGCGCTGGAGCATTTCGCGGAGGAGGGGGCCAGTCAGGTCTTCAAGCCGATGCTCGGCTCCGACTGGCTGGTCGGCGTGGTCGGACAGCTTCAGTTCGAAGTGCTGGCGGCACGGATCGAGGCGGAATACGGCATCGCCGCCCGTTTCGAGACGGCGTCCGTCGATGCGGCGCGCTGGATCGAGTGCGACGACCCGCTGGAGATGAAGCGATTCGTCGACAGCAACCGGGCCAACCTTGCCGAGGACCATGACGGCGCGCTGGTTTTCCTGTCGCGCAACACGTGGCACATGAACCGCACCCAGGAAGACTTCCCGAAGGTGCAGTTCCTGAAGACCCGCGAGCAGAACCGCATCGTCCAGCAGGCCGCCGCCCAGTAAGTCCGGGTCGGAGGTCTACGAATTCCGCCGCAGACGCTCACGCTGGATGCGGCGGAACTCGGACGGTGCGATCTCCGTCGCGCGGACGAAAAACCGGGTGAAATACGAGGGATCGGAGAAGCCCAGGGCGTATCCGACCTCGGCCACGGTCATCGAGGTGTAGACGAGGCTGCGTCGTCGCTTCCAGCAGCAGGCGGTCGTGGATCACGCCAAGCGCCGACTTGCCGAAGACCGCGCGGCAGACCCGGTTGAGCTGGGTCGTCGTCATGCCAAGTTCCTGAGCGTAGCGGTCGAGCGCGCGCTGTTCGCGAAATCCCATCTCCACCAGTTGGCGGAAACGCCGCGCATGCGCTGCCGCCTTGCTCTGCACGGCCACTTCACGTTCCCGCTCGACCAGCAGCCGGCGCGCCAGCCAGACGAGTATCAGTTCAAGACAAGCCTGGATCGACAGCAGCCGTCCCGGTCTGATGTCGGTGAATTCGTCGGCGATGCGGCTGAACAGGGCCTCTATGTCCTGGCCTTCCGCATCCACGATATGGGGCTTGTCCAGGTGGGGCGAGAGGTCCGGCGCGTGGGCCACCAACCGCTCGATCAGCACATCCGGCATGGTCAGCACCCATCCATCCACTCCGGTAAAGCCGAAGCCGTGGACGGTGATCGATGGAATGGCGATCACGCACGGGGTCGATGGCTCAAGACTCGCTGCCGTCCAGCGTCATCCGGACTTTGCCGCACCTCAGATAAGAAGAGCTGGAACAGATTGGCGTGGCGGTGCGGGCTTATCAGCGCCGGCATGAAGGGTGCTGCGCGCCGCGATGGTCTCGCAGTGCAGAATGTCCAGATCCGGCCCGGCGATATCTTCGCCATAAAGCTCATAGGTCGGTATCGCGCCGGTCATCCACCGATGCTTTCGTTAGCCTCGAGTTTCGCTGCCGAACATTCACGAATGTTCGAAAAATGCCATGACTAGACAGATCTGTCCATTCACCGTTCTCATTAAGCACAGTATTCTGGCCTCAATTTCGGGGGCAGCCGCCGACGCAATGCGCAGCCGCCCTGTTGTAAACAAAAACATCATGGAGGAAACGGTGATGCGCACCCAGGTCGGCATCGTTGGAGCAGGACCGGCAGGTCTGCTGCTGTCTCATCTTCTGCATCTTGAAGGCATCTCTTCCGTTGTGCTGGAAACACGCACGCGCGAGCAGATCGAATCCACCATCCGCGCCGGTGTTCTCGAACAGGGGACCGTCGATCTCTTGACCGAGATTGGCGTGGGCGAGCGGATGAAGCGCGAAGGCTTCGTCCATACCGGCATCGAGTTGCGCTTCGGCGGGCAGGGGCATCGCATCGACCTCAGCGACCTGACCGGCGGCAAAGCGATCACCGTCTATGCCCAGCACGAAGTCATCAAGGATCTGGTCAAGGCGAGGGTCGAGACCGGCGGAGAGATCCTGTTCGGCGTCAGCGACGTCAGCCTGCACGGCGTCGATACCGACAAGCCCACGATCCGGTTCACCCAGAATGGCGAGCAGCGGGAGCTTGCGCTGCGACTTCATCGCCGGCTGCGACGGCTCCCAGAGCATGTCCCGCTCGAGCATTCCCGAAGACAAGCGAAGCCGAGTACTCGCGCATATATCCCGTTCGGCTGGTTCGGCATCCTGGTCGAAGCGCCGCCGTCGTCGGAAGAACTGATCTACGCCCACCACGAGCGCGGCTTCTCCCTGGTCAGCACGCGCTCCGCCGATGTTCAGCGGCTCTACTTCCAGTGCGATCCGAAGGACAGCGTCGATAACTGGTCCGATGACCGCATCTGGGCGGAGCTTCATGCGCGGCTGGATACGGCGGAGGGATCGCAGCTCAACGAAGGGCGCATCTTCCAGAAGGGCATCATCGGCATGCGCAGCTTCGTTTTCGAGCCGATGCAGTACGGCAGGCTGTTCCTGGCCGGCGACGCCGCCCACGTCGTTCCGCCGACCGGCGCCAAGGGGCTGAACCTCGCGGCCGGCGACGTGAAGGTGCTGAGCCGGGGCCTTGCCGACTTCTACCGCTCGGGCAGCCGCGACCTGCTCGATGACTATTCGCAGATCGCGCTCAAGCGGGTGTGGCGGGCGGAACATTTCTCATGGTGGATGACTTCCATGCTCCACCGCTTCCCCGATCAGGATGCGTTTCAGAATCGGCTCCAGTTGGCCGAGTTGAACAATGTCGTGAACTCGCGGGCGGCGGCGACAATGCTGGCGGAGAACTATGTGGGCATGCCGATCGGCTGAGCCGGTACCGGGCTCGACCGAAACCATAAGAAATGTCCGAGGAGGAAACCGATGCCGCCGGATCGCAGCGTCGATGTCCAGACCTTTCTCAATGAGAACCCGTTTTCACCTTACCAGTGGCTGACCTTCGCCCTGTGTTTCTTCATCGTCCTGCTGGATGGGTTCGACACGGCGGCCATCGGCTACATCGCTCCGTCGCTGATAACGGAATGGGGCGTGCAGCGCCCGGCGCTGGCGCCCGTCCTGAGCGCCGCCCTGTTCGGCCTGGCGTTCGGCGCCTTGTCTTCGGGACCTCTGGCCGACCGTTTCGGCCGCAAGAAGGTGCTGGTCGGCTCGGTGCTGGTGATGGGTGCTGCCTGCCTATCTTCCGCCTTCTCGGCTGAACTGAACCATCTTGTCGTCTGGCGCTTCATAACCGGCCTTGGGCTTGGCGCCGCCATGCCGAACGCCGTCACCCTGATGAGCGAGTATTGCCCCGACGGGCGGCGCGCGACGCTGACCAACGCCATGTTCTGCGGCTTTCCGCTGGGTGCGGCGTTCGGCGGCTTTCTCGCGGCCTGGATGATCCCGCATATGGGGCTGGCGCAGCGTGCTGGTGCTGGGCGGCATGGCTCCCCTGATCCTGACGGTGCTGCTGCTCGTGCTGCTGCCGGAATCGGTCCGCTACATGGTCGCCAAGAACGAGCCGGTCGAGCGCATCCGCGCCGTGCTCCGCCGCATCTCCGCATCGGCCGCCGATGCGACTTCCTTCGTCATGAGCGAGAAAGCCACGATGGCTCAGCCCGAGGGCAAGAGCGGCATCGGCGTCGTGCTCTCAAGCTCCTACGCGGTCGGCTCGGTGATGCTGTGGATCACCTATTTCATGGGGCTGGTGATCTTCTACGCGCTGATCAACTGGATGCCGATCCTGTTCCGGGATGCGGGGCTGGAGCAGCACAACGCGGCGCTCATCTCGGCCCTGTTCCCGCTGGGCGGCGTCGGGGCGATCCTGTTCGGCTGGCTGATGGACCGCTTCAACGCCAACAAGATCATCGCGATCGGCTTCGTGCTGACCGCCTTCGCCATCTACGCCATCGGCCAGGTGGCGGGCAATCTGGGCCTGCTGGTGGTGGTCGTGTTCGTGGCCGGCACGCTGATGAACACCGCCCAGTCGTCGCTGCCGGCGCTTGCCGCCGGCTTCTACCCGACCAACGGGCGGGCGACCGGCGTTGCCTGGATGCTGGGCCTGGGCCGGTTCGGCGGCATCGCGGGATCGTTCCTGGTGGCCGAGCTTTCGCGCCGGCAACTGACCTTCAGCGAGATCTTCACGATCCTGGCGATACCGGGGCTGATCGCGGCGGCGGCCCTGATGATCAAGCAGTTCGCCCATCCGGAGGAAAAGCCGGTCGGTGTCGCTGCCCGGCGGGAGTCCCTGGGGCACTGACGGTGGCGACTGCTCAGGCCGGCTCCAGCGCCTTCTTGATCAACCCCTCCGGCGCCGCTTCCTCGCCGGCGCAGACGCAGTCTTTGCCGGCCTGCTTGGCGGTATACATGCGGTGGTCGGCGATTTCGACCAGTTGGGTGGAGCTTTCCGGAGCTTCGGCGATGCATTCGGCGATCCCGATGCTCGCCGTCTGCGGATTGCCGTCCGGGCGTACGCCCAACCCTTCGGCGCGGAGCCGCCGGATGGCGGTCAGCGCTCCGGGGGTGTCGGTGTCCGGCATGACGACCAGGAACTCCTCTCCGCCCCAGCGGATCACCAGATCGCCCTGCCGCAATCCGCTCAGCAGAGACTGGGCGGCGGTGCGCAGGACGCGGTCGCCTTCGTCATGGCCGTAGCGGTCGTTGACCTTCTTGAAGTCGTCCAGATCGACGAACACCAGCGACAGCGGGCGCTTGTTGCGCCGGGCGTTGCCGAACTGGAGGTTCAGCATCTCCTCGCCGATCCGGCGGGCATAGGTGCCGGTCAGCTTGTCGTGCGATGACTGATTGACCAGGGCCATCAGGAAATGGAGCTGGCTCATGGCGGCGAGTGTGGCGACCGACGACAGCAGCAGGAGCAGCCACATCGCTCCCAGGTAGGAGTTGAACGGGAAAATCGCCGACCCGTAAACCCCGGCCACGAGATGCGCCACGACCAGCGGCGATGCGAAGAGCATCCCTTCGATCGCCGTGATGGGAAAGACGCTGAGGCCGGCGCACATGACGAAGGGCAGGAAGGCGTAGCCCGCCGCGATGGCGGCGGCCGGACTGTCCGGGTCGAACTGGTTGACCATCGGATGCGACGCGACGAAGAACAGCACCGGCACCGCGAGCAGCCAGCCCAGCGCCTTCCACGCGTGCAAATTCCGTCACCGCCGCGATAAGATACCGCCAGCGTTCCGAAGGCCAGCACTGGCCACGATCCGGAGCGCCGCGAGATATCCCCATTGCGGCCATGTGAACAGGTACATGTCGATGACGATCCAGAGCGGCGTCAGGATCGAGAAAACACCGGCGACCAGCCGGGCGCGCGAGACGATCAGCGCCGCGCGGCGCCGCTGGATCAGGGATGAGTGATGGAATGGATGGAGAAGGTCGTGGATCTGGCTGAGCGACAGATCACCGTCGATGTTCGCCAACGTTCTGTCGGCCAGCCCCATCACAATTTTTGAGATCCTGTCCTTCACGCCTTCTCCCGCAAGGCTTTTAAACATTGCGGGAGATTGTAATAAAAATCACCCTACTTTGGTAGGGGTATCGTGATAGCGGATCAGGTGATGGAGCCTTCAATCATCCAGCGGTTCGACGTCCACCTGGACATTCAACGTGTGCCCCCAGCCGCCCAGGATGACGCCGCGGACAGGGCTCACATCATCGTAATCACGGCCCCACGCCAGTGTTATGTAGTCGGCATCGACCGGCTTGTCGTTGGTCGGGTCGAGGTCGAGCCAGCCGGTTTCGTCGCCGCACCAGACCGAAAACCAGGCATGCGACATATCAGCACCGATCAGCCGCGCGCGGCCCGGCGGCGGGTGTGTCCGCAGATATCCGCTGACATACCGGCCCGGCAGGCCGATGGAACGCAGGCAGCCGACCCCCAGATGGGCGAAATCCTGGCAGACTCCGCGCCGGTGGGCCAGCACCTCGGTCAGCGGGGTCGCCACCGTGGTGGCGGTCGAGTCGAAGGTGAAATCGGTATAGATGCGCCGCATCAGGTCCAGCGCCGCTTCCGCCGCCGGCCGGCCTTCCGTGAAGGAGGGAGCGGCATACTCCGCAAGCTCCGGTGACGCGCGGACCATCACGCTGTCGAACAGGAACTCGTTGGCGTCGATCGCGTCAGGTGTCCGGGGTGAGCCGGCCTGTTTGCAGACATCCTCCCAGGACGGCGTTTCCGCCGGATCGAAGGGTGCCGGCGGTGTCACCTCAAGCTCGATGCGGGATTCGATGATCAGGGTCCGGTGAGGTTCCTGAACCGCGAAATAGGCCTCCGGATTGCCGAAATAATCCCGCCATTCGCTCCGCACCGACGGCTCCGGCGAAATCGACAGCTCGGCGCTGGCACAGACCTGACGCGGGTTTTCGCGCGGCAGCAGATGGACGATGTGCTGCGAAACCGACACGCCCTCGCCGTACTCGTACCGCGTCGTGTGCCGGGTACGATAGCGAACCGGCTTCACCGGCACGGCTCGGGCTCGGCTCCAAGCTCGGCTTCGGCGCAAGCCGGCTCCGGGGAAACCTCCTCCGGAGGAGCGGGTTCAGGCGGGGCGGGAGAAGGCATGGCTGAAATAGGCATGGGCCAGCAGGTTCGAGATTTCAGGCAGCCGGTCGGCCAGCCTGTTGAGCGCGCTTCGGAGAGCGAACCGGTCGCGGATGATATCGGGTTCGCGCAGGACCTCGCGCGCGTCCTCCACAAGGCGGATCGCCGCCGCCGTCGGGCTCTGGTGAGGCCGTGAGTTGATCATCGGCGGACGCGGCAAGGCTGCCAGATGGCGGGCCAGATGCGATAGCTGATAGGCCAGCGCACGCGGATTGCTCTCGTCGCACAGCAGCAGGTAGAGCACGGGCGTGCGCTGCGCCGTGGTGTAGAACCGCTCGCGGTAGGTCATGAAGCTTTCGCCCAGTTCCAGCAGAACCTCATGCACCGCCGGATCGTCCCCGACGCCGTCGGCGATGCGGGTGCCGCGCATCAGGGCCACGCAGTTGATCCCGCGCTCCAGCCGCCTGCCGATATCCAGGAAGCGCCAGCCGGGACCGCGCGTCATGCTTTCCTGCTCCAGCCCGGCCACGGCGGCCAGCGTCGTGATCAGGTCGTCCAGCCGAAGCAGCATCGCCGTATCGACGCGCGAGCGGGCGGAGGACGGCTCGCACTGGCGGTCCAATTGCGTGATCACCCGCCACATGTCGAGCGACAGGCGGTCGCGCACGCCGGCGCCGGTCCGGTGCAGGCGCTGCACATTGGCGCGCAGGCTGTTGGGATGGCTGCCGTCGAAGACCGCCCCCTGGAGCGCCTGACGCAAACCGCGCCCTGTCCCGCTTTCCGCCAGATCCACCAGATCGCGCGGCACCATGCCGGTCCAGTCCATCAGCCGCATCAGCGGCACCAACTGGTCGTTGGCTCCGGGTCTGGCGCCGTCGGACAGGCGGCTGTAGACGCCGCGCAGGATTCTGAGCACGCTTTCCGAGCGCTCGGCGTAGCGGCCCAGCCAGAAAAGCTGGTCCGCTACTCGTGACGGCAGGTCGCCGCTGTGGGGCTTGACCTCCGCCTCGCGGGCGGCGATGGTCCTTGGCTCCATGCTGCGGACTTCCGACGGCACCCCCTGGACACGGGGCGCCGCCATCCGGGCTTCCGCCGGGGAACGCCCCAGCACCCAGGTATCCTTGCTGCCGCCGCCATGCTGCATCGATACGATCAGCCGGCCCGGTCGTGGCCGACATGCGGGTCAACCCGCCGGGCATCACCGTGTAGCCGCCGCCCGGCTTGGCCGCCAGATAGACGCGCATCACCAGCGGGCGCGGCTGAAGCGAGTCGTCGATCCAGGTCGGGACGGTGGACAGGCCAAGCTGTTCCTGCCCGATGAAGTCTCCAGGACGCGCCTGAATCTTCGCCGTGAGCGCCGCGCGCTCGGCCCGCGTCAGCGAGGCGCCGAACACCGGCTCCGACCCAAGATGGGCGAAGGCGGGCTTGATGACGAGCCGGTCGAGATGCTCGATGACGTAGTTCCGCTCTTCCTTCTGGCCGCACCACCACATCGCGACGCCGGGGATCTTCAACTCCTCGCCCAGCAGATGGCGGCACAGCATGGGCAGGAACGGCTTGAACGACAGCGACTCGACAAGCCCGCTGCCGAGCGCGTTCGCAACCGTAACGGTACCCGCGCGCACCGCCTGGACCAGCCCGGCGACGCCGAGCGAGCTGTCGACGCGAAGCTCCAGCGGGTCGCAGTAATCGTCATCCAGGCGGCGCAGGATGACGTGGACCGGCTCCAGCCCGCTCAGCGTCTTCAGGAAGACGTGCCGGTCGCGCACCGTCAGATCGCCGCCCTCGACCAGCGTGATGCCGAGATGGCGGGCGAGATAGGCGTGCTCGAAATAGGTCTCGTTATAGGGGCCGGGAGTCAGCAGGACGATCCGGGGATCGGGGGTCTTCTTCGGCGCCAGACTGACCAGCATCTCGCGGAGCGTGGTGAAGAAGGGGGCCAGCGCCTGGACGTTGCCGTCCTTGAAGGCGTCGGCCAGAATCCGGCTGACCACCGACCGGTTCTCCAGCGCGTAGCCGGCCCCGCTCGGCGTCTGCGTCCTGTCGCCCAGCACCCACCAGCGCCCATCGGGTGACCGGGCGAGATCGGCGGCGTAGAGATGCAGGTAGACCCCGCCGGTCGGCACGGCCCCATGAACGTCGCGCTGAAAGCCCCGGTCGGAGAACAGCAAAGCCGGGGGCAGCCGGAGCGACTTGATCAGGTCCTGCGGGCCGTAAAGGTCGCTCAGAATGGCGTTCAGCAGGCTTGCCCGCTGGATCAGCCCGGCCTCGATCGTTTCCCACTCGTCGGCCGGGATCAGCAGCGGGATCATGTCGAGCGGCCAGGGCCGCTCCATCCCCTGGGGATCGCCGTAGATGTTGTAGGTGACGCCGTTCTGATGGAGGAGGCGGCGAGCCGCCTCCCACCGTTCATGCATCAGCGAGGGCTCGAGGGCGCCCAGCGCGCCCATGAACTTCTGCCAGTGCGGCCGCAGGCGGCCGCCTCCGGTGACCATCTCGTCATAGACGGGACCGGTGCCGTAATGCAGCACGCGGCCATCGCTGGTCGGGGGACCCTGGCCGGCGATGGCTTGACGCTCTTCAGGTTCTGGTGCTTCAGTTTCAGCCAAGGCGTAGGTCTAGGGTCAACGGAAACTCCAGGTTGCGCCGCTCGGGCGGCGTCTCCATATGACCCGGAGTGTGACCGAATGGGAAGAAGCGGGCAAGTCGCCGTCCTTCCGCTTCGTGCGCATTTACCGGGAAAGTTTCATGATTCCGTCCCCCTGGGTGAGCAACGTGATATGAACAGCCGCCGACGGACCGGCCCGACCACGTATCCAGGATGTCGAACACCAAGGGGCTGTGGACCGGGATCGTCGGATGCAGGCAGGAGGGCGGCTGCCACGCCCTGTACCGCACGCCCGCAACGAATTCCCCTTCCACGCCCGTGGGATGCAGCGGAACGAGGCGGCCGTTGCAGACCACGGAATGCCGTGAACCGGTCAGACCACTGACCTTGACCTGAACGCGCTCGACCGAGCTGTCCACATACCTTACGGTGCCGCCACCGCCCGGCTCTTCGCCCAGCACGTGCCAGGGCTCCAGCGCCTGCCGGATCTCCATCACGATGCCGCGATGTGCCACTTCGCCGCACAGCGCGAAGCGGAAATTGAAGTGCGGGGCGAACCACTCGTCCTGGAACGCGTAGCCATGGTCGCGCATGTCGGCCAGCACGTCGGCAAGGTCCTGCTGGACGAAATGCGGCAGCATGAAGCGGTCGGCCAGTTCGGTGCCCCAGCGGACCAGCTTGTTCTTGTAAGGCGTCTTCCAGAACCGGGCGATCATGGCCCGCATCAGAAGCTGCTGCGTCAGGCTCATCTGGGCGTGCGGCGGCATTTCGAACGCTCGGAACTCGACCAGACCCAGCCGGCCGCTGCTGCTGTCCGGTGAGTAAAGCTTGTCGATGCAGAACTCCGCCCGGTGGGTGTTGCCCTGCATGTCGGTCAGCAGGTGGCGCAGCACGCGGTCGATCAGCCAGGGCGGGCACCAGCCGCTGTCGGCCGCGTGATCGATCTGGTTGAAGGCGATTTCCAGTTCGTAGAGCGAATCGTTGCGCGCCTCGTCGATGCGCGGCGCCTGACTGGTCGGGCCGATGAACAGCCCGGAGAAGATGTAGGACAGGGCGGGGTGATTCTGCCAATAGGTGATCAGGCTGCGCAGCAGGTCGGGCCGCCGCAGGAACGGGCTGTCCGCCGGGGTGGCTCCCCCGACCACCACATGGTTGCCGCCGCCGGTGCCGACATGGCGGCCGTCGAGCATGAACTTCTCGGTGCCGAGCCGGGCCAGCCGCGCTTCCTCGTAGAGGGCGGTGTTGTTGCGCACCAGCTCGTCCCAGGAGTGGGACGGGTGGATATTTACCTCGATCACGCCGGGGTCCGGGGTCACCGCCATGCTGTTCAGGCGCGGGTCACGCGGGGGAGGATAGCCTTCCATGATGACCGGCATGTTCAGCTCGACCGCCGTCGCCTCGATCTCGCCGACCAGCGCCAGATAATCCTCCAGCATGCTCATCGGCGGCATGAAGACGTACAGCTTGCCGTCGCGCGCTTCGCAGCACATGGCGGTGCGGACGACCCACCAAGCGGATTTGCCCTCTTCCGGAACTCTCGGTGCGGACCTCGGCCATGGCCTGATAGGCCTGACGGCGGAGCGCTTCCGGCTTGGGCGGCTCTACCGTGCGCTGGCGCAGCGGCACCGCGTGCGGCGGCAGGGGGCCGCGCGTGTCGAACGGGTCCTGTTCCCAGGTGAAGGGATAGTCGCGCATATCGACCCAGGGCAGCGACCCCAGCGGCAGGCGGTAGCCCAGCGAACTGTCGCCGGGGGCGAGCAGCAGCCGTTCCTGACGGAGCGGCCATGTGCTGGAAAGCCAGACCGGGCCTTTCTGGTCCATGCGGCGGTTGATCGGCAGGGCGAAGCCCACCGGCTCGTTCAGACCGCGCTGGAAGACCTTGGCGAGACGGGCGCGTTCCTCCTTGTCCTCCAGCTTGCTGTCGAGCGGATCGACGTTGACGGGAAGCTGGGATTCCTTGCGGAGGTAATGCCAGGGGTCCTCGTAGGCCGCCAGCACAAGGCTGGGATCGATGCCGAGACGCTTGGCGAGCGTCACCAGGAACAGCCCCGCTTCCTGCGTGCCGAAGCCGTAATCGACGGTTTCCTTGGCGAGCAGGTCGGAATTCGCCCACAGCGCGTCGCCGTCCTGACGCCAGTAGATGGTCAGCGCCCAGCGCGGCAGGCTTTCACCCGGATACCACTTGCCCTGCCCGTAATGGACGAGGCCGCCGGGCGCGAAGCGGCGCATCAGCCGGTCCAGCAGGTTGGCGGCGTAAGCGCGCTTGGTCGGGCCGACGGCGGCCGTGTTCCACTCCGCCCCTTCCGCGTCGTCGATCGACACGAAGGTCGGCTCGCCGCCCATGGTCAGGCGGACATCGCCCTCGTTCAGCTCGATATCGATCTTGTGGCCCAGCGCCTCGATGGCGCCCCACTGGTTGTCGGTGTAGGGCTTGGTGACGCGCGGAGCCTCGTAGATCCGCGTGATCGACATCTCGTGGCCGAACTCGACCTCCGCCTCGTCCACGGCGCCGGTGATCGGTGCGGCGCTCGACGCGTCGGGAGTACAGGCCAGCGGGATGTGACCTTCGCCGGCCAGCAGCCCGGAAGTCGGGTCCAGCCCGATCCAGCCGGCGCCGGGCAGGTAGACCTCGGTCCAGGCGTGCAGGTCGGTGAAGTCCACTTCGGTGCCGCTGGGGCCGTCGATGCTCTTCTGGTCGGCGGTGAGCTGGATCAGGTAGCCGGACACGAAGCGGGCGGCGAGACCCAGGTTGCGCATGATCTGGACCAGCAGCCACGCGCTGTCGCGGCACGACCCTGTCTTGAGCGTCAGGGTTTCCTCGGGCGTCTGGATGCCCGGCTCCATCCGGATGACGTAGCCGATGTCCTGCTGGAGTTGCTGGTTGAGCGCCACCACGAAGTTGACCGACTGCATCTGGTCGCGCGAAACGGCGGCCACCCACTCCTTGAGCTTGGGGCCGACTTCCGTCGTCTCCATATAGGGCCGCAGTTCGCGCTGGAGCCATGGTTCGTATTCGAACGGCCATTGCTCGGCGCTGGGCTCAAGGAAGAAGTCGAACGGATTGATCACCGAGATCTCGGCGACCAGATCGACCTCGATCGACAGGAAGTCGGTCTTTTCCGGAAAGACGAACCGCGCCAGATAGTTGGACTGCGGGTCCTGCTGCCAGTTCAGGAAATGCTGCTTCGGTTCGACCTTCAGCGAGTAGCTGAGAATGGGCGTCCGGCAATGAGGGGCCGGCCGGAGCCTGACGATCTGCGGTCCCAGGGAAACCAGCCGGTCATATTTGTAGAAGGTCTTGTGATTGAGTGCGACGTGGATCGCCATGAACTCGCCTCAGTGGAAATGGGGGCAGGGCGCAACGCGTAAGCCTAACACCATATGCCGCAATGCGGTATGCCGCTGTCTATTCAAAATCGATCAGGGACGAAAACCGCTACCCTTGGCGGCGTTTGCAGGGCAAACTATCTGGAGCGACAGAATGTCGCAGGTAAGGCAAGTCCCGAGGCATGACCGCCCGGCCGAAGGGATCGCGGAAGAACAAGAAGAATGAGGGCGCATCTCGGGGAAGGAAGCCGAACATGGGGATCGTCGTTCAACTGGGCCAGGATCAGGGCATTCCGGAACTGGCGGAAAAAGTGGCCGGCGCCTGCCGCAACCGCCTGCTTGAGCCAAAAGCCGTCGCCGTCTCCTTCAACCATATCAGCGAACAGCTGGGCACCGATCCGCGCCTGATCCAGAAAGCCGTGACATGGCTGGAGAGCCAGGGCCGGGTGGAAATCCGCTCCTTCCGCCTGCGCTCCCGCCCGCACGTGACGATCCCGGCGGTCTGCCGGATCGATGACGTGAACCTCTGCCCGCCGGCGGAGGAGTGAGGACCATTCGGCCGGAATTTTAACCAGTCAAGGGCTCCGCAACAGCCCAAGATCAGCTCTTGGCATGGCAATGCCCCGTCAAACCATCGGCAACCCCAGCCCCAGGAGTATCCCCACCAGCCCGCTTTCGCTGATCTGGAGTGCCGCCTGTGAGGGCGACATCCATTCCTTCTGCCGCTGGTCCTTTTCAGGCCAGTCGTCGAAATCCTTCTCGACCTTGAGAAGGAACACATCGACGTTGCATTCCACCGACTTCCGGGTGCTCAGACGCTTGGTGTAGATATAGGAGCCGATCGGCTCCTTCTGGATCTTGCCGACCACCCCGGCCTCTTCAAAGGCTTCGCGAGCCGCCATGTCGTGGGGTTTGGTCCCCTTCTCAAGCCAGCCTTTGGGGATGATCCACCGTCCGGTGTCGCGCGAAGTGACAAGCAGCACTTCGATCGCGTCATCCGACATCCGGACCGGCAGTGCGGCGCATTGGGCTCGTGGTGATTTAGTTGCCATGTTGACGTAAGTCTATTGCCTGACACACCGTTTCGGCAACCCTTATGGACTTGCCTCAGGACCTATCTGGTGCGCTGGAGGAATAACAGAACACTATCGAACCAGTTCATGGCGATCGTGTCGGATTCGATCTCCGCGATCCATGAGCCGCGCTCATAGGAGGGGCCTATGTCGCCTTTGCCGCAGGTGATGAAGTGCGTCGGTCGCGTCGAATCGGCGGAGGTGACGCCCATGTCGGCGGGTGACGCCTCATAGGTCCGTGCGATCAGGTCGCCGAACTGCGCCGGTTCGGTTGCGATGCGCGGCGACTCGCAGGTGTGCCCGTCCATGGCGAGGCTGTCGCCGGTAACGACAAGGCGAAGACCGAGAAGGGCCGGATCGTCCGGCAGGTAGGCGGCAACGCCGGCGGTGTTCACCTTCGCGGATGTGACCGTCCAGTTCCCCGCGAGATTCGAGGGCACCGGCGCTGGAGATGGCGCGGCGACGGCCATGCAGGCTGATATCAGGAACGTCGCGAGAAACGTCGTGGAAGGTCCGTGCGGCGTTCCTGAAAATCATAAGTCCGTTATCCGTTCATGCGTTCAGACGGGAGTGTTGAACAATGCCACCTCAAGCTCGCGCCGGTTGACCAGCCCCTGAACCACCTTGCCGCCCGACTTGTTCCACAGCTTGAAGCTTTCGGCGGCGGCGGCGACATCGCCCTTGTTCAGGTTGGCGACGACGGAGCTGTTTTTGAAGTTCCCGCCGCCGATATTGTAGTCCAGCGACACCATCGCGTCGAACTGGTTCTGATTGACCGGCACCGTGACATAGGTCCGCACGTCCTGCTGGTAGGGCGGGAGAGCGAGGTTCAGCAGGGCTTCTTGCTGGGCCTGGGTCAGGTTGACGGCGTTGGAGTTGGCTTTGGCGAAGGTCTGGGCGGCGGTGCCGGTCAATCCGGCGGCCTTGGACAGGACCTCGGCGGCGCTGGACGAAACCCCGATATTGGTGAGATCGGCTATGATCTGCGCCGCCGTGCGGTGGCCGAGATCATAGCCCGGCCCGAGCGTCACGCCGCTGCTGCCGCCGGGCCAATGGGGCTTGTTGCTGACGCCGGCCTGCGCTTCCCGGTTGTAAAGGAAGGTCAGGCCGTTGGGGGAAACGGACATATTGGCGTTGGGACCTGCCATAACACACTCCAGTATTCAGTTGAGATTGAGCTAATCAATAAGGATTATCTATAATCCTTATTTTATAGACCTAAAGCAACATCTCTGGAGTGTGTGGAAGCAATGCAGACTTCTCGTATTATGACTTATTCAGAAGTTGAGGAACGCGACCAGCGCCGTCAAGCCGATTGTACCGGCGGCCAGCGCCGTCACGGCGATCCTGAGCGGCTTGTCCACGGCGGCGGGAGCGCGCTGCTTGAGGCTGTTGTTGACCTCGTGCAGGTGCTCGTCGATGCGCATCAGGAAAACCTCGATGCCGCTGACCTGGGCTTTCAGCTCCTCCTGGGATGCGGCAAGCTCTTCCAGGCGCTTGTCGGCGTTGGGGGCGGCCTGACCCTGCTTCATCAACTCGCGCAGGCCGCGCAGAACCGTCTGCTGGTTGCGCTGGGTGGCGTCCATCAGGGCCGACATGCGCAGCAGCGTGGGGCCGAGGACGCTTTCGGTGACCGTCTCCACATCGGACGGCAGGCGGAGCGGCATCACGTCGCCGGTGACGGGCGAGCGGGCGGTGGCCGTCGGGGTTTCGCCGGGGGCGAGTTCGATCGCGAGTTCGAAGGCGTGGCAGCCGTCGCCGACTCCGTTCGCCTTCAGGTCGTCACGCGGCTGGTTGGCGAAGGCGGTGGCGACCAGCTTGTCGCCGACGCGGATTTCGACTTCCAGGTGGTCGGAAGGGCGGACGCGGTCCCAGGCCCAGCCATAGAGCCGGCCGCCGGTGATGGCGTCGATCCGGCCGTCGATGTCGGCCGGTTGCGGTGCCAGGGTTTGGAGCGCTGCGGACATGGGTGTTTTCCGGTGCGGACATGAAAGCGCCATGTTGGGCCGTGGCCCAACATGGCTTCGTCAACCTGGCTTCAGGCGACCTGAAGGTGGCGCTGCTTGGCGACGCCGTGGTGCATCTTGTGGTCGATGAAGTTTTCGTCCAGGAAGGCGCGCATGTCGCGGAAGCGCTGGTAATAGGTGCGGTTGAAGCGCTCGAACCGCGCCTGATCCCAGTAATCCTCCAGCACGAAGGGCTTCTGCGAGAAGACGTCGTAGCAGGGGATCGCGAAGGTCTCGGCGAACTCGACCGTCCGGCTGTCGTAGCTGAAGTAGATCGACGGCGTCCGGTTGGCGAGCGCCATCAGGTTGCCGTGCAGGCGGTAGCCCAGCACGAGATCCTTGGAGCGCACGAGGTCTTCGTAGTCCGCGACCACGTCCGAATACCACAGGCGGGTCTTGTAAAGCTCCTCCATCTCCTCGTCGAGGAACCACTTGCCGATCCAGCCATTGTTCTTCAACTCGGCCAGGGCGTGGGCCTTCTGCTCGTCGGTGCCCCAGAGCAGCTTCTTCTCCTCGACCTCGCCCTGCATCATCATGACGATGTCGAACCGGCGGGCCATCTCCTTGACCACGTCGCGGTGGCGGGTCAGGTAGGTTTCGATGTCCTGGGCATAGGCGGCCGAGACCTCGCGGCGCATCGTGAAGCCGACGTTCTTGATCTGGTCGAGCGGCGGCAGGTCGATGCGCAGATCGGGGTCGTTGTTGCGGAAGGCGGTCGGGCAGCCGACGATCCGGACGTTCTTGATGCCGAGGTCCCACAGGACTTCGGCGGTATAGGTGCCGCGCACGCCGAGCGAGGCCGACTTGTCGGCGATGATCTTCCAGATCCGCTTGCTCTGCTCGGAAAGCTGGAGCTTGCCTTCCTTGGGAGCCTGGGCGCCGACGCCGAAGGCGAGGATGGGGATCTTCAGCTTGGGCAGAACCTGCTCGGCGTTCTCCCAATCCATGTGGCTGTGGATGTAGTTGGAGCCGCGCAGGAAGACGTAGTCGTATTCGGCGTTGTAGCGCTCGACGTCGCCCGGCTTGACGTTGCGGATCTCCAGCACGTCGAGCTTGTCGTAGTTCAGCAGCTTGAGCGACGAGTCGAAGACGAAGGCGTCACCGATGTTGTGGTAGTGGTCGATGGACCTCTGGATCTCCTGGTATTCGGTACCAGCGGACGCAGTCATGATTGTAGACTTCGCCCGACGGGATCATGACGAGGATTTTAGCCAAAGGAAGCTCCCTGGGGTTCGATGACGTTCGGTATCGGTTGACGTCAGAGCGGCTGAGCGACGGCGCGGTCGAGCACTTGGGCGCCCTGACCGGCGGTGCCGGTGCCGTGGTGCCCTGGCCGGATGCTCCGGCGAGCAGGGCGTTGAAGATTTCGGTGTGGCGGCGGGCGCATTCCTGGCGGTCGATCGGCCGCTGGATGCGCGCCCGCAGGCGGTCCCACAGGTCGGGGGTGCGCAGGACATCGGTCAGGCGATCGATCAGGTCTTCCACGCTGGCGTTGCGGAAATGAATGCCGTCCACATTGTGGGTGACCTTCTCCGCCATGCCGCCGATATTGCTGGCGATGATCGGCCGGCCGTGCAGGAAGGCTTCCTGGATCACGACCGGCGAGTTTTCCCACCAGATCGACGGAATGATCAGCCAGTCCACGTCCTTCATCAGGCTCGGCAGTTCCGCCGAGCGGTAGCTGCCGTAGAAGCGGACGCGGTTGCCGGCCTTCTCCGTCAATTCGTTGAACTTCTTCTGGAACGCTTCGGGCTGCTTTTCCAGATTGCCGCCGAAGATCATCAGCGCGCTGTCGTCGCCCCAGTCCTTGTCGGAGACGCGGGAGACGGCTTCGACCAGCACATGCAGGCCCTTGAACTCGCGTGACCTGGCCGAAGAAGCCGAAGCGGTTGCGCCGGCCGCCCTTGGGAAGGGGGCGCGGCGGCACGATCTCCTCCACCGTCAGGCCGTTCTCGATCATGCGGAACTTCTCGCGCGGGAGGCCCCAATCGACGTAGCGGTCGATCAGGAACTCGCTCGGGCTGATGTAGAAGTCGGCCATCTCGAAGAAGGTCTTGAGGAAGGCTTCGCGCTTGAAGAACTGGCTTTCCGGGATGTGGGGGAAGCAGTTGGTGCATTCCGCCGGCGAGGACTTGTAGCAGAGCGTGTTGCGGCTGGTCTTCACCATCTGGCCGTGGTGGTGGCAGATGGACAGGTATTCGTGGAAGGTGATCACGATCGGCACGCGCGGCAACGCCTGCTTCAGGGCGAAGATCGTCTCCACGCCCAAGACCGATATAGTGGTGGAAGTTGATCACATCGGGTTGCAGGTCCACGACATAGCGGACGAAATCCTGCTGCAATCCCGCAAGATTGCGGTTGGAGCAGCGGAAATGGTCGTAGTCGTTGGCGTAGTAGAGGATCTCGCGCTCCTTCTGGCGAAGGCTCATCAGCGCGCTGTCCTTGTGCCGGTTGACCGGCGGACCGACGCGGGCGAGATAGAAGCTCTCCCAGCCCGGCAGATCGTGGATGCCGTTGAACAGGTTGTAGGACGCCACCTCGCCGCCGCCCAGCGAGAAGGTCGGGTGGCCGTGGCTGATGATGAGGACGCGCTTGTCCTTTTTGGTGATTTCCATGCCGGTCATCGGTCGATGCTCCCGAGCGATTGGGTGGTGTGGAGACGCGGCCATTTCCGCTCGAAGCCCCAGCGGTCCACGAGGCCGCCGGTCTGGAGCCAGTATTCCTGGGCCTGCTCGCGGGATGTCTCATCCAGGGCGATCAGTTGGACGGTCGGCAGCCACAGGCAGACATGGCCGGCGGCCCGCAGCTTCAGGCAGAAATCCACGCCCTTGTAATCGGTGCCGACGAAGTCGCGGCTGAAGCCGCCGGCTTCCAGGAAAACGGCTACGGGGGATCAGGGCGCAGTCGGTCGAAGCCGCCTGAACGGTGGCGATCTCCCGGCCCTTCAGCCAGTCGCGGGAGTATCCCGCATATTGGGAGACGGCCGATTGGGCGCTGATCTGCTGGATACCGGCGAACCGGATCGAGAAGTCTTCGTACAGCAGGGTCGGGCTGACCATGCCGCTCTTGCCGCAGGTCTTGTAAGCCCACTCCAGATCCGACAGCCAGCCGGTCGAGGTCGGCAGGACCGAGGGCGACAGCAGCAGCAGCATGTCGGAGGAGGCGTGGCGCACGCCGGCATCCATCGCCTGATAGATGTCATGAGCCTGGGGGCAGGGCACCAGCTTGATCGAGAGGTTGTAGAACTCGGCGAAGCGGCGGAGCGATGGCGACAGGCGCTCGTGGGCTCCGGCGCCGGACGCGATGACGATCTCCGTGCCCTGGAAGTCGCGGTCGATCGCCAGCTTGGCGAGCGTCACGTCGATGTCGTCGCGGCCGTCGGCGATGGGAATGATGACGGAGACGCGGGGTGCCGTCAGCACCTTGCCCATGGTGTAGACGGTGGCGGGGACCTCCGCCGCCGATTGGCGAGCGGCCGGCGGCCTGGACCAGCGGGCCGATATGGCGGGAGATGATGGTTTCCGACGCCGGGTCGTTCAGGTTGATGGTCGAGAGCAGGCGGCGGAGTGCGGGGGCGCCGGCCTTGGATGTCGCCACCGGCATGAAGGCGCAGGCGTCGTCGGTCAGCGACAGTTCCAGATACCGCTCGCACTGTTCGCGGCGAATCGGCGGGTTCCGGAACGAAGGCGAGGAAGCCGTGGGCGTCCTGGCCGGGTACGATCTTGCCGGCGAAGGGCGCATCCTTGGCGAAGGCCTCGCTGACGTCGCGCCGGTTGGTGCGGCACCAGTCCAGGTCGATCCGGGCCGAGACGCCGATGCCCTTCAGCGTGATGGCGCTGACGTGGTGGTCGGGGTCGAGCACCCATCCCGTCACCAGGGTTCCGGCGCCGGGCACGCGGACGGCGGTGTCCAGGCCGACGCGGACGGGGACTTCCAGCCGGCTGACGGTCTCGAACCCTTCGTACTGGGCGTTCGACAGGCGTTTCAGCGTGCGGAGGACCGCCGGCTCGCCCGTCAGGGTCGGCAGCATGGCGCGCAGGTGCGGGACGGCGCTCTGGTCGTTCAGCAGGGTGCGGTTCTCGAAGATTTCGAGATAGCACCAGCCCTTGGCGGCCTTGTAGTAGATCCGCCGGATGTGGCTGAGGTCGAGCGTGTCGGCCCCGGTCATGACGCCCAGCACGCCGCGCGCCGTTGAGGGCAGGTCGGAACGCTCGAAGCTGCCGATGGTGCTGGAGAAGGTCCGGCAGCCCTCGGTCTCGATCAGGAGGTCGTGCTCTCCGGCGGTCAGGTTGAACGACCAGCCCTGCATCAGGGCTCCGAGGCCGGTCATGCAGCCGAAGATTTCGGCGAAGCCGTCCGGCTGCGCCATGGCCTGGAGGAAGGCCAGCATCAGGCGGGTGGTGCGCTCGGACGGTGCCGTTTCGCTCAGCTCGTGTGCAGGAAGTCGAAGACCACCGGCATGGCTTCCGGCATGTCTTCCTTCAGGGTGGACAGCAGCGTCCAGGGGTTGATCTTGATGTTCTGGATCGGCGGGATCGTGTAGCGGGTGCCACGGTCGGCCCCGATGATGCGAGAGCCGCTGCGGGCGGATCTGCGCGATGTTGTCGAAGCGCAGCAGGGCCACGAACCAGTGGGAAGCTTCGTCGCGCGGCCAGAAATGGCCGTCATAGGTGCCGGCCGACATCGGCGCCTTCGGAGAAGCTGGCGGTGCCGGAGGACGGCAGGGTGCGGTCGATCCAGCCGAACAGCAGCAGCGTCTTTTCGTCCACCAGGACTGCTATCTGGATATCGGCTTTGGGGTTGATCTCGTTCATCGTCTGGAACTCCGCAGGGATGCGGCTGTCGTCAGGTCGGCGTAGAGGCTGCGGTGCTCCGCGGCGCTGTCGGCCAGGGTCGGCACCCGCGCGATGTTGGAGGAAAGGCACTCCCACAGGCCTGGTTCGTTCATGGCGCGGCGCATGGCGCGGGCCAGATCGGTCGGGTCGCCGGTGCGGAAATGCAGGCCGTCATGGCCGTTGGTGACGGCTTCGGCCATGCCGCCGATATCGCTGCAAATGACGGGGCGGCGCTGCTGGAAGGCTTCCTGGATCACCAGCGGAGCGTTCTCCCACCAGATCGAGGGGGTGATGACCCAATCGACGGCACCCAGCAGCTTCGCCATCTCGTCCCGGCGATAGGCGCCGTGGCGGATGACATGCGAGCCGGCGGCGCTGGAGAGCGCGTCGATTTCCGCCTTGAAGTCTTCGGTCTGGAACGGCATGCCGCCATGGACGTGAAGGACGAAGTCCTGGTCCTTCGACAGCTCTTTGGCGGCTTCCAGGGCGACGCGGATGCCCTTGTAGGGGCTTAGATTGCCGAAATAGCCGAAGACGTTGCGGCGGGCGGGCTTCTTTCCCCTGGCCGCCATGGGCGAGGAGGGGCGGGCGATCATGTCTTCCGCCGGGCGGCCGTTGCGCAGCACGGTGATCTTGTCGGCTGGCAGGCCCCAGGCGATATAGCGCTCGCGCAGGAAGTGGCTGGGCGAGACGAACTGATCGACCAGCGACAGCATGCTTTTCAGGTGCTTCTCGCGAAGCACGAACTTGTCGGGCGTGCGGTCGGGGAAGCAGCGGTGGCAGGCGTCGGGCGATGCGCCGGTGCAGAGCTTGTGGCCGTCGGTCGTGACCATCTGGCCGTCATTGGCGCAGATCGGATAATAGTCGTGCAGGGTATAGACGATCCGCGCTTCCGGCACGACGCGCCGGATCAGGAACAGCATCTCCACGCCCAGCAGCAGCGTGTGGTGGATGTGGACGATGTCCGGGCGGAACGACTGGAGCAGGGTGGACAGGTCCGGCACGATGCCGTGCAGGTCGATCTGGCTCTGGTAGAAGCGGTCGAAATGGCCGGCCCACAGGACCAGTTCGTCGGCGCTGCGGCCTACGGTCTGGAAGTTGGTGCCGGGCTTCTGCTCCCGGTGGACCTTGTTGGTGCAGGCGAGGAACATCGCCTCGATCCCGTCCACGTCCTTCATGTGGCGGAACAGGTCGTGGGCGAAGATTTCCGTGCCGCCGGGATGGAAGCTCGGGTGGTTGTGGCAGATGAACAGGACGCGGGGGAGTGCGGCCGATCGGTTGCGGGGCGCCGTCATGGCGATCCGACCTTTTCCAGCACCAGCAGGTCCTGATAGCTGACGGCATTGGGGCGGCCGCACCATGTGCCGTAGACGATCGGGCTTGGCGGGCTTCAGGCCGACGCCGGCGAACATGTCGAGCAGGAATTCCTCGTCATGGGCGACGGCGGCGGAGGGGATTTCCGGGTTGGCGAGCCAGGTCGGGCCGACTTCATCCGGGTTGAAGGTCAGGCGGTTGTCGCCGGTGCGCAGCCCTTCCAGTGCGCTGTCGTTCATCAGGAACAGGCTGAGGAAGCAGCGCCCTCCCGTCCGCAGCAGGCGGCTGATCTCCCACGCGTAGGCCAGCGTTTCGGCGGCTTGCAGATGGGTCAGGACGGAGGTCAGCAGGACGAAGTCGAAGCCCTGGTCGGCGAACGGCAGGGTGACGGCGCTGGGGTCGATCCGGCCTTGCGGGTTATACAGGTCGTTCGCCACGTCCATGTGATGGAAGCGGAAGGCCGGATAGGCCGGCGTGATGTTCTGGCTGCACCAGTTGATGCCGTCGGCCACCACGTCCATGCCGTCATAGGTGCCGGTTGTCAGGTACTGGGTCAGCGGCACCGCCATGCGGCCGATGCCGCAGCCGATTTCCAGCACCTTGTCGGTCGGGCGCAGGTCGCCGAGCTTCACGAAATGGCGCAGGAATTCGGCCCCGATGGCGCGGAAATCGCCGTCGCCGACGAAGATGTTTTCCGACGGCGGCACCGGCAGGAAGCGGTTCCGCGCGATATTCTCGCACAGCCAGTCGAGCCGCTGGGCGTCGCGCACATCCTGGCGGACCAGCAGTTTGATCACGCGCTGATTGGCGGGCAGGGCGGAGGAAATGGGTTGGGGCGTGCTCATGCTGCTGCCGGAGCCTTTCTGCTGCGGTTACGGCGCCTTGTGGCGGGGCGTTGGCGGGACGGCTCGCTCGGCCGGCCAGTCGCGGTTCATCAGGTCTTCCATCAGGCCGGACCAGCGGCCGGCATGGAGCCATGCGTTGTATTCGGAGGCGACGCCACGGGTGTAGCCGGCGTGCCGGCTGATCGACTGGCGCTCCAGATGGTAAAGTTCGGCGGCGGGGACGTAGCGGATCTCGCGGCCGGTCGCCCGGATCTTCAGGCAGAGGTCCGAGTCCTCGTAATCGCCGATGATGTAGTCGCGGGTGAAGCCGCCGATCTCTTCGAACACGTCGCTGCGGCATCAGCAGGCAGGCTCCCGTGACGCCGGGGACGGCGCGGGGCTGGCAGGCGGGGGCGAAGTCGCGCGGCATGCCCTTGTGGTAGTGCTGGTTGATCCAGCGGCCCTTGTAGTCACGCCCGAAGAACAGGCCGGCGTGCTGGAGCGAGTCGTCCTCGAACAGCAGCTTGGGGCCTACGGCGCCGGTTTGGGGCGAGGCATCGAGTTCGGCGGTCAGAAGCGGCAGCCAGCCGGACCGGTCCGGGATCACGTCGGAGTTCAGGAACAGCAGGTGGCGGGCGCGGGCGACGGCGGCACCGGAGTTGTTGGCGCTGGAATAGCCGTGGTTGGCGGCGTGGACCACCAGCGTCAGCGGCATCGCGTAGAGGCCGAACAGGCCGTGGAGATAGTGCTGAAGCTCGGCGCGCTGCTCGGGGCTGTCGAGAACCAGGATGATCTCGGCTCCGCCAGCGCCGTTAATCGTGGGATCGATGGCGAAGGCGGCGAGCTGGAAGCGCAGGAATTCCAGGTTCTTGTAGAGCGGGATGATGATCGACACGGCGGGATCGGTGACCGGGGTGCCGTAGCGGATCACCTCGGGCGCCGGGAGATCGGCCACCAGTGCGGCATGGATCGGGGCGACCGCCGGGGCGATGCAGGTTTCCAGTGCCGCTTGGGTGACGAAGGGCGGCGGCATGCTGCCGAGCACGGCTGCCCGCACATCGGCGGGGTTCAGCGGGCGCGGCGGCGGGACGATGTCGATCCGGCCGCCGGAGCGCAGCAGCAGCTCGCAACGGTATTGCAGGACCGGGGCGGGATCGGGGCTGCCGGGAAGGAAGGCCGCGAAGCCGGCGGGGCTGGCGGATTTGTAGATCGCCGCTACGTCTTCACGCGGGAAGCGGTGGGGCAGGTCGGTGATGGTGCGCTCGTCCCCGAACGGAGACGTGATGCGCAGACCTTCCACCATGTTGTGCGGATCGTGCAGCCAGCCGGCCACGAACAGCCCGCCGTCGCCGGTCGAGACCGCCACGTCGATATCGCCGCCCACGGGGCGGTCGGGGGATGCGACGTGCCGGCGCGGCAGGGGCATCAGCACCTGAAGCTCACGGACGGCTGCCGCCGCCTGCGGTTCGTCGGTGGCCCGGACGGCAAGGGCGCGCATGACATGATCGCGAAGGCCCGGCGGGCAGGGCTTGCGGCGCTCCAGCCATTCAAGCAGCGTCGGGAGTTCGGACGACGCGCCGGTGACGGTGCGGCAGGCGAGGCCGGTGCGGCCGAGCAGGACCACCAGCGTTTCCGATCCGCACAGCGCGCGGTCGATGACGAGGTGGAGCGGCAGGCGGCCCCGCTTGTCGGCGACCGGTCCGACCGCCGGGGAAACATCCAGGCGGCGCATGGCGGAACCGGTCAGCACGACGGTAGCCGTGACCTCGCCGAAGCCGGCGGACACGCTGCCGTCGCACAGCACCAGTTGCCGCGTCGGAGCGCAGCGGGCGGAGAGGACCGACGGGGTGGGCGACAGCTCAAGGATCAGGCGGCGGCACAGGCCGGCGAATCGCGGATCGTTCTGAAGGCTGAAGGCGCTGCGGCAGAAATCCAGCAGCAAGCGGACGACCCGCAGCCGCGCGTTGCCGTCCAGGCCGCTCATCAGCAGGGCGGCGTCGAAATCGGCCGCCGACGTTGACGGAGGCGCTGGCGACCGCGTGGTGCGTGCTCGTCGTGGAAGGTGATGGTGCCGGCCCCGGCGGGGCAGCGCAGGACCGCAAGCGTGCGCTCTCCGCCCCAGGATGTCGGCACGGTCAGGAGGGTGTAGGGGCGCGGAGCTTCCGCGCCGTCGATCGATTGGGACCACGCGGCCCTGATGCCTTGCCGGCGCCGTTTCCCACACCGCCATGACGAAATCGCTGCCGATGCCGTGGAGGCGGGCGGTGGGGATACCAGCGGAAGCGACGGTATCGAGCTGTATCGCGAGGGAGGTCGGGAGCATCGGCGTCCGATCGGGATTGGCGGTTGTCGTGGAAGGTCGTGGCGGCCAGGCGGCGGCCGTGGGACCGCCGCCGGCCGGCCGTTAGCTGATCACGAAGAAGGCGTTGGGGTTGTTGTGGACGTCCTGGGCGTTGACGTTCATCAGGGTCACGGTGTCGCCGTTGCCCAGATCGATGACCGCGTTGCCGCCGACATCGAGCACGCGGGCCGCCACGTCGGAGGCGTTGCTGATGTCCAGGCCGTTGATGTTGCGGGCGATCTGCAGAACGTCGTCGCCCTGCTTGAAGTCCATCACGACATCCTGGCCGCCGCCGCCGGTGAACACGAAGGTGTCGTTGTCCGGCCCGCCGAACAGCGTGTCGTTGCCGGCGCCGCCGTTGATGATGTCGTTGCCGGCACCGCCGAAGATCATGTCGCTGCCGCCGCCGCCGCTCAGCACATCGTTGCCGAGCATCGCCGCGAGGATGTCGTTGCCGTCACCACCGAAGAGGACGTCGTTGCCGGCGCCGCCGCTGATGGTGTCGTTTCCGGCGCCGCCGGAAATCACGTCGTTGCCCGAGCCGCCGTCAATGGTGTCGTTGCCGTCGCCGCCGTTGATGACGTCGTTTCCGGTGCCGCCGGACAGAATGTCGTCGCCTTCGCCGCCATCCAGGATATCGTTGCCGGCTCCGCCGGTCAGCACATCGTTACCGGCCCCGCCGAACAGCATGTCGTCGCCGTCGCCGCCGGTCAGGGTATCGTTGCCGTCACCGCCAAAGAGGAGGTCATCGCCGGCGCCGCCGACAAGAATGTCGTTGCCGCCTTCACCCATCAGAATGTCGTTTCCGGCCCCACCGAAAATCACATCGGCGTCGGATGTGCCAGTGTGGAAATCGTCGTAAGCGCCACCGGGAAGGGTTGCCATGTCAGTGCCTCCAATAAAGGGATCAGCAAGTTGTTTCCGTTTCTTTGATAAGATTTCTTAATTATTTTTTAATGTCAGTGCTTTCAATAAAGGGATCAGCAAGTTGTTTCCGTTTCTGATAAGGAAACTAGCGCTGAATTATTAATAGTAGTTAAAATTTTGGTGCAGTGCAAAATGCTGGTGAATTTATGTGTAACATGAAAATGCTAAGGTAAACTAGCATTTTGAAGTTCGATTACTTTGAATGAATGCCGGACCGCAGTGCTAAAGTAGTTCGAAATTCGAAGTATCATGTCGTGAAAAGGCTCTGGCACTCTTCAGCCTTGCCTTTCAGGCTGATGCGGCGAGTTGCAGGTGATGCTCTTCCGCCGGTTCCACGCTGCCCGCCAGATGGCGGATCAATTGGAGATGCCGGGGCAGCAGATCCTTGAGCGCGAAGCGCTCGATCACGCGCTGGCGGGCGGCGGAGCGGATCGTTTCCATTGCGGAACGCTGGTCGAGGGCGGAGGCGATCTTCGCGGATATGTCGGCCGGTGAGAAGAAGTCCGCCAGCAGCCCGTTGACGCCGGGATCGATCACTTCCCGGACAGCGGCATTGTCCGCGCCGACCACGAGGCAGCCGGTCGAAAGCGCCTCCAGGATCGACCACGACAGCACGAAGGGCACCGTCAGATAGACATGGACGTCGGTCGCGCGCAGCATGTCGCGGTAGACCGGGTAATCGAGCGGGCCGACGAAATGAAGGCGGGGGTGGTTCGCCAGTTCGGGCAGTTCATCCAGCATCATCTGCTTGTAGGTGCGGCCCCGTGGCGGCAGCTTGCTGTACGAGACGCTATCGTCGCCGCCGACGACGATGTGCAGGTCAGGCCGTTGCTTGAGCAGGATATCGGCGGCGCGCATGAACTGCGGGAAACCCCGGTAGGGTTCCATCCCGCGCGTCGCATAGGTCACGACCTCTCCCGCACCGGACAGGTCCAGGCCGGGCAGCACCATGCGGGCAGTCGGGCTTGGGTGAGAAGAAGTCCGTGTCGATGCCGTCATGCATCAGCGTCAGCTTGTTCTGGAAGGCCGGCGGGAACTGGCCGCGCTGGAACACCGTGGGGCAGAGGCCCCAGTCGCAGTTCGCCAGTTCCATCAGGATGGCGGCGTTGCGGCTGCGGATTCGGCAGGCGTCGTCGGCGCTGACGGGACCGTCCAGGTAATCGGCGTCGCTGCCCTGGGCATGGTAGAACCACTCGAAATATCCCAGCAGCGGCGTGTCCGGAAAGGCGTCCTTGATGAAGAGGCTGGGGCCGAAACCGGCGTGCGAGCAGATCAGGTCCGGCACGAACCCTTCCCGCTTCAGCCGTTCGCACAGCCGGTAGACCGCTTGGCCGTGCAGAACGGCGTCCTCGAACGGGCGGACATAGTGGTGGGTCGGCGACTTCCGCCGAGCGGGCGGGCGTGAAGACCCGCTTGTCCACGCCGGGGATGCTGCCGGTCCGGTCCTTGGTGATGAAGACCACCTGATTGCGGGCATCGGCGGCCAGAGCCGCCGCCACATGCTGGTAATGGCCGGGGAAGTGATTGTGCAGAAACAGGATGCGCATGGTTCGCCGTCCGGTCATTCCTCTCGGAATGCCCGCCTCATGCTGTCGGTGATTGGGCTGAGGAAGTAATCGATCGCCCGCCGCTTCGGCGTTGATCAGGATGACTTCCGCGGGCATGCCGGGGACCATTTCCACATGGTGGAGCGACTGGAGGGATTCCTCATCCAGTTTGACCCTGGCGGTGAAATAGGACTGGCCGGTGCGCTCATCGGTCACCTGATCGGCGGCGACATAGGTCACGTGACCGTCGATGATCGGGACCTTGCGCTGCTTGTAGGCGCTCAGCCGGACATTGGCGATCTGACCAACCCGCACGCTGTCCACATCGGCCGGGCTGACCTGCGCTTCGACCACCAGATCGTCATCGACCGGGACCAGATCGAGGATCGGAGCACCGGCCCCGATCACGCCGCCGGGCGTGTAGAAGCGGATATCGGTCACCTTGCCGTCCTGGGGGGAGACGATGTCCTTGCGGCTGACCACGTCGGTGGCGCCGCGCGACCGCTCGGTCATGTCGGCCAGCGTCGATTGGGTCTGCTGGAGCTGGTCGGCGATCTCCGTCCGGCGGGTGTGCTTGAGGGCCAGGATCTCCAGTTCGGCGGCGGCGATGGCCTGTTCCGCCTGCGACTGGTTGGCCGCAAGCTCGCCGACGCGGCCTTTCAGTTCGGCCGAAAGGCGCTGCATTTCCAGCAGGCGAGGGCGGCGCTCATAGCCTTTTTCCAGCAGCGACTTGATCGTCGTCAGCTCTTCGGTGGTGTAGCGGAGGCGGTCGGATGTGGCGCTTTCCTGCGCCTTCAGCGCCACGATCTGCTCCCGCAACTGGTCGATCTTGCGGCGGTTGATCGCCAGCGAGCCGTCGAAGCCGTCCCAGCGGGCGGCGAACAGGCGCTGCTCCGTCGCCATCGCGTCCGCCGCTACCGGGTTGCGCTTGCCGGCGGCGATGAGGTCGTCCGGATAGGTCAGGGAGCGCTGGTCGGCCTGCTCGGCGCGAAGGCGGGCGGCCCGCGCCTGGGCGGTCCAGAGCTGGCTTTCGATCTGGCCGAGCTGGGCGTTCGCCATGGTCCCGTCCATCCGGAGCAGGACCTGTCCCGCCTTGACCAGATCGCCTTCCTTGACCAGCAACTCCGCCAGGATGCCGCCTTCAAGGTGGGAGATCGTCTTGCGGTGGCTGTTGGCGATGACGGTGCCCTGGGCGATGGCGGCGCTGCTGAGATCGGCCGTCATGGCCCAGCCGAAGAAGCCGCCGAACCCGATCACGACGGCGGCGACACCGGCGAGCATGGTGTTGCGGAGCGACGGCTCCGCGCGTTCCGCCTCCAGCGTGACGGTCCAGACGGGGCTGTGGGGTGGGTGTTTATCGGTGCGGGAGCGAGGTCATGACGCCTGCTCCGTCTTGACCAGCCGGGCGACATTGGGCGCCGTCGCGACCTGCCGGGCGGCGGGCGGTGCCGACATCGCCTTCAGCACGTCGGCGCGGGCGCCGAACTGGTCGATCATGCCGTCCTTCAGCACCAGCAGCTTGTCCACGGCGGCCACCACCGAGGGCCGGTGGGCGATCAGCACGACGGTCGTTCCGGCGGCCTTCGCCTTGGCGATGGCGGTGAGCAGCGCCTGTTCGCCGGCATTGTCGAGGTTGGAATTCGGCTCGTCCAGCACCAGCAGGCGCGGGTTGCCGAACAGCGCGCGGGCAAGCCCGATTCGCTGGCGCTGGCCGCCGCTGAGGCTGTAGGCGCTGTCGCCGATGGTGGTGTCGTAGCCGAACGGCAGGCGGCCGATCATCTCGTGGACATCGGCCATCTTGGCGGCATGGACGACATCGGCGGGGCTGGCGTCGGTCATGCGGGAGATGTTTTCCCGGATCGTGCCGTCGAGCAGCGAGACGTTCTGCGGCAGGTAGCCGACATTGACGCCGAAGCTCTCACGCTCCCACAGGAAGGTGCTGTGGCCGTCGAGATAGATGCCGCCGGCCGTGGGCTCCCAGATGCCGACCAGCAGGCGGGCCAGCGTCGATTTGCCGGCGGCGGAGGGGCCGATGATGCCGAGCGTTTCGCCCGGCTCCAGCGAGAAGGAGATGCCTTTGAGGACCGGGCGGTCGACGCCGGGCGGGAGATAGACGAGGCGGTCGACCGTCAGCCGGCCATCGGGCCGGGGCAGGGGCATGCTCTGGCGGCGGCTCTGCGCCGTATTGAGGAGGTTCCGCACGCGCCCGAACGCGGACAGGGCGATAGACCCATTGGCGCCAGCCGTCGATCAACTGCTCGAACGGCTGCAGCATGCGGCCCATCAGGATGCCGGCCGCCATGGCGCTGCCGGGCGACGCCTCCCGCTCGATCACCAGCAGGGCCGCCGTCGAGATCATGGCGATCTGGAGGATCAGCCGCAGGGCGCGCGACGCGGCGCTGAGCGCCTTGGCGGCGCTGTTTCCCCGGTTGAGCAGGTCGATCATGTGGTACTGGCTGCGCTGCCAGCGCTTGGCGACCGCCGGCAGCATGCCCATCGCCTCGATCACTTCGGCATTGCGGACGGTGGAGGCGATGTCGCTGAAGGAGCGGGCGGCGGCCTCGTTGGCCTGCGCCAGCGGGCGGCGGGTCAGCACGTCGGTCAGCACGCTCATCAGGAACAGGAAGTGCGGCGGCGCCAAGCGCCAGCCAGCCATAGACCGTGTGCAGCAGGAACAGCACGATCAGGAACAGGGGAACCCACATCAGTTCCAGCGGCACCGTGATGGCGCTGCCGGTGACGAAGGACCGCAGGTCGTTGAGGTCCCGGATCGCCTGGGTCGAGTTCTTCGAGGTGCCGTGCAGCGTGTCGATGACGGCGGCTTCCAGGGTCGGCACGTTGAGCCGGCGGCCGATCACGTCGCCCATGATCAGGAAAACGCGCGTCCGGATGTAGTCGAGCACGGCGTAGAGCATCAGTCCGCCGACCGCGACGATAGCCAGCATGATCAGCGTATCGGTGCTGCGGCTGGTCATGACGCGGTCGTAAACCTGCATCGTGTAGAGCGGCACGATCAGCATGAGCAAGTTCACGAAACAGCTCAGCACTGCGGTAAAAACCATGCCCCTGCTGAGATGCCGCAGAGTGCTGCGGAATAGTGCGTGGTCAGTCATGCGGGGAACAAGCTCCGGAACGTGCCGTGATTGTTCCTAAATATTGAGGCTATTCGTTAAACGGGGGTTAATCCGTGTGCGTCTGCAAAAATGTATTAGAGGAATTGAGGATTTGGTTAGTATTGAAATCATGTAATGCATTTCAAAAAGCATAAACTTGACATCGACATCGACGCTTGGTAGGACGCTCCCGTAGCGAATCTGACGCATCGTCAGACCATCAATCACGGAAAATGCGAGTGTGTGGCGAAGGCGGTTTCGCGGGTCGTGATGCCGTTCGACTTTGTGCCCACCTGGGGTTGATGCCAGTTCCTGTCGTACCCGGACGTTGATCCGGGTATCTCCCGTCGGAGACTGGCGCGTGGACTTCAGCGATAGCCGCTCAGCCCCTGACAGTTCCAGCGGCAACTTGACTTGACCCGTTACGAGACGGCTTTCGGCATCCTGCACAAGCTCCGCGCTGGCATGGTGCTACCCGACCAGGATAGGATCCGCTGCAAGGCTTATTCGCACTTCGAGGTGTACTAAGCCTATGTGCGTGTGTAAACGCGCGGCGAAGGCCGGCGCCTTCCCCACAAGACGCTGGTAGTTGCCGCCGTCGAATTTTTTCATCTTGAGCCTTTCACCGCACAGGACAAACGGTAAGATGGCCGCTACGCTGGTCGTATACGCCTCGCCATCGCTACCTACCACTGCGCCGGTTCCCTCAGGTCATTCGTCCAGAGCGCCGTTACGCCGGGCACGCTGGTCATCACCTACTACTCGAGCGGCTACGGTGGCTTGCGGAAGCAAGGAGATGACCATCACGCCATTGCCGAATGCGGCAAACCCGAGGTGTCCGAGGAGTTCATGCCGATCATCCACCTCGTCTTCTGTAATCTGAAGATTTCGCTCTACGGCATTACCCGGCGTAGCTCGAAATCTCTGGCATTCGCCGGTCCTGGCGACAGCTGTCGTTCTACATTCATGCGTTCCGAACGCGTCGCCGGAAAATGCGGCGGTTTTCGAAATAGTTCTCGGGCAGTTTGAAAGCAAGACTAACTCTGTTTTCGTTAGAATAAATCTGCACATATTCAGCCGCGATATTTTAGATGATTTAACTTATGAGTAATAATCGCCTGATAATTCTCATGCTCAACGGAGACCGGAACCAACCGGCTCCAGAGTTTCCCGCATCATGACACGCCGATATCGCCGCGGGACCGCGACCGCGTTCCAGCGAGCGTTTCTGGATTTTTCCGGGCAGTGTCTATCAGGAGCTTTACATGCCTCATCAGAAAACCGTTCTGGTCACCGGCGGCGCCGGTTTCGTCGGCAGCCACTGCGTCGCGGAGTTGATTTCGCGCGGGTACAATGTGGTCGTGTTCGACAACCTCCAGCAGGGGCACCGCGCCGCCGTTCCGGCCGAGGCGGAATTCGTGGAGGGCGATCTGGCGAGCCATGCGGCGCTCGCCCGCCTGTTCAGCGCCTTCCGCTTCGACGCCATCCTGCATTTCGCCTCGAACTCCCTGGTCGGCGAGTCGATGCGCGATCCGCACCTGTATCTCTACGACAACGTGGTCAATGCGCTGAATCTGGTGCAGGCCGCGACCGACAACGGGGTCCGCAAATTCGTCCTGTCATCCACCGCCAACCTGTTCGGCATGCCCGACCGCATGCCGATCGATGAGAACACCGAGATCGATCCGGGCAGCCCGTACGGCGAGTCCAAGTTCATGATCGAGCGGATTCTCCACTGGGCGGACAAGGTCCATGGGATGCGTTCCGCCTGCCTGCGCTATTTTAACGCAGCCGGTGCCCATCCCGACGGCCATCTGGGCGAGGATCACGATCCGGAAACGCATCTGATCCCGCTGGTTCTCGATGTCGCGGCGGGGAAACGCTCGCATATCGAGATCTTCGGCGAGGATTATCCGACCCACGACGGCACCTGCATCCGCGATTACATCCATGTTTCCGATCTGGCGGACGCGCATGTCCGGGTGCTCTCGGCGCTCGATCACAAAAGCTGCCGCTACAACCTGGGAAATGGCCGTGGCTACACGGTTCGGGAAGTGATCGAGACGGCGGCCCGCGTCACCGGACGCGATATCGCGGTCAAGGTTGGCGCCCGCCGGCCCGGCGATCCGCCGGTTCTGATCGCATCGAGCGAGCGTGTCCGCAAGGACCTGGGATGGAACCCGCGCTTCCCCGATCTGGAGACGATCATCCGCCATGCCTGGGACTGGCGTTGCCGCAATCCGGAGGGTTATGCCAGTCCTGTGACGCGTGAGCTGGTCACCGCTTCCTAGAACGGTAGGTACAACGGTATTTACTGTTCTTTTACAACTCTCAGCAAGGGTAAGTATCGAAAGTATGTACGGGTAAGCCTTGGTCGGGGATGGGAAAAGAGTGAGCGGGAGCATCGCGTCAAAAAACGGATCGAATACCGCGATATCAACCCGCTCGTTTTGCCGCTGGTTGGAAAATGCTGAGCTCAGGGCCTCCAGGGGCGTCGAACAATGAGTGAAGCTTTATTACCTCGACGAGGAATACATCGTGCCCACCAACGGACTTGCCTTGAAGCGCGGCGGACAGCCGGCTCAGCCGGGAAAGGTAACCCATGACGTCCCTTCGATCCCAAACCGCATCGATTTTCCACTGCGCGGCACGGGGGAGGGCGGCATGACCGGCCTTTCCCGAACAGATCTGGCCCGTTCAGAGCTGGATGTCGCCGACCATGGCGACGACATCAGGCCGGGCCGGGCCACCGGCACGGCGATATATCACGACATCGCCCGCATCGTGGAGCGGATGCACCGCCGTTTCCTCGATGTGGTCCGGGTGGAGCTGAGCCGTGTCGGCATCGACGACATCAGCCCGGTCCAGGTGCTGATGCTGATGAATATCGGCACGGAGGAACTGTCCGTCCGCGACCTGATGGAGCGCGGCTATTATCTGGGTTCCAACGCTTCGTACAACCTGAAGCAACTGGTGGAAACCGGATATGTCGATCGCGCGCCGTCCCTGCGGGATCGCCGTTCGGCCCGCCTGCGCCTGTCGGAAAAAGGCATGAGCCTGTGCGGCGAACTGCGCCGGCTGGAAGCGACCCAGGCCGATGCGCTGATCCGCACGGAAGACGACAGCGGCGACTTCGATGTCACCTACCGCACCCTGCGCAAACTGGAGCGCGCCTGGAGCGACATCATCCGCTACGACGGCCGGGAATTCGACTGACCGTCGGGCTCGGGGAAGTCATGTGATGACTACGACCGCGCCAACTGCGCGTTGAGCCATTCCGACGTTCAGCGTCTGCTGTCGGACCATTCGGCCGATGCGCGTATCGAAACCATGTCGAAGCTGGTTTCCAGCCTGGAAAGCGATGTGCTGGCCGGGCCGGAAAGGGAGATCGCGACCGATATCCTGCATCGCTTCGCCGCCGACGCCGAAGCGGCGGTGAGGGAGGCGGTGTCATGGCAACTGCACAACAGCCCGCTGCTGACCGACGCGCTGGCGACCAAACTGGCGCGCGATATCGGCAGGGTGGCCTTTCCGGTGCTGCGCAACGTCAGCCGGCTCAGCGACGATTTCCTGCTGCAGGTGATCGCCGAGCGTGATGCCGAAAAGCATCTGGCGATCGCCGGCCGGTGGAACGTCTCCCCGCGTCTGGCCGATGCGATCGTGGAAACGGCCAACATCAAGGTCATCGCCTGCCTGCTGGGCAATGGCCGGGCACGGATCGCCGATCCCACTCTCCACAAGGCGCTCGACCGCTACGGCCACCTGAGCGTCGTGAACGAGCCCATGGCGGAGCGCGAGGGCCTGTCCCTGTCGGTGGTCGAAAAGCTGGTCGCCTATGTGTCGGAGGACATCCGCAGCAACCTTGTGGAGCGCCACCACCTTTCGCCGGTGCTGGTCGCGGAACTGGTCAAGCGGGGGCGGGAAGCCGCGACCATGCTTCTGCTGAAGCCGCTGGCGGGCAATCTGGACGATCTGGAAGCTTGTGGTCCGTCATCTGGACCGGGACGGGCGCCTGACGCCGTCGCTGATGCTGCGGGCGATCTGCGCCGGCGATATCGAGCTTTTCACGACCGGGCTGGCGGTCCGGGCGAAGGTCGCCACGGAGAGCGCCCGGCTGCTGGTCTGGGACGACGGGCCGCTGGGGCTGCGGGCGATCTTCGAGAAGGCGCGTTTCCCGATCGTGCTGCTGCCGCCGTTCCGCGTCGCGATCGAGGTCGTGAAGGAAACCGGGTATGACGGCGGCGATGCCGGGCGCAGCGGACTATCAGGTCATGGCGCTGGCGCGGGTCTTCGAGGAATGCGGAGCCATCGAGGACCGTCTGCTGGACGATCTGCTGCTTCAACTGTTCGACCAGAAATCGGACGAGGTGATCGAGGCGGCCATGGCCCAAGCGGGAATGCCCTTCCATCCGATTCGCGGCGTGCGCTGATTCACGCTGTACCGCCGTCGGGAAAAACGTGATCTTTGGGGATGCCGGTGTTCATGACCGGTGTTCATGACGCCCGGCAATCCTCATATGCGGATATTACCGACAGCGATACAGATCAAGGTTCATGCCTTATCAGGACTGCAACGCGCCTATTCCCCTGACCCGTGAAGAATTGCTCGACCAGGACCGCCGCCGGCTGATGCTGGAGGCGTATCCCTGGATGAAGGCCTGGAGCGACGAAGAACTTGACCGGTCCCTGGCCCAGACCATGAGCAAGCATCCGGAGGGGGCCGATGTCTGGGTCTTCGCCTATGGAAGCCTGATCTGGAATCCCGACCTTCGCCTTTGCCGAGCGGCGTATCGCCCATATCCGGGGTTATCACCGCCGGTTCTGCCTGCGCGCCGACATGGGGCGCGGGACGCTGGAGTGTCCGGGCCTGTTCCTGGGGCTTGGACCGGGGCGGGCAGTGCGGCGGAGTCGTTTTCCGGATTCCCGCCGCCCAGGCCGATCATGAACTGACGCTGCTGTGGCGGCGGGAAATGCTGACGGGCGCCTATATCCCGCGCTGGCTGAAGGCGAGAACGGAAAGTGGAACCGTCCCGGCCATCGCCATGACGATCAATCGGGCCTATTCGCGCTATGTCGGCGACTGGAGCGAAGAGCGGACGATCAGGGCGATCGCAACGGCCGAAGGGCGGTTCGGGCGCTGTTCCGATTACCTGTTCAATACGCTTGAGCATCTGACTGAAATGGGACTGCGCGACCGCATGCTGGAGCGGACAGCCGCAGGGGTACGCCGATTTCTTGACAGGTAGCGTCGCGCGTTTGCCACACCCTCCAAAGAGGAGTGGACATGCGGGGGTCGCGACTCATTATTCCATGCACCCGAATGGGGCTCCCTGCAAAACGGTATCCGGTTACGTCCCTAAATGATCACAGACGTACGCAACCTGCCCGACGGGGCGGCGGTCGAAGCAGATATCTGCATTGTCGGCGCCGGTGCCGCCGGAATCACGCTCGCGATGGAATTGCTGGGCCACGGTTTCCGTGTTGCCCTGCTGGAAAGCGGTGGGCTCGACTTCGAGGACGACATCCAGTCGCTCAATGACGGCGACTGTGTCAGCGAGCAGAAGGTGGACCTGACATGGAGCCGGCTGCGCTATTTCGGCGGCACGACCGGCCATTGGGGCGGCAATTGCGCACCGCTCGATGCCCGTGATTTCGAGGTCCGTCCGTGGGTCCCGGATAGCGGCTGGCCGTTCGACAAGGCGGAACTGGCGAAGTTCTACCCCCGCGCGCACCAGTACTGCGAACTGCCGTCGGATAATTATGAGCCCGATCACTGGGCGCGAGGTGTCGGACAAGTTCCACACCAGCCGTATTCCGGTCAGCGGCGATCCGGTTGGCGAGAAGATTTTTCTGAAGAGCCCGCCGACCCGATTCGGGGACACTTACCGCGCCGCCCTGACCAAGCCGGACAACCACTGCACGGTCTATCTTCATGCCAATGTCGTGGAGATCGAGACCGATCAGGATGCGGTTCAGGTCCAGCGCCTTGCTGACGCGTGACCTGGATGGCCGGAGCCGCCGGTTCACGGCGAAGACATTCATCCTTGCCAGCGGCATCGAGAACGCGCGGTTGCTGCTGCTGTCCAACAAGGTGCGGCCCAATGGGCTGGGCAACGACCACGACGTGGTCGGCCGCTACTTCATGGCCCATACGACGCTCCGGACGGGGCGGGCGCTTCTGTCGGTGCCGAAGGGAACGGCGCGGTTCTATGGGCTGGACAGTTGGGCGGCGCGTTTCGAGACCGGCGGCGCTCCCTTCGTCAACGCTCTTCAACCATCATGGAGGCGCAGCGGCGCGAGGGGATGCTGAACAGCGTCGTCTTCTTCGATGAAACCTATGAAGGGGAGCATGCTCCCGGCTTCGTGGCGTTGAGGCATATCGTCAAGCAGGTCATCCAGGGGCGGATGCCCGACCATCTCGGCACCGAACTGGCCAAGGTCTTCGGCGATCTCGATTCGGTGGCGAAGGCTCTCTATGCGAGGGCGACCGGCGACAGTCACTACCGCACCCTGGAACTGCGCTACTTCGCGGAGCAGGCGCCCAACCGCGACAGCAGGGTGATGCTTGGGCCGGAGCGCGACCGGCTTGGGCAGAACAAGCTGGTGCTGGACTGGCGGCTGCAGGATATCGACAAGCACACCATCCTCCGCACCCAGCACCTGATCGCGCGCGAGTTCGGCCGGCTGGGCGTCGGCCGGGTTCAGGTGGATTTCGAGAACGAGACCGATCCGTGGCCGAAGGGCATCGATTTGTCGGCCCACTTCATGGGCACGACCCGCATGCACACCGATCCGAAGCGCGGCGTGGTCGATGAGAACTGCCGTGTCCACGGCATCGCCAACCTGTATGTGGCGGGCGGTTCCGTCTTCCCGACCGCCGGCGCCACCATGGTGACGATGAACATCGTGGCCCTGGCGGTCCGGCTGGCCGACCATCTGATCAGCGCAAGCCGGCCTGACGTCGGAAATCGGACCTAATCGGAAATCGGATATGTGACGATATCGACGGCGGTGCCGGCTACGGTTGCCGCCGCGGAGCCGACGGTCGAAACCGCCCCCACGGTGGTCGCTGACGATTCCACAGCCGGAAAGAACCGTTAGCAAGCAGAGCAATGCGGCGGAACGGAGCATGGATGTGCTATCCTGGTGAAGGCCGGTACCTATATGGTCCCGTCGCTACCTCCTTTGATGCACCATACGGCGGCAGGCCACAAGAGTGTCATGATCCGTCCGCAAACTGTCGCAGGTGCCCGGTACCGGGATAAGCCACCTTGACAGCAATCATGACGGCCAACAGACCTCTACCTCTTGGTCCGCCGCATTTTCGGGTTTCAGGCTCTTGCACGACCTCATCATCTTCATCCTGATCATCAGCGCGCTACTGGTGGTCGCCAGTATGCTTCAGCCTCTTGCGGAACGGCTGAAGCTGCCCCATTCCGTCCTGCTTGCCGCCGTCGGCGTCGCCATCGCGGTGACATCGGTGACGCTGTTGCAGATGAGGGGGCCGCCCGTGATCCGGGAGGCGGCGGAGGCGGTTTCGGGCCTGTCGTTCAACTCCTCCACATATATCCTGGTGTTTCTGCCGGCACTGCTGTTCCAGGCGGCGCTGACCATCGATGTGCGGCGGATGATGGAGGATGCGGCTCCCATCCTGCTGCTGGCCGTCGTGGCGGTGTTCGTCGCGACCGCCGTGATCGGGCTGGCGCTGTGGCCGCTGGCGGGGGTGCCGCTGGTCGTCTGCCTGCTGCTGGGATCGATCGTCGCGACCACCGACCCGGCGGCGGTCGTCGCCATCTTCCGCGATATCGGGGCGCCCGCCCGGCTGGTCCGGCTGGTCGAAGGCGAAAGCCTGCTGAACGACGCCGCCGCCATCGCGATCTTCTATGTCCTGCTGGAAATGATCACGTCCGGCGACGATGCCGATCTGCTGATGGGCGCCTGGGATCTGGCGGTGGATCTGGGCGGCGGCACGCTGCTCGGCATCGTGGCGGCGCGGCTTGGCGTGGCGGTGATTCCGCTGCTGCGGGGACGGCGCACGGCGGAAGTGACCCTGACGCTGGCCCTGCCGTATCTGGTCTTCGTTTCCGGCGATCACTTCCTGGGCGTCTCGGGCGTGGTCGCGGTGGCGGTGGCCGGTCTGGTCTTCGGGGCGGGCAGCCGGTCGCGGCTGTCGCCCTCGGGCTGGGCCTATCTGGATGCGGTGTGGGAACAGGTGGCGTTCCTGGCGGGATCGCTGGTCTTCATCCTGGCCGCCTTGATGGTGCCGAAGCTGCTCGGCACCGTGAGCCTGCATGACGGCCTGCTGCTGCTGGTGCTGGTGGCCGCGGCCTTGGTGGCGCGTGCGCTCGTGCTGTTCCTGCTGCTGCCGCCGCTGACGCTTCTGAAGCTGAGCGCCAAGATCAGCAACTCCTACAAGCTGGTGCTGACCTGGGGCGGCCTGCGCGGCGCCGTGACCCTGGCGCTGGCGCTGTCGGTGACCGAGGCGCGCGGGATCGGGGGAGAGGATCAGCGCATCGTCACGGTGCTGGCGACCGGTTTCGTGCTGTTCACCCTGTTCGTCAATGGGACGACGCTTCGCCCGGTCATCAAGCTGCTGGGGCTGAACCGGCTGTCGCCGCTCAATCAGGCCGTCCGCAATCAGGTGCTGGCGCTCTCGCTGGCCGATGTCCGCGACTCGGTACAGCAGACGGCCACCGAGTACGAGTTTCCGCCGACCGTGGTCCGGGCCGTGCAGAAGCCCTATGACGCCCGCATCCAGGAGGTGACCTCGGCGGGCAGCCTGGAAGAGCGGATCTCCGACCGCGACCGGATCGTGCTGGGGCTGATCGCGCTGGCCAACCGGGAGCGGCAACTGGTGCTGGAGCATCACGGGCTCCAGACGGTATCGGGCGACATCATCGAGGCGCTGCTGCGCAACGCCGGGGAAATCTATGACGGCGCCAGGACGGGCGGACGTATCGGCTATAACCGGGCGGCCCGCAAGATCCTTCGGCTGCCTCGGGCTTTCCGGCTGGCTTATTCGCTGCACCGCTGGACCGGGATCGAAAAGCCGCTGGCCCGTCAGGTCGCCAAGCGGTTCGACAAGTTCCTGGTGCGCCGGCTGGTGCTGGAGGAACTGATCCGCTTCAACACCCGCAACCTGAAGCCCCTGCTGGGCGCCCGCGTGGCCGAACTGCTGGGGGAGGTGCTGACCGGACGGCTGGACGCTTCGACCAAGGCGCTGGACGCGCTGGGACTGCAATATCCCGAATATGCGGAGGCGCTGAGCCAGCGCTTCCTCCGCAAGCTGGCGCTGCGGCGGGAGTTGGCGCATTTCGAGAGCCTGTTCGAGGACGGGCTGATCGGTCAGGAACTGTTCGAGGACCTGCGGCGCGGCGTCGATGCGCGCCAGCGGGAGGCGGAGCGGCGTCCCAAGCTGGACCTGAAGCTGGACAAGGTGGCGCTGATCGCACAGGTGCCGCTGTTCAACACGCTGGCGCCGGACGAGCTGCGGCGGCTGGCGCGTGTGCTGCGGTCGCGGCTGGCGCTGCCGGACCAGACCTTCATCCGCACCGGCGACAGGGGTACCGCGATGTATTTCATCTCGTCCGGCGCCGTCGAGGTGGTGCTGCCGGATCGCCGCATCCGCTTGGGCCGCGGCGATTTCTTCGGCGAGATGGCGCTGATCGACGGCGGACCCCGGCGGGCCGATGTGGTGGCGCTGACCTACTGCACGCTGCTGGAACTGCGCTCCCGCGATTTCGAGAAGTTCCTGAAGGCCAACCCGGACATCAGCGGACGAATCGGCGAGGTCGCCCAGGAGCGCGGGGTGAAGCGGGTGGCGTGAAGCGCCCGCTTCACCATGAGCGCGTTCAGCGCCCGCCCGACACCGGCACGAAGGCCCCGGCGACATAGGACGACTGCTCCGAGAGCAGCCAGACTATCGCTTGCGCCACTTCCTCCGCCTTGCCGACGCGGCCCTGCGGCACGCCGCTGACCAGCCGTTCCAGCCGGCCGGGGATGCCGCTGGCGTCGTGGATTTCCGTCTCGATCAGGCCGGGATTGACGGCGTTGACCCGGATGCCTTCCGGCGCCAGCTCCTTCGACAGGCCGATGGTGAAGCTGTCGATGGCGCCCTTGCTGGCGGCGTAGTGGACGAACTCGTTGGGCGAACCCAGTGCGGACGCCCGTGACGAGACGTTGACGATGACGCCGCCCTGGCCGCCGCGGCTCTTCGCCATGCGGCGGGCCGCCTCGCGGGCGCACAGGAAGGGGCCGACGACGTTGAGGTTCATCACCGAACTGACCGTTTCGGCGGTAAGGTCGATCAGCTTGCCGGCCGGGCCGGTGATGCCGGCGTTGTTGACCAGCCCGGTGACGGCTCCAAGCTGGTCATCGACGGTGGCGAACAGGCGCAGGATGTCGTCTTCCCGCGCCATGTCGCCCTGAACGGTGATGGCCCGCACGCCCTGATCTCGGGCGTCGGCGGCGACCGCCTCCGCCTTGGCCTGATCGCGGACATAGTTGACGCAGACATCCCAGCCAGCACTGGCCGCCAGACGAACCGTCGCGGCGCCGATGCCGCGGCTGCCGCCTGTTACGATGAGGATACCGGCCATCGCTTCCTCCCCCGTTATCATTCTTATCCGCTTGGATCAGCGGAGTCAGCAGCTTTCCGGTGCGGCGCTTTGGCGGGCGCCATGCTGGCAGCATGACGCCGGTATGACCACCGGTAAATGCTCCGCTCAGGTTGCATCGTGAAAAAACGTTGAATATCAAATACTTGAGCTGAATTTTCCAGAATACGGTGGTGCGACACTGGGGCGCATTCGCGTCGTATAAAAAGTGGTAATCTGGTTTTTGAAGAACCTCCTGTATACTTATCTCGAGTGGTGCATCATGTCGCTCAGATCTCTTTCCATAAAAACAAAGCTTTTTAGCTTAATTTTAGTGACCGGTATCGGCATGCTTCGCCATCGTGGGGGCTGGGCTCTATCTGAGTTACAACCGGATGTACCAGGATCGCGTTGATTTGCTTCGTTTCATGGTCGAAGCGGGCCACAGCATGGCGGCCAGATTCGAAGCTGAAGTCGTTTCCGGCCGCCTCTCCCGCGAGGAGGCGCAGGCTCGTTTCAAGCAGGCGCTGCTGGCGATCCGCTACAACGGAAAAGAATACCTTTTCGCCAATACCTATACCGCGATGGGCTTTGCCCATCCCAATGAAAAGTTGATGGGCAAGGATCTGACAGACGTCAAGGACGCCAAGGGCGTCGCCATTTTTCCCGACATGGTCAGCATCGTCAAAAGCAAGGGCGAGGGGACCTACGCCTACCATTGGCCCCGTGCCGTCGACAGTCAGGAAACAGCGGAAAAGCTGACTTATATCAAAGGTTTCGAGCCCTGGGATATCTTCATCGGCACCGGGGTCTTCATCGATGACATCTGGTCATCTTTCATGACGCAGCTCTGGAAGATACTGGGTGTGGTCGCTCTCCTGGCTCTTCCGGCAATCATATTGCTGCTTCTTGTCGGCCGGAACATCAGCAATACGATCCGCGGTCTTGCGGGAAAGATGCGGGAACTGGCGGCCGGCAATATGGCGATCTCTTTCCCGGAAGCCGATCGCGGAGACGAGTTGGGCGACATGGGCGAAGGCGGCGCGGATCTTCAAGGAGAACGCCGAGGCCAAGGCCCTTCTGGAAAGCCGGCAGGCGGAACTCGCCCGATGCGCGGAGGAGGATAAGCGCAAGGCTCTGGTCCAGATCGCCGACAGCTTCGAGCAGACGGTCGGCGGCGTGATCAATGCCGTCATCAATGAGGCCGAGGTTATGGAAGCCCGCGCCCAGGAGATGACCCGTTCCGCCGATCAGACCGGACGGCTGGCCGGTACCGTCGCCTCGGCGACCGATCAGACCTCCGCGAGCGTGCAGACCGTGGCCTCCGCCACCGAGGAGTTGTCCAGTTCCATCGGCGAGATCAGCCGTCAGGTCAGTCAATCGTCACGGATCACCGGGGAGGCGGTGGAAATCGCCGACCGGGCCAACGGCAAAGTCGGTGGCCTTGCCACGGCGGTCGAGCGTATCGGTACGGTGGTTGAACTGATCAACTCCATCGCTTCGCAAACCAACCTGCTGGCGCTCAACGCCACCATCGAGGCCGCCCGCGCGGGCGAGGCGGGCAAGGGCTTCGCCGTCGTGGCGAGCGAGGTAAAGGCGCTGGCCAACCAGACCGCCAAGGCTACCGAGGATATCGCGACCCAGGTCGCCAATATCCAGGCGGCGACCGGGGAGGCGGTGCATGAGATCGATAATGTTACCCGCGTCATCACCCGCGTGAACGAAATCGCCGCCTCCATCGCCTCGTCGGTCGAGGAGCAGGGTGCGGCGACCCGCGAGATCAGCCGCAGCATTCAGCAGGCGGCCCATGGTACCCAGGAAGTCTCGGTCAGCATCGGCGGGGTGAATGAGGCCGCTGGACAGAGCGGAATCGTCGCTTACGAGGTGTTGGAGTCGATCCGCCAGCTCTCCGCCGCAGGCCGGCTCCCTCAGCGGCGAAGTCGGCAGCTTCCTGACGCGTGTGCGCGCCACCTGACGGCAGGCCGCTAGCTGAGTTCCGGGGCGGCGTCCGTTCGGGCGCCGCCGAGCGCCGCCACCAGACTGTGCGGCGAGCTGCCATGGGCGGAGCGGAACGACGCCGCGAAATGCGAGCGGGAGGAATAGCCGCAGGCCGCCGCGATGGCGGCGATGTTGCGCTCGCCATCGTCGATCATCGCGCGGGCGCGGCGCATCCGCTCGGCGGTCAGGATGCGGCGCAGCGAGGTTCCCTCCTCGGCAAGGCGGCGGCGCAGGGTGGCGGTGCTGAGGCCCAGCAGGCGGGCGAGGTCCTGCCCGCGCCAGGGGTCCATCGGGGCAAGCGCTATATGATGCCGGGCGCGCTCGGAAACCGTGGAGGCGCCCGACTGGGCGATGGCGGGGACGTGGCCGATCAGCAGCAGGATTTCCATGACGCGGTGCTCGGCGAGGCTGGTGTCCAGGCCGGTGCGGCGGAGCGCCGTCGCGGCATGGGCGATGGTATCGACGGTCTGCGGCGTCAGGTCGATGCCGGGATCATGGGGTTCGCGCGCTGAGGCGGGCGGCGCTGTGTGCGCGGCGCGGATGCGCCTGGCTCACCCGCCGCACGAGGTCGCGGGGCAGGGTGATGAAGACGGCGCGGTAGCGGCCGGATGTCTCGTCCGGCCGGTTGACGATGTCGAACGCCCGCCCGGCCGGCAGCACGAAGGGCTCGCCGGGGCTGAATTCGAACAGATCGCCCGCGATATGGACCTCCTTGATGCCGTCGAGGACGACGATGAGCGCCGGTTCGTCGATCGTCATGTCGCGGATCGTTTCCACCGCGCGGGCGTGATATGTCGCCAGCTTGGTGATCGGCGTCCCGGCATCCGGGCCGGTGGGCTGGATGCCTTCGGTATCCTCCAGGCTCCCGATGATGCGCCGGCGCAGGTCGGCGGCCAGGGACCGGAGCGGGAGTGCTGAGATGGGCGGCGGCTGGTCTGGCCATGGCGAGGGCTCGTATCGGTGGGGCGGGCTTCCGATCATAGCGCAGTTCGGGATCATGATTGAGCGTTTCGGGGTCTTCTCCGGCAGGTGCCGCTGGCATCTTGACGCAGCAATTCAACCGGGCAAATTAACTGATGGAGAAGATCGATGAATTTGAGGGCTGCGGTGCTGGGCCTGTGTCTGGCGGGTTTCGCGTGGTGGATCGGCCTTGGCGGGAGACTTCGCCGTCACCAGCCCGAGCGTGTCGGAAGGGGCGGCGATCGGCGAAAAGCATCTGTTCGCCGGCTTCGGCTGCACGGGCGGCAACAAGTCCCCGGCGCTGGCCTGGACCGACGCTCCGGCCGACGCGAAGAGCTTCGCCGTCACCGTCTACGATCCGGATGCGCCGACCGGCAGCGGATGGTGGCACTGGGTCGTCTTCAACATCCCCGCCGGCACGACGGGATTGAAGGAGGGGGCGGGTGACGCCAAGGGCGCGCTGCTGCCGGCGGGCAGCGTCCAGAGCGTGACCGATTTCGGCCAGCCCGGCTTCGGCGGCCCGTGCCCGCCGGCGGGTGACAAGCCGCACCGCTATATCTTCACGGTCCACGCGCTGAAGCTGGAAAAGCTGCCGCTGGAGCCCAGCGCATCCGGCGCGATGGTCGGGTTCTTCCTGGGGCAGAACACGATCGCCAAGGCATCGGTGACCGGCCTTTACGGGCGGTGACCGCCCGGAGCGGTGACTGGTTGAGGCTGGCAAAAGCGAGACCCCAAACGAAGTACCCGCCTTCCCGTCGGATTTCCCCATCTGGAAATCTGGCGGGAAGCGGCTGAAGGTTGTTTTAAGACGATAGTTGACGGTACATGCGGAGCGGCCACGGTTGGCGGTGTCTCCGCGAGTTGCAATGGATGGTATGCGGGTCTGGATTTACGGCTATAGAGGCAGTCTGGCGGCGTTGGGATCTGGAGGCTCTTGAGGCTCCGAGCCTGAGCAGCTTGCCTGCGTCTGGTGGCAAGGCCGGCGGCGCATCATCAGGCGCCCGGAGCGCCCATCATCGGATATCGCGGCCAGCGCAGGCTGGCGGGGTCGCCGCCCTGAGCCTGGACGGGTCGGGCCGGTCGATCCGGCCTGATTCCTCCTGCTTGTACGCGAGAGCCGCCCCAGTTCGGCGGCTCTCCATGGTTTTCGGTGATCCCCGGAGAAACAGTTGCGTTTTCACGCGCTTGACAGTTGGCGAGGGCTTTGCGCCGTCCTCGTCGCATTGCTTCATTACCATGCCACCTGGCATCTTTATGAGTTCCCGCTGATCCGGAACAGCTACCTGTTCGTGGACTTCTTCTTTGTTCTCAGTGGCTTCGTGATCGCGCACGCCTATGGCGACCGCATCGGCGATCTGGCGGATTTCGGCCGCTTCGTCGCCTTGCGGTTCGGCAGGCTGTGGCCGCTTCATGCGACGGTGCTGGGGCTTTTCCTGGTGGTGGAAATCGTGGCCCTGGTGCTGGAGCCCTGGCTGGGCGGCGCCTATCCGCGACCGCCCTTCACCGAGTCGCGGTCTCCCTTCGCGATCCTGACCAATATCCTGCTGGTCCATTCGCTGGGGCTCCATCCGGATGTGACCTGGAACTTCCCAAGCTGGTCGATCAGTGTCGAGTTCTACACGTATCTGGTCTTCGCGACCGTGCTTCTGATGCTGCCCCGGTTCCGGGCGGTGGCGGCCCTGGCGCTGGTCCTGTTCGGCGTGGCGGTGCTCGTGATGGTGGGACCCGGATCGATGGACGTTACCGTCCATTATGGGCTCTTCCGCTGTCTGGTCGGCTTCTTCCTGGGCTGTCTGACCTTCCGCGCCTATCGGGTGACGGCATCGAGACTGGGTGGCCGGCTGCCGGGTGCCGATCTGGCGGAAGCGGTCTGCACGGTCCTGGTGCTGGCCTTCATCGCGGCGGCGGGGACGGGGCCGCTGTCGTTCCTCGCTCCGCTGGTCTTCACGGCGACGGTCTTCATCTTCGCCTTCGAGGGTGGCGCCGTCTCCCGGTTCATGAAGAACCCGGTGCTGCTGCGACTCGGCGCACTCTCCTACTCGATCTACATGGTCCATGCCTTCGTGCTGCTGATCCTTGAAAACTCGACCGCTGTCGCGGGCAAGGTGCTGGGAGTGCGGTTGGAAACCGGGCGGATCATCGCGGGAAGGCTGGTCGACCTGCTGGACTTCGGCAATCCGTGGGTCATGGACGGGGTGGCGCTGGTGTATCTGGCGGCTGTCATCGCCCTGGCGTCGGTGACTTACCGCTATGTCGAAGTTCCCGGCTATGACGCGGCCAAGCGGTTCGTGAACCGGCGGTCCCACGCGGCGCCTCCCCTTTATTGTGGGTAGGGTGATGCCGGTCACAGGAAACATCGTGGCGCTGGCGCATGCTGTGCGTCGTGTTATCCACGAGGCGCTTAAATGACAATCAAGTTGGGTGCTGTTTCCCTGTTGGCCGGCTGCATTCTCGTGTCGGCATGCACGATGAACCATGGGGAGCGGCGTGCCGCGACCGGCGGTGCGATGGGAGCGGGAGCGGGTGCCGCCGGCGGTTACATGCTGGGCTACGATCCCCTTGGCGGCGCTCTGATTGGCGGTGTCGGCGGCGCGCTTGCTGGGCGCGCTTGACCACACCGGACAGAGGCGGCCGGGAGGTTCACCATCGCACGCATGATCGCGATCACTATCGCCATGATCACGGTCACCATGATCATGGCAAGAAGAAGTGGCGCCGCGACTACGATTGATAGCGGCTGTTGCCGCGCTGACTGAAAAATGAAAGCGCGAGGGGTTGCCCCCTCGCGCTTTCTCGGCTTTCAGCCGATGCGGTTTGCGGGCTTAGCTGCAGCCGGTCGTCGACCCGCAGGTGTCGCACTTCATGCAGGTGCCGTTGCGGACCAGCGTCATGTTACCGCACTCGCCGCACGGATCGCCCTCGTAGCCCTTGGCGCGGGCTTCGCGGATGCGCTCCATCCGCTCGTCCGGTGCGGGAGAAGTCGCTACCGCCACCGCGACGGCGGTCTGCAATTCGCTCGGCGACAGGGCGCGGGCCGTGGCCTCGTTGCCGGTGGTGCGTAGGCGGTGGCCTGGACTCCCGCCGCGACCGCCATGGCGGCTACGGCGCGGTGGGACTGGCCGCCGGGCAGGACGCGCAGGTTCGACCGGACATAGCCCTTGCTCGCCACCTTCTGGACCGCGTCGAGCGTGTCCTTGGTGAAGCGCTCCGCCGTCGGCGGCAGGTTGCCTTCGCCGTCGCCGGTGCCCAGGCTGTCCGGGAAGAGGTCTTCCGGAGTCGCATGGGACAGGTCGGTGCGCTGAAGGTAGCTGATCGCCAGTTCGCGGAAGATGTAGTCGATCACCGAGGTCGCCATCTTGATCGCGTCGTTGCCCTGGACGGGACCCGACGGCTCGAATCGGACGAAGGTGAATGCCTCGACGAACTCTTCCAGCGGCACGCCGTATTGCAGGCCGATCGAGATCGCGATGGCGAAGTTGTTCATCAGCGACCGGAAGGCGGCGCCTTCCTTGTGCATGTCGATGAAGATCTCGCCCAGGCGGCCGTCCTCGTACTCGCCGGTCCGCAGGTAGACCTTGTGGCCGCCGACGACGGCCTTCTGGGTGTAGCCCTTGCGGCGGTGCGGCAGCTTCTCGCGCTCGGCCTTCTCGCGCATCCGCTCGATGACCTTTTCGACGATCCGCTCGGCGACCATCGGCGCACGCTGGGCGGGGGGCGCGTCGATGATGGCCTGGACGGTATCGTCATCCTCCAACTCGTCCACGCCTTCCAGGATGCTGCTGGACAGCGGCTGGCTGAGCTTGGAGCCGTCGCGGTACAGGGCGTTGGCCTTGGTGCCCAGACGCCAGGACAGCATATAGGCGTCCTTGCACTGCTCGACCGTCGCCGCGTTCGGCATGTTGATGGTCTTGGAGATCGCGCCCGAGATGAAGGGCTGGGCCGCCGCCATCATGTGGATGTGGCTCTCGGTCGAGAGATAGCGCTTGCCGATCCGGCCGCAGGGATTGGCGCAGTCGAACACCGGCAGGTGCTCGTCCTTCAGGAACGGCGCGCCTTCCAGCGTCATGGCGCCGCAGCAGTAGGTGTTGGCGGCGTCGATGTCGGCGCGGGAGAAGCCCAGATGCGCCAGCATGTCGAAGCCGAAATCGTCCAGCGCCGCGGCCGGAATGCCCAGCACTTCGGTGCAGAACTCGACGCCCAGCGACCACTTGTTGAAGGCGAACTTGATGTCGAAGGCGTTGCCGAGGCTCTGCTCGATCATCTTCAGGGTCTCTTCGGTGAAGCCCTTGGCCATCAGCGCCGCATGGTTGACGCCGGGGGCGGTCTTCAGCGTGCCGTGGCCGACGGCGTAACGCTCCATCTCGCCGATCTGCTCCGGCGTGTAGCCGAGCTTGGCGAGCGCTTCCGGAACGACCCGGTTGATGATCTTGAAGTAGCCGCCGCCGGCCAGCTTCTTGAACTTCACCAGGGCGAAGTCGGGCTCGATGCCGGTGGTGTCGCAGTCCATCACCAGACCGATGGTGCCGGTCGGTGCGATCACCGTGGCCTGCGCGTTGCGGAAGCCGTACAGCTCGCCGAGCTCCAGGGCGTTGTCCCAGGCGCGGCGGGCGGCTGCGACCAGTTCCTGGTCGGGGCACTGGTCGGCCTTGATGGCGACCGGCAGGACCGACAGGCCCTCGTAGTTCTCGGTCGTGCCGTGGGCGGCGCGGCGATGGTTGCGGATGACCCGCAGCATGTGGTCGCGGTTGATCTCGTAAGCCGGGAAGGTCCCAAGCTCCTGCGCCATCTCGGCCGAGGTGGCATAGGACACGCCGGTCATGACGGCGGTGATGGCGCCGCACAGCGCGCGGCCCTCGTCGCTGTCATAGGACAGGCCGGCGGCCATCAGCAGGCCGCCGAGATTGGCGTAGCCGAGGCCGAGCGTGCGGAATTCGTAGCTGAGCTGGGCGATTTCCTTGGACGGGAACTGCGCCATCAGCACCGAGATTTCCAGAACGACGGTCCAGAGCCGGCAGGCGTGCTCGAACAACTCGATGTCGAACTGGCCGTCCGGACGCCGGAAGGTCATCAGGTTCAGGGACGCCAGATTGCAGGCCGTATCGTCCAGGAACATGTATTCCGAGCACGGATTCGACGCGTTGATCCGGCCGGAAGCGGGGCAGGTGTGCCATTCGTTGATGGTGGTGTCGAACTGCACCCCCGGATCGGCGCAGGCCCAGGCGGCTTCGCCGATCTTTTCCCACAGGTCGCGGGCCTTCAGGGTCTTGTGGACGTTGCCGTCGGTGCGGCGGATGAGCTGCCAGTCGGCGTCGTCCAGCACGGCTTCGATGAAGTCGTTGGAGATGCGGACCGAGTTGTTGGAGTTCTGGCCCGAGACGGTCAGGTAGGCTTCCGAGTCCCAATCCGTGTCGTAGGTCTTGAACTTGATCGAGGTGTAGCCCTGGCCGGCGAACTGGATCACGCGCTGGACGTAGTTTTCCGGGATCATGTCCTTGCGGGCGGCCACGATCGCCTTCTTCAGCGCCTTGTTCTCCTTGGGGTCGAGCCGCTTGGGATCGGTCGGGGAGAAGCCTTCGGTGGCGGCCAGCATGACCGCGTTCATGTGGCGCGAGGCCAGCTTGGAGCCGGCGACCAGGGCCGCGACCTTCTGCTCTTCCGTGACCTTCCAGTCGATATAGGCTTCGATATCCGGGTGGTCGAGATCGACCGTGACCATCTTGGCGGCGCGGCGGGTGGTGCCGCCCGACTTGATGGCGCCGGCGGCGCGGTCGCCGATCTTCAGGAAGCTCATCAGGCCGGAAGAACGGCCGCCGCCCGACAGCTTCTCGCCGTCGCCGCGCACCTTGGAGAAGTTGGAGCCGGTGCCGGAGCCGTATTTGAACAGGCGCGCCTCGCGCACCCACAGGTCCATGATGCCGCCGTCGCCGACCAGATCGTCGCGCACACCCTGGATGAAGCAGGCGTGGGGCTGCGGGTGCTCGTAGGCCGACTCGGAAGCGGTCAGCTCACCGGTGCGGAAATCGACGTAGTAGTGGCCCTGGGCCGGGCCGTCGATGCCATAGGCCCAGTGCAGGCCGGTGTTGAACCACTGCGGGCTGTTGGGCGCGGCCATCTGGCGGCACAGCATGTAGCGCATCTCGTCGAAGAAGGCGCGGGCGTCCGACTCGGAGTCGAAATAGCCGCCGTGCCAGCCCCAGTAGGTCCAGGTGCCGGCCAGACGGTCGAAAACCTGACGGGCCGAGGTTTCGCCGACCTTCCGGCTCTCCCTGGAGACGCGCTTCAGCGCCTCCTCGTCGGCGACCTTGCGCCACAGCCAGCTTGGTACGGTGTTTTCCTCGACCGCCTTCAGGGCAGCCGGGATACCGGCTTTGCGGAAATACTTCTGCGCCAGGATATCGCAGGCGACCTGGCTCCAATCGGCCGGGACATCGACGTTGGCGAGCTGGAAAACGACCGAGCCATCGGGATTGCGAATCTCGCTGGTGGTGGTCCGGAACTCGATGCCGTCATAGGCGTCCCGGCCTTCGGTCGTAAAGCGTCGCTCAATCCGCATCTCAGTAATCCCTGTTGGCTTTGGTGCTGTGTCAACCTGATCTCATCCCGCCGCACCGGCTTGCGGCCTGGAAGAGAGGCCGACCGTATCGCAGCGCTGTTGGAGCAACGGACCGCGATATCCTGTGCTTGATCCGGAGTGTGCCACAAGTTCTGGTGCAGGCAACAAGATTTTGCGGTTGACGTTCCATCCGACACCAAATGATGTGTGTCGGTGTGTTCGGGGAGCCACGAAATCTTGTTTGCGGGGGAATGGGAGAGACACCGTAGCGGGGGCTTGGGGCCACGTAAACCCGTTGACAGGGGTGCGCGGAATCACGCCTTTACGCATCGGCGATTCGCTGCCTCATTCGCAGGCAATCCGTTATTCCGCGGCATTTGTGCTGTCCGGCTGGACGCGGACAAACCCAGGTGCCATATTCCGCCCCGACGAAAAGTACGTAAATGGGGTTCAACCCCTTCAGCGAGCGGCCATGAAAGAACGCATCTCCTTCAACACGTTTATGTCGAACCTGCAGATCCGCCTGTTCACGTGGCGCCGCGGCGAGCTGGTCGGGACCGACCAGTTCGGCAACACGTACTATCGCGACAAGAAGGCCACTGGCCGGCGCGAGCGTCGGTGGGTGCTCTATAACGGCGAGCCGGAAGCTTCCAAGGTTCCGCCGGAGTGGCATGGCTGGCTGCACCATACGGTGAAAGACCCGCTGAAGGAGGGCAGCGCCTTCCATAAGCCATGGCAGAAGCCCCATATCCCGAACGCCACCGGCAGCCTGTCGGCATACCGGCCGCCAGGACACACGCTGGAAGGTGGTCAGCGGGAGCGCGCCACCGGCGACTATGAGCCCTGGACACCGGGCTGAACGGCCATAGCGCCGCTCCGGCCCAGGGTTATCCGCCCAGGGTTATCCACCGAGGGATTTTGAATGCGCAGGAATACCATTGAGACCGTGCTCGGCGGTGTCGTCATCGTCGTGGCAGGTTTCTTTTTGGTCTTTGCCTATACCAGCGCCGATCTGAGGCGGGTCGATGGCTACGAGGTCACGGCCAACTTCTCCAGTGTCGGCGGTCTGCAAAGCGGCAGCGACGTGCGCATCAGCGGCGTCAAGGTAGGCACCGTCACAAGCCAGACGCTCGACCCCAGCACCTACCTTGCGGTCGTCCACATGACGATCGATCCCAGCATCAAGCTGCCCAAGGACACGGTGGCGCTGATCGCGAGCGAAAGCCTGCTGGGCGGCAAATACATGTCGCTCCAGCCGGGCGGCGATCCGGATCAGATCCAGCCCGGCGGCCGGATCGACTTCACCCAGTCCACTCCGGGTCTGGAGCAGTTGCTGGGGCAGGTGATCTTCAGCATGCAGCAGGGCGGGCAGCAGAATAACCAGCAGAGTGGTGGCCAGCAGGGGGAAGCACCCCAGCCGGGAGCATCACCCGCCGCGCCCGGCGCCGCCGCTCCGGGCGGACTCCTCGGTAACTGAAGCTCTCCGCGGACTGTTGTCCGCGGAGATGCCCGAGTCAGGAAATCAGGGGAGAGCGGATCCATGACATCACCGACCGGAGAGCCGTCCCAGCGATGGGACGCCCGTGGTTATGCGGAAAATGCCCGGTTCGTCGCCGATCTCGGCATGCCGGTGGTCGATCTGCTGGCCCCCAGGCCGGGGGAGCGCATCCTGGATCTCGGCTGTGGTGACGGCGCCCTGACGGAAAAGCTGGCTGCCGCCGGCTGCGACGTGGTCGGCGCCGACGCCAGTGCCGAACTGGTGAATGCCGCGCGGGCGCGCGGCCTGGACGTCCGGCTGATGAACGGCGAGGCGCTGGATTTCGACGGAGAGTTCGACGCCGTCTTCTCCAATGCGGCGCTGCACTGGATGCTCCAGCCGGACGCGGTGATCGACGGGGTTCACCGGGCGCTGAAGCCGGGCGGGCGGTTCGTCGGGGAATTCGGCGGGGCCGGCAACGTCGCCACGATCGCCTCGGCGCTGGAGGCGGCGCTCGACCGGCGCGGGCTCGACGGCAAGGCCGCGAACCCCTGGTACTTTCCAAGTGCTGAAGAATACGCGGCGAAACTGACCGCGCACGGCTTCCGGGTCAGGTCGGCGGAGCTGATCGAACGGCCGACGCCGCTGCCGACCGGCATGGCGGGTTGGCTTGCGACCTTCGCCGGAAGCTTCATCGCCAAGGTCCCCGTGAGCGAGCATGGCGCGCTGTTGAACGAGGTGCTGGTGGAGATATCGCCCGCCCTAATATAAGCCCGATGGCACATGGTACGCTGATTACGTCCGCCTTCGGTTCGCGGCGGATAAGCCGGCAGGCTGATGAGGCGGAGGCTGAAGAGGTATAGTGTTGACGGGGCAGGGTGAAGTGAACGCGATACGGCGTCTAGGCATAGGATTGACCGGGCTGGTTCTGGCGCTTGGGATTGGGACGGCTGTCCCGGCCCTTGCCCAATCGGGAGGGTCGGAGGGCATGGAGAGCATGCCGGTCGCCGTGCTGCAAGGGTTGGACAAGGTGACGGCGCGGGTGGTCACGCTGAACGTTCCGGTTGGCGATACCGTGGCATTCGGCTCGCTGCGGATCACGGCCCGGACCTGCCGCAAGGCGTCTCCGGTGGAGCCGCCCGAATCGGCCGCCTTCCTGGAGATCCAGGAGGCCCGCCCCGATGAGGCGGTGGAAGCCCTGTTCAGCGGCTGGATGTTCGCTTCCAGCCCGGCGCTGTCGGCCTTGGAGCACCCCGTCTACGATGTCTGGGTGATCGACTGCAAATAGGTCTCGATGACCTCGCTTTCCGTGCCGTCGGTGAAGTCGGGCGTGATCTGAAGCGCCTTCGCGAGTTGCGCGCGATAGCTTGACCGTGGGATCTCCAGCGCCCCGAACTGGCTCAGATGCGTCGTGACGAACTGGGTGTCGAGCAGCGTGAAGCCGTTGTAGCGCAGCCGCGCCACGAGATGGATCAGCGCCACCTTGCTGGCATCGGTTTGCCGGCTGAACATGCTTTCACCGAAAAACGCGCCGCCGAGCGCCACGCCATAAAGCCCCCCGACCAGACGGCCGTCGCTCCAGGATTCGACCGAGTGGGCGAATCCCAAGTCGAACAGCGTCGAATAGAGCCGCATGATCTCGCTGTTGATCCAGGTCTTGGGCCGGACATCGGTCGAACTCGGCACATCCCTGTATGACGGCATCGAAATTGGAGTCGATGCGGATCTCGAACCGGCCGCTGCGGATTGTCCGCCGCAGCCTGCGCGGGACATGCATGTGATCGAGAGGCAGCACGCCGCGCTGCTCCGGATCGAACCAGTAGAGTTCCTCCGATTCGGCGCTTTCCGCCATTGGAAAGATGCCGGCGGCATAGGCCCGCAGCAGAAGCTGTGCCGTCAAACCAGTCATTATGATGTCGCTGCCCTCCAGGCCGGACGAAATCTTCGACAATGACTATACACGCCGCCCGGCCCTTGGGGAGTGGCAGCGGCGGCGGTTTGTCCGGCTTGACCACGGCAGTGCATCGGCTAGCCGGATACCCATCTCAACGTTTTCTTTACACTTTGGCGCCAAGAGTGCGCGCGTTACCGGAATAGTAATAAGGAAATCTGCTTTGTGTATCCAGGCTGTTGGGTTGAAGACAGTAATGTGACGTTCTGGTTATAGGATTGTGAAAGCCATGTCAAACTCGATCGCTATACAGAATATTATCTTTCAATTCCAGTGCAATCGAAAACTACCTGGTCGAAAATGATCCGCAGGCTGTCTGATATCCTGTCGCATTTATCGATCGGAACCAGAATAGGTCTTCTGATTTTGGTGGCGCTTGCTGACGGTCGCCATTACGACACGGCGCTGTTTCTGCTAGCTGACCGGCGGATGGACGACGCCACGAACGAGCTTAGCTCTTATGGCGATCTTGTGGTTCTGGCCGCTTCCGTCGAGCGTCGTGCCGCGGATCTCCAGATCCTCGCCCGCGATTTCATCACTGACCGCGAATGCCGGCGCCGCTGCGGCCTTCGCCACGCGGACCGATCGAGGCGGAAATCCTGCTCGACCGCATCGCCCACCATCCCGGCGCCGCCAGGGCCGGCGGGCTGGTGGATGGGCTGCGGGCGAATGTCGAGGAGGCGGCCGCCCGCTTCGCCGATGTCAGGGAAACCAGCCGGATCATGGGCCTTGATGAGCACAGCGGCCTGCGCGGAAAGCTGCGGGCTTCCGTGGACGCCATGGAATCGGAGCTGCGCAAATGGCCGGTCGGCATGGCGGCGGAAACCTATGTCCGGATGCTGACCATGCGGGTGATCGAGAAGGACTTCATCCTGTATGGCGATGTCGATGTCATGGGCGGACACCGCAAGGCTTACCGGGAGTTCGAGTTCGGCATGATGGGCTCGGGCCTGGACCCGGCGACACAGGAAACATTGACCCGGCTGGCCGGCAACTATCGGGCGGACCTGGCGGCCTACGTCGAGAATCAGGTGAAGCTTGGCGAGCAGATCCAGGCCTTCAACAGAGTGCTGAGTGCGATGCCGGACCGGTTCGCCCGCCTGTTCGAGGCCGCCAGTGCCGGGATGGAGCGTGCGCGGTCCGAAAAGGCCGAGGTCCGCGACGCCACGGGGCGCGCCGGGATCATGATGGGAGCCATCGTCCTGGTGCTGGCGCTGCTGACCAGCCTGATCCTGGTCCGCAGCATCACCAGACCCTTGCGCGCCATCGAGGAAGCGATGCGAGGGCTGGCGACCGGCGACCGCACCCAGCCGGTGCCGGGCGCGCAACGCCGCGACGAGATCGGCGCCATGGCGCGAGCCATCGAGGTATTCCGGCGCAATGCCGAGGAAATGGAGAGTCTGAAGGCCCAGGACGAGATCAAGGAGCGCCAGCACAAGGAGGAGTTCGCGGCGCGTCTCAGCGGCTGGCCAATGCGCTCGAGTCGGAGGTCCAATCGACGGTCATGGCCGTGATGGAGCAGGCGAGCGGCATTGCCGATCTGGCCGAACGCATGAAGGCGGCGGCCGGCCGGACGGGCGAGCAGTCTTCGGGGGTCGCGGAAGCGGCGCGGGAAGCGACCGCCGGCGTCCATTCCGTCGCGGCGGCGAGCGAGGAACTGGCAACGACATCGCGGGAGATCGGCAACCAGATGACCAGGTCGGCGGCATCATCCGCAACGCCGTGACCAAGGGCGAGGATACCCGCCGGGTGGTCGCGGCCCTGAACGACGCGGCGCAAAACATCGGGAATGCTGCCGGCCTGATCACCGAGATCGCCGGCCAGACCAACATGCTGGCGCTGAACGCCACCATCGAAGCCGCGCGGGCCGGCGAATCGGGCAGAGGATTTTCCGTCGTGGCCGAGGAGGTCAAGGTCCTGGCAGCCAGAACGTCGCGGGCGACCGGGCAGGATCACCAGCCAGATCGATGCCGTCCGAAATGCCGCGGCGATGGTGACCGCCCATATCGTCGAAGTGCAGGACGTCATTCAGCGTATCGACGCCATCGCCGAAACCGTCATCGGCTCGGTTGCCGACCAGGGAGGCGCCACCGAATTGATAAGCCGCAGCGCCACGACGGCCGCCGATGGTGCGGGAGAGGTTTCACGGCGGATCACCGCAGTATCCGAGGATGCCGGTGAAACCAGAAAGCTCGCCGATACGATCGACCGCCATGCCGCCGACGTATCCGATCAGGTCGGACGGCTGAAGGACCGGCTGATCGGCCTGCTGAGCGGCCCCCGCGACGCGGCCGCATGACGACTGACCTGAAGCCGGATGCGAAACATGAAAGCCGCATAGGGAAAACATTTCTCATTAACTTTATGAAAATCAATTTTCATGTATCCAGGGTAGAACCTATCGGGCCGAGGGTTGCGGCTGGCTGTGAGTCACCGTATCGGGTCGCCGCGACCGATTATAAGATTGGGGAAGGACGGCGGACTTGCTGAACGATGGCACCCTTATTTGATCGCCTTTCCTTCCGGCAGGCCCGTAATACGGTCATAGTCGCGGTTCTGCTTGGCTTTTTCGCCAGCGGCCTCGATCTTATCGACGATGCGCGCCGGGAACGCGCGGTCCAGCGCCGGACGCTTGAGGAAGTCACCGAGATCATCGCCGAGGCCGCCGCCAAGGCGGCCTACGATCTCGATTCGTCCCTTGCATGCCGACGTGCTGAAGGGACTGCTGAGCTACCGGCCGATCTTTCATGCCAGCATTCATGATGAGTTCGGCGCGCGGCTGGCGGTACGCGAACGGCCCAGATCGACAGCAGTCTGCGCCTGTTCTCGGAATGGCTGTTCGGCAATGAACTGGATATCTCGGTCCCGCTCTATTACGAGCCGCTGAACCGCCCGCGTCTTCAGATCGGCAAGCTGAACGTCTCGGTGGACAGCCACATAACCGCGACCGCCTTTCTGGATCGCGCGCGCTCCACCCTGATCAGTGGCCTGCTCCGCAACCTGCTGCTGGGGCTGCTTCTGACGGCCATGTTCCATGTCATGGTGACCAAGCCGATCCTGGCGATCAGCAAGTCGGTGTCCAAGATCGACCCGGAGGCGCCGGGCGGCCATCTGGTCGAAGTGCCGCGCGGGCATGATGCCGACGAACTGGGGCTTCTGGTCAGCAAGACCAACCATTTCCTGAATGCCTTCGACGCGTCGCTACGGGAGCGGGCCCGCTATGCCGATGAACTTCGCGGCGCCCTGATCCGGGCCGAGGAGGGCAGCAGGGCCAAGTCCCAGTTCCTGTCGACCATGAGCCATGAACTGCGAACGCCCCTGAACGCCATCATCGGCTTTTCCGAATTGATCCGCGACGATCCGGCGGCGCAGGCGAAGGGCGTGGCGCTTGGGGATTATGCCCAGGAAATCCACGACAGCGGAAGCCAGCTTCTCCGGATCATCAACGACCTGCTGGACCTGACCGAGATCGACGCCGGCAACCATACCATCCACCCGGAGCCGCTGGAAGTCAGCCGCCTGCTCGATACCTGTGCCCGGCTGGTGGCCGGTACGGCGCGCGAACGCAAGCTGCAGCCTGACCGTCGAGGTGGAGCCGGGATGCCCGTCACTGATCGCGGACGCCCGCGCGGTTCGTCAGATCATTCTGAACCTTCTGTCCAACGCCCTGAAGTTCACGCCGGAGGGGGGATGGGTGACGTTGAGCGGCGCCGTCGCCGCCCATGGCGTCGCGCTGACCATCGCGGATAACGGGATCGGCATCGATCCCGGCGATGTCGCCCGTGTCTGCGAGCCCTTCTGGCAGGCCGAACCGGTCCTGTCGCGCCGGTATGGTGGTACCGGCCTTGGGATGCCGCTGGTTCAGGCTTTGGTCGATCTGCACGATGGCAGCCTGAAGATCGAGAGTGTCGTCGGGCAAGGGAACGACGTGTTACCGTCGAATTCCCGATGGCTGCCGAAGCTCGTGACTGAACAAGTTGGCAAATGTCGTAAGTAAATTAAAACGAAAATTAATCTGCTTCTGTAAAGATAGACAAAAAGGCGTGTCTTGGCTTCGTATACTTTTTGTAAAGCAGAGCACTCCAATATTGACCCTGCGTTTGACAGGGTTATTGAGCATTTGGAGTGATGTTGTGAGCATTGTGACCATCGATTTCGGTCCCAACCCAGCGGCTAAACTGGCGACTTTGGGACTGAAGCTGCCGCAGACAAGGGGCGTGCTGGCGCTTAATCAGATGTCGTTCCTGGAAGGGCCGACCATGGTTCAGGCGCATATCGCCAGCCGGACGATCCTTCAGGTCGGCGCTTTCTGTTCCATTGCCGGCGGCAAGCTCGGCAACGTCAAGATCGGCCGCTACTGCTCGATAGCGCCCGAGGTCATGATCGGATCGAACGAGCATCCGGTCGACTGGCTGACCAGTTCCCGCGTCACCCATGTGGCGGATCTCCACGAATGGGCGCGCTTCGTGGCGCCGGACCGGGTGGAGGAACTGCGGAAGCAGCGCATTCCCTTCAAGGACTCCTGCAAGATCACGACGATCGGCAACGATGTCTGGATCGGGCAGGGCGTCTTCATCAAGGCCGGAGTCACCATTGGCGATGGCGCCGTCGTCGGCGGACGCTCCGTGGTGGTGAAGGATGTTCCGCCCTACAGCATCGTCGCCGGCACGCCGGCCACGGTGAAGCGGCTTCGCTTTCCGGAACAGACGATCGAGCGCCTGACCCGGCTGCAATGGTGGCGCTACTCGATCTTCGATCTCTTCGGCCTGCCGCTGGACCGGATCGACGAGGCTCTCGACGGCATCGAGGAAAAGACTCGCCAGGGGCGCAGTTGAAGGAGTATGCGCCGGCCAAGATAACGCCGGAGGACCTGTTCAAGCTGTTCGAACCGGTCCCCCAGGCGGCGGAATGACGCTACTTCAGTGAGCTTACTTCCCGGCCATCAGATGTTCCAGCCAGTGGATATCGTAGTCGCCATTGATGAAGTTGGGTTCGGCGATGATCCGGCGGTGAAGCGGCAGGCTGGTGTCGATACCGCCGATCACGAACTCCTCAAGCGCGCGGCGCAGCCGCATCATGCACTCGTTGCGCGTCGTTCCATGGACCACCAGCTTGGCGATCAGGCTGTCATAGTGGGAAGGAACGCGGTAGCCGTCGTACAGCGCGCTGTCCACCCGCACGCCCAGGCCGCCCGGCGCATGGTAGCCGTCGATCTTGCCGGGTGACGGGACGAAGGTTTCCGGATGCTCGGCATTCACCCGGCACTCGATGGCGTGGCCGTGGAAGCGGATGTCCGACTGGCCATAGCCCAGGGGAGCGCCGGTCGCGACGCGGATCTGTTCCCGCACAAGGTCGATGCCGGTGATCATCTCGGTGATCGTGTGCTCGACCTGAAGGCGGGTGTTCATCTCGATGAAGAAGAACTCACCGTCCTCGAACAGGAACTCCATGGTGCCGACGCCGCGGTAGCCGAGTTCCGACGTGGTGCGGGCCGCCAGACTGCCGATGAACTCCCGCTGCTCGGCATTGAGCGCCGGGGAGGGAGCCTCCTCCACCACCTTCTGGTGGCGGCGCTGGACCGAGCAGTCGCGCTCGCCGAAATGGACGGCGTTGCCGTGCATGTCGCCCAGCAACTGGATCTCGATATGGCGCGGCTTGGACAGATAGCGCTCCATATAGACCTGATCGTTGCCGAAGGCGGCGCGCGCCTCGCCACGGGCAAGCTGATAGGCCTCACGGAGCTGGTCGGCCGACCATGCCACCTTCATGCCCTTGCCGCCGCCGCCGGCCGCCGCCTTGATCAGCACCGGATAGCCGGTGTGCTCGGCGACCGCGACGGCCTCTTCAAGCGTTTCGACCGGGCCGGGCGAGCCGGGGACCACCGGCAGGCCAAGGTCGAGCACCGTCTTCTTGGCGGTGACCTTGTCGCCCATGATCCGGATATGCTCCGGCGTCGGGCCGATGAAGGTGAAGCCGTGCTCCTCCACCATCTGCGCGAACTGGGCGTTCTCCGACATGAAGCCGATGCCGGGATGGATCGCGTCGGCGCCGGTGATGGTCGCGGCGGTCAGGATCGCCGGAATGTTCAGATAGCTTTCACGGGCGGACGCCGGTCCGATGCAGACCGCCTCGTCGGCCAGCCGCACATGCATGGCGTCGGCATCGGCCGTGGAATGGACCGCGACGGTCTGTATCCCCATCTCGCGGCAGGCGCGGTGGATGCGGAGGGCGATTTCGCCTCGGTTGGCGATCAGAACCTTTTCGAACAATGGGATGGTCCCTTATTCGATAGTCATGAGGACTTCGCCGAACTCGACCGGCTGGGCATCGCCGACGAGAATCTGGCTGACCGTCCCGGCCTTGGGGGCCTTGATCGGGTTCATCACCTTCATCGCCTCGATGATCAGAACGGTCTGCCCGGCCTTCACCGTGTCGCCCACGCGGACGAACGGCGGCCCGCCCGGCTCGGAGGAGACATAAGCGGTGCCGACCATCGGGGAGGTCAGGGCGCCGGGATGGCTCGACACGCCGAGAGCCGCCGGCGGCGAGGTCGCGGCGGCGGCCGGAGCGGGCGCCGCCGGCGGGGGCCTGGGCATAGAACGCCGGAGCGGTGCCGCCCTTGGTGACGCGGATGCGCTTCTCGCCCTCGGCGAACTCGATCTCGGTCAGTCCGGTTTCGTCCAGCAGGCCCGCGAGTTTGCGGACCAGATCACCATCGATGTCGAAAGTCGCCATATCAGTTCCCGTTACTCAAATCGGCATCGATCAGCCGCGCCAGCGCGTCCAGTGCTAGCAGATAGCCATGCGCGCCGAAGCCGCAGATGACACCCTTCGCGACAGGCGACACATAGGAATGGTGGCGGAAAGCCTCGCGCCGGAAGACATTGGACAGGTGGACCTCGATCACCGGAAGCTCCGCTACCGAAAGCGCGTCCATGATGGCGATGGAGGTATGGGTATAGGCACCCGCATTCAGAATGATGCCGTCGTGCTCGCCCCGCGCCTGCTGAATCCAGGAGACCAGTTCGCCTTCCAGGTTGGACTGGCGGAAGTCGATCGCGATGTTCAGGGCTTCCGCCCGTTCCAGGCACAGCGCCTCGATGTCGTCGAGAGTTTCGGTCCCATAGATGGCCGGCTCACGCACGCCCAGCATGTTGAGGTTTGGGCCGTTGAGGACCAGGACGGAGGGCTCGATAGCCACGGGGCGGCTTTCCGGCTGCGGTTGCGATGCCGCGTTTATAGCACGCGATGCCGACAGGGCAATGCCCGTGGCTGGGAGACGGCGGGATGGACTGGTCGGGATGCCGCGCTCGTCCGGTTCAGCCCCCTCCGCCGGCATCCCTGTCTCGCGTCTGGCTCCGGTCACTCTTCTTCCGGAGCGCCGTGCAGTTCCCGCGCGCGGCTGTAGAGCCGGGTCAGCATGTCGTTGAGCCGGCAGTTCTCCTCTCCGCTCAGGGATCCCAGAAGGTTCGCCTGCAGATTGACGGCGAGCGGGACGATCTGGTCATGGATGCCGCGGCCCTTGGACGTCAGCGTCAGGACCGAGCGGCGGCGGTCCAGCGCGTCGATCCCGCGATCCACCAGACCGTTGTCGACGGCGCGCGCGACGGCGCGGCTGACCTGCACCTTGTCCATGGCGGTCCGGTCGCAGACCGCATTGGCCGACAGCGGGCCGAAGCGGGCAAGTACCGCCATGATGCGCCATTCCGCGACCGTCAGCCCGAATCGCTGTTCGTACAGGCGAGCCAGGGTCCGGCTTACGAGGTTGGACAGCACGGACAGGCGATAGGGCAGGTAGTCTTCCAGCACGAGAGAGGAAGGGGGCGCGGAAGTCGTCAGGTCGTGCTCGTCCATATCGAGCCTTCCGTTCGAAAGGCCCCCGTGCGCAATGCTCAAATCGGCAGGATGAGCGGTCATGGGAAAATCCTTTGACAAGGTTTCACCGGCAGCGGGCACGTGGTCAAAACCCTTTGTATCCGAATCCCAGACGGGAGGGGGATAGCGGATACAACTGAAATTATTACTCGTATATAACATTATGCCTCAAAATGCAGGCGAATTGAACATAATTGGAGCGCTTTGGGCCGACATTCGGACAAAATCTTGTCCGAGCCGATTAGACCGCCGCGGACCGGCGCTGGCCGTCTGCGCGTGCTACAAGCAACCCGTACGCCGGTCAGATCTTTCCGCAGGGTATCGGCGTCGACGAACCGGACGGCATGCATGCCGACGGCTCGGGCGCCCTCGACATTCTGTTCGACATCGTCGATGAACAGCGTGTCCTCCGCGCGGAGATCGTGCTGGTCGAGCAGGCGGCGGTAAATTGCCGCATCCGGCTTCAGCAACCGGACCTCCCCCGAGACGACGATGCCGTCGAAGGCGTTCAGTTCCTCGAACCGCTCGCGGGCGCGGTCCAGCTTGTTGACCGAGAAATTGGTGATGCAGTAGACCGGAGTGCCCCGGCGCTTCAGTTCCCACAGCAGATCGGCGGTTCCGGGGATGGGGCCGGAGACCATTTCGTCCCAGTTCAGGTCATAGGCGGCGATCAGCTCGGCCTTTTCCGGATAGCGGGCCGAGAGGTCGTCCACCGCCTCTTTCCAGGGCGTCCCGCGTCCTGCTGGAGATTCCAGTCCATCGTGCAGACGGACTCGAGGAATTCCTCCATGGCGGTGGTATCTTCCGCGAACAGCTTGCGGTACAGGTATCGTGGATTCCAGTCGATCAGCACACCGCCGATATCGAACACGACGATGCTGGGATTGCGGGTCTCGGCGTGGTTCTGCGGCGCAAGTCTCGGCACTTTGGAAAGCCTTGTGATAATGAGGGGTGTGACCGCGCGGTCAGGTGCGGCGGTGAGGTGGATGGGGCATACCTAAACATATGCGCGGGCGGGAGCCATCCCGTAAACGCGCGAGAGCGGAGTGTCGTGAATGAAGCTTTTTGGTTATTACAGGTCCTCGGCGGCCTACCGTGTTCGTAATTGCGCTGAACCTGAAGGGGATGCAGGTCGACCATCGTTTCGTCCATCTCCGCAAGGGTGAGCAGTCGTCTCCCGAATACGGCGCGCTCGAATCCCCAGGGGCTCGTTCCGCTCGTGATCGACGGCCCGAACGTTCTTACCCAGTCGCTTGCCATCATCGAGTATCTGGAAGAAACCCAGCCGAACCGGCCCTGCTGCCGAAGACCCCGCTGGAGCGCGCCCGCGTGCGGTCCATCGCCCAGGCCATCGCCAGCGACATCCATCCGCTGAACAATCTGCGGGTGCTGCGCTATCTCGTCGGTCCGCTCAAGGTTTCGGACGAGGCCAAGAACGAGATGGTACCGTCACTGGGTTGTCGAGGGACTGACAGCACTGGAACGGTCGCTGACCCCGGCGGCCGGGTCCGGCACCTTCTGCCACGGCGATACGCCGACGCTGGCCGACGTCTGCCTGGTTCCGCAGGTCTACAACGCCGAGCGTGCCGATATCGACCTCTCGCCGTTCCCGCGGATCACGGCGATCGTCGCCGCCTGCCGCGAACTGCCAGCATTCCAGGACGCCGATCCGGCCAAGCAGAAGGACGCCGAGTAAGGCTTGACCTGGACGAAGTAAAGAAAAGCGCCGGACGGGAGCGTCCGGCGCTTTTTCGTAAGCGAATAGCCTTTCGAGCGGGGCGGCGATCAGCCGGCGCGGCCGGATGCGATCAGTTCCTTCAGCTTATCGAGGCTGACGGCGCCGGGAACGATCTGGTCGCCGACGACGAAGGCCGGAGTGCCGCGAATGTTCAACTCGCTGGCAAGGCGCAGGTTCTTCTGAAGCGCCTCGCTGATTTCCGGCGCCTGCATGTCTTTCTTCAGCCGGTCCAGATCGAGCCCGGCGGACGCCGCGATCCGGTAGATCTTGTCGTCGTCGAGCTGGCCGCGATTCTCCATCAGCGCCACATGAAGCGCGTCGTATTTGCCTTGCCGCTGAGCCGCCAGCGCCGCGCGCGACGCGGTGATGGAGGCAGGCCCCAGGATCGGGAACTCCTATAGACCAGCCGGATCTTGGTATCGCTGTCGATCAGGCGGCGGACATCGGCGTGGACGGCCTTGCAGTAGCCGCACTGGTAGTCGAAGAACTCGACCAGCGTCACGTCGCCCTTGGGGTTGCCGAGGACCGGCGAGGCAGGGTTCTTGAATAGCTCGTCCTGACGCGAGACGAGCGCTTCGCGTTGGGCTTCCGCCTCCGCCGCTTCCTGCTTCTTCTGGAACTCGTTCAGCGACTCCACCAGGACTTCCGGATGGGCCATCAGGTAGTCCTTGACGATTCTGCTCGATGGCCGCCTTGTCGGGAGCGTTCTGCTGTGCCGTGGCTGGCGACAGCGGTGCCGCGCA